>NZ_JBVIZC010000002.1:5116-635385 GCF_055591945.1 Streptomyces sp. NPDC041191 | reverse complement strand
AACGCCCGGTTACATTCCGAACCCGGAAGCTAAGCCTTTCAGCGCCGATGGTACTGCAGGGGGGACCCTGTGGGAGAGTAGGACACCGCCGAACAATCATTGTGGGAAAGCCCCGCACCTCATGGTGCGGGGCTTTTCTGCGTTCTGAGCCCGGTCACCTTGTACCGGGGTGCGACGCGGGGGCGCGGCTCCCGGGAAATGCCTTGTCAGGAGGGTGTGTCCGTCGTCAGGATCGGGCCATGGACCACCTGATACGTGACATCCGCGCCGACGAGTGGGAGAAGGCCCGCGAGATCCGTCTCGCCGCCCTCCGGGACCCGGTCGCGCACCTGGCATTCCTCGACACGTACGCGGCCGCCGTCGAGCGGCCCGACTCCTTCTGGCGGGAGCGTACGGAGGCGTCGTCCGAGAGCGGCGACGGGACGGTGCGGCAGTTCGTGGCCGAGGGGCCGGACGGCTCCTGGGCGGGCACGATCACACTGCTCGTGGAACGGCCCTCGGACGAGGTGCGGTTCGGCGAACCGGCGAAGGTCGACCAGACGCACGTCGTGGGGGTGTACGTGCGCCCCGAGGCGCGCGGGTCGGGGGTGATCGACGCGCTGTTCCGGGCGGGCGTGGAGTGGTCCTGGGCGCTGACGGACCCGGCGGTCGAGCGGGTGCGGCTGTACGTGCACGAGGAGAACGCGCGTGCGGCGGCCTTCTACCGGCGGTTCGGGTTCGCGGCGACGGGCGAGCGGGTGGCGGTGCCGGGGAGCGACACGGCGGTGGAGGTGGAGTACGAGCTGAGGCGACCGGAGGGCTCCGGGACGCGGTAGGCGGGCTCCGCCGCGGTCCGGCGGCCCGCCAGGCGGCAGCCGAGGCAGCCGGGGTGGCCCTCGCGAGCGGTGGCGTCGCGGACCCGCCAGTCCCACTGGTCGGCGGGGCGGGGTCCGGAGGGCTTGCCCCAGCCCGCCAGGTGCAGGACCCAGGTGGCGAAGGCGGCGAGGACGGTCAGGGCCGCTCCGAGCCACAGGGCCCAGGCGCGGTCCAGGCAGAGTCCGGCCCCGGCGACGGTGGCGCCCAGGGTCGCGAGGCCGGTTCCGGTCCAGCCGGCCGGGGTGTGGCCGAGATCGACGTCGCCGTGGGCACTCATGGGTGACTCCCGCAGGGGTTCGGGGCAGGCAGGATGAAGGCGCGAGAGAAAATTAATCTCACGAGCTAAGTAACTTAGATGCTAAGGAGTATCCGGGTGCAGGGCAAGAGCCGCCCTCCGGCCACCGCCGGCGAGGCGATCCAGCGGATGGACGCGTACGTGGCCCTGGGTCTGATCGGACAGCAGGAGGTCGCGCAGGCCCTCGGCGTGAACGTGACGGACCTGACCTGCCTCGGGCACGTCCTCGGCGCAGGGGAGGAGCCCCTGTCCGCCGGGGACCTGGCCGAACGCGCCAACCTCACCACCGGTGCCGTGACCGGTGTGCTCAACCGCCTGGAGAAGGCCGGGTACGCCCACCGCGTCCCCGATCCGGGCGACCGACGCCGCGTCAGGGTCGTGGCCGACCCGGACGCGGCCGCGCGCCTCGTCGAGCTGTACGGGCCGTTCTACGCGCGCCTGGAGGAGGTTTTCGCCCGGTACACCCCGGAGGAGACGGCCGTCATCGCGGACTGGTTCGCCCACGCGGCCGAGGCGGCCCGGGCACACCTCGAAGTCCTGCGCACCCGCTGACGGGGGGTCGTCAGACCCCGGGCGCCAGGACGTCGTTCGGCCAGCGGGTCCTCGCCTGTTCCCGGGAGCGCATCAGGGCCAGGGTGGGCAGGCCCCGGGCGTGGCCGTCGGCCAGGAGGGTCGGCAGTGCGGGCAGGGGGGCGACGGCGGCCACGTCGTCAAGCACGAGGGTGAGTGGTGGGTCGAGCCGACCGTCGGATGACCGTGCGGCCATGCGGCGGCCGTGCTCGACCACGTGTGCGGCGAGGGCCGTCAGGAGCGGCATCGCGCCGGGGCGGGTGCGGGGGTCCTCGATGGATTCACCCACCACGTAGAGCGTTCCCCCTTCGGGGAGGAAAGATGCCAGCGCCAGCGAATCCGTTCGGTTCGGGCTGCACGCCTCCCTGATGTGGACCGTGGAGAGCGCCGAGAACGCACGGGCCGTCAGCTCCTGTGCCAGGCGGCGGCTCTCGGGGTGGGCGGTGAGGGCGGATTCGAGGAGTCCGGCCAGCCCGGAGGCGGCCCGGGGGTGACCGCGGAGGACCCGTACGGGTTCGGTGGCGTCGGAGCCCTGTGCCCAGCGGTGCACCTGCCGGAAGGGGCGGCCGTCGACGGCGGCGGCGTGCAGCCAGCAGCGCAGGAGTGTCTCGGCGGTCTCGGCGGTCGTCGCGTCCAGGCGGGAGTGGGGGCGCACCGGGGCCAGCAGGGCGGCGGCGCGGGCCTGGGCGGTCTCCGGGTCCTCGCACCCCTCGGCGGGTGACCAGTGGAGACGGGCGGGGGTGTCGCAGAGGTGCCCGGGGTCGTAGACGAGGACCGGGCCGAGCTTGCCGCGCGCGTCCTTGGTCTCCGACCAGACGGCCGGGTCCGAGGTGACGACGAGGACCGGGCCGTCGGCGTCGCGCACCGCCCGGACCGCTGCGGGGCGGCGGACACCGGGCGGGCCGAAGACGGTGCCGGGCGCGGTCTCGGCGGGGACGCCGGCGGGGACGGCCTCGGCGGGAGGGGCCGGCCGGGGGCGCGGGGGGATTCCCGGCTCGGGGTGGGGGAGCGGGGACTTCGGGGCCTCCCGTGCGGGTCCCCGGGGTGCGGGCGCGGGTTCCCCGGCGCGCTCGGTGCCGTCGCCCGGCCCGTACGGGCCGTCGGGTCCCGGGGGGCCGTACGGGACGAGGGCGGGGTCCGACGGGGCGCGGGGGCGTACGGGCGGCGGGAGTTCGTCCCGTACGGGCTCGTGGACCTCCCGCACGGGGCGCCGGGCGTCTCCCGCCGGCGTTCCGTACGTGTCCGCCCTCCGGTGGGCGCGGACCGCGCGCCAGCGGGCCAGGGTGCCCAGGACGAAGACCGCGAGGACCGCGAGGACCATCGCCTCGCCGATCAGGAGGCCCCAGAAGAGGCCGTACCCCGACAGCCGGCCCGGCGGGGCGTCCGGCCAGGCGGCGGGGAGGTCCGTGGGGGCCGTCGCCAGGGAGCGCAGGGCCGGGGGCGTGCCCGTGAAGGCGACGCCGTCCGGCCAGGACCCGTGGGCGAACAGGGCCGCCAGACCGGTCGCCGTCCACACCAGGAACGTGAGACAGAGGAGGAGGGCGAACAGGCCGAGCAGCAGCCCGTCCGAGACCCCTCCCCCCTTCCGTGCCGTGTCCATCTACGCCACCTACGCCACCGTCGACTGCGAGGAACCGTTCATCTGCCGCTCGGCGAGGACCGCCCGCTGCTCCGTCTCCCACTCCAGCTCCGGGTCGACCGCCGAGGACGCCGAGGACTCGGTCATGGCGCGGTCGGTGTAGACGAGGGGGCGCTCCTTCTCGGTGATGAGGTGCTTGACCACCTGCACGTTGCCGTTGACGTCCCAGACCGCGATGCCGGGGGTGAGGGTCGGGATGATCTCGACCGCCCACCGGGGCAGGCCGAGGACCCGGCCCGTGTTGCGGGCCTCGTCGGCCTTCTGGGCGTAGATCGTCCTGGTCGAGGCCATCTTGAGGATCGCCGCCGCCTCCTTGGCGGCCGCTCCGTCCACGACGTCGGAGAGGTGGTGGACGACGGCGACGAAGGACAGGCCGAGGCGGCGGCCGAACTTCAGCAGGCGCTGGAACAGCTGGGCCACGAACGGGCTGTTGATGATGTGCCACGCCTCCTCGACCAGGAAGATGCGCTTCTTCCGGTCGGGGCGGATCCAGGTGTGTTCCAGCCAGACGCCGACGATCGCCATGAGGATCGGCATGGCGATGGAGTTGCGGTCGATGTGGGAGAGGTCGAAGACGATCAGGGGCGCGTCGAGGTCGATGCCGACGGTCGTCGGGCCGTCGAACATGCCGCGCAGGTCGCCGTCGACCAGGCGGTCCAGGACGAGGGCGACGTCCAGGCCCCAGGCCCGTACGTCGTCTATGTCGACGTTCATGGCCTCCGCCGATTCCGCCTCGGGGTGGCGCAGGCGCTCCACGATGTCGGTGAGGATCGGCTGGCGGTCGGTGACGTGGTCGGTGACGTGGGCGTGGGCGACCTTGAGGGCGAAGCCGGAGCGTTCGTCGAGGCCGTGGCCCATCGCCACCTCGATGATCGTGCGGAGCAGCGCGAGCTGGCCCGTGGTGGTGATCGAGGGGTCGAGCGGGTTGAGGCGGATCCCGGCGTCGTTGGCGACCATCGGGTCCAGGCGGATGGGGGTTATTCCCAGCTCCTGGGCGATGAGGTTCCACTCGCCGACGCCGTCCTCGCCCTGGGCGTCGAGGACGACGACCTGCCGGTCGCGGAAGCGGAGCTGGCGCAGGACGTACGTCTTCTCCAGGGCCGACTTGCCGTTGCCGGACTCGCCGAGGACCAGCCAGTGGGGGGCGGGGAGCTGCTGCCCGTACAGCTGGAAGGGGTCGTAGATGTAGCCCTTCCCGCTGTAGACCTCGCGGCCGATGATGACGCCGGAGTCGCCGAGCCCGGGGGCGGCGGTCGGGAGGTAGACGGCCTGGGCCTGTCCGGTGGAGGTGCGGACGGGCAGGCGGGTCGTCTCCACCTTCCCGAAGAGGAAGGAGGTGAACGCCTCGGTGAGGACGGACAGCGGATCTCGCATGGGTCGGTGCCCCTTCGGCCTCAGCGTCGGATGCCGGTCGCGAACGGCAAGGTGTTCACAAAGGCCCGGTGGTGCTCGCGGTCGCACCACTCCAGTTTCAGGTACGACTTGCCGGCGGAGGCCCTGATCGTGCGCTTGTCCCGGGCCAGGGCCTCGGGGGAACGCGACGACACGGTGATGTACCCGACGAGGTTCACCCCGGCAGCGCCGCTGGCGAGATCTTCACCCCGCTGGTCGAGCCGGCCGTGGGCGGCGATGTCGCGCGGGTCGACCGTGCGGTTCATCTTGGCGGCGCGGCTGGCGTCGGCCTCGTCGTTGGTCTTCTCGGTGAGCATGCGCTCGATGGCGACCTCGGTGGGTTCCAGGTCCATGGTGACGGCGACCGTGCGGATGACGTCGGGGGTGTGGACGAGGAGCGGGGCGAGGAAGTTGACGCCGACGGGGGTCATCGGCCACTCCTTGATCCAGGCGGTGGCGTGGCACCAGGGGGCGCGGGTGGAGGACTCGCGGGTCTTGGCCTGGAGGTACGTCGGTTCCATCGCGTCCAGCTCGGCGGGCCAGGCGTTCCTCTTCGACATGGCCTGGATGTGGTCGATGGGGTGGTCCGGGTCGTACATGGAGTGGACCAGGGAGGCGAGCCGGGACTGGCCGAGGGGCTGGCGGACGCGGATGTCGGCCTCGGCGAGGCGGGCGCAGATGTCGGTGAGTTCGCGGGCCATGACGACGGCGAGGCCGGCGTCGCGGTCGAGGCGGCGGGCGCCGGTGGCGTGGCGGGCGGCGCGGGCCATGGCGTTGGCCTCGGCGGCCAGTTCGCGGGTGTAGTGCATGCAGGCGACGAGGTAGGCGCGGTGCTGCTCGCTGGAGGTGGACACCATGGACTGGAGCTGCTCGTAGGAGTCCTGGAGCCATCCGGGCGCGTGCGGGTCGCCGCGCTGGGCGACGTCCTTGGCGTGGGCGTCGGGGTCGGCGGGGAGGGTGCGGGCGAGCATCTGGATGCGGGTGACGAAGCCGTCGCCGTTGGCGACGTGCTTGAGGAGGGTGCCGAAGCGGTCGACCAGGGCCTCCTGGTCCTCGCTGTCGCGCAGGCCGACGCCGGGGCCCTCGATCTCGATGGCGGCGGTGACGGTGCGGCGGTCGGCGTGGAGGAGGACGGCGATCTCGTCGGGGCCGAAGGGGGCGGCGAGCCAGCCGACGCGGCCGATGCCGGGGGGCGGGCCCACCTCGACCTCGCGGCCGTCGAGACGGGTGCCGGCCTCGGCGGCGACGGAGCGGTAGGCGGTGCCGCGCTTGAGCATGCGCTTGTAGCTGCGGTTGATCTCGAACCACTTGTAGAACGTGCGCTGCCGGTACGGGAGGTACACGGCGGCGATCGCGAGCATCGGCAGGCCGGCGAGGAGCGCGATCCGCAGGGGGAGGAGGGGGACGAGGAGTCCGCTCATCATGCCGAGGAAGGCGCCGACGATGATGAGGGCGATCTCGCCGGTCTCGCGGTTCTTGCCGACGATCGCGTTCGGCCGGGCGCGGCCGATGAGATACGTGCGGCGGGGCGTGACCGGCTGGGACTGGGTCGTCAACGCCCTGCACCTCCAGAGTTCTTGCGGTTGCTGTGCGGGGTTCCCGCGGTGGGGCTGCTGCTGCGGGGGGCGGGCGGGGGCGTCGCGCCGCCGCTCCCGCCCCGGCTGCCGTGGGCGGCCATGCCGCCGGAGAGCGGGTTGGCGGGGCGGGGGGGCTGGGAGGAGCCGCCGCCGTCGCCGCGGGAGCTGTGGGTCTTGATGCCCTGGGAGACGAGGGAGGCGGGGGAGGAGATGACGGCGGCGGCGGTGTTCTCGCCGGCGCGGTGGAGGCGGTTGTTGCGGGAGGCGGCGATCTCGTCGCCGAAGCCGGGGACGAAGCGGTAGATCGCGGCGGAGGCGAAGATGGCGAGCAGGATGATCGCGAGGCCGGAGACGACGGCGGAGAAGGAGTCGGGCCCGGTCCCGGAGGAGAGGGCGCCGGCGAGTCCGAGGACGATGACGATGACGGGTTTGACCAGGATGATCGCGATCATGATGCCGGCCCAGCGGCGGACGTGGCCCCACATGTTCTTGTCGACGAGGCCGGAGTAGACGACGACGCCGAGGAGCGCGCCGACGTACAGCATGACGGCGCGGAGGAACAGCTCCAGGTAGAGCACGCCGGCGGCGATCACGGTCACCAGGGACACGATGATCAGCATGATCGGGCCGCCGCCGATGCTGTCGCCCTTCTGGAGGGCCTCTCGGAAGCTGCCGAAGAAGACGTCGGTCTGCCGGCCGGTGCCGGAGGCGATGACCTCGGTGACGGCGTCGGTGGCGTTGACGACGGTGTAGAGGATCAGGGGGGTGAAGGCGGAGGCGAGGACCGTCAGCCAGAGGAAGCCGATGGCCTCGGAGAGGGCGGTGGTGAGGGGGACGCCCCGGACGGCCCGCTTGGCGACGGCGAGGAGCCAGAGGAGGAGGGTGAGGACGGTGGAGGCGGCGAAGACGATGGCGTAGCGGCCGAGGAACTCCGGGTTGGTGAAGTCCACGTCGGCGGTCTCTTTGACGGCCTTGGAGAGGTAGTCGAGGGTGGCGGTGGCGGCGTCGGCGAAGCCGCGGGCGAGGGAGGAGAGGGGGTCGAGGGCGGTGGTGGGGTCGGGGAGACCGCTGCCGGCGCCCGAGCCGGTCCCCGAATCCCCGCGCTGTTCTCCCTGTTCGCAGTAGTACTTGGCGTGGCCGCTGAGGTAGCGGCACTTCTCGCTGCCACCGGTGGGAGACGGCGTCGGCGTGGGAGCTGCCGTCGCGCGGGCGGCGAAGAGGAAGGCTGCGGTCTGGAGGCCCATGACCAGGGTGGTGAGGGTCCGGGTACGGGAAAGGGCACGCGCACCAGAGCTACCGGGCATAGGTGAACCCTCCGAATTCCGTTACGGCCCTGCTGATGTCCTCGGAGGTGGAGACGGCGGCATCACCGGGTACGGGCGCGGGACCCTCCTTCTCCGTGTCACCGGCGACCTTCCAGTCACCATTCGTCCATACGAGTTCGAAGATCCGGGTTTTCCACGTGGTGCGTACGGGGTCGGTGGAACCGGCTCCCGACATGCCGGTCAGCCCTGTGCACCAGACGGAGACCTTGGCGGTGTTTCCGCCGAAGCTCTCCAGCTTGGTCCCCACCGGGACGGTCCGAGAGACGAAGACGC
Organism: Streptomyces sp. NPDC041191; assembly: GCF_055591945.1. NCBI lineage: Bacteria > Bacillati > Actinomycetota > Actinomycetes > Kitasatosporales > Streptomycetaceae > Streptomyces > Streptomyces sp. NPDC041191. The sequence goes on along the minus strand of NZ_JBVIZC010000002.1, from coordinate 627,459 downwards.
TTCCCCGGGGCGGGTTGCCGTCCGCGTCCAGACCCATCAACTTGAGGAGGTCCGCGCTGTACGCGGCGTCCTGCCGGCTCTTGAGGTGCGCCGCTGCCGCCGGTGTGTAGATCGTGTCGACGATCCGGTGGCGGCTGTCGGCCTTCACCATGTCCTCGGAATCCAGCGCCACCGCGTAGTTCGTCGCCGCGCTCTGCGCCCCCTGCTCGTCGTGGGCGTACCCCGTGGGGACGGTGCCGTTGCCGCCCGTGACGGGGCGGACGCCGGTCGCCGCGGTGGGGGCCGGGCCGCCCGGGGCGCCGGTGGCGCCCGGCTTCGACGGGGTGCCGCCGCCGCGGTTGGCGAGGGCGATGGCTCCGACGAGGAGGACCACCACGCCCACGACCGTGAGGAGGGAGCGGGTGCCGCGCGCGGGCCGGCGGTTTCCGTGGAAGTCGCCGCTGTTGCCCTCGGGCAGGCGGGTCCGGGTCTGGCCCGTGCCGCCCGTGCCGCCGAAGCCGTCGTGCTCGTCGCCGGGACTCATGCCGGGTACGCCCCCTCATTCGTTCGCGGGTACGGCCGTGCTTCAACAGGACTGGGCATCAGGTCGGTCAATCTCGGGGGGGTCCGGTCCGACGGGGGGTCAGACGGCCATCCCGTAGACGATGGTGAAGAGCGTCCCCAGCGAGCCGATGATGAAGACGCCGGTCAGACCGGCGACGATCAGCCCCTTGCCCTGTTCCGCGCTGAACGTGTCGCGGAGGGCGGTCGCGCCGATGCGCTGCTTGGCCGCTCCCCAGATGGCGATGCCCAGGCAGAGCAGGATGGCCACGGCCATCACGACCTCGATCATCACCTTGGCCTCGTTGCCCAGGCTCCCGAAGGGGCCCCAGTTCGGGGCGATTCCACCGATAATGGTGGTGATGTCGCCCTTTTCAGCCGCCAGGTACATGTAACTCACCGCCCCTGTATGGGTTGTTGGCCGCCCCTTCCGGGCGGCACGGGTCATCGCTCTATCTTCGCTGATGAAACCGCCCATGTGTGACGGCTTGGGTGCTCTCTTTACCCGATCCCCGCACATCTGACCGGTCCGACGGCCTTGACCTGCGCCGGTACGGCCGGTTTTCGTGTGAAGAAGCGTATGGTCACTCTGTGTATCACGGAGAGTGACTCCGGGCAATGATTGTCGTTGTTCCACTCTTGGGCGTCTTTCGCTCGCCTAGACTGGCGCGGGACGTACTGCCATGAACCGAGGGGTGGTTGACGGTGCGCAGGGCTGGCAGGGCATGGCTGGTGGCCGGCGGGGCCGTCGGGGTCTGTCTCGGTTTCCTCGCCCTGCTGGTGGTCGGTACGTACTCCGCCGCCACGGGGCTCGCGGCCGGCGCGGGCAGCGGGAAGAACGGCACCGTGGGTCTCGCCAAGGGGGCCGTGCCCGCCCTCTACCAGGGGCTGGTGCAGAAGTGGGGGAACCTCTGCCCCGCCATCAACCCGGCCCTGCTCGCCGCGCAGCTCTACCAGGAGAGCGGCTGGAACCCGAGGGCCGTCTCCTCGGCCGACGCCCGGGGCATCGCCCAGTTCATCCCCGGCACCTGGGCCGGTCACGGCATCGACGGGGACGGGGACGGGGACCGGGACATCTGGGACCCGAAGGACGCCATCCCGTCGGCCGCCTCGTACGACTGCGAACTCGCCGGCTACGTGAAGGACGTGCCCGGGGACCCGGCGAGCAACATGCTCGCGGCGTACAACGCGGGCGCGTACCGGGTGATCCGGCACGGCGGGGTGCCGCCCATCAGCGAGACGCAGAACTACGTGCGCATCATCCGTTCGCTGGAGAAGAGCTTCGCGCGGCCCCTGGGCCGCGTCGAACCGTCCCGGCTGGCCGCCGGGGCCATCCACTACGCGCAGCAGAAGCTCGGCACGCCCTACCTCTGGGGCGGCACGGGAACGGCCGCGCAGAATGGCCGGTTCGACTGCTCCGGGCTCACCCAGGCCGCGTACGAGAGCGTCGGCATCCCGCTTCCGCGGGTCGCCAACGACCAGTACAACGCCGGCCCGCACCCCTCGCGGGAGGAACTGCTCCCCGGGGACCTGGTCTTCTTCTCGGACGACCTGACCGACTCCCGGGCCATCCGGCACGTCGGCATCTACGTGGGCGGCGGTTACATGATCGACGCCCCGCGCACCGGGGCGGTGATCCGCTTCGACCGGATCGACACCCCGGACTACTTCGGCGCCACCCGGGTCACCGCGGAGGGTGCGGCGGCGCTGCCCACGCCCTCCGCGCGGACGTGACGGCGGGAGCCGCTCTTCGGGCGTACGGGACATGGCCGGAACTCTCCGTCATGCGGAGGCCCTGAGCTGCGGCGGACCGTCACTCTTGGGTAACGTCGTCATGATCCACCGGAGAGAGCGGAACGTGCGCCTCAGGCGGTTCGTTCCCTGATCCGACCGCTCTGACCACGGGGGTTGGAAACCACAGACACGAGAGCAAGGGGCCGAGGCAGATGGCTGTACTCGCATCGGACGGCTCGAACCCCGATGTCGGTCTGCTCTACGACATCAACGGACTGGCCAAGGCCGCTCCGCCGTGGTTCGACCGCGTCATGGAGTTCGCCGGCGAGTACGGGATCGTGCTCGCGATGCTGCTCGTCGTGCTCTGGTGCTGGTGGAGCGTCCGCCGGCGCGGCGCGTTCGGGGACTCCGTCTCGGCCGTCGCCGGCATCGTCTGGGCGCCGCTGGCCGCGGGCATCGCCCTCCTGGTCAACATCCCCATCCGGGGCTTCGTCGAGCGTCCCCGCCCCTTCAGGGACCATCAGGGCCTCGACGTCCTGGTGGCCGGGAAGACCGACTTCTCCTTCGTCAGCGACCACGCCACCCTGGCGATGGCGCTCGGCGTCGGCCTCTTCGTCGCCCACCGCGGGTTCGGGCTCGCCGCCATCGGTCTCGCGCTGCTGGAGGGCTTCGCCCGGGTCTACATGGGCGTCCACTACCCGACCGACGTGATCGGCGGCTTCGCCCTGGGCACGGCGGTGGCGCTGCTCCTCGCCCCGCTCGCGCTCGCCGTGCTGACCCCCGTCGTCTCCGCCGTCGCCCGTTCGGGCCGGGGGGCCCGTCTCGTCCGCTCCCGGCGGGCCGAGGCGGTCCGGCACCCGGAGGCGGTCGGCATCCCCGAGCCCCGCGTCGGCGGCCCGGCCCCGGGCGCGGGACGGAACGGCCTCGCGGCCTGAAGGGCGGCCCCTGCTGACGGGCGTTCACGGCCGGCGGGCACGCGTCGCTCCGCGCCCCCGGCGGGGAGCCTGACGGGCCGTCGCCTCCCGGCGCGTACGCACCGCCCGGCGGTTCTCAGTCCGACGGGCTTCGGTCCGGGTCCCCTCCGCCCGTCGCCGTACGGACGTGTTCCGCCGCGTCCGTACGCGCCCGGTCCCTCGACCTGCGGGCCGGACCGGCCCAGCCGCAGTCGCACCGGGCCAGCGCGAACGAACCGCGCTCCGTCGTCGTGACCGTGTGGGGGGAGGCGTCCGCGTGCACGCGTCCACCGTACTGCGCGTGACGGCTCGCCGGAGCCGTCGTTATCCGGATCGGACGTCCCCGGGGCCGGGGAAGGGCGGAGCACGGGCCGACAGCGACGAGGCGGGGGTTGGCAGGCGATGGTGAAGCAGCGGTACGGGCGTCCGCACGGACGCGGGAGCGGGACGTTCGCCGTCGCCGTCCTGACCGGCTCCCTCGCCGGGACCCTGGCCGTCGCCGGGTGCACCGCCTCCCGGGCGCCCGGCCCCGCGGCCGACCCGGCGCTCGCCGTGCGGAACGCCGCCGACGCGCTGACCCGGGCCGGCACCGCCAAGGCCAGCACCGCCCTGGAGATGGCCGCGGGCGGCACCCGGGTGACCATCAGGGGCGAGGGCGGCTACGACTTCCGGCGCCGCGCCGGCCGCCTCCAGGTGGTGCTGCCGAAGGACCCGGCCGGGTCGAGCGGGCACCGGCCGATCACCGAACTCCTCACCCCCGGCACCCTCTACATGAAGAACCGGGGAGCCGGGGTGCCCGCCGACAAGTGGGTCCGCGTCGACACCACCGCCCTGGACGACGGGAACCTCGTCACCGGCGGCGCCACCGATCCGGCCGCCGCGGCGGAGCTGCTGCGGGGCGTCCGGGAGGTGGCGTACCTCGGCGAGATCGAGCTGGCGGGGGTGAAGGTCGGCCACTACCGGGGGGTCGCGGACATCGCGCGCGCGGCCCGCGCCGCCTCGCCGCAGCTGCGCGGGGCGCTGGCCGCGGCGGCGAAAGGGTTCTCCGACGACGCGGTGCCGTTCGACGCGTATCTGGACGGGGAGGGGCGGCTGCGGAAGGTGCGCCACCAGTTCAGCTTCAGCAACCGGGGCCGGACGGTCGCGGTCGCGTCGACGACCCTGCTGTACGGCTTCGGGGCGCCCGTGGAGGTCACGCTGCCGGACCGCCGGGACCTCTACGACGGGAAGATCGAGGCCTGACCCCGCCGGTGGTGGTGCGGACCATCGGCAAATGGTCCGGACGTGTCATGCGCGGTGCGTGCCGCCGTCCCTACGCTGGGGGACCGCTGGGAGACCGACGCCGGCAGGAAGAGGTGGATGCGCGTGGCCCCGCCCGGTACAGCGACCGTGCCCACGGACACGGAGTGCGTCGCCCTCGCCGAGATAGAACTCTGCGGCGAACTCATCATCGCCGCCTCGGCCGCCGACGGGGAGCGGCTCAGCGCCGACCGGATAGACGAGGTGCTGAGGGTGGCGGCGGGGAAGCGGGCCGCCCGCGACGGCGCCCGCTGAACGAAGGCCCCCGGGCGCGGGGACCCGTACGGGGGGCATCCGTACGGGAGGGGGCGTGGGGGAGGGGACGTACGGGAGGACCCCCGTACGGGAGAGCCCGGTGCCGTGCGCGGGGCCCTCCCGGACGGCTCAGGTGCGCAGCATGCGGGCGATGGCCTTCGTGGCCTCCTCGACCTTGGCGTCGATGTCGTCGCCGCCCCTGGCCGCCGCGTCCGCGACGCAGTGCCGCAGGTGCTCCTCCAGGAGCTGGAGCGCGAAGGACTGGAGCGCCTTCGTGGAGGCGGAGACCTGCGTGAGTATGTCGATGCAGTAGACGTCCTCGTCCACCATCCGCTGGAGGCCCCGGATCTGGCCCTCGATCCGGCGCAGGCGCTTGAGGTGTTCGTCCTTCTGGTGGTGGTAGCCGTGCACGCCGTGCCCGTGGTCGGCCGTCCCGGCGGCCTCGGGGGTGACCTGGTCCGTCTCGGTCGTCGTCATCGCGTCCTCCCGTTGTGCTGCCGTCGTCCGGGGATCCGGAAGGGATCCGGAGAGGGGATGCATACCCCTCGCGGGTATATGGTACCGATCCTCGCCGCACCGGGCGGGGGTCCGTGCGGTTCACTGTGCCTGATGGGCGACACTGAGAGGACGCCGGTTAGCCGTGGCCGGATGATGCGCCTAGCATCAGCCTGACCCAACCCAGCACCCCGAGGACCTCACGTGCGATTTCGTCTGACCCCCAGGGAGACGAGCTTCTACGACATGTTCGCCGCGTCCGCGGACAACATCGTCACGGGCTCGAAACTCCTGATGGAACTGCTCGGAGCGGAACATTCCGCCCGGGCCGAGATCGCGGAGCGGATGCGGGCAGCGGAACACGCCGGTGACGACGCCACCCACGCGATCTTCCACCAGCTGAACTCCTCCTTCATCACGCCGTTCGACCGCGAGGACATCTACTCCCTCGCCTCGTCGCTCGACGACATCATGGACTTCATGGAGGAGGCCGTCGACCTGGTCGTCCTCTACAACGTCGAGGAGCTCCCCAAGGGCGTCGAGCAGCAGATCGAGGTCCTGGCCCGGGCGGCGGAGCTGACCGCCGAGGCCATGCCGAACCTGCGGACGATGTCCAACCTCACCGAGTACTGGATCGAGGTCAACCGGCTGGAGAACCAGGCGGACCAGATCCACCGCAAGCTGCTCGCCCAGCTCTTCAACGGCAAGTACGACGCCATCGAGGTGCTGAAGCTCAAGCAGATCGTGGATGTGCTGGAGGAGGCGGCCGACGCCTTCGAGCACGTGGCGAACACGGTGGAGACCATCGCGGTCAAGGAGTCCTGAGGCTTCGTGGACACCTTCGCCCTGATCGTGACCATCGGTGTCGCGCTCGGATTCACGTACACGAACGGCTTTCACGACTCCGCCAACGCCATCGCCACCTCGGTGTCGACCCGGGCGCTGACCCCCCGGGCGGCGCTCGCGATGGCGGCGGTGATGAACCTCGCGGGCGCCTTCATGGGCAGCGGGGTCGCCAAGACCGTCAGCGAGGGGCTCATCGCGACCCCGACCGGCGACAAGGGGATGGGGATCCTCTTCGCCGCCCTCGTCGGCGCGATCATCTGGAACCTGGTCACCTGGTACTTCGGCCTGCCGTCCTCCTCCTCGCACGCCCTCTTCGGCGGCATGGTGGGCGCGGCCCTGGCCGGCGGCACCGAGGTGATCTGGGGAGGCGTGCTCGACAAGGTCGTCATCCCGATGTTCGTCTCGCCGGTGATCGGCCTGATCGCGGGCTACCTGGTCATGTGCGTGATCCTCTGGCTGTTCCGCAAGTCCAACCCGCACAAGGCCAAGCGCGGCTTCCGCATCGCGCAGACGGTGTCGGCGGCCGGCATGGCGCTCGGCCACGGCCTGCAGGACGCGCAGAAGACGATGGGCATCGTGGTGATGGCCCTGGTCATCGCCGACGTGCAGGACGCCGGCGACGACATCCCGGTGTGGGTGAAGATCGCCTGCGCCATGATGCTCTCCCTCGGCACGTACGCGGGCGGCTGGCGCATCATGCGGACGCTCGGCCGGAAGATCATCGAGCTGGACCCGCCGCAGGGCTTCGCGGCGGAGACCACGGGCGCGTCGATCATGTTCGGTTCGGCGTTCCTGTTCCACGCGCCGATCTCGACCACGCACGTCATCACCTCCGCGATCATGGGCGTGGGCGCGACGAAGCGCGTCAACGCGGTCCGGTGGGGCGTCGCCAAGAACATCATCCTCGGCTGGTTCATCACGATGCCGGCGGCGGCGCTGGTCGCCGCGGTGAGCTACTACGTGGTGCGGCTGGTCTTCGGCTGACGGACGGCCGTACGGAAAAGGGCCCGGTTCCCCTCGCGGGGAGCCGGGCCCTTCGTCGTGCGGTGGCACCGCCATGCAGCACCGCAGGACGGCCACGCGGCGCAGCCGCGTGGGGTCTGGGTTATCCGAAGCGGCCGGAGATGTAGTCCTCGGTCGCCTGGACGCTCGGGTTGGAGAAGATGCGCTCGGTGTCGTCCAGCTCGATCAGCTTGCCGGGCTGGCCGACGGCCGCCAGGTTGAAGAAGGCCGTGCGGTCCGAGACGCGGGCGGCCTGCTGCATGTTGTGCGTCACGATGACGATCGTGAAGCGCTCCTTCAGCTCGCCGATCAGGTCCTCGATCGCGAGGGTCGAGATCGGGTCGAGGGCCGAGCAGGGCTCGTCCATCAGCAGGACGTCGGGCTCGACCGCGATGGCGCGGGCGATGCACAGACGCTGCTGCTGGCCGCCGGAGAGGCCGGAGCCCGGCTTGTTGAGGCGGTCCTTGACCTCGTTCCAGAGGTTGGCGCCCTTGAGGGACTTCTCGACGACGTCGCTCAGCTCGGACTTCTTGTAGCTGCCGTTGAGGCGCAGGCCCGCCGCCACGTTGTCGAAGATCGACATGGTGGGGAAGGGGTTCGGGCGCTGGAAGACCATGCCGACCGTGCGGCGCACGGCGACCGGGTCGACGTTCGCCCCGTACAGGTTCTCGTCGTCCAGCAGCACCTTGCCCTCGACGCGGCCGCCGGGGGTGACCTCGTGCATGCGGTTCAGGGTGCGCAGGAAGGTGGACTTGCCGCAGCCGGACGGGCCGATGAAGGCCGTCACGGAGCGGGGCTCGACGGTCATCGAGATGTCGTCGATCGCCTTGTGGGCGCCGTAGTAGGCGGAGAGGCCGCTGACGTCGATGCGCTTGGCCATGTGAATCACTTCCAATTGCCGCTGGTCAGCGGGCGGTCTTCGGGGCCTTCCAGCGGGCGATGCCGCGGGCCACCAGGTTGAGGATCATGACGAAGGCGATCAGGACGAGCGCGGCGCCCCAGGCGCGGGCCACGGCGGCGTCGGTGCCGACCGAGTACTGCTCGTACACGTAGAGCGGCAGGGAGGACTGGGCGCCTTCGAAGGGGTTCGGGTTGATGAGCTTCGTGCCGAACACCAGGAGCAGGACGGGGGCCGTCTCGCCGGTGATGCGGGCGACCGCGAGCATGACGCCCGTGGTGATGCCGCCGATCGCGGTGGGCAGGACCACCTTCAGGATCGTGCGCCACTTGGGGATGCCGAGGGCGAGGGACGCCTCGCGCAGCTCGTTCGGGACGAGCTTGAGCATCTCCTCGGTGGAGCGGACCACGACCGGCACCATCAGGATGGCGAGGGCCATCGCGCCGGCGAAGCCGGAGGGGCCGAAGCCCAGCATCAGGTTCCAGGTGGCGAGGACGAAGAGGCCCGCGACGATCGACGGGATGCCCGTCATGACGTCCACGAAGAAGGTGACGGCCTGGGCGAGCTTCCCGCCGCCGTACTCCACGAGGTAGACCGCGGTCAGGAGGCCGATCGGGGCGGCGATCAGGGTCGCGATGCCGACCTGCTCGACGGTGCCGAGCAGCGCGTGGTAGACGCCGCCGCCGGCCTCGGCGTCGAGGACGCCGTTCATCGAGTGGCTGAGGAAGTAGCCGTCGAGGACGGCGGCGCCCTTGCTGATCGTGACCCAGGCGAGGGAGAGCAGCGGGACGACGGCGAGGACGAAGCAGACCCAGACGAGGCTGGTGGCGACGCGGTCCTTGGCCTGCCGGCCGCCCTCGACCTTGGTGGTCAGGGCGTAGGTCACGAGGACGAAGAGCAGGGCGGAGACCAGGCCCCACTGGATCTTGCTGTGCCAGCCGGCGGCGAGGCCGATGCCGGTCCCGCCGACGACCGAGCCGGCGGCGACGGCCGCCGGGGTCCAGCGGGGCAGCCGGGCGTGGGAGAGGGATCCGCTGCGCGGGACCACCGCGAGCGGGCGTTCCTGAATGGCGTGGCTCATGCCGCTGCCCCCGAGTACTCCTTGCGGCGGCCGATGATCCAGCGGGCCGCGCCGTTGACGAGCAGGGTGATGGCGAAGAGGACGAGACCGGACGCGATGAGGGCGTCCCGGCCGTACTCGTCGGCCTCGTTGAACTTGGCGGCGATGTTCTGGGCGAAGGTGCCGCCGCCCGGGTCGAGCAGGTGGCCCGAGACGAGGAAGCTGGGGGAGAGGACCACGGCGACGGCCATGGTCTCGCCGAGCGCGCGGCCGAGGCCCAGCATGGAGGCGGAGATGATGCCGGAGCGGCCGAAGGGCAGCACCGACATGCGGATGACCTCCCAGCGCGTGGCGCCGAGGGCGAGGGCGGCCTCCTCGTGCATCTTCGGGACCTGGAGGAAGACCTCGCGGGTCACGTTGGTGATGATCGGGAGGATCATGATCGCCAGGAGGATGCCCACGGTGAAGAGGTTGCGGGCGACGCCGTCCTGGGACTTGTCGAAGACGTACGTCCAGCCGAGGTACTGGTCGAGCCACTTGTTGAGGCCGGCCAGGTACGGGACGAGGAAGATCGCGCCCCAGAGGCCGTAGATGATGCTGGGCACGGCGGCGAGCAGGTCGACGACGTACGCGAGCGGCTTGGCCAGCCGGCGCGGGGCGTAGTGCGAGATGAACAGGGCGATGCCGATCGCGACCGGCACGGCGATGACCATCGCGACGACCGACGAGACGAGGGTGCCGAAGGCGAGGACGGCGATGCCGAAGACCGGCGGGTTGCCGGCCGGGTTCCACTCGAAGGTGGTGAAGAAGTTCGTGCTGTCCTTCGAGACGGCGAGGACGGCGCGGTAGCTGAGGAAGACCGCGATCGCGGCCATGACGACGAGGAGGGTGATGCCGGAGCCTCGGGAGAGACCGCTGAAGACGCGGTCCCCGGGGCGGGTGGCGCCCTTGGCGTCCCGGCTCCTCTTGAGCTCTGGTGTGGTGGTGGCCATCTGCTTCTCCGGTCTGCGGGGCCGGTACGGACGTACCGGCTCCTGGCGGCGGTGCACCGGATGCCGGGTCCGGTCCTCCGGAGCGGGAGGACCGGACCCGGCCGGGATCAGGACAGGGTGGGGACGATCGCGCGGACCTTGGCGGCGATCTCGGCAGGCATCGGGGCGTAGTCGGCGTCGGTGAGGACCTTCTGGCCCTCCTCGCTGATCGCGTAGTTCAGGAACGCCTTCAGGGTCGGCAGGGTCTCCGCCTTGTTGCCCTTGTCGCAGGCGATCTCGTAGGTGACGAGGACCAGCGGGTAGGCGCCCTCGGCCTTCGTCGCGTAGTCGAGGGAGAGGGCGACGTCGTTGCCGGTGCCCTTGACCTTGGCGGCGGCGATGGCCTTGGAGGCGTTCTCCGTGGTGGCGGCGACCGGGGCGGAGGCGCCGGTGGCGATGCTGACCGTGGAGATCTTGCTGGCGGAGGCGAAGGAGAGCTCGAAGTAGCCGATGGAGCCCTCGGCGTCCTTGACGGCGGCGGCGAGGCCGGAGGAGCCGTTGGCGGCCTGGCCGCCCTGGGCGGGCCACGACTTCGTCTTCGGGTCGTGCTTCCAGTCGGCCGGGGCGGCGGTCGAGAGGTACTTGCCGAGGTTCTGGGTGGTGCCCGACTCGTCCGAGCGGTGGAACGCCTGGATGGTGGAGTCGGGGAGCTTGGCGCCCGGGTTCAGCTTGGCGATCGCCGGGTCGTTCCACTTGGTGATCTTGTTGTCGAAGATCTTGGCGATGGTGGAGGCGTCCAGGACGAGGTTGTCCACGCCCTCCAGCTTGTAGCCGATGGCGATGGGGCCGCCGACCATGGGCAGGTTGACGCCCTTGCCGCCCTTGCAGATCTTCTGGGACTCGGCGACCTCTTCGTCCTTCAGGGCGGAGTCGGAGCCCGCGAGGGCGACCTGGCCCTGGTTGAACTTGGTGATGCCGCCGCCGGAGCCGATGCCCTGGTAGTTGATCTCGACGCCGGAGCAGGCGGCCTGGAAGTTCTTGACCCACAGGTCCATCGCGCCCTTCTGGGCGGAGGAGCCGGCGGCGAGGAGCTGGCCCTTGGCGCCCGCGCAGGCGATGTTGGAGGCGGCGGCCGAGGCGGAGGACTTGGCGCCGTCGCCCTTGGCCGGGGTCTCCGTGTTGTTGTCCGAGCCACACGCCGAGAGGACCAGGGCGCCGGAGACGACGAGGGCACCGATCGCGGAGGCGCGAAGCCCGTTCTTGCGCGAAAGCTTCACTTTCGGGTGTTCCTTCCAGAAGCCGCCCTGTCGCGGACCGTGTGTCCCGAACGTTCTGTGGCGGCGTGTGTCGGTTGGGCGGGTGCTTCACTCTGCGCCGAGCACCTCGTAAGGCCGAAATTAGGCAGAACAGGTGACGTGGTCTGCGGGGAAGGGTGAACGGGAAGTGAACCGTGCCGTAAGCCCGGGTGCGGGGCTCCGGGCGGGCTGCGCCGGGCGGGACCGCGGGCCCGGACGGCCGGGGACGGCGTGTTCCCGGGCCGGGCCCCGGCCCGGGGACGGACGGTGGTCCTCCTGGGCCGTTGGCCGGGAAACGCCGGTGGCCCCGGGGCGCGGGTCCGCCGCCGGGGCCGGGATCGGGGCAGGGACCCCGCCGGTCAGGTGACCGCGGCGGCCGTTCTGCGCCAGGCGCGCTGGAAGGCGAAGCGGGACGCCTCCACCTCGTGGCGCTGGTCGGCGTGGAGGACGCCGAGCGCGTAGGCCGTCGCCGGGGCGATGCGGGGCGTGCGGGCGGCGGTGGCGGCGGCCGTCGCGGCCTCGGCTGCGTCCCGGTGCCGGTCCAGGGCGCGGGCCGCCTCGTACAGGACGGGGTCCGGTTCGCCGCCCGTGCGCAGGGCCTCGGCGGCGTACCGGTGGAGGCGGAGCAGGAGCCGGGTGTGGTGCCAGGGCGCGTCCTGGGACTCGCCGGCGGCGAGGGCGAGGGCCTCGGCGTTGTACGGGTGGGCCGCCCGGTGCAGCGGGAGGGCGGCGACCGCGTCCAGGAGGCGCCGTTCGGCGACCCCGGCGGAGGCGTCCAGGACCTCGGCGGCGGGCGCGGTGGCGGCGGGCCCGAGCGGCACCTCGGAGGCGAGGAGGGCGACGGCGTCCGCGACCGCGTGGAAGCGGGAGGAGCCGAGTGCCTGGAGGGCCGTCGAGTGGGCGCGCGTACGGGCCAGGGTGAGCCGGCGTTCGAGCAGGGCCCCGGCGCGGGCCGCGCCCACCGAGAGCCCGGCCGGTTCGCCGCCCCGGGCGGCGGGGACGGGCCCGCCGCCCGGGGCGTTCGACAGGCGGGACAGCGCGTCCACCAGCCTGACCAGCCGGGAGGTGCATGCCTGCTCCACGGCCAGGGTCCCGGAGAGCCAGGCCAGCTCGGTGCGGAGCTGGTCGGCCCAGGCGGCGTCGAGCAGCGGCCGGAAGGTGTGGAGGGTGGCGCCGATCCGGCGGGCGGCGGCCCGCAGCGCCCGGGCCGCCTCCTCCGCCCCGGCCGTGTCGGAGCCGCTCTCGCCGTGCAGGCGCAGGCCGCGGAGGAAGTCCGCGGCGCGGGCGTGGAGGTACGGGGCCAGGACCTCGCCCGCCGTGACGTCCTGCGTGTGGTCAGGGTTGTGCACGCCTGCGCCTCCGCGCGTCGATGAGCATCTCCTGGACGTGCCGCAGGGGCCGGCCCTCGGGGTCGGTCGCGTGCCGCGTCCAGTTGCCGTCCGGGCCGAGGTGCCAGGAGGAGGTGGTGTCGGACATGCCGGTCTCCAGGAACCGGATGAGGGCCGCCCGGTGCGCCGGGTCGGAGACCCGGACCAGGGCCTCGATCCGGCGGTCCAGGTTGCGGTGCATCATGTCGGCGCTGCCGAACCAGACTTCGGGCTCGCCGCCGTTGCAGAAGGCGAAGACCCGGGAGTGCTCCAGGAAGCGGCCGAGGACCGAGCGGACCCGGATGTTCTCGGAGAGGCCCGGGACCCCGGGGCGCACGGCGCAGATGCCGCGGACCCAGATGTCGACGGGGACGCCGGCCCGCGAGGCCCGGTAGCAGGCGTCGATGACCGCCTCGTCCACCATCGAGTTCACCTTGATCCGCACGTACGCGGGCCGTCCGGAGCGGTGGTGGGCGATCTCCTTGGTGATCCGGGAGACCAGCCCGTCCCGCAGCGACTTGGGGGCGGTCAGCAGCCGCCGGTAGGTCTCGCGGCGGGAGTAGCCGGAGAGCCGGTTGAACAGGTCGGAGAGGTCCGCGCCGACCTGCGGGTCGGCGGTGAGCAGGCCGAGGTCCTCGTAGAGCCGGGCCGTCTTGGGGTGGTAGTTGCCGGTGCCGACGTGCGAGTACCGGCGCAGGAGTTCGCCCTCCTGACGGACCACCAGGGAGAGCTTGCAGTGGGTCTTGAGGCCGACGAGGCCGTAGACGACGTGGCAGCCGGCCTCCTCCAGCTTGCGCGCCCACTTGATGTTGGCCTGCTCGTCGAAGCGGGCCTTGATCTCGACGAGGACGAGGACCTGCTTGCCGGACTCGGCGGCGTCGATGAGGGCGTCCACTATCGGGGAGTCGCCGGAGGTCCGGTACAGCGTCTGCTTGATCGCCAGGACGTCCGGGTCGGCCGCCGCCTGCTCCAGGAACGCCTGGACGGAGGTGGAGAACGAGTCGTACGGGTGGTGCAGGAGGACGTCCCGCTCGCGCAGCGCGGCGAAGACGTCGGGCGCGGACGCGGACTCGACCTCGGCGAGGTCGCGGTGGGTGCCGGCGACGAACGTCGGGTACTTCAGCTCGGGCCGGTCCTGTCCGGCGATCCTGAAGAGCCCGGTCAGGTCGAGGAGGCCGGGCAGCGGGTAGACCTCGGCGTCGGAGACCTTCAGCTCGCGGACGAGCAGGTCGAGGACGTACGGGTCGATGGACTCCTCGACCTCCAGGCGGACGGGGGGCCCGAAGCGCCGCCGCATCAGCTCCTTCTCCAGGGCCTGGAGGAGGTTCTCGGCGTCGTCCTCCTCGACCTCCAGGTCCTCGTTCCTGGTCACCCGGAACATGTGGTGCGCCAGCACCTCCATGCCCGGGAACAGCTCCTCCAGGTGGGCGGCTATGACGTCCTCCAGGGGGACGTACCGCTGCGGGGACGCCTCCAGGAAGCGGGAGAGCAGTGGGGGGACCTTCACGCGCGCGAAGTGGCGGTGGCCGCTGACCGGGTTGCGGACGACGACGGCGAGGTTGAGCGAGAGCCCCGAGATGTACGGGAAGGGGTGCGCGGGGTCCACGGCCAGCGGGGTGAGGACGGGGAAGATCTGCTGGCGGAACAGGGTGAACAGCCGGGCCTGTTCCTTCTCGGTGAGTTCGGGCCAGCGGATCAGGTGGATGCCCTCGTCGGCCAGGGCCGGGGCCACGTCCTGCTGGTAGCAGGCGGCGTGCCGGGCCATGAGCTCGCGCGAGCGGGTCCAGATGAGGTCGAGCACCTCGCGGGGCTGGAGGCCGGAGGCGGAGCGGGTGGCGACGCCGGTGGCGATGCGGCGCTTGAGGCCGGCGACCCGGACCATGAAGAACTCGTCCAGGTTCGAGGCGAAGATCGCGAGGAAGTTCGCCCGTTCGAGGAGGGGGGTCGTGGGGTCCTCGGCGAGTTCGAGGACGCGTTCGTTGAACGCGAGCCAGCTGCGCTCCCGGTCGAGGAAGCGGCCCTGCGGCAGCTCGTCGCCCAGGGGGGCGTCGTCCTCGTAGGCGTGGGGGCCCGCGTCCGTGCCGGAGTCGGGGCCGTTCGCGACGGCCTCGCCGGCCGTCCGGGGGCGGTGCGCGGCCATGGAACCGAGCGGGGGTGCGGCGGGCGGGGACGACGGCGTGGCGGAGGGCTGGACCGGGACCTCTGCGGGCTGCTGGCTCATGACCCCATTCTTCCGCGCGGGAGGCGGCTCGGGCGCGCCGGGACGGGCCGCGCCGGGGCGGGCCGCGGGGGAGGGCAGCCTCCCCTTGGGAAGGCCGGACACGGAGCGCTTCATTGCGTGAGCGTCGCAAGCGCGTCTGAATGGCCGGTAACGACGACATGACGTCCGGGAATCGGGGGCGGGGCCGTGCGGGCCCCGCCCCGGCCTCTTCCGCTCCCCTTTCACTGATCAAGCGGTGAAAGAGGGGAAAGAAGAGGGGGCGGTGCCAACCGCCCCCGGAAAACCGGTGTTACGACTCCGTGCGGTACATCAGGTCCACCTCGTGCGTGGCGAAGCCGAGCCCCTCGTACACCCGCACCGCCGCCGAGTTGTCCCCGTCCACGTACAGCATGGCCGTCGGCAGCCCCTGTGCCGCCAGGTGCCGCAGGCCGATCGCGGTGAGCGCCTTGCCGAGTCCGCCGCCCTGGGCCTCGGGCAGGATGCCGACCACGTACACCTCGCCGAGCCGCTCCTCGGCGTGCGTCTTCGTCCAGTGGAAGCCGATCAGCCGGCCGTCCTTCTCCGCGAGGAAGAAGCCCTTCGGGTCGAACCACGGCTCGGCGGTGCGGTCGTCCAGGTCCCGCCGGGTGAGCGAGCCCTGCTCGGGGTGGTGGGCGAAGGCGGCGGCGTTGACGGCGAGCCAGGCCGCCTCGTCCTGGCCGGGGACGAAGGTGCGGACGGTCACCCCCTCGGGCAGCACCGGCTCCGGCAGGCCGAGCGGGACCAGGGGCCGCCGCAGCTGGCGCAGCTCGCGGAAGAGGGTCAGGCCGAGGACCTGGGCCAGGTGGCGGGCGGCCGGCTTGCCGCCGTGCGCCCAGACGCGCAGCCGCTTGCCGGAGGCGTCGAGCAGGGCGGTGCCGAGCGCCCGGCCGTGCCCGCGTCCGCGCCGGTCGGGGTGGACGACCAGCTCGGCGGCCGGGGCCTCGATCGGGTCGGTCTCCTCCAGCTGGGCGTAGCCGTAGAGCCGGGGGCCGGCGGTCAGCAGGAAGTGCCGCACCCCCTCGCGCCCGCCGTTGCGCAGGTAGAGCCGCCCCTGTTCGGACACGGCGTGCAGGCCGTCGGCGCGGTCCGCGGCCTCCAGGAGCTCCTGTACGTCCCGGACCTGCCCGGGGGTGAGCTCGTCGTACGTGTGGATCTGCCGTCCGGGTTCGAGGCCCGGTGCCGCGTCGGAAGTCATGGGAACGAGCCTACGGCGACACTTCGTCAGCCGACGGCAACTGTCTTGTAACCGGCCACCCCCTGTTGCGCTACGCGCGTTGACTCTAGGCTGCACGCGCAACGGGGAAGCAGATCAACGCCGCGAAACGGGGCAAGGGGACGAGTGGGAGAGATGGCAGCGACACCGAGGAAGAACAAGACGGCACGGCGCTTTCTGGCCGCCGGGGCGGGGCTCGCGACGGTCGGGGCGCTCGTCGCCGCGATGCCGTCGTCGGCCGGTGCCGCCGGGGGAGAGGCCGCCGCCGGGTACGGGAACGGCAAGGGCTGGGGCCGGATGGTCGACGTCCAGCTGCTCTCCTTCAACGACCTCCACGGCAACCTGGAGCCGCCGGCCGGGTCGTCCGGCCAGGTCGTCCGGGCCAAGGAGGACGGCACCACCGAGAAGATCGACGCGGGCGGTGTCGAGTACCTGGCCACGCACCTGCGCCAGGCGCGCGAGGGGAACCGCTACTCCGTCACGGCGGCGGCCGGCGACCTCATCGGCGGCTCCCCGCTGCTGTCCGGGCTCTTCCACGACGAGCCGACCATCGGGGCCCTGAACAAGCTGGACCTGGACGTCACCTCGGTCGGCAACCACGAGTTCGACGAGGGCGCCGTCGAGCTGGCCCGCATGCAGAACGGCGGCTGCCACCCGACCGCCGGCTGCTTCGTCGAGGGCGAGAAGTTCAAGGGCGCCGACTTCCCGTACCTCGCCGCGAACGTGACGCGGGAGAAGACGGGCAAGCCGCTGCTCGACCCGTACTTCGTCTGGGAGAAGGACGGCGTCCGGATCGGCTTCATCGGCGTGACCCTGGAGGGCACCCCGAACATCGTCACCGCCGAGGGCGTCAAGGGCCTGAAGTTCGGCGACGAGGTCGAGACGATCAACAAGTACGCGAAGGTCCTGGAGCGCCAGGGCGTCAAGTCCATCGTCGCCCTGGTCCACGAGGGCGGCGCGCCGGCCTCGTCCTCGTACAACTACGACTGCGACAGCCCCGGTCCGGGCGACGGGATCTCCGGTCCGATCACCGAGATCGCCAAGAACGTCTCGCCGCAGGTCGACGCACTGGTCACCGGCCACACGCACCAGGCGTACGTGTGCACGATCCCGGACCCGGCGGGCAAGCCGCGCCTGGTCACCTCGGCGTCCTCGTTCGGCAAGGTGTACACGGACACGACGCTGACGTACGACCGCGCCACCAAGGACATCGTGCGCACGGCCGTCGCCTCCGCCAACCACGTCGTCACCCGCGACGTGCCGAAGGCCGCGGACATGACGAAGCTGATCCAGGACTGGACGGCGCTCGCGGCCCCGGTCTCCAACCGTCCCCAGGGCTTCATCGCCGCCGACATCAACGGCCGCGGTTCCACGGCGTACGAGAAGCCGCTCGGCGACGTGATCGCCGACGCGCAGCTGGAGGGACTGGCCCCGGCGGACAAGGGCGGCGCGCAGCTGGCCCTGATGAACCCGGGCGGCATCCGGTCCGACCTGGTGTACAAGGCGTCCGGCACCGAGGGCGACGGTGTGGTGACGTACGGCGAGTCCTTCACCGTGCAGCCCTTCACCAACATGATGAACGTGGTCGACCTGACCGGCGCGAACCTGATCGCCGCCCTGAAGCAGCAGGTCAGCGGGGCGAACCTGAACTCCGTCAAGATCCTCCAGGTCTCGAAGGGCCTCACGTACACGCTCGACCTCACCAGGACGGGCGCGGACCGCGTCGTCGAGGGCACGATCCGGCTGAACGGTGAGCCGATCGACCCGTCGAAGACCTACCGGGTCGCGATGAACGAGTTCCTCGCGGGCGGCGGCGACGGCTTCCCGGCCCTGGCCACCGGCACGAACAAGCTGGTCGGCGCCTCGGACCTCGACGTCTTCAACGCCTACCTGGCGACCCGCTCGTCGGCGGCGGCGCCGCTGCCGGTGCCGGCCGCGAACCGCATCACCGTCATCAAGTAATCCGTACGGGAGGGGCGGCGAACCGTTTCGGCGGGGCGTCGCCCCTTTCGCTTTTTTCGGCGTTTGCGTTTCTTTCGTTTTGGCCGGATGCTGGAGGAAGTCGCGAAGGAGGCACGTATGAACAGCAGGGTGGAAGACACCGTGCTCCTGCCGGAGCACCGTGCGGAGGTCGCGGAGCTGCGCGATTGGCTGGCCGGGACGCCGAGCGCGCCCGAGCGCGCTCTTCTGCGCGGCCCCGACGGCAGCGTGAGGGCCCTGCCGCCCGAGGTGTACGAGGCCCTGCTCGTCGTCGTCCGTGCGCTGTCCGAGGGGAAGGCCGTCTCCGTCGTCCCCCGGGAGACCACTCTCACCACCCAGCAGGCCGCGGACATGCTCGGCGTGAGCCGGCCGACCGTGGTCAAGCTGCTGGATCAGGGGGACATCCCCTTCACGCGGCCAGGCAGGCACCGACGGGTGCTCCTGACGGACGTCCTCGCCTACAGAGACCGGCGCCGCTCCCGCAGGCGGCGCGGTCTGGACGAACTGGTCGAACTGACCGAGGACGCCGGACTGTACGGCGATTGATCACGTGGGAGTGAAGTGCAGCGCGTTGTTCTGGACACCTGTGTCCTGTTCCCGAACTACCTCAGGGACACCCTGCTGAGGCTCACCGAGGAGGAGCTCTACGAGCCGCTCTGGTCGGCCGGCATCCTCGACGAGCTCCGGCGCAACATCGCGGAAAGGGTGGGGGACGACAAGGCCGCGCGTCTTGTCACCGGCATGGAGGACGCCTTTCCCGACAGCGCGGTGACGGGGTACGGCGCGCTCGTGCCCGTGATGACGAACGATCCCAAGGACCGGCACGTTCTCGCCGCGGCCGTGCACGGGCAGGCGCACGCGGTCGTGACGCTGAACCTGTCCGACTTCCCGCCGGAGTCGGCCGCCCCGTACGGCATCGACGTCCTGTCCCCCGACGACTTCCTGCTCGACATGCTCGACCTCGCGCCGGTCGCCGTCCTGTCGGTGCTCCGGGCGCAAGCCGCCCGCTACCGGCGCGAACCGCGTGATCTGCACGGCCTGCTCGACCGGCTCGCCGCCGGAGGGGCACCGCAGTTCGCGGAGGAAACGCGGCGCAGGGTGTGACGCGGGGCGTCGCCCCTCCGCCGTTCCGGGGTGGCGCCCCTTTCCGTTTCCCCGTGCCGCACCCTGGCCATGGTTGAAGTGGACCTGTCATAGTGCGGTGCCATGGACCGACGACGATTCCTCGTGGGAACCGCGGCCGCCGGGGCCGCCCTGCTCGTCGGGGCGCCCGCCGCCTCGGCCGTGGACGTACGGGCGTGGATGGCCGCGCACGGGGACGGGACCGAGCTGAGCCGGCTCACCATCCCCGGCACGCACGACTCCGGCGCCCGGTTCGGCGGCCCCTGGAGCGAGTGCCAGAACACCACGATCGCCCAGCAGCTGGACAGCGGCGTCCGGTTCCTGGACGTGCGGTGCCGGGTGACCGGCGGGTCGTTCGCGATCCACCACGGGTCCTCGTACCAGAACATGATGTTCGGGGACGTGCTGGCCGCCTGCTGGGACTTCCTCGCCGCGCACCCCTCCGAGACCGTCCTCATGCGGGTCAAGCAGGAGTACTCCGAGGAGTCCGACGCCGCCTTCCGGGCCGTCTTCGACGACTACCTGGACCGCCGCGGCTGGCGCCCCCTCTTCCGCATCGGGGACCGGCTGCCGCTCCTGGGCGAGGCCCGCGGGAAGGTCGTCCTCATCGCCGACAACGGCGGTCTCCCGGGCCTCAAGTGGTGGGACGGGGAGCAGATCGCCCTCCAGGACGACTGGAACGCGCTGCCCGACGCCAAGTACCCCAGGATCCAGGACCACTTCCGCGCCGCCGTCGCCCGGCCCGGAAAGCTCTACGTCAACTTCGTCAGCACCTCCGCGTACCTCCCGCCCCGCTGGAACTCCGACCGGCTCAACCCCCTCGTCCACGGCTTCCTCGACGGTGCCGAGCTGGCCGGCCGGACCGGGCTCGGGATCGTCCCCCTGGACTTCCCGAACACCCGGTCAGGGCTGGTCGAGGCCCTCCTCCGGCACAACTGAGGCGCCGCCCGGCGGCGGCGTCGGCGCCCCCGGCAGCCGGACCGTCGCCACCGTGCCGCCGCCCTCCGCCGGGGCCAGCGCGACCGTGCCGCCCGCCTGCCGGACCGTGCGCGCCACGATCGACAGGCCCAGGCCGGACCCGGGCAGGCTGCGGGCCGACGGCGAGCGCCAGAAGCGCTCGAAGACGTGCGGCAGCTCGTCGGGCGGGATGCCGGGCCCGTGGTCGCGGACCGTCAGCTCGCCCCGCATCAGGGTCACCTCGACCGTGCCCCGGGGCGGCGAGAACTTCACCGCGTTGTCCAGGACGTTCACCAGGGCCCGTTCGAGCGTCGCCCCCTCCGCCCGCACGTACCAGGGCGCCAGGTCCGTGACGAAGACCAGCTCCGGGCCCCGCAGCCGCACCCGGTCCAGGGCCGCGCGCAGGATCGTGTGCAGCGGGACCACCTCCAGGGGCCCCGGCCGCACCGCGTCCGGCCGGGCCAGCTCCTGGAGGTCGCCGATCAGCGACGCCAGCTCCGTCATCTGCGCCTTCACCGACGCCATCAGCGCCCGCCGGTCCTCCGGCGGGATCGCCCGGCCCGTCTCCTCGCTGCGCGCGAGGAGTTCGACGTTCGTCCGGAGCGAGGTCAGCGGCGTCCGCAGCTCGTGCCCCGCGTCCGCGATCAGCCGCGCCTGCCGGTCCCGGGAGGTCGCGAGCGCCGCCGTCATCGCGTTGAACGAGCGCGACAGGCGGGCGATCTCGTCCTCGCCCTCCACGGGGATGCGGACGGTCAGGTCCTCGGTCGCCGCCACGTGCTCGACCGCCCCGGTCAGCCGGTCCACCGGCGCCAGGCCCGTCCGCGCCACCCACAGGCCGGCCGCGCCCGCGCCGACGACCCCGATCCCGGAGACCAGGAGCAGCACCCAGCGCAGCGTGGACATCGAGTTGTCGATCTCGGAGAGCGGCCGGGCGAGGGAGACCGCGATCCCGGGCGTGCTCTCCTGCGGATAGGTGTAGACGCGCATCTCGCGTCCGCCGGCGTCCTTCACCGTGTGCAGGACGTCCGCCAGGCGCCCCTGCGCCACCGCGAGGTCGCCGCTGCCGACGGGGATCGCCGCCTCTCCCGAGGTGCACACGCTCCCGTCGGCGAGGATCACCCGCACCGTGTACGAGCCCGCCACCGACGGCGGCGCGGTGCCCTGGCGGCAGAACGACAGGATGTTCTGCGCCCCGCCCGGGTCGAGCCGGGTGGAGCTCAGCGAGGAGTCCAGTTCGGCCTCCAGCTGCTCCCGCGTCACGAACCAGCACGCCAGCGACACCGCCGCCACCGCCACCGCCACCGCGACGGCGGTGAGCAGGGCGAGCCGGGACCGCAGCGGCCGGGAGCGGAACCAGGCCAGGGGGGCGAAGCGGGCGCCGGAGGGCTTCGGGTGCGGCGGCCGCGCCGGAGGAACCGCCGTCACTCCCCGCCCCCTCCGCGCAGCACGTACCCCACGCCCCGCACCGTGTGCACCAGGCGCGGCTCGCCGCCCGCCTCCGTCTTGCGCCGCAGGTACATCACGTACACGTCCAGGGAGTTCGAACTCGGCTCGAAGTCGAAGCCCCACACCGCCTTGAGGATCTGCTCCCGGGTCAGCACCTGGCGCGGGTGCGCCAGGAACATCTCCAGGAGCGTGAACTCGGTCCGCGTCAGCTCCACGCTCCGGCCGCCCCGGGTCACCTCGCGGGTGACGAGGTCCATCCGCAGGTCCTCGAAGGACAGCGCGTCCTCCCCGGCCGGGGAGGCGGCCGCCGACGCGTACGAGCTGCGGCGCAGCAGGGCCCGGATGCGGGCGAACAGCTCGTCAAGGTCGAAGGGCTTCACGAGGTAGTCGTCCGCGCCCGCGTCGAGCCCGGTGACCCGGTCGCCCACGGCGTCGCGGGCGGTGAGCATCAGGATCGGCACGGTCGACCCCGACGCCCTGATCCGGCGGGCCGCCGTGAGCCCGTCCATGCGGGGCATCTGGACGTCGAGGACGACGAGGTCGGGGGCGTACGACTCCACGGCGGCGAGCGCGTCCAGGCCGTCCACGGCCTCCCGCGTCCCGTACCCCTCGAAGGCGAGGCTGCGGCGCAGGGCCTCCCGCACGGCGGGCTCGTCGTCCACGACGAGGACGCGCTCGCCCCCGTCCCGCTGTCCCGTCACGTGTCCGGTCGTGTGTCCCGTCATGGGGGCAGCGTCCCACGCGTTCAGCCGGCACCGCCCGCGCGCAGCCCCGCCAGGTCGGCCTTGACCGTGTCGACCGGGATCGCGAACCCCAGGCCGACGCTCCCGGCCGTGGAACCGCTCGGGGAACCGGGCGCGTACATGGCCGAGTTGATCCCGATGATCTCGCCGTCCATGTTGATCAGCGCGCCGCCGGAGTTCCCCGGGTTGAGCGAGGCGTCGGTCTGGAGCGCCTTGTACGTCGTCTTCGACGCCCCGGTGTCGCCGTTGAACCGCTGTCCGCCGAACTCGAACGGCCAGCCCTGCCGGGAGTCGTACCCCTGTCCCTGGTCCCGGCCCTCGTCCTTCGCCACGGTCACGTCCCGGTCCAGGGCGGAGACGATGCCGCTGGTGACGGTTCCGGTCAGGCCCTCGGGGGAGCCGATCGCCACCACCTGGTCACCCACCCGCACGTCCTTCGAGTTCCCGAGCGCGGCGGCCCTCAGGCCGGAGGCGTCCTTCACCCTGATCAGCGCCAGGTCCTTGCCGGGGTCGGTGCCGACGACCTCGGCCGGTCGGGTGCGGCCGTCGCCGAGGCGCACGGTGACCGACGAGGCGCCCGCGATCACGTGGTTGTTGGTGACGATCTCGCCGCCGGAGGTGATGACCACGCCCGAGCCGGTGGACCCGCCGGAGCCCGAGTCCGCGGAGATCTCCACGATGGACGGGGAGACGGCGGCGGCGACCCCGGCGACCGTGCCCGTGCCGCGCGCCGCCACGTTCGTGCCGGCCACGGGGGCGGAGGCCGCGACGGGCGCTCCGTCGGAGGCCAGCCGCCCGACCAGCGTCGCCGTGCCGCCGCCGACCGCCGCGGCGGCGACGGCGACGGCCACGAGGAGCCCCGTGCCGCGCCCCGCCCGGCGGCGGGGGCCCGGGGCGGGGGAGGTGGCGGCGGAGGGTCCGGTGCCGTACGGCGGCGTCGGCCCGTACGGCACCGGCGCGTACGGCGGCCTCGGCGGGTGGGCGGGCTGCGGCTGCTGCTCGTGGTGGTCCGTCATGGGAACGACTCTCGGAGCCGTCCATGAGAATGGTCTGAGGACCGGCTGAGAAGCCCGACAGAAGACTGTATGCCCGATATAAGGACCGATACGGGGAGGCCGGGGCAAGGGCCTCGGCCCCTGTCGCTCCGCCCGGGAGACCGGGAGACCGGGGGCGCGGGGACACCGGCCCCCTGTCGCGTCCGCCCGGGGAGGCCGGGCGCGGGCCCGTCAGCCTCCGTCGCACCCGCAGGAGCGCCGCACGATCAGGGCCGACGGGAAGAGCCTCACCCGCTCGCGGCGCGAACCCGTCACCCGCAGCGAGTCGTCCAGGACCAGGTCCACCGCCGCCCGGGCCATCGCCGGACGGTCCGAGAAGACCGTGGTCAGCGGCGGATCGGTGAGCGCCGCCTCCTTCACGTCGTCGAAGCCCGCCACCGCCAGCTCCGCGGGCACCTCGATCCGCAGCTCGCGCGCCGCCCGGAGCACGCCGAACGCCTGGTCGTCGGTGGAGCAGAAGATGGCCGGGGGCCGGTCGGGACCGGCGAGCAGGTCGAGGGCGATCCGGTAGGCGTCGTAGCGGTTGTACGGGGCCTCGAAGAGCCGGCCCTCGACGGAGCGGCCCGCCTCCAGCATGGCGCGCCGCCAGCCCTCGACGTGGTCCGCGACCGGGTCGCCGATCGCCGGGGTGGTCGGGACGCCGCCGAGGCACGCCACGTACGGGTGGCCGTGCTCCAGGAGGTGCCGGGTGGCGAGCTGGGCGCCGCCGATGTCGTCGGTGACCACGGCCACGTCGTCGATCGCCTCGGGCCGCTCGTGCAGCAGCACCACGCGCGCGTCCCACGCCTCGATCTCGCTCGCGGCCTGCTCGCTCATGCCCTGGCTGACCAGGATCAGTCCGGAGACCCGCATGCCGAGGAAGGCGCGCAGGTAGTGGATCTCGCGCTCGGTCCGGTAGTCGGAGTTGCCGACGAGGACCATCTTGCCGCGCTCGGCCGCGGCCTGTTCGACCGCGTGCGCCATCTCCGCGAAGAAGGGCTGGCGGGCGTCCGGGACGATCATGCCTATGAGGTCGGTGCGCCGGGAGGCCATCGCCTGGGCCACCCGGTCGGGGCGGTAGCCCAGCTCCTTGATGGCGGCGAGGACACGCTCGCGCGTGGCCGGGGCGACCGGCCGGGGTCCGTTGTTGATGACGTAGCTCACGACCGCGGTCGAAGTACCCGCCAGTCGAGCTACGTCATCCCGCGTCACCTTGGCCACGCGCGGAAGTCTACGCGGGGGGACCTACCTGCCGGCAGGCCGTACGGTGGCGCCCGTCACGTTCCCGTCCTCCAGGGGGGTGATGTCCTCCGTGGCTCCCTTGACGGGGGCGTCCGCGCGGCCCCCCTTTCCGGCGCGGCCGGCCGCACGGGCCTCCTCCGCCGCCCGCTCCACCTTCTCGGGCGCGACGAAGCGGTAGCCGACGTTCCGGACGGTGCCGATCAGGGACTCGTGCTCGGGACCGAGCTTCGCCCGCAGCCGCCGCACGTGGACGTCGACCGTACGGGTGCCGCCGAAGTAGTCGTACCCCCACACCTCCTGGAGGAGCTGCGCGCGTGTGAAGACCCGGCCCGGGTGCTGGGCGAGGTACTTGAGCAGCTCGAACTCCTTGAAGGTCAGGTCCAGGACCCGGCCCTTCAGCTTCGCGCTGTACGTCGCCTCGTCCACCGACAGGTCGCCGTTGCGGATCTCCATGGGGGAGTCGTCGGAGACGATCTGCCGCCGGCCCGTCGCGAGCCGCAGCCGCGCCTCGACCTCGGCCGGTCCCGCCGTGTCGAGGAGCACGTCGTCGACGCCCCAGTCGGCGGTGACGGCCGCGAGGCCGCCCTCCGTGACGACCAGGATCAGCGGACAGCCGGGCCCGGTGGAGCGCAGCAGCTGGCAGAGCGAGCGGATCTGGGGGAGGTCGCGCCGGCCGTCGACGAGGATCACGTCCGCGCCGGGGGTGTCCACGAGGGCCGGGCCCTCGGCCGGGGCCACCCGGACGTGGTGCAGCAGCAGACCGAGTGCGGGAAGCACCTCGGCCGACGGCTGGAGGGCGTTGGTGAGAAGGAGCAGAGAACTCATCGCCCACCACCTGCCCGGATCGTCGTCGTGCAGTCGTGCTCGGTTCGCTCGCCCATAAGGTCGGTTCCTCCTCGGTCCCTGCGAGGTCGTCGTGGCACTGCTTCGTACGGCTCGCGCGCTGCTGGTCGCCGGTTGCTCCCACGCCCTGAGAGCTTCTGTTCACCCCTCCGTAACAACGACCCGAAAACGCAAAAGGACCCGGCGGCTGCGTCGCCCGGTCCTCTGTCCAGCAGGATAACCCACATGTCTTCCGGGCGGGGGGCGGACGTCACGCGGAGGATGTCTTCCCGCTCACTTCCGGTCCCCGGACCGGCCCGCGCGCGCATGGCCCATCATGGGGAGCGGCGCGCACACGAACGAAGGGAGCGCCGCTGTGGCAGCGGGAACCATCCGCTACTGGGCCGCGGCCAAGGCCGCCGCCGGTGTCGCCGAGGAGCCGTACGCCGCCGAGCACCTGGCCGAGGCCCTGGACGCGGCCCGCGCGAAGCACCCGGGCGAGTTCGTCCGGGTGCTCCTGCGGTGCTCGTTCCTGGTCGACGGCGATCCGGTGGGCACCCGGAGCCATGAGACGGTACGGCTTGCCGAGGGCGGCACGGTCGAGGTGCTCCCCCCGTTCGCAGGAGGGTGAACCCCAGAGCATGAGCAACGACCAGCACGACGACCCGTACGCGCACGGGCAGCAGGGCCCCGACGTCGCACAGACGTGGGAGGGCCAGACCTGGGACACCCAGTACCAGCCGGCGGTCCGGCCCCGGCCGCAGCACCCGGAGCCGGCGCCGTCCCCGTACGACACGGGGCACGGGGCCCCTCGGGAGGGGTACGCGCCGCAGCCTTACGGGGCCGAGTCGTACGGGGCCCAGCCTTACGGGACCGAGTCGTACGGGTCCCAGTCGTACGGAGGCCAGGTCCACGATCCGCAGCCGTACGGAGCCCAGGGCCACGACCCGCAGGCGTACGGGCAGCACACCTACGGGCAGCAGCCCCCCGCCCCGCAGGCGTCCGCCCCGCAGGGGGAGGCCCCGTACGGGTCGGCCCCGCAGGCGTACGAGCCGTACGCGGGCGCGTACCAGCCTCAGC
This sequence comes from Streptomyces sp. NPDC041191, assembly GCF_055591945.1. NCBI lineage: Bacteria > Bacillati > Actinomycetota > Actinomycetes > Kitasatosporales > Streptomycetaceae > Streptomyces > Streptomyces sp. NPDC041191. The sequence goes on along the minus strand of NZ_JBVIZC010000002.1, from coordinate 600,863 downwards.
CCCAGCCCCAGCCGGTCGCGGTCCCGGCCGCCGCCTCCGCCCCGGACCCCGCCGTCGTCCCGGCCCCGGACCCCGCCGCCGTTCCCGCCCCGGCCCCGGGGCTCGCGGGGGCGTCCGCCCCCGTGGCCGATGCCGGGCCCGCCTACTCCTCGCCCACCACCTCCGGGAACACCCGGATCACCGACGCCCAGCGCGCCCGGGCCGAGGGCCGGTCGCCGGTCATCGAGCCCGGGATGCGGCCGGCCGCGCTGACCGCCGTGCTCGGCCTGCTGCTGGCCGGCGGCGCCGCCCTCGGCCCGTACGGACTCCTCCTCCCGCTGGTTCTGCTCCAGGGCCTCACCGCCGCCGGCTGGTTCCGGCTCAACGGCATGTGGCCCGCCCGGCAGGGCATCGCCCTCGCCTTCGCCGGCGGCCTCGCCGCCGACGCGGCCCTGCTCGTCACCGGCCGGGAGCACACGGCCGCCGCGGTCCTGGGCACGCTCGGCGTCTGGGTGCTGCTCTGCCTCGTCCTCCAGTTGCGCAGCCACGCCGACCCGGACGAGCGGATGTACGGCCTGACGGCGACGGTCACCTCGGCGGCGCTGACCGTCATGGCGGCCGGACACCTCGGTGCCGTGCCGGACGCGGTGGCCGTGGGCGGGGCAGCGGTCGCCGCCGCCGTCCTGGCCAAGGCCCTTCCGCTGCCCGGACCGGTGTCGTTCGCCGCCGCGCTGCTCGCGTCGGCGGGTGCCGGGTTCGCGGCCGGCGCCCTCACGGGCACGGGGGCGCCGGGGGCGCTGCTCGGTCTCGGCGCCGGGGTCTGCGCGCTGATCGGCCTGCGGGTCGCCAGTTACGACTACCCGTCCCGTTTCGTCCACATGACGGCGGGCGTCGCGCTGCCGCTGACCGCCGCCGTGCCCGCCGTGTACCTGCTCGGCCGCGTCCTGGTCTGAGACCCTGAGGTCACCCGGAGAGCGTCCGGGTGCGGGAACCAACCGGCCCCCCGGCACGTCGATCTTCGTGTCGGGGGGCCGAAATCTTCACGGGGGGTCGTACAGCCCATGCGAGCACTGCGGATTCTGCTGGTCCTGGCCGTCGTCCTCGGCGGGATCTTCGTCGGGGTGGACCGCCTGGCCGTGGCGTACGCGGAGTCGGAGGCGGCGGGCCGGGTGAAGCTCTCCGGCGCGCGGAGCGAGTCGATCGAGGTCGACATCAAGGGCTTCCCCTTCCTCACGCAGGTCGCGGCCAAGCGGCTCGACGAGGTCGACGTGCGGGCGACCGGCATCCAGGCGCAGGCGGGCGACCGGAAGATCCGGGTCGGCGAGCTGGACGTCACCCTGCGGGACGTGACGGTGACCGGCGACTGGACGGGCGCGAGGGCGGGCTCCGCGCACGGCACCGCCCTCATCTCGTACGCGGACCTCACCGCCGCCTCCGAGCGCGAGGCCACCGTCGCCTACGGCGGCGACGGCAAGGTGAAGGTCACCGGCAGCGTGAAGGTCCTGGGCCGCTCCCTGACCCGTACGGTCCTCTCGACGGTGTCCGTGGTGAACGGCGACACGATCCGGTTCCACGCCGACGAGGTGCCCGGCGAGGGCATCCCGGGCGTGGAGGACCTGGTCCGCACCCGCACCGACTTCGAGAGCACGCTGCGCGTGCTGCCGGGCATGAAGGTGGAGAAGGTCGAGCCGCGCCCGGAGGGCCTGGCGGTCGCCGTGACGGGCACGGACATGGCCCTGGCGGGCTGACCCGCCGCGCGTCCCTCTCCGCCGGGCCCCTTCCGTCCGGCCCCTTCCGTCCGGCCCCTTCCGTCCGGCCCCTTCCGTCCGGCCCCTCTGCCCGGCTCCTCCGTCCGGCCCGTGCGCTCTCGCGCGCCCCCGGCCGGCCACATGTTGAGACGACACCGTCCGGCCCGCAGAAACAAGAGGTGGACACCCCCGCGCGGAGGGGTCCGGAACCGCTCGGCCCGGGGACCGAATCCCACATCTCGGACGATCGAGTCTCAAAATGCGACACACCGGTGACACGGCCGCCTGTCCGTCCCTACGATCGAGGGCATGAAGCGACAGGCGGACCTCACGGAGCGGCGGGCAGTGGACCTGTGCCGCGTCGCCGCCATGCTCTGTCGCCCCTTCTGAGCGGGACGCCGACCCCGCCCTTCCTCACGGCCCGCCGACCGACGTCGGGGCCACCCCTGTGGAGCCGTACGCCGTCGTCCGCACGGTCCGACGCGCAGCCGCACCACTCGCACCGCACCGCCGCACACTGCCCCGGAGGAGAACAACATGGCTCGCAGCGACGTCCTGGTCGACGCGGACTGGGTCGAGGCCAACCTCGACAACCCGCAGGTCGCCCTCGTCGAGGTGGACGAGGACACCTCGGCCTACGAGAAGAACCACATCCGCAACGCCATCCGGATCGACTGGACCAAGGACCTCCAGGACCCGGTGCGCCGCGACTTCATCGACCAGGAGGGCTTCGAGAAGCTCCTCTCGGCCAAGGGCATCGCGAACGACACCACGGTCGTCCTCTACGGCGGCAACAACAACTGGTTCGCCTCCTACGCCTACTGGTACTTCAAGCTCTACGGCCACCAGGACGTGAAGCTCCTCGACGGCGGCCGCAAGAAGTGGGAGCTGGACTCCCGCGACCTGGTCGACGGCTCCGAGGTCCCGAACCGCCCGGCCACCGCCTACAAGGCCAAGCCCCAGGACGCCTCGATCCGCGCCTTCCGCGACGACGTCGTGGCCGCGATCGGCACCCAGAACCTGGTCGACGTCCGCTCGCCCGACGAGTTCTCCGGCAAGCTGCTCGCCCCGGCGCACCTCCCGCAGGAGCAGTCGCAGCGCCCCGGCCACGTGCCGAGCGCCCGCAACATCCCGTGGTCGAAGAACGCCAACGACGACGGCACCTTCAAGTCGGACGACGAGCTGAAGGCCCTCTACGAGGCCGAGCGGGTCGACCTGGCGAAGGACACCGTCGCCTACTGCCGCATCGGCGAGCGCTCCGCGCTCACGTGGTTCGTCCTGCACGAGCTGCTCGGCGTCCCGAACGTCAAGAACTACGACGGCTCGTGGACCGAGTACGGCTCCCTCGTGGGCGTGCCGATCGAGCTCGGCCCCGCCAAGTAACCCCTCCGGACCTCCCTTCACCCGGACCCCTCGACCGTAAGGACGGAAACACCATGTGCGGAGCGCAGCCCGGCGGCCCCGACGCCTCGACGATCAAGCCCGGCGAGACCACCATCCAGGGCTTCGTGACCAAGGACGGCGAGCCCGTCACCGGTTACGTCCGCCTCCTGGACTCGACCGGCGAGTTCACGGCCGAGGTCCCGACCTCCGCCACCGGACAGTTCCGCTTCTACGCGGCCGAGGGCACCTGGACCGTCCGCGCCCTGGTCCCGGGCGGCACCGCCGACCGCCAGGTCGTGGCGCAGAAGGGCGGCCTGGCGGAGGTCGCCATCGCGGTCTGATCCGCTGACACCGTCCCCCGCGCCGACCGGCGCCGGGGACGCCCGCGGGCCTCGCGGCGCCGGGCCGGCCACCGGAAGGGCCGGGACGGCGCGAAGCCCCGCACACCGGCCGGAGGGCCGTGCTTCCTGGGGGGTTGGACGCCGTTCCCGGACGTGAGGCACGGCCCTCCGGTCCGTCCGCGCGCGCCCTGCCGCGCGCGGACCGCCGGACGTACGCTGAGGGTGTGTACGCACGCCGCCGGCACGTCTACTTCTGGCTGATGGCCGCCTGCCTGGTCCTCTTCGTGGGCGCCTGGGCCGTCGTACGCCTCTTCTCGACGCCGGCCGCCGTCGCCATGTGCGTCGTCGCCATGGTCATCCCCCCGGTCGCCGCGGTGGTCGCCAACCGCCGGGGCCCCGAGGACCGCTGGTGGGACGACCCCTCCGGGGACCCGAAGTCGGACGAGTGGTGGGACGAACTGGACGGCCGGAAGCGCCGGGGGCGCTAGGACCAGACTCTCCCGACACGGCTCGGAGCGCGTGCCGGACCGCGTCGGACGGCGGCCCTCCGCCCGCGTCGTTCGCGGACGGTGAGGTGACAGGCCAGGAGCAGGGCGAGGGTCGGTCCGACGATCACGGCCAGCGGCGTCGCACCCCCGGCCAGGCACGCCACGAGCGTCACCGCCTGGGCGGCCGCGGCGCGCCCGAGCGCCGTGCGCGGCGGCAGGGCCCCGATGAGCGCCCGCCCGAGCTCGTGGCACACCCAGGCGTTCACCGCGGCCCCCGCGATCCCGCAGGCGATCGAGAAGGCCACGGTCCGGGCCTCGGCGGCAGCCCCCGCGCCCTCCAGGTCGTCGGGACCGAGCCCGCCGGCGAGCAGGGGGACGACGAGGAAGCAGAACAGCGCCAGCGCGACCGTCTGCCCGGCCATGAGCACCAGGGCCCCGATCAGGGAAGCACGGTGACCGGTTCTCACGACTCTCCTCGAAGCGGGTGGACGCCGTCCGTCCGGAGCCTGCTCCGGTCCGGTGCGGCGTCCGTACGGGTGTGCCGGGGCCGTGCCTCAGTAGACGAGTGCCTGCGTCCCGTCCGCCATCGCCTCCTGGACGAAGACCTGCGCGCCGGCGATGCGGACGCCGTCCAGGACGTCCCGCTCCGTGATCTCGCGGCGGGCCGCGCACTGGGTGCAGAGCGTCACGCGTCCGGCCGCCAGGATCGAGTCGATCAGGTCCGGAAGCGGCGCCGCGTGCGGGAGGTCGAACTCGGCGGCCCGGCCCGGGAGGGCGAACCAGGAGGACTCCCCGGTCAGCCAGAGCGACACCTCGACGCCGCTGGCGACGGCGACGGCGGCCACCGTGAAGGCCTGCGAGCAGCGTTCGGGGGCATCGGCCCCCGCGGTCACCTTGATCACGAGCTTCTTCGCCATGCGCCGAACTGTAATGCGAAGCACCACCACCTCGTGCGTCCCTCGCGTGCCGGCCGGCGGCGGTGTCGCGTACACCGCCGTCACGATCGACCGCGCCGACCGGACCGCCCCCGCCCCTTCACCGAGGTCAACTTCACCGAGGGCGACGAGGGCGACGAGGGCGACGAGGGCGAGACCCACCACGCCGACGTGCGTGCCCTGCTGCTGCCCGCCCCCGTCGGCGCGACGCCCGGCCCGAAGGCCCTGCCGGACGGGGCGCGGGGCGCCGACCCGGAGGACTTCGCGGACGACGTCGACGTACCCGGCACGAGCCCGTGCGGCTTCCGGGAGGAAAAGTCGTACGGACCCGAGCAGACCCGCTGGGCCCACGTCCGGGCCGGGGACGCCCTCGCGCCGATCACCCGGACCCGCCGGGGGCGAGGCGCTCGCCGTGCCGTTCCGGCAGACGGTGACCCCGCGGAACCAGCTGCTCGGCCGACCGCCCCGCGCGAGACCCACCTCGCCGAGAGGGCCGGGCCCCGGCGCACTAAGCTGGGGTCCGGCCCGTTCCGCCTTCACACCTCAGTCGAGGAGCACCCCGTGATCGTTTTCTTCGAAGCTCTGCTGGTCCTGGTCTGCGTCGGCGTGCTCGCCTTCGCGGGGCTGACCGTGAAGAAGCTGTACCAGGGCCAGCGGTAATCCCCTCTAGAGAACGCCAGAGCTGCTCATGATCGAGATCCCGTCCGACCTCAATCCGGACCTCGTCCCCCTCGCGTTCCTGCTCGGTACGTGGGAGGGCGCGGGCGTCTCCGACTTCCCCGGCGCGGAGAAGTGCAACTTCGGCCAGTCCGTGACCTTCAGCCACGACGGCCGGGACTTCCTGGAGTACCACTCGCACTCCTGGGTCCTGGACGAGAAGGGCGAGAAGGTCCGCCCGCTGGAGAGCGAGAGCGGCTACTGGCGGATCGACAAGGACCGCAAGGTCGAGGTCGTCATGGTCCGTGACCAGGGCGTCGTGGAGATCTGGTACGGCGAGCTGGCCGACCAGAAGCCGCAGATCGACCTGGCCACCGACGCCGTCGCCCGGACGGCCGCCTCGGGCCCGTACAGCGGCGGCAAGCGGCTGTACGGCTACGTCAAGAGCGACCTGATGTGGGTGGGCGAGAAGGCGACCCCCGAGGTCCCGCTGCGGCCGTACATGTCGGCGCACCTGAAGAAGGTCGTCACGCCGGAGGAGGTCGCGGAGATGGCCCGCAACCTGCCGGACATGCCGGACGACGGCATCGCCTTCTTCCGTTAGGAACGGCCGGAGGCATGGGTCGGCGCGCCGCGCCCTCCTACACTGGGGGGCGTGGTGAGCACCGACTGGAAGAGCGACCTGCGGCAGCGCGGCTACCGGCTGACGCCCCAGCGCCAGCTTGTCCTGGAGGCCGTCGACGCGCTGGAGCACGCGACGCCCGACGACATCCTCTGCGAGGTCCGCAGGACCGCCTCCGGAGTGAACATCTCCACCGTGTACCGGACCCTGGAGCTCCTGGAGGAGCTGGGGCTCGTCAGCCACGCGCACCTGGGGCACGGCGCCCCGACGTACCACCTCGCCGACCGGCACCACCACCTCCACCTGGTCTGCCGGGACTGCTCCGGGGTGATCGAGGCGGACGTCGAGGTGGCCGCCGAGTTCACCGGGAAGCTCCGCGAGACCTTCGGCTTCGAGACGGACATGAAGCACTTCGCGATCTTCGGCCGGTGCGGTGAGTGCGCGCGGAAAGCCCCGGAGTCCCCGGACGGCGGGAAGCCCCCGGCGGGCGAGTAGGGCCCCGGCGGGCGGGGACAGGGCCCCGGCGGGCCGGGACCCGGACGGCCTCCCGATCCCCGTGGCCGGGCGATTCGTGGACACCGGGCCGTAGGCTTTCCCGTATGCAGCGACATTCAACGACCAGCCCTCTGCTGTCCCTTCCCGGCGCCGTCGCCGCCGAAGGCCGCGACGAAGGTGTCGCCGCGCACTACGGCGACCTGTTCCGGGAGCAGCGCGCCCTCTCCGAAGGAGAGGGTTTCGTCGACCTCTCGCACCGCGGCGTCGTCACCGTCTCCGGCGACGACCGGCTGAGCTGGCTGCACCTGCTGCTCACCCAGCACATGACCGACCTGCCGCCCGGCCGGGCGACCGAGGCGCTGATCCTCTCCGCCCACGGGCACATCGAGCACGCCCTGTACCTCGTGGACGACGGCGAGACGGTGTGGGCGCACGTCGAGCCGGGCACGCAGGGCGAGCTGATCGCCTACCTGGAGTCGATGAAGTTCTTCTACCGGGTCGAGGTCGCCGACCGCACGGAGGACGTCGCCGTCGTCCACCTCCCGGCCGGCTCCATCGCCGGGACGCCCGAGGGCGTCGCCGTACGGGAGACCCCGTACGGCCGCGACCTGTTCCTGCCCCGGGCCGGCCTGGAGGACTTCGCCGCGTCGCACGGTCCGGCCGCCGGGCTCCTCGCGTACGAGGCGCTGCGGGTCGAGGCGCACCGGCCGCGGCTCGGTCTGGAGACCGACCACCGGACCATCCCGCACGAGATCGGCCTCATCGGCAGCGCCGTCCACCTCCAGAAGGGCTGCTACCGGGGCCAGGAGACCGTCGCCCGGGTGCAGAACCTGGGGAAGCCGCCGCGCCGCCTGGTCTTCCTGCACCTGGACGGCAGCGAGGTGCTGCTCCCGGCGCACGGCGCCCCGGTGCGGCTCGCGGCCGACGGGGAGGAGGGACGGCAGCTCGGCTTCGTGACGACCGCCGTCCGCCACCACGAACTGGGCCCGATCGCCCTGGCCCTGGTGAAGCGGAACGTCCCGGTGGACGCCCCGCTGGTCGTCGGGACGACGGCGGCCGCGCAGGAGGTCGTGGTCGAACCGTAGGGGTCCCGGGGGCGGGCGGCGTGGAGCCTTAGGGGTCCCGGGGCCCGGCGGCGTGAGCCGTAGGGGGCCCGTCGTCGGGCCGTAGGGCCCCCGGGCTCCGGTCCCCTACGGGGTCAGACCTCGATCAGCACCGTGAACGGGCCGTGGTTCGTGAGCGAGACGCGCATGTCCGCTCCGAAGCGGCCCGTCTCCACGTGCGCGCCCAGCTCGCGCAGCCGGCGCACCACCTCGTCCACGAGGGGCTCGGCGACCGGGCCGGGCGCGGCCGCGTTCCAGGTGGGGCGGCGGCCCTTGCGGGCGTCCCCGTAGAGCGTGAACTGGGAGACGACGAGCAGCGGCGCGTTCACGTCGGAGCACGACTTCTCGTCGTCCAGCACCCGGACGGACCAGAGCTTTCTGGCCAATTGGGCGGCCTTCTCGGGGGTGTCGTCGTGGGTCACCCCCACCAGGACGCACAGCCCCTCGCCCTTGATCTCACCGACCGTCTCCCCTGCGACGACGACGCTCGCGCCGTCGACCCTCTGCACCACTGCTCGCATGCGCATCAACCTACCGACCTGAATGCGTGCGGGGCCGAACGGGTGCAGAGCGCCTGCACGGGCGGGTGCGGGAGTGGCACCATGCCTGTCAGGCGGTGCGGCTCCGCACCGGTCGAGGGGACGAATCTCATGAGTGCACCTGGCACCGGTCCGACGCCGTCCGGTTCCGTACCGCTGAGGCGATCCGGTGGTTCCGCCGCGACGCGGCCGCCCGTGCAGCGGACCTCCGAGCCCGCCCTGCCGGACCGGGAGCGGCCGGACCTCGCCGCGCTGCGGCTGCCCGAACTGCGCGCGCTGCGCCGGGACGCCCAGAACGACGAGGCCGACCTGAGCTACGTACGGCGGATGCTCCAGGGCCGGATCGACATCCTGCGGGCCGAGCTGGCGCGCCGGACCGACCCGGAGGCGCCGGTCCTCGACCGGCTCTCCGAGATCCTGGCCGACCTGCCGTCCCGGCACCGCAGCTCGGCCCGGCACGTGACGCTGTCGACGCCGCGCGGGGAGAAGTACCGCCGGCTCGCGGACGGGATGCTGTCCGAGGTCGAGCTGTCGGACCTGTCGGCCCGCACGGACGACGAGCTGCACGCGGCGATGGGACGGCTCGCGGGGTACGAGCAGCAGGTCTCCCGGCGCCGCCAGCACCTCCAGCGCACGGCCGACGACTGCGGCGCGGAGATCGCCCGCCGCTACCGCGAGGGGGAGGCGCAGGTCGACGACCTGCTGGCCTGAACGCCGACGGGGCCTGAGCGCCGACGGGGCCCGGGAAACGGCGGGACCCGGACGGCGGCGGGACCCGGGGAAGCGGCGGGACCCGGACGGCGGCGGGACCCGGGGAAGCGGCGGGACCCGGGAAACGGCAGGCCCGGGAGACCCCGCGGGCCCCGGAAAACCCGGATGCGGGCCCGCGAGGGCCCCGCATAGGGTCGCGGGATGACTGTCGACGTACGCCCGGTGACGGAGTCCGAGGTTCCCGACTGGCTGCGGGCCCTGCGCACCGGCTTCCTCCGCCCGCCCGTCGTACCGGACGAGGACGTGACCGACCGGCTTCCCCATCTGGACCTGGAGCGGACGCTCGGGGCCTTCGACCGGGACCGCGTCGTCGCCACCTTCCGCTCGTTCCCGCAGGAGGTCAGCACGGTCGGCGGCGGCAGCCTCGCGGCCGACGCGATCACCCAGGTGACCGTCTCCCCGACGCACCGGCGCCGGGGCCTGCTCGGCCGCATGATGGACGCCGACCTCGCCGCCGCGCGGGAGCGGGGCGACGCGATCGCGACGCTGATCTCCGCCGAGTACCCGATCTACGGCCGGTTCGGCTTCGGCCCGGCGAGCTGGACCACCGAGTGGAGCGTGGACCTGCGGCGGGCCGGGCTCGATCCGCGCCGTTCGGGGCGCCCCGGGGACGGCGGCCGCGTCGACCTGAGCGACGGCGACGAGATCCGCAAGATCGGGCCCGGCCTGCACCGCCGGCTCGCCGGGGTCCGGGCGGGCGTCACCAGCCGCTCCGAGCGCGACTGGACGCGGGAGACCGGACTCGGGTTCCAGCTCGACCCGTGGACGGAGCCCTTCTACGCGGTGTACCGCTCGGAGTCCGGCGAGGCCGAGGGGTACGTCGCGTACCGCTCCGACGACAAGTGGGACGACGGCAAGCAGCCGGTGAACACCGCGACCGTGCGGGACCTGATCGCCGTCACCCCGGCCGCCGAGCGGGCCCTGTGGCTCTACCTCTGCTCGATCGACTGGATCACCACCGTCCGCTCCGGCCACCGCGCGCCCGACGACCCGCTGCCGGACCTCCTGCCCGACCCGCGCGCGGCGAGGACGGTGACCCACACGGACATGCTGTGGGTCCGGGTCCTGGACGTGGCCCGGGTCCTGGAGAGCAGGACGTACCCGGTGGCGGCGGGCCTCGTCCTGGACGTGCGGGACGAGGGCGGCCCGGCGGGCGGGCGCTTCCGCCTCGACGCCTCCCCGGAGGGCGCCACCTGCGTCCGTACGGACGCGTCCGCCGACCTCGTCCTCGACGTCGCGGACGTGGGGTCGCTGGCGTTCGGCGACGCGTCGGCGGTACGGCTGGCCCGGCTCGGGCGCGTCGAGGAGCCGGTGCCCGGCGCGGCGGCCCGCGCGGACCTGCTGTTCCGCACCCCGCTGCGGCCGTTCTCGCCCGACATCTTCTGAGCCGTCCGGGGGTCGGCGGGGGTCGGCGGGATACGGGCGGGACGGACCGCGCCCGTACGGCGCGGGTCCGGCGTCCCGGCCGTCAGCGCGGCCCCCGGGGGAGGCCGTTCCCGCCCCCGGTGGACCGGTTCAGGGTTTCCACCGCGACCCGGGCGCGTTCACCGGCGCCCGGGGGAGCGGCGAGGGTGATGCCCGCGTCCGTGAGGATGCCGAGGTCCAGCTCCCAGTCGTACCGGGAGCGGTGTTCCCAGACCTCGAAGGCGACGTCGACGTGCTCGCGGGCCTGCGCCTCGCTCATCCCGGTGACCTTCCGCAGGTGGGCGAGGGCCCGGTCCTCCAGGCCGCGCACCTGGGCGAGGCCGAAGTGCGTGACCGTGTGGCAGTCGGTGCACAGGCAGATGAGCCGCCCGAGCGTCTGGACGCGGGTGGTCCCGTCGAACGTCCAGCGCTCGTGGGCCTCCAGCCACCGCCGGGCCTCGCGGTCCTCGCCCGCCCCGCACGCCTCGCAGCGCCGCCCGGCCCGGCCGGTGATCATCCGGCGCAGCCGCTCCCAGTCGGCCGGCGCGACGCAGGACCGGACGTTGGTGAACCAGCAGGTGCGCGGCACGAGGTCCACGAACAGGCCGTCGCCGAGGCCCCGGTCCTCCCCGGGCAGCAGCTCGGGCACGTCGGCGGCGCCGTTCCACCGGGCCAGGGCCTCCATGCCCGGCCGGGGCGCGTACCACCGCCTGGCCGCCGGGTCCCAGCGGGCGCCGCAGCGCTTGGCCTCGTCCTTCTCGGCGTACGGAACGTCCAGCCAGACGCGTTCGGCCGCCATGCCCACCCCTCTCTCCGTCCGGTCTCCGCTCCGGCCCGCCCCGCGACGTCACCCGTTCTTGACGGGCCGGGTGAGGACCTTGGCGACGCACGCGGGGAGCGCGGCGCCCTCCTCGTGGGCACGGGCCCGGTAAGCGCTGGGCGTCTCCCCGACGAGCGCGGTGAAACGGGAGCTGAACGACCCGAGCGAGGTGCAGCCCACCTCGAAGCAGACCTCGGTCACGCTCAGGTCGCCCCGCCGCAGCAACGCCTTGGCCCGCTCGACGCGGCGGGTCATCAGATAGCCGTACGGGGTCTCCCCGAAGGCCGCGCGGAAACTCCGGGCGAAGTGCCCGGTCGACATCAGGGCCGCCCGCGCCAGGGCCGGAACGTCCAGCGGCGACGCGTAGTCGCGGTCCATGGTGTCCCGAGCCCGCCGCAGCCGTACCAGGTCCTCCAGATTCACCTTTCCAGGATGACACGGGGCGGGCCCCTGGGAGGGGGTTCCGTGGTGCCGGACGGGACCGGCGAGGACGTGGCCGGGCGCCGGGTCCCGGGACCAGGCGCCCCCTCAGCGCAGGGCGATCCGCGCGAGGACCGGCAGGTGGTCGCTGCCGGTGGGCGGCAGGGTGCGGACGTGGGCGACGGTCGCCGAACGGGTCATGACCTGGTCGATGCGGGCCACCGGGAAGGCAGTCGGGAAACTGAGGGCGAAGCCGCGTTCGGCCGTGTTCAGGCGGGAGGTCAGCGGGGCGAGACCACGGTCCTCGGCCGTGCCGTTGAGGTCGCCGAGCAGGACCACCGTCCCCCGCTCCTCGGCGGCGACGGCCTTCCCGAGCAGGACGGCGCTCTCGTCGCGCAGGGCGGACGCCAGGCCGGTCGCCCGGACCCGGACCGAGGGCAGGTGCGCGACGTACACCGCGATGTCGCCGCGCGGGCCGCCGACCACGGCCCGCAGTCCCCGGTCCCAGGTGCCGGTGATCCCCCGGGGCCGGATGTCCACCGGGCCGACCTCCGTGAGCGGGCGCTTCGACCAGAGCCCGACCGTGCCCCGGACCGCGTGGTACGGATACGCGGCTGCGAGGGTCTCCTCGTAGACGGACAGCGCCGGGGGCACCAGCTCCTGCAACGCGACGAGGTCGGGGCCCGCGTCCGCCAGGGCCCGGGCCGTGCCCGCCGGGTCGGGGTTCTCGTCGCTCACGTTGTGCTGCGCCACGAGCAGGTCGTACGGCCCCGGCTCCGCCTCCGGACCGGGCAGCAGCAGCCCGCCGAACGCGTGCGTCCAGGCCGCCGCCGGCAGCAGCAGGGCCACCAGCGCGGTCGCGGAACGGCGCAGCAGCGCCAGGACGAGCAGCACCGCGACCACCGCGCCGAGCCAGGGCAGGAACGACTCCAGCAGGCTCCCCACCCGTAGGGGGGAGGTGGGCACCACCCGGTGGAATACCAGCAGCCCGGCCGTCACCACCGCGCACCCGGCGAGCACCCGCCCCCGCGTCCACACCCCCGCCGGCCCCTCGCAACCCCGCCTCCACGCCCACGTTGGCGTCCTCGTCCGGTCGCTGCGCCCCCGGGCCCGCGTCCATGCCGCTTCCCGGTCACCGCGCTTTTGTTTTCGCGTCCACGCAGCTTCCCGGTCACCGCGCCTCCGGGCCCGTGTCCACCGCCGCACCGTCGCCCTCGTCCCACCGCTCATCCGCGCTCCCCTTCCCGGCTCCTCCGCCATGGTGCCGGGCCGACACGGCGGCCGTCCCACCGGCACCGGCGCCGCTGCCGGTGGGACGGGCTTTTTCGCCCGGTGCGGTCCCTTTCGATCCGGGCGGGGCCTTTCACCTGGGCCGGTCGCTTTCGTTCGGGGCGGGGCCGGTGCACGCGGTCGTCGCACGGCCACCGGAAAGCCGTGGCGGGGGGACCCGGCCCCGTCGTAGGGTCGGCCGGCATGACCGGCAGCCACCGCGACCCGCACGCCTTCCCCGAACTCGGCACGGGTGTACCCGGGTTGACCCTGTGCGGGCTCACCGCCGACCGGGCCGACGCGTACGAGGCGCTCGTCGCCCGCAACCGCGAACACCTCACCTGGTACGGCGACTACCGGGAGACGGTCGCGGCGACCCGCGAGGCGCTGCGCGCCGAACTGCTCGCCGACCCCCACCCGTCCCTCCGCTGCGGCATCCTCCTCCACGGCGCCCTCGTCGGCCGCGTGGAACTCGTGGCCGTGAACCCGCCCCGGTACGGCTTCGGTTACTGGCTCGACCACGGGGCGACGGGACACGGGTACGCCACGGCGGCCTGCCGCGCGCTGCTCGCGTACGGAGCCACCGCGCGGGGCGTCACCGACGTGTTCGCGGGCGTCACCCACGGGAACGAGAGGAGCGTCGCCGTGCTGACCCGCCTCGGCTTCGAGGCGGTCGAGGTCTTCGGGACCTACACCCGGTACCACCGGTTGTCCCGTCTCGCTGGAGGTTGACCAGTCTCATTGAAGATCGACTGCCGCAGTGTTGTCCCGACGTAGCGCGATCGAGGCATCCCTGGCGGTTTTGTGGCGTGGACGCCTTCACCGAGCAAGGGTTTCGCGACGCGATCGCCGCAGCGGAATCGCCGGACTGGCCCGTAAGGGCAGCCGCAGGGCGGCATCTGGCGGGGGCCCCGCAGATCGAGAGCGTCGCCGGTGTCCTGCACCGTCTGTTGCTGGACGCTCAGGACACCGGGGTGACCTCGGATACCGCGGTGGCTCTTTCGGCCCGGAGAGATCTGGCCGGTCTGCGCGCGGTGCTCGCTGCCCGTGCAGTGGCCTCGGACCAGGGAACCGCCGATCAGCTCGCTGCGGAACTGGACTGTGATCCGCGCTGGGTGACCGGACAGGACGGCGACGAGATGATCGCGCACCTTCAGGCGCTGGCAGAGGGTGGAGCCCCTGATGTCCGCAGCGAAGCCCGGTTGCGCCTTGCGTGCCTGTGCTGACCGGAAGGCGCTGGTCAACCTTCAGCGGGGCCGGCCGACCTTCAGCGAGACAGGACACCGGCCCCTCGCGGTTTGTCCGGTCTCGCTCAATCCGAGGTATCGCGCTGAGAGTCCGAGGTCATCTGCGTAGGGGCAGCGGCGACCAGCAGTGCGGCGAACACGAGGGGAGCGGCCGTCTGGTATCCCATCCAGACTTCACCCCCGGCACCGCTGCCCTGCCGCGCCATCAGGAAGCCGGTCAGGGTCGTCAGCACCCAGCCGCTGTCGTAGGCAATCATGAGCTGCGTGTAGGTGCGCATCGACCGGCTGCGCGTGTATCTGATTTCGATGCCGCCACCGATCAGCAGGGCCACGCCTGAGACGACCATCAGCCAGGCCGACGTGCCGAGCAACCGGCCGAGTGGGGCAGCGCCGGCGATGTAGACAGCGGCGAGCAACACCTTGAAGGCGCCGTCGGCGATGGCGCCCACCGTCTGACGGGTCACCCGCGGTGCCACGGCCTGGGCCATGAGCGTCCTCCTCAACGTTCCGGCTGGTTTCGTAACAAGATTACGGTAATAATCAAACTATGAGAATGACGAGAGCGGAGGCCAAGGAACGCAACCGCCGCGCCTTGCTGGACGCTGCGTTCCAGGTCGTGTCCCGGGACGGATACAGGGCCAGGCTTGATGAGATCGCCGAACGCGCCGACCTGACCACCGGCGCCATCTATTCACTGTTCGGAAGCAAGAACGGCCTGGTGATCGCCCTGGTCGCCGACTACCTGCGGCCGTACTACGAGGAGATCGAGCAGGCGGTTCCTGCTGGACTTGATCTTCTGGAAGCAGTCGACGCCTTCGCCCGGTACTACCGGCGCAGTTGTGACGCCCCGGACGCACTGTCTGGCCTGTCGCTCCAGATCACCTTGCTGGACATGGCCCTGCATGACCCAGAGCTGGGGGCCCGGCTCGCCGCGTCCATCCGGTCGCAGGAGAAGCATCTGGTTGCGCTGTTCACCGGAAGGTCGTACGACGGAAGCGTCGTGACGTCGCAACAGGCGCAACGCCTGACCACCGCGCTCAGGGCGCTGCTCGTCGGCCTCGGCCAGGGCGTCCCTCTCGGTCTTGCCCCTGGTGCCGACGAGCAGTACTTCGCCGACACTGCCCGGGCGCTGGCATCCGGGATGTCCCTCATCGATCACGACACGGATGCCTCGTGACGGCCGGTCAGGAAGAGGCGTCTTCGGGTTCACCGTCGTGAGTCGGATCTGCGACGACTTCCACCAGGCCGACAAGGCCGTTGCGGAGCCACGGGAGCGTGATGCCTCGGGGGCGGTGGTCCAGGCGGAAGGCTTGCTCGAACAGCCGCCCCCACTCGGCGCGCTGACCAGCCGTAACGACCGTAGAAAACAGAGCGAACCGCTGCCTCGGGTCGACCGAGACACCGCACCGAATGCCCGAGATTGAGCGAGACGTGCGACCGGATGCCTCATGAAGACCGGGACTGCCTCAACTTCGCAGAGACGGGACAGGCGCCGGCGTGCGCGGGCGGCGGTGTGACTGGGCACGATGGTTGTCACCTGGGAGTCGTCCCGACGTCAGCCCCCGCGACAGTGTGAGCGGGATTGTTGTCACCGGAAGTGCAGGACTTTTGTCACGCTGGGATCGTTTGCGGTCTTGTTGTCACCAGTACCGAAGATCGCCTACGGCGTGCGCCGGGCTTGGCTTCCCTGGAGACGTGGCGGAGGTTCAAGGATCTGGCGGGGTACACGTCCGGACGGCTGACGGTGCGGCGTATGAGCCCCTGTGGTCGCATGCGTGCAGGTGGGACGATCTACTTGTGCCGGTTTCCCTCTGCTCGGGGCGTCATGCGCTCGACCTTGACGAGGGCTGGACGCGACGGTGGACGGCTATCTGGCGGTATGCCGGGGGCGAGGTTACGAGCGCGGTGGCTGATCTGGCAGCCGTTCCGGTCACCAAGCTGGGGCCGATGCGGGGCTTCACCTGGCGGCGCGATCAGCGCCATCGTCCCGGTCTGGAGTACATGGTCAGCACCGGCCGCCTGCACGGCTTCGAAAGCTTGGAGGAAGCCGGGCTGCTGCTGGTCCTGGATTTCGCTGGCGACGTGGTCGAGGTCCTCTCGCAGCCGCTTCGGCTGAAGTTCCGTACAGCCGACGAATGGCGCAGGCACACCCCCGACTTCCTTATGGTCAGCCGCCTGGGCATCTGGTTGATCGACGTCCGTCCTGCTGATCTGATCGGTGATGAGGACCAGGAGTCCTTTGCAGCAGCGGCCGAGGCTGCGTTGGCCTGCGGTTGGCACTACATGGTGGCTGCATGGTGGAAGCCGTACGTGCTGATGGCGGTGGACGCGATGTCGGCCGGGCGTCGGCCGCTCGCGGACCCTCTGGGTGTTGGGCCGGGCCTGCTCGCCGGAGCCAGTGCGGCCAGGACCTTTGGGGAGATCGCGATGGAAAGCATGTTTGAGCCGGTTGCCCGGGCCCATCTGCTGCACCTGCTGTGGCACCGCCGCGTCGGCATCGATCTGGGCCGGCCTCTCGGGGACCGTTCCACGGTCGTCCTCGGATCGGAGTCGTCGTGAGTACCGCTCGCGCGCTGGACCTGTCCGTAGGTGCCGACGTGGTGCTCGATGACGTCGAGTGGATCGTCGAGCGGCGTGAACCTCATCTCGGACGGGTCCAGTTGGTGGGGCCCGAAGGTTCACGGCAGCGCTTGACGTTCCGATTCTTGGCCAACCACCAGCACTGCCGTCCTTCGTCCCGCACGACGGGCTGGGGTGCGGGCCGTGGTCGGCAGCCCGCATCGGTGGGGGACCTGAAGCCGGACAGACGCCGGCTGGCCGAACTACGCGTGGCCCATCTGCTGGAAGTAAAGACAGGGTTTCGCAGCGGCGATCCCCTGCGGCCAGGGTCGGGGGAGCCGAAGCGCGAGTACGACCCGGAGACGACCACGCTGACCGAACGACGCTTGGCGAAGGTCGCCGAACTCAAAGCCCTGAACCGTGAGGAAGCGAAGCTGCTGGGCCTCGCGGAGGTGGGCTACAGCACGCTGATCCGCTGGGAGAAGAACCGCAGCCGCTTCGGGCTGATCGGCTGCGCGGACGACCGATGGCTGCGGGAGAGCGGCGGGCATCCGAGCATCAGCGAGGAGGTCCGGGAGGCGATCTTCGCGGTGCGGGCGGAGACGCTGCACCGCTCCCGGGTGGACGGCCGCACCCGCGAGGCCATGATCCACCAGTACGTACGGGAGACCTTCGGTCCGAACACCGCGGTCCCGGGCTATCACACGCTGCTGAGGGTCTGGAAGGAGTGGTTCGGCCCGAGCGGGGCACGTCAGCGCTATGAACGCTCGGCCCAGCTGCCCACCAAGGCCGGTCATGTGGTGGTCCACCGCCCCGGGCAGGTGGTGGCGCTGGACAGCACGGTGCTGCCCGTCATGGCCCGTGAGGGCGTGTTCGGTGATCCTGTGAAGGTCCATCTGACTCTCGCCATGGATGTCTACACGCACTCGCTGTGCGCCTTCCGTCTCACGCTCGTCTCCGACACCTCGGTGGACGTGGCGATGCTGCTGCGGGACGTGATGTTGCCGCTGCCGATGCGGGCGGACTGGGGCGAGGAGATGGAGTGGCCCTATCCGGGGCTGCCTGCCGCAGTGGTCGCCGAGTTCGCCGGGCACGAGGTCGCCGGGTTGCCGTTCTTCGCCCCGGAGACCGTGACCACCGACCACGGGTCGGTCTACCGCAACCACCATCTCGTCGACGTTCAGCGCGTGCTCGGCTGCAACATCCTTCCCTCCAGGGTTCTGCGTCCCACGGACAAGCAGGTGGTGGAGAGGGCCTTCGGCAGCATCCGGCCTCTGCTGTTCGAGCACCTGTTGGGCTACACCGGGGTCGATGTCGCCGATCGTGGGGCCGACCCGGAGGGCGACGCGACGTGGACCATCGAGCAGATGGAGCACGTGATCGCGACGTGGATCGTGAAGGTGTGGCAACAGCGCCGCCTGGGCGAGTACGCGCCGAGCTGGGATCCGGGCGGCGACCACAGTCCGAACTCGCTCTTCGTGGCCTCGTTCGCCCAAGGCGGCTTCGCGATGGAGATCCCCTTGCCCGAGCTCTACTACCAGCTGCTGCCGCAGCACTCGGTGACGAAGATCCACGGCCGCCGCGGGGTGAAGATCCGTGGACTCTGGTACGACGGCCCGGCACTGGACCCCTACCGTGACCAGCGATCTACTCGTGGCGGCAGACGCAAAGGGCAGTGGATCGTCCACTGCGAGCCCCGTGACCGCCGCACCGTGTTCTTCCAGGACCCGCTCACCCATGTATGGCACCCGCTGCGCTGGACCGGCCTCCCGCCGGAGGGCAGGACGCCGGCCTTCGGCGACGCACGGGTGCGCGACCTCTTGCAGCGGGCACAGAAGGCGGGACTGAAACCGAAGACGGACGCCGAACTCCTGCCGCTTCTCCTCGACATGATCGGCCTGCACACACCGGTCGCGCACTGGCCGACGCGCCTGAAGAAGTCCCAGCGCACCGAATACGCCCGCGACGTCATCCAGGCCAACACCGCTGCCGCCGACCGTCCGGCTCCGCAGGCCGAGCAGGAGCCTGCCGCCCAGGCGGCAGGAGACACCGTCGTCCACCTGCACTGGCCGGAGCAGGCACGCAGGGCCGAGGAGAGCCTGGACGCCGAGCGTCGCCGACGCAGAGAAGAAGCCGGGTCGACCCGGCCCGCTCTGCCGCCCCCGCTGGGCGCCAGCTACCGCAAGAGGAACTTGTTCATTCTGCCTGATGGGGATGAGAGCGACGAGGTTGAGCCGGGCGGAAGTTCGCTCCCGCCCGGAGGGGAATGACGTGGTCGATGGCCAGAGCGGACCGCAGGACGGTGTGGTCCCGTTCCTCCGGATCGGTCCCTCGCTGAACCGGGTCACCCATGAGGGATACCAGCAGTGGCGGCGAACACGAGGAGCCTTCATTCCGGCGACGAGACTGACGCTGGACCAGTACCGGATCATGAGTCCGCGCAAGCGTGGGCTGCACGACCTGCACAGGGCGGCAACCCATGTGAACCTGCGGATGCAGGAAACTCCGATGAGCGCACAGGTCACCGCGCTGATGCGGGCCAGACTCCAGAACAACGCGCTGAAGCAGACACCCGGTACCCGCGACGGACTGATGATCAACGGTGGCGGATATCAGGGGAAGACGGAGACAGCTTGCGAGACCGCCGCCGAGTTCGAGGACTTCTGGCGCGACCTGCACCACCAGATCAACCCGAACGCGATTTTCGGCACCCGGGATCTCTTCCTGCCGGTGGCCTACTGTCAAACGCCGGTCAAGGCCACGCCGAAGGGACTGTGCGAGGCGATCCTGGACTTCTATGGAGCTCCGCACGCCAAGACCCTGCGCGGGCTGATCCGCAACGTTCGAGAGTCCCTGCATGCGCACTGCACCACAGCGCTGCTGCTTGACGACATCACCCGGCTGAAGATGCACCGGGAAGACGACCAGGACACCCTCGACCTCATCCGGGACCTGATGAGCCTGAACGTCACGCTCGTCCTCATCGGCGTCAACATCCCCGGCTCCGGGCTGCTGCGGGAAGGCCGTCACGACCCGCGCACCGGGCAGACGGTGCTGTCGCCCGTCAGACAAGGCAGAAGCCACAACGACGAGGCGGCCACCCAGACCGAACGTCGCTTCGACATGATCAACCTCGACCCGTTCCACTACGACACCCCCGACGGCATCGCCGCCTGGGTCAACCACCTCGCCGGCATCGAAGACCAGTTGCGGCTCTTCCGGGCCGCGCCGGGCATGCTCACCGACGGCACGATGCCCGAGTACCTGTTCCGCCGTACCGAGGGGATCGTCGGGCTGCTGAAACGCCTCATCGAGGACGGTTGCACCAAGGCCATGGAGAACGGCCAGGAGAACCTGACCATCGACCTGCTCCAAGAGATCCCCATCAATCTAGGCAACGTCCCCGGGCGGGACCCGGGCGCCGGCGAGGTCCCCGTGCTGAAGGACGAGGGAAGAGGAGCCACGCCCAAGCGCCGCAGACGCGGCCGGAACACCGTCTTCGACGACCATGGCGGCCGTCCCGCCGCCGACGCCTGATGGCAGGCCGACTACGCTCCCTGCCCCGGAGCCTGGACCCGCTGGAGGACGAATCGATCCACGGCTACCTTCTCCGACTCGCGCACCTGTTTGACGCCGCACCCTTGGAGATCGCCGTCCGAACAGGGCTCGTCGTTCAGGGACGCGGCCGTAACGGCATTCCCGTTCGCCTTCTGCACGACTTGGACGAACCGCGGCTCGACACGTTCGCCTGCGTCACTCGCCTCACGCATGACGAGGTCCGAGGGTTGCTGACCGCTTCGCTGGGCGAGCGCTACGGTCCGCTGAACGCTCGTCTGTTGGCCGAGTTCCGTACGTCCACGAGTATGGTCCACAACAACCGCTGGATTCTCACCAGGGCCACCCGGTACTGCCCGCGATGCCTCTCCGGTGACGGAACCGAGATCGAAGAGCGTCATGGCGGGTGTTGGCGCCGGTCCTGGAGGTTGCCTCCCGTCTTCGCCTGTCTACGTCATCAGCGGCCGCTGATGTATGGCTGCCCCCGCTGTGGTCAGGACATCAACGCAGCCCGCGCCAGCAGCCTGATCGCCCGAGCCTCCGAGGCGGGCCTCCACCCTGCTCAGTGCAGAGCCACCATCCCTGGCACACGGGCGATCTGCGGTGCGCGCCTGGCCGACGGTGAGGCGGACCGACGCCCCCACACTCCCTCCACGGTCGCTGCGTTACTGAGGCTCCAGTACCACTTCGACAGACTCTTGGACCCCGACGGACCGAAATCGGTGGGCAGCTTCGGATGGCAGGTTCCTACGGCCCAGCACTTCATCGACCTCCGTGCTCTGAGCGCGTTGATCTTCATGGCCTGGCCCTGTGCCAGGGAACTCGCAGAAACGGAGGCTCTGGCCGTGCTGGTCGACGGGGAGGCAGAGAGGAGGCACGACGAGTTCGCCAAGTGCCGGGCCGAGGCTGGACGGCGGCGCCAAGCATCACACCACTACAGCGACCCGGCGGCGGATCCTACCGTCGCCGGCGCGGTGCTCGGCATCGCCGCACAGTTGCTGTCGGCCCCAGACGAGAACGAGACCCACGAGGTGATGGCACCCATCATCGACAGGGACAAGGAGCGGAATTTCTGGATGAGTTACCAGTTCCGCAGCTTCAGTGGGTCCTCCTACCCGCTCCAAGCTATCCTTCTGACCTCGCGCCGGGACCGTGGCGCGCTCCAACGGATGGAACAGCGGATCGAGAGCAAGGGCTTCAGCCGTCTCACGGGAGCCGAGCAGTTCACACGCTGAGCCGTCACTCACGCCTGCCGCGGAGCGCGAACGCGAGACGGAAGCGGAAGCCTTCGCTCTGTAGCCGTACACGGGGTTGTCATGGCTTCCGCCGGTGACCGGCACCCGGTCACCGATCGGCCAGAGCCTATGCCTCGTGTCAGTTGGTCTTCGTGTTGGTCAGATGGGGGCCGACATAACCAACGATCACCTGTCTGGTGACACCCTTCGTGTCGTCCAGGAAGTAGATCCTTGGTGAGGTGCTTCCCTTGGAGTCGAGTTTCAGGTGGGCCTGCATTTCCGTGCGTCCGGAGGAGTCCACCTCCAAGGGGACGGCGAAGATCCTCTCCGCGCCCCACCTGTTCATCGTCGTGTCGGACTCGACGGTGGCCAGCTGCTTGAGCGGCCAGTTCACCGCACCTGGACGGTCTGATGTGCAGTGCTGGTAGAAGCCGCCGTTGAACCCCTCCTTGGCTGCATGCGCGTAGGAGTCCAGCGCCCTCAGGGCGTTCCATGCTTTCGCCGCCCACACACGGGCTCGCTCCGCGTCATCCAGTTCCAGGGCTCTGCCCTTATCAGCCGTGACCTGAATGCCTTCGAAGGTGTCCAGCCGCTCCCACAGCTCCTCGAATGAGTCTGGAACGCCAGGCGGCTGCTCCACGACGACGGTGTCGTCGTAACGGCCTTCCTCGCGAAGCCGACGTCGCAGGATGTCTGCCTCCGCCCGCGCCCGCTCGACGTCGTCCAGCGCTCGCAGGGCCTCCTCCATATCCTCGTCCGCCCGTTGCACAGCCGCGTGCAACTGCTCCTCCAGGGAGGTTGTGGTCCGGGCTGACAGATCGGCAGTGAGTGCTGCCTCCCTCAACTCCTCGTCAGCCTGGGCCAGTAGCGCCTTGAGATCCTCGACGTCCTTGCGTATCCCCGTCAGCTCTTCGGAGGGTCGTACGGATGCCAGAGCTGCCTGCCGCTCCGCGCGGTGACGTTGGCCCGCGTCATCCGGGAACGAGAGTGTGCGCAGAGCCTCGGGCAATGGGGCCTCGGTAGAAAGCCGCTGGACAGTACGTGCGAGACCGAACCACGCCCGATCCTGGGGATCGCTCATCCGAGCCACGGTCAGGAACCGGTGACGCGAGGCATCCTTCGACCAGGCCGGATCCACCTCGGTCAGAAATGTGCGTACGGCTCCGGGGGCGACGCGGTGGTACTCGCCGATCGCCGCGCGGAACCCATCGACGGCTTCGGCGTCCGTAAGTACATACAGCGAGGCCGCACCGGCGCATTGCCGCATCGCTTGTCCCAGTCGCTTCGACCACAGCGTATTGGGACGGAGAGGCTGGGCCGCCACGATTACCGGCATGCGTCGTGTCGGGTCACAGAGCACGTCGATCAAGGCGTCGATGCCCTCCGCATCCACGCCCTGGGGCTCTAGTGTCAACCTCGCCGGCCCATCCGTGGGCTTCAGTTCCTGGACGAGATCGCGAACGAGCCCCGGTCTGGCGGGAGCTAGTGGCGTATCCCCGTTGGGGAATACTTCCAGGCCGACCGTGAGCAATGCGGAGCGGTCCTCGAACGCGACAGCCGTGATGGTCGTCCGCCACGTTGCCTCGGTCCTGTCCTCGCGCAACTGGAGGCGTATCGCCTGTTCGGCGCCGTCGGGAAGGTAGGCCGCGTGGTTGGTCAACACCGAGACCTCATCGAGGTGGTGATGCCCGGAGGTGAGCGGGGCGCTGCCGAACTTTCCAGTAAGCCACTGCGCACTGATGCGGCGAACTACTTGGAAGGGGTTCTCTGCGCTCGGAACGGTGAGGATCGTTCGGTGCGCGAGCGGATTGCTGTTCAGGTCCATGACGGCTCTTCACGTGAGTGCTCAGCAAGGGGCGCTGCGATGGTCTACGTGTGGGGCGGCGGTCTTCTCGTTCGGTAGTCCGGCGAGAAACGGGACCCCTGTGTACGGCAGCGCCCTGACGATCCAAGACGTCATTGCCGAACCGGGCGGCGACCGCCTACCACGAGCGGCACCGTTCCCAGGGCAGGAAGGCGCCGCTCGTGGTCGTGCTATCGGCTACAGAGCGGCAGGAGCCTTCTTGTACCAGCTGGTGATGATGCCCACCAGGTGGACGATGTTCTGGGTCCGCATGATGGGCGCGGCGGCGTTCGGTTCGAAGTCCGCATTCGCCTCAGTGGTGCGCCAGATGCTGTTCTCGGCGACCGGCGCGGCCATGTGCGGGTCGAGGCGCCTGAAGAACTCGGTGATGTCGTCGAGCTCCACCGGGTTGTCGCCCGCGCGCAGCTCGCGGAACACCCCACCCAGGACGCGCAGCATGCCGACCGAGCCGAGCAACGAGTTCCGGCGGAGCTTCTGCGACATGGTCAGCTCGTCAGCCTGGCGATCCGCCTCAGGGTCGTCCTCGGTGATGGCGGCGAGGTCGGTGAAGGCGTTGGAGATGATGTCGAGGAAGTCCTTGACCTGCTCGATGACCTCGCCGTCGGTCAGGGTCTGCTCGGCCTTCTTGCTGATCCGGCCGCCAGCGCCGGCGATGACGGCGCGGGTGATGTCTGCAACGTGCTTGGCGCCCATCAGGTTGGGGTTCTTCAGGGTCATGCGGTCCTGCTCGGCGTCGACCCGCCCCTTGAGCAGCGGGTGGTCGATGACGTCGGACAGCGTGCGGTTGGCGACCTTGTAGCTGTCGAAGCGGGCGCGGACGGCGCTGCTGATGCCCTTGGCGTTGTCGGCGACGTCTACGAACATCTGCTGGGCCTTGATCGGGTCCGGCTCCACGTAGATGTCCAGGCCGACGTACTCGGCCTTCAGCCGGTTCATCTGGCCGATGAGCCTCTCGCGTTCGGCCTGAAGCTTGGCGGACTTCTCCGGGCTGACCTTGCGCGCCATTTCACGGTCGATGCCGGAGATGGCGTCGGTGATCCGCTGCTTCTCGATGGAGACACCGAGCACGCGGTGCTGGCCGTCGATGGTGCGCAGAGAGGAGATACCGCCGATCGCCCACGGGACCGTGAGGTAGCCGACAGCGCCGTGCTCGTCCACCTTCTCGAAGGTGCAGCCTCCGCCGTCGCGGGCCAAAAGGGCGGGGGCGACCCAGTCCTTCTTGGTGTCCAGGTACTCGCCGAAGTGCTTGGCGTGGAGGCGGTCGACCTTGCGGTTGTCCTTGTCGACGTTGTTCGGGTCGGGGACGGGGAGGATGGTGGGGAGATCGAGGAGGGGAACGCGCGTGCTGTACACGTCGCGGCCTCCCTGGGGCGTTTTGATCGCCAGATACGTGCTGGAGTCCTGCGGCTTGGACAGGCGCAGCGGGTCAACGTTGATGCTCACTACAAGCCCCTATCGAGTCGTCCACCATTTTGTGTCGAGCTTCAGTTTCTAGAGAATAGCACGCAGCGTACTGCATCGAAGAATAAGTTCTTAATTCCCATGTTAAGTTGAACATGTGGCCTTGTAAGGTCTAGTTTCTCTTCGTAGGGTGCTCCCTCCGCTCCGGTGGGATGCGTCCACCGCGCGCAGGCGCCTTGGCGCGGCGGCGGTTCCCCTCACCGGTCAGGCAGGCCCCGACGAAAGTGGACATCTTCATGACGAACCAGGCGCTCGCGGCGGTCAGCGATGTCCCGGCCGCCGAGAACTCCACGATGGTTCCCGCGCAGGCGCCCGCCGAGCCCCCGGCTCCCCCGGCGGGGGCGGCCGACGAGGCTGGACCGGACCCCTGGAAGCGACCTGGGTACGCGTGGCGCTGGCCCTCCACCCTGGAGGTGTCCCGCTGCGTCGCGGGGCTCACCCTTGCCGCCACTGTGTGCGGCTACGTACCGGAAGGTCCGGCCACAGTCGCGGCGGGGGTGATGATCGCCGTGCACTCGGGGACCGAACTGGTCGCCGCCTGCTTCCGCCGTGCCCGCCGCTAGCCGTGCTGCGGCGTATCACGGCCGCCGCGTCGGCAATGTCCTTGAAGCGAGCGGCCATTCGATCTGCCGCGGCTCGGTTCGCCAGTGGGACATCATGAGGCGATGCGCCCGTTGCCCCGCAGCCTCGACCCACTGCTCGACGAGACGCTGATCGGCTACATCCTCCGCCTCGCGCACCGCCTCGGGACGTCCCCCGGGGCAGTCGCCATCCGTACTGGCCTGACTGGTCATCGCAAGGGGAACGCGCTTGGGGTCCCCATGAGGTTGCTACACGACCTGGAATCCGAGCAGATCCAAGCCTTCGCCCGGACCACCCGACTCGCTCCAGAAGAGGTCAGCCGTTTGCTGACCTCCTCGCTCGGCGAGCGATACGGGCCGCTGAACGAGAAGTTCACTCCGCGTAAGAGTGTGGCGAGGATGGTCAACGACAATGCGTGGCTGCTGACCCGCACGCCTCGTTACTGCCCCCAATGCCTCACCGGGGATGGAGGTGAGATCCAGCAGCTCCACGGCGGGGCTTGGCGACGTTCCTGGCGCCTTCCTCCAATCTTTGCCTGTCCTCGGCACCGCCGCCTGCTGCGGACCCACTGCCCCGACTGTCGCCAACCGGTCCACATGGTCGAGATGAACAGCATCATCGCCCGCCCCTGGGACGAGGGCCTGCACCCCACCCAATGCCGGACAACCACAGCTCCTCGTACCGTTGGCCGCCTCCAGCCGGCCTGTGGCGCACAGCTCGCGGAGCCAGCCGAGGCTGGTCCCGAGGTCACTCGTGACCCGCAGACGCTGGAGCATCTCCTCGGCCTTCAGCGCCGGCTCATGAGACTCCTCGACCACGCCGGTCCGGCCGTGACCCCGAGCGTCGGCTGGCTGATTCCCGCCGCCGACTACTTCGCCGATCTGAGAGCGCTGCTCGGCCTCGTGTTTCTCTCCTGGCCCGCGGCTCGCTCCTTCGCCGCGACCCCGGCGCTCGCGGAGGCCCTTGACGGGGAAGCCGAGGAGCGCCTTGCCCGAGCAGCGGCCCTTCGCGACAGGCCCGGGAAGAAGCACAGCTCGCGTCCCTTCACCGACCCACCGCTGGAGCCGTTTCTCATGGGCGCGGTGCTCGGAATTGCCGAGCGGCTGCTTGACGCCCCGGACGAGGAACAGGCGCGGGAGCTCATGCTGCCGCTCATTCACCAGGCCAGCCGCGTCGATCAAGCCTTGTCGATCTATCTCCGGCGCGAGGCGTGGGTCTCGTTCCCGCTGCGGATCGTCAGCATGAACCGCTCCAAGAGCATGATGGCGATGGGCGACATCATCGCCCGCGGGCCGACCCCCAAGGACGGTGGCAGTGGGGCACGCTCGGAGGGGTATCGACGACGCGAGCCTTGGTGACAGTTGCCCTGCTCAAGTGACAACCGTCGTGCTCAGTCACAGGCGGCCCGCACGACACGGCGACACTATTGCAAGCACTCGCTTGCAATAGTTAGCAAAGGCTGGCATAGTCGGAGCATGGCATCGCTCAACGTCGGCAATCTCGGTGAGTACCTCCGCGAGCAGCGGAGGAGCGCGCAGTTGTCCCTGCGGCAGCTCGCCGAGGCCGCCGGGGTGTCGAACCCGTACCTGAGCCAGATCGAGCGGGGGCTGCGGAAGCCCAGCGCCGAAGTGCTGCAGCAGGTCGCCAAGGCGCTGCGGATCTCCGCCGAGACGCTCTACGTGCGGGCCGGAATCCTCGACGAGAAGGAGCGGGAGGAGCTGGAGACGCGGGCCGTCATCCTGGCCGATCCCTCGATCAACGAGCGGCAGAAGCAGGTGCTGCTCCAGATCTACGACTCGTTCCGCAAGGAGAACGCCGCCGAGAGCACCGCCGGGACCGCCGGAGACGTTTCCGGAGCGGACCCCGGGACGGGCTCCGAAGAGGCTCCCGCGCCCGCCGCGGCGCCCGATGCCGAAGAACCGCCTTCGCGCTAGTACGCCACATCCGGGAGGACCATCAGCATGGCCATCATCGACGAACTGCGCACCCCCCTCTACTTCGCCGCCGGCACCGCCGATCTCGCCGTGCGGCAGGCCCGGAAGGTTCCCGGCCTGATCGAGCAGATCGCGGCCGAGGCGCCCTCGCGCATCGAGGCCGTCCGGAAGACCGACCCGAAGGCCGTGCAGGAGAAGGTGACCGCCCAGGCCAAGGAAGCCCAGGCCACCGCCCGCACGAAGCTCGCCGAGGTCGTCGGCGGCTTCGACGCCGACTTCAAGAAGATCGGCGAGACCGCCCAGGACCTCGCCCTGCGCGGAGTCGGCGTCGCCGCCGAGTACGCCGTCAAGGCGCGCGAGAAGTACGAGGAGGTCGCCGCCCACGGCGAGGAGGCCGTCCGCGCCTGGCGCGGCGAGGCCGCCGAGGAGATCACCGAGATCGCCATCGTCGTCGAGCCCGACCCGGAGCCGAAGGCCCCTGCGGCCGGGAAGGCCGTCGTGGTCGAGGAGACCCCCGGGGACGAGAAGGCCGTGGAGGCCGCAGGGGCCGGGAAGACGGAGAAGGCCGGTACGGGGACCGGGGCGAAGACCGGAGCGGCCAGGACGGTCGGGACGATCATCGCCGAGGCCGAGGCCGAGGCCGGGGACGGAACCGCTTCCGGCGCCGGGAAGGCGCCCGCGAAGAAGCCCGCCGCCCGCAAGGCGTCCGCCGGTAAGGCGCCCGTCACCGCCGAGAAGGAGTAGGGCGGGTTCCGAAGCGGGTAGCCGGGAAGCCGGACCGGGTACCTTGGCCGTGAGGCGCTCTCTCCACCCTCCCCTTAGGCGGTGCCCAGCATGTTGCGCGCGGGATTCGATTCCCTTCTCTCCCTGGTGACGTTCCTCGTCTTCACCGGATTCGCCGTCGCGGCGCTCGTCTTCGCCGCCATGGCGCGCGAGGACGCCTACCGCGCGGCGGAGAAGCAGACGAAGAAGTTCTGGCTGGTCATCCTCGGCGTCAACCTCGTCCTGAACCTGCTCCTGCCGATGCTGTTCCTGCAGATCGCCGGGGTGATCGCCGCCATCGTCTTCATGGTGGACGTGCGCCCGGCGCTCGCGCAGGTCTCGGGGGGCGGCCGCCGGGGCGGCGGTTCCAGCAGCGACGGACCGTACGGCCCCTACAACGGCGGCCGGTAGCGGCGCGGGACGGTGGCCGGCGAGGGCCCGGGGATCACCCCCGGGCCTTCTCCCTTTCCAGGGCCAGGACGGCCACGTCGTCCGTCAGCTCGCCGCCGTTCAGGGAGCGGACCTCCGTGACGGCCGCCTCCAGGAGCTCCTCGCCCCGCAGCCCCGCCGCCAGCTGCCGGTTCATCATCCCGACCATCCCCTCCTGGCCGAGCCGCGGCGATCCGGGCCCCGCCGAACGGCCCTCGATCAGGCCGTCCGTGTAGAGGAACAGGCTCCACGCCCCGCCCAGCTCCACCTGGAGGCGCGGCCAGCGCGCGAGGGGCAGCAGCCCCAGGGCCGGACCGCCGTCCTCGTACGGGAGGAGCCGTGCCGCCTGCCCCCGCCGGGCGATCAGGGGCGAGGGGTGGCCGGCCAGGCACAGGCCCGCCCGGCGTCCGTCGGGCGCGATGTCCACGGTGCAGAGGGTCGCGAAGATCTCCTCGCTCTCCCGCTCGTGCTCCAGGACCCGTTGCAGGGTCGAGAGGAGTTCGTCCCCGCACAGGCCCGCGAAGGTCAGGGCCCGCCAGGCGATCCGCAGTTCGACGCCGAGCGCCGCCTCGTCGGGTCCGTGCCCGCACACGTCGCCGATCATGGCGTGGACGGTGCCGTCCGGGGTGCGGACGACGTCGTAGAAGTCGCCGCCGAGCAGCGCGCGGGACCGGCCCGGCCGGTAGTGGGCCGCGAACCGCAGGTCGGAGCCGTCCAGGAGTGGCGTCGGGAGCAGGCCGCGCTCCAGCCGGGCGTTCTCCTGGGCCCGCAGCCGGGACTCGGCCAGCTTCACCTGGACGGCGTCGGCCCGTTTGCGCTCCACCGCGTACCGGATGGCCCGGCTGAGCAGCCGCCCGTCCAGCTCCTCGCGGAAGAGGTGGTCCTGGGCTCCGACCCGTACCGCCTCGGCCGCCAGGTCCGCGTCGGCCGAGGCCGCGAGGGCGAGGACGGCGTGGTGCGGGGCCAGGCGCAGGATGTGGCGGAGCGGGGCGAGCGGGTCGTCCCCGGCGGCCCGGGGAGCGGGCAGGGAGAGGTCCACCAGGACGCAGTGGACGTCGTCGGTGAGGAGCCGCTCGGCCTCGGTGAGGTTGCGGGCGGTACGGATGCGCACGCGGGTGCCGGCGGCGTCCGCCGCGTCGAGCAGCTCGGGTACGGCGAGGGCGCCCGCCGGGTCGTCCTCGACGACCAGGAGGGTGAGGTCGGTGCGGTCGGTGCCGGTGACTGTGCCTGTCATGAGGTGGCGTCCATGGCGCTGGCGTCCGTAACGGTGGCGTCGCCGGGACCCGCGGCGGCGGAGACGTGTTTCCGGCGCGGTACGGGTACGGGCATCGATCCGGGTTCCTTTCCCTCCCCCGGGGGTGCGCGGAGCGCCGGGTGGCGCCCCGCCCGTCCCGGACCCTAGCGGTAGGGGGGCGTGCGGCGGAACGGTGATCGCCCGCGAGGGCGCGCGCGAGGCTTGGCATATGCCGCGGAAGGGGAGGTAGTCGCCCGTGCGCCGCTCCGGCGGGCGACGGCGGCCATGAGAAACGTCACGCCGGACGGACGACGCCCAGGATCTCCATCGAGCCCGCGCCCGCCAGGGTCACGTTCCGGCCGGGGCGCGGCGCGTGCACCATCATCCCGTTCCCGACGTACATCCCGATGTGGCTCGCGTCCGCGAAGTAGACGATCAGGTCGCCCGGCCGCATGTCCCGGACGTCCACGCGCGGCAGCAGCCGCCACTGCTCCTGCGAGGTGCGCGGGATGGGGCGGCCCGCGACGCCCCAGGCGCTCTGGGTCAGGCCGGAGCAGTCGAACGACGAGGGGCCCTCGTCGCCCCATCCGTACGGCTTGCCGATCTGGGCCGTCGCGAACGCGACCGCCCTCGCGCCCTCCGGGGTCGCCCCCGCCTTCGGGCCGGCGAGGACGCCGGTGCCGAGCCAGCGCGTCTGGGCCTGCTTCTGCGCCAGTTCCTCCAGGAACCGCAGCCGCTCCCGCTCCTCGGCGGCGAGCGTGGCCTCCAGTCTCCTGGCCGCGTCGATCTTGCCGTTGATCTCCTTCTTCGCCCGGTCCTGGCGGTCGCGGTTGGCCTCCAGCCTGGACCAGTTGTCGCTCGCCTCCCGGGCGTAGACGTCCAGCGCGGCCTGGGTGCGGGTCATGTCGGCGAGGAGGTCCGTGGTGGCCTTCGCGCCGGCCTGGAGGCGTCCCGCGTTGTCGAGGAAGAGCTGCGGGTCGTTGGTGAGGACGAACCGCGCGCCGTCGGGGAGGCCGCCGTTGCGGTACTGGGCGCGGGCGGCGGCACCGGCCCGGTTCCTGAGGTCCTCGATCTTCGCGCGCCCCTCGGCGAGCATCCGGTCGACCCGGACGATCTCGGCGGACTGCTCCCTGGCCTTCTCCTCGGCGAGGTTGTACGCGTCGGTGGCGAGGGCGGCCTGCCGGTACAGGTCGTTCATCTCCGCGCGCACCTGTTCCAGGCTCTTCTTCGGCGGCGGCGGGGGGAGGGGCGCGGCGGAGGCCCGGAGGGTCAGCGCGGGAGAGGCCAGCACGGCCAGGGCACAGACCACGGTGATCGCGGCGCTGGCGCGTCGGCGTCGGTTCACGAACTCCCCCTCGGACGTCACGTGGCACGAGACCGGCTTACCGCCGGTAACTTGATGGTGACGTGGTGATGCTGCCATGCGAAACCGGCAAGTAACAAGTAACGGGGGCGGGCGGGGCCCGCCGGACCCGTGTGCGTCCTGCCGGACCCGCTCCCCCCACACAAGGGACGAGCGTGACGGGCGAGGCGTTCCCCTCGTACGGAGAATGCGGCAGGAACGGGGGAGGAATCGGGGCCGGCCGCCCGGTGACGTCCGTGTTGTCCCTTACGGGGTGCCGCGTCGCCCTCGCCGCCGCCGTGTCGTCCCCGCCCGTCCCCGCGGCCCCCGAGGGGGCCTCACCCCCGGGGCGCCAGCGCCTCCCACCGCACGGTCACCTCGCCCTGCCGCCACCGTCGCGGCCCGTCCGTCACGGGCCAGTCCGCCGCCAGATCGCGGACGGAGCGGATCCACCGCTGGCGCGCGCCGAGGGAGGCGTACGGGGCGGCCGCCGCCCACGCCCGGTCGAAGTCCCGCAGGAAGGCGTGCACCGGCTCGCCCGGCACGTTCCGGTGGATCAGCGCCTTCGGCAGCCGTTCCGCCAGGTCCGAGGGCCGGTCGAGCGAACCGAGCCGGGTCGCGAAGGTCACCGTGCGCGGCCCGCCCGGACCGAGCGCCACCCACACGTGCCGGCGCCCGATCTCGTCGCAGGTGCCCTCCACGAGCAGCCCGTCCGGAGCGAGCCGTCCGCACAGGCGCTCCCAGACGGCCGCGACCTGCTCCTCGTCGTACTGACGCAGCACGTTCGCCGCCCGGATCAGGGCGGCCCGGCCGGGGACGGGCACCTCGAAGCCGCCGTGCACGAAGGAGAGACCGTCGTGCTCGTACGGCCTGGCGGCCTCGACCCGGGCGGGCTCGATCTCGACGCCGTACAGGAGTGCGCGGGGGTCGGCGGTGCGCAGCCGGGCGAGCAGTTCGACGGCGGTCCAGGGGGCGGCCCCGTACCCGAGGTCGACGGCGAGCGGCGGCCCGGGGGAGCGGCGCAGGGCGGGGCCGTGGACGGCGGCGATCCAGCGGTCCATGCGGCGCAGCCGGTTGGGGTTGGTGGTCCCGCGGGTCGGCGTGCCGACGGGGCGGGTGGTGCGCGGGGCCATGCCACGAGCGTAAGGGGTGGGGGAGGGGTGCCGGAGGGGCGAGGGGGCCGGGTGGTGCGGGGCGGGGGAGAGGTGCCGGAGGGCCGAGGGGGCCGGGCGGCGCGGGGTGGGGGAGCGAGGGGCCCCGGGGTTCACGGCAACGAATTGGCAAAAGGCCCCCACCAGCGGAAATGAAAGGGAGCGTTCCGGTGTTCTCGCCGCTGGAAGGCGCACCGTGCCCTCCGCCCGCCCTGCGGACCCAGTCCAGCCCGTCCAGACCCAGTTCAGTTCAGCCCGAAGGCCCGGTCACCGGCTCCGGTCCCGGCCCGGCCCCGGCTCCCGCCCCGGTCCCGGCCGGTCCGGGAGCACGGTCCGCGGGCCCCGAGCGGAAGGACCGCCGACGTGAGCCAGTACGTGTCCCGGTTCGCCGGCACCCGGCACCGGCACCCGGCGCCGAACCGGCTCCGGCTTCCCGGCCGGTCCCGTGCCCCCCGGCGCGTGGCCATGCTCAGCGTCCACACCTCGCCGCTGCACCAGCCGGGCACCGGCGACGCGGGCGGCATGAACGTCTACATCGTCGAGCTGGCCAAGCGGCTCGCCGCCATCGACATCGAGGTGGAGATCTTCACCCGGGCCACCGCCGGCGGCCTCCCCCCGGTGGTCGAGCTGACGCCGGGCGTGCTCGTGCGGCACGTGGACGCGGGGCCGTACGAGGGCCTGGCCAAGGAGGAGCTGCCGGCCCAGCTCTGCGCCTTCACGCACGGCGTGATGCGGGCGTGGGCGAACCACCGCCCGGGGTACTACGACCTCGTCCACTCCCACTACTGGCTCTCCGGCCACGTCGGCTGGCTCGCCGCCGAGCGCTGGGGCGTCCCGCTGGTCCACGC
The DNA here is from genome assembly GCF_055591945.1 of Streptomyces sp. NPDC041191. NCBI lineage: Bacteria > Bacillati > Actinomycetota > Actinomycetes > Kitasatosporales > Streptomycetaceae > Streptomyces > Streptomyces sp. NPDC041191. Next base: position 567,686 of record NZ_JBVIZC010000002.1, on the reverse strand, counting down.
CATGCACACCATGGCGAAGGTCAAGAACGCCGCGCTCGCCGAGGGCGACACGCCCGAGCCGGCGGCCCGGGTGATCGGCGAGACCCAGATCGTCTCCGCCGCCGACCGGCTGATCGCGAACACGACCGAGGAGGCCGGCGAGCTGGCCCGCTTCTACGACGCGGAGCCCGGCAAGATCGCGGTCGTCCACCCGGGCGTCAACCTCGACCGCTTCCGCCCCGGCGACGGCCGCGCCGCCGCCCGCGCCCGGCTCGGCCTGCCGCAGGACGCGTTCGTACCGGTCTTCGCCGGCCGCATACAGCCCCTGAAGGCACCGGACATCCTGCTGCGGGCGGCCGCCCTGCTGGTGGAACGGGACCCGTCCCTGCGCGCGCGCATGGTCGTCCCGGTGGTCGGCGGCCCGAGCGGCAGCGGCCTGGCCAGGCCGGAGGGGCTCCAGAAGCTCGCCGCCCGGCTCGGCGTCGCGGACATCGTGCGCTTCCACCCGCCGGTGGGCCAGGAGCGGCTCGCCGACTGGTTCCGCGCGGCCAGCGTGCTCGTGATGCCCTCGTACAGCGAGTCCTTCGGCCTGGTCGCCATAGAGGCACAGGCGGCCGGCACCCCGGTCGTCGCGGCGGCGGTGGGCGGCCTGCCCGTGGCCGTGCGGGACGGCGTGACCGGCTTCCTCGTGCAGGGCCACGACCCGGCGGACTACGCGCGGGCCCTCGGCCGCTTCGTGGCCGACCCGTCCCTGTCGGCCCGGATGGGCGACGCGGCGGCGGCGCACGCGGGCTCCTTCGGCTGGGACACGGCGGCCTCGGCCACGGCGGACGTCTACGCGGCCGCCGTGCACGACCACCGGCTGCGCGAGAACCGGCGTCGCGTACGCTCCCACCATGGCTGAGGACAAGACCGCCGAGGGCGTTCGGCAGACCATCGAGTCCACGCTCGACGACGCGGAGCTGGAATGGGAGTCCCCCGGACCGGGCTCCTACGTCGTCAAGCTCCCCGGCACGCGCAAGCTCTTCACCACGCTCTCCCTGCGCGCGGGCCGCCACTCGCTCTCCCTCAACGCCTTCGTCGTCCGCCACCCGGACGAGAACGAGGCGGGCGTCCACCGCTGGCTCCTCGAACGCAACCTCAAGCTGTACGGGGTGGGGTACGCGGTCGACGGCCTCGGCGACGTCTACCTCACCGGCAAGCTCCCGCTCGCCGCCGTCACGCCCGAGGAGCTGGACCGGCTGCTCGGCTCGGTCCTGGAGGCGGCGGACGGCGACTTCAACACGCTCCTGGAGCTGGGCTTCGCGACGTCGATCCGGCGCGAGTACGCGTGGCGGGTCTCGCGGGGCGAGTCGACCCGGAACCTGGACGCGTTCAAGCACCTCCTCGGGAAGCCGGCGGACGAGTCGGTGAACGGGTCGGCGGAGAAGCCGGCGGAGGAACCGCGGGAGAAGCCGGCCGGCTGAGAGACCTCCGAACGCCGCGACGGCGCCCGCCCGTGCTCGGTACGGGCGGGCGCCGTCGCGGCGCGTACGGAGGGGAAGGCCCGCCCCGGCCCGGCGCCCGGAAGCCGGAAGCCGGAAGGACGAGGGCCGGGACCCGGGCGCCGGGCGGGGATCAGACGTCGTCCGGTGTCCGGCCGGCGCCCTCCCCCTTCCCGAGGGGAACGGCCGCGGGGACGGGGACGGGACCGGCCCCGGCGTCGCGCTCGACCCCGGTATCGAGACCGGCCCCGGACTCGCGCCCTGCTCCGGACTCGTGGTCGGAGGCGGAGGCCGTGTCGGAGCCCTCGGCCAGGGCCTTCCGCAGCAGGGTCGGGTACCCGACGGCGGCGACGGCGCCGAGCGCGGCCGTGGCCGCCCACAGGACGCCGGGACCGGGGCCGTCGACGATCGCGCCGGCGAGGACCGGGGCGACGAAACCGGCGACGGCCCAGGACATGCCCATGACGCCCTGATAGCGGCCCCGGGCGTGCTCGGGGGCGAGGAGGGCGGTGGCGGCGGCGTTGGTCGGGACGTGGATCATCTCGCCGACGGTCCAGACGACGACGGTCGCGGCGAAGGCGACGGACGACCCGGCGAGGGCGGTGGCACCGGTGCCGAGGCCGAAGAGGAGGGAGGAGAGGGCGAGCAGGAGCACCGGGGAGCGCTTGTCGGTCAGCTTGTTGACGAGGAGCTGGAAGCCGACGATGACGACGCCGTTGACGGCGATGACGAAGCCGTACGAGGAGGGGGAGAGGCCCTGGGCGGCCATGGTGAGGGGCAGCCCGATCCAGGGGGCGGTGAACACCAGGCAGACGAGCAGGTTGAGGAGGACGAGCGTGCGGAAGGGCGCGTCGCGCAGCACGGTGAGCATGCCGGCCTTCTCCTCGGCCACGGGCTCGTTCACGGTCCGGGGCCGCCGCTCGGGGCGGGTCTCGGGAAGCCGGAGGAAGACGATCACGGCGCACAGGACGGTGGCGACGGCGTCGACGACGAAGAGGGTGCGGTAGCCGAGGAAGGCCGCCGCGCCGCCGCCGATGGAGGCGATGGCGAAGCCGAGGTTGAGGGCCCAGTAGTTGAGGGCGTAGGCCCGGCGCACGTCGTGGGCGGGGACCATGTCGGCGATGGTGGCGTTGATGGAGGGCCGGACGGCCTGCATGGCGGCGCCCATGAGGAGGACGGCGGTGGCGATGGCCCAGGGGCTGGTGACGACGGCGAGGGCGGCGGCGCAGGCGGCACCGGCGAGGTGCGTGGTGATCATGGTGGGGCGGCGGCCCCAGCGGTCGGTGAGGGTGCCGCCCAGCGGGGAGCCGGCGACGCCGCCGAGGCCGTGGAGGGCGACGACGAGCCCGGCGAACCAGGCGGAGTGCCCGAGTTCCAGCGTCAGGTAGAGGGAGAGGAAGGTGAGGACGAAGGCGCCGGTGCGGTTGACGAGGGTCGAGAGCCAGAGCCACCAGAAGCCGGGCGGGAGACCCGAGACCGTCGCACGGGCCGATCGTCTGAGCGAACTGATGGACATGTGTGGCGGTCCCCCTGATGCGTAAGACTCCTTCTGGCCACACGCAACTTACGCATCTCTCATGCCGGACACCACTCGATTGACGGCGCGCGGCAATCGTCGGGGGTCGATTAGGCTCGTACGCATGGCCGACGCACCGTACAAGCTGATCCTCCTCCGCCACGGCGAGAGCGAGTGGAACGAGAAGAATCTGTTCACCGGATGGGTGGACGTGAACCTCACCGCGAAGGGCGAGAAGGAGGCGACGCGCGGCGGCGAGCTGCTCAAGGACGCCGGCCTGCTGCCCGACGTGCTGCACACCTCCCTCCAGAAGCGCGCCATCCGCACGGCGCAGCTCGCGCTCGAGGCGGCCGACCGCCACTGGATCCCGGTGAACCGTTCCTGGCGCCTGAACGAGCGTCACTACGGGGCCCTCCAGGGCAAGGACAAGGCGCAGACGCTCGCCGAGTTCGGCGAGGAGCAGTTCATGCTGTGGCGCCGCTCGTACGACACCCCGCCGCCGCCGCTCTCCGACGACAGCGAGTACTCGCAGGCCCACGACGCCCGTTACCAGACGATCCCGCCGGAGCTGCGCCCGCGCACGGAGTGCCTGAAGGACGTCGTGGAGCGGATGCTCCCGTACTGGTACGACAGCGTCGTCCCGGACCTGCTCGCCGGCCGCACGGTCCTGATCGCGGCCCACGGCAACAGCCTCCGCGCCCTGGTCAAGCACCTGGACGGCATCTCGGACGCCGACATCGCGGGCCTCAACATCCCGACCGGCATCCCCCTCGCCTACGAGCTGGACGGGGACTTCAAGCCCCTGAAGCCGGGCGGCACGTACCTCGACCCGGAGGCGGCCGCGGCGGCGATCGAGGCCGTGAAGAACCAGGGCAAGAAGAAGTAGCCCTTCCCGGCGCACGGAAGAGTCCCCTGCCCGTGGTTCCGCCACGGGCAGGGGACTTCCTCGTCCTCACCCGCCCGGCGCCGTCCACGGCTCGTGGCTCCGGCGCCGCCGGAGACGGACAGAGCCGCGATCCCGCGCTGCGGGTCACCCGTCCCCGGGCTCGTCCACGCGGCCGTCCAGGCTGAAGAGCAGCCATTCGAGCCGGTCCGCCGTGGTCCCGGCGGAGGACGCCCAGTCGTGCATGTGGCGGACGTAGGTGGTGTACCGGGTGGGCCAGTGGCGCGTTCCGGCCGCCTCCCCGCTGGACCACCCGAGGGCGTTCAGGGAGCGGAAGACCCGGTCGTCGAGGATCAGGGCCCGCTCGCACGGGGCGTCGCGGTCGTCCACGGCGGCGAACCACTTGGTGAAGAAGGACCGTCCCACCCCCCTGAGGACGAACTTCCGGTAGGCCCCGGCCAGATCGCCGGCCCGGACCGCCTCGCGCGTGCTCCGGAGGACGGCGGGCAGGCGCGGGTCGGCGAGGGCCGCTCCGGTGTACCGGGGGCCCCGCCCGTTGGTGGTGCCCGAGCCCCAGATCATGACGGCCACGAACAGGTCGCGCAGGCCGTCGGGGGCGTCGCCGACGCGGTCGCGGAGGGCGGCCAGGTCGTCCCGGCCGACGAGCCGGTCGCCGCGCGCCCCGCCCGTGGAGGGGACGCCGATGTCGAGCACGTGCGCCGCCCGGTGCGGCTCCAGCCACGGGCGCCACGTCCCCGGACGGAAACGTACGGGTTCCTGCGCGCGTTCGCCGTGCCGTTCGACGAGTGTCCGAAGCTGTTCCATCGTGGCCCCCGGGTCATGACGGCGACGTGCCGTGGGGGCCAACGTACGGGAGCGCGGGCCGGGACGACAGACCCGCCGGCGGTGACGGGACGCGCCGTCCGGGACCGCCCGGCGGGGGACCGGGCCGCTCGCGGAACGCACCCGCTCCGGCCCCCTCCGCCGCGCGTACGGAAGAAACCGCACGACGGATCCGTACGGTCCCGCTAGCGTCCGCGTCATGAGCGCCCCGTACACCCCGAACGCCCAAGCCACTCCGTACACCCCGAACGCCCGGGTCACCCCGGACACGTCGCTCCGCCTGGAGGAGGTCACCCCCGCCAACGTCGACGCCGCCCTCGACCTCCGCGTCCACCCCCACCAGGAGCGTAACGTCGCCCCCGTCGTGCGCTCCCTCGCCGAGGCGTACGCCTTCGGGGAGGCCGCCTGGCCACGGCTGATCCTCGACGGGGACCGGATCGTCGGGTTCCTCATGGCCTTCCTCGACATCCCGTGGGGCGAGGAGGCGGACGGCGACCGCCGCAGCGGGCTCTGGCGGCTCACCGTCTCCGCCGACGCACAGGGAAAGGGGTACGGGCGCTTCGCGGTCCGTGCCGTCGCCGACGAGCTGCGGCGGCGCGGAGCGCGCCGGATGTACGTCAGCTGGGAGCCGGGCGACGAGGGGCCCGGCGCGTTCTACCACCGGCTCGGCTTCCGCCCCACCGGTGAGCACAGCGGGCGGCAGGTCGTGGGCGTGCTCGACCTCGGGTGACCTCGGACGAGAAGGAGCCCGGGTGGGAAGAGGGGGGTGCGGCGAGCCGCACCCCCCTCCCCCGTTCAGCCCGAGCAGCCCCCGCACTGGCACGGGCCGCCCGACTGGCATCCGCAGCCACAGCCCGAGCCGCAGCCGCAGGCGCCGAGGACGGGCAGCAGGACCGCCTCGCGCGGCGGTTCCGTCCCGGATTCGGTCGTCATCGGGGAATCGGCCATGAGGGTCCCTCCCTTTCGAGGCGCGGATCGCCTCCCCCCATTGCATGCCCACCCGGACCGGCGCATCAACGGCGCACCGGAGCCCGCACACCTGTGCGCCCCGGGGCGGTTCCGGCGGGGAGCTACGCCCCCTCCACCGGCGCCTCCGCCGCCTGGAGCTCGTCCGCGTGCTCGCCCGTCACCAGGTACACCACCCGCTTCGCCACCGACACCGCGTGGTCCGCGAACCGCTCGTAGTACCGGCCGAGCAGCGTCACGTCCACCGCCGTCTCGATGCCGTGCTTCCAGCGGTCGTCCATCAGGTGCCGGAACAGCGTCCGGTGCAGCAGGTCCATCTCGTCGTCGTCCTGCTCCAGCTGGAGCGCCAGGTCGACGTCCTTGGTGATGATGACCTCCGCCGCCTTCGCCATCAGGCGCTGCGCCAGCTGACCCATCTCCAGGATGGTCGCGTGCAGGTCCCTCGGCACCGCCGACGCCGGGAACCGCAGCCGCGCCAGCTTCGCGACGTGCTGCGCCAGGTCGCCCGAGCGCTCCAGGTCGGCGCTCATCCGCAGCGAGGTCACCACGATCCGCAGGTCCGTCGCCACCGGCTGCTGGCGGGCGAGCAGCGCTATCGCCCGCGCCTCCAGGTCGTGCTGGAGGTCGTCCACCTTCTGGTCCGCCGCGATCACGCTCTCCGCGAGCTTCAGGTCGGCGTCGAGCATCGCCGTCGTGGCGCGCCCGATCGCCGATCCGACGAGTCGGGCCATCTCGACCAGGCTCTCGCCGATCGAGTCCAGTTCCTCGTGGTACGCGTCCCGCATCGATGTCCCTCTCTACCTCTACGCACAGCTCCGGACCCCTACGCAAGGCTCCGCAAGCCCCGGAAGTTCCCGGCCCGAGTGGGGCTCGGACCCCCACGTTTCCACGTTCGGCCCCCTACGCGTCCGGCTCCACCCCCTCGTGTGAACCGGCACCGTCCCCCAGGTGAACTCTGGGCGACGCGCGCCACCGCGCCCGCCGGGACAAGTGAACCGGCCCCGTCCCCAGGGTGAACTCTGGGCGACGACTGTTCGAGCAGCCACTCGTACGGCTGGGAGAGGGTCCGCGAGCCCGCATAACCTTGAGGCATGGACGTGAACGCGGCAGTCGCCGCATTGGCAGCGATCGCCGGGGTGTGCACCGGCGTGATCGCCGTGCTGGCGTTCCGCTGGAGCGAACGCGACCAGACGCGACCCACCCGCACCTCGCTGCACACCGACGCCGTGCTCCCGCCCGGCGTCGACACCGTGCTGTCCGTACTGCGCTCCTCCGCGGTCGTCCTCGACGAGAGCGACTCCGTGGTGAAGGCCAGCTCGGCGGCGTACGCGCTCGGTCTGGTCCGCGGCGGCAAACTGGCCGTCGAGGCCATGCTCACCATGGCCCGTGACACCCGCCGCGACGGAGAGATACGGCAGGTCGAACTGGACCTGCCCCGGCGCGGCACCGGGCGCGGCGAGGCCCTCGCCGTCTCCGCCCGCGTCGCCCCGCTGGGCTCCCGGCTGGTCCTGCTCCTGGTCGAGGACCTCACCGAGGCCCGGCGCATCGAAGCGGTGCGACGGGACTTCGTCGCCAACGTGAGTCATGAGCTGAAGACGCCCACGGGCGCGCTCTCCCTGCTCTCCGAGGCGGTCATGGACGCCTCGGACGACCCCGAGGCGGTCACCCGCTTCGCCGGCCGGATGCAGATCGAGGCGACCCGGCTCACCAACCTCGTACAGGAGCTGATCGACCTCTCCCGCGTGCAGAACGACGATCCGTTGGAGGACTCCGAACCGGTGTCCGTGGACGAGCTGGTCGCCGAGGCGATCGACCGTTCCCGGCACACCGCCGGCACCAAGCAGATCACCATGGTCTCCGGAGGCTCCGCCGACCTGCGGATCTGGGGCAGTCGCGGCCAGCTCGCCGCCGCCCTCGGCAACCTCGTCGAGAACGCCGTCAACTACTCGCCGGCCCACACCCGCGTCGGCATCGCGGCCCGCAAGGTCGCCGCGCCCGGCGGCGACCTCATCGAGATCGCCGTCACCGACCAGGGCATCGGCATCCCCGACAAGGACAAGGAGCGCGTCTTCGAGCGCTTCTACCGCGTCGACCCCGCCCGCTCCCGTGCCACCGGCGGTACGGGCCTCGGCCTGGCCATCGTGAAGCACGTGGCCGCCTCGCACGGCGGCGAGGTCACCGTCTGGAGCACCGAGGGCCAGGGCTCCACCTTCACCCTGCGGCTGCCCGAGGCGGGCTCCGCACGGGACCGCCGCCCCGCCTCGTCGCTCACCCCCGATCTCATGACCGAACCGCTTCCTGCCCCGGAGGTCCTTCCGTGACCCGAGTGCTCGTCGTCGAGGATGAGGAATCCTTCAGCGACGCCCTGTCGTACATGCTCCGCAAGGAAGGCTTCGAGGTCGCCGTCGCGGCGACCGGGCCCGACGGCCTCGACGAGTTCGAGCGCAACGGAGCCGACCTCGTCCTCCTCGACCTGATGCTCCCGGGCCTGCCCGGCACGGAGGTCTGCCGCCAGCTGCGCGGCCGCTCGAACGTCCCGGTCATCATGGTGACCGCCAAGGACAGCGAGATCGACAAGGTCGTCGGCCTGGAGATAGGGGCCGACGACTACGTGACCAAGCCCTTCTCCTCGCGGGAGCTGGTCGCCCGCATCCGCGCGGTGCTGCGCCGCCGGGGCGAGCCGGAGGAGGTCACCCCGGCGGCCCTGGAGGCCGGCCCGGTCCGCATGGACGTGGACCGCCACGTGGTGACGGTCTCCGGCGGCAAGGTCGACCTGCCGCTGAAGGAGTTCGACCTCCTGGAGATGCTGCTGCGCAACGCGGGCCGCGTGCTGACCCGCATGCAGCTCATCGACCGGGTGTGGGGCGCGGACTACGTCGGCGACACCAAGACCCTCGACGTCCACGTCAAGCGTCTGCGCGCCAAGATCGAGCCGGACCCGGGCGCCCCGCGCTACCTGGTGACGGTGCGCGGCCTGGGCTACAAGTTCGAGCCGTAGGAAGAACCGCGGGAAACCGCGGGAAACCGCGGGAAACCGTGCGTACGTGTGAAGGGGCGCCCCCTGCCGAGGGGGCGCCCCTTCACACGTACGCGGGTGCGGCCGGGTCAGTGACCGGTTCCGTGGCTCGCCTCGCCCGACGGCGACGCGGAGGCGGAGGGCGACGCCGAGGCGGACGCGGAGGCGGACGGGGGAGCGGGGACGACCGAGGGGCCGAACTCCTTGAAGTAGCTCTTCGCGGGGACCACGAAGGCGTCCAGGCCGACCTCGCCGGTCTTGCTCAGCTTGAAGACGACCTTCTGCGCGTCGCCGTCCTTGGCGGACTCGGCGCCGCTCTCGACCAGGGCGGTGGCGTTGCCCGCGCCGCCGATGACGAGGGAGCCGCCGGCCGGGACGGTGACCTGGCCGGTGCCCTTGGCCGGGGTCAGCTTCACGACGGCGTCGGTACCCGGCAGGGTGACCGCTTCGAGGGTCTGCGGCTGGTCGCCGCCGTTGAAGACGGTGGCCGAGACGGCGGCCGGACCCTTGGCGCCGGGCTCGGGCTGGGTGATCACCAGCGCGTTCTGGATCTTGATGTCGTCCACCGTCACGGCGGCGTTGTCCGGACGGATCTGAAGGGTCTGCGCGTCGTTGCCCGCGCCACAGGCGGACAGGGCGGCGACGGAGAACACGATGGCGGTGGCGGCGAGGGCGCCGCGTCGAAGGCTGCGGCTCACGGCGGCGGCATCTCCTAGGACGTACGGACGGACGGGGGACCGGGGGCCAACTCAAGGCGTGTCAGCGCGTTCAGGTTACCGAGCCGCACTCTCCGTCCCGCACCCGACCCGCCCCTAACCCGCCGCGGCCCTTTCCCGTCTCTCCGGGGGCCCGCCTCTCCGCGCTCCCCGTGGAGCGGGCCTCCCTCGTGGTCATGGCCGGATCGCGACCCATTGACCTGTTGTTCACATAAGAGCCTTGATCAATTCGGGAGTGCCGCGCATTCCCCGGAGCCGCGTCTCCGGAAAATCCCGGGCCATGTCGACCGGACCCGGTTGATCAATTCCGGGAAACGTCGTGCGATGCACCCGTACGAGTGGTCGATCCTCGAACGGAGTAGGTGAAGAAGGACACACCGAACCCGACAAAACGGCACATCACGCCTTCTCCTCGAAGGGGCGAGTGGGTGTAACGTACGCGTTTCTCTCCGTCCGGACAGCCGCTCCGACCTGCGAATACCCCCTTCCGCAAGCCTTCCGCAGCACGTCCGCATCACTGTTGTCAAGCCCCGAGATATGCCCTGACCTGCGAAAACGCCATTCAGAAGAAGCCGTATCCGTGTTACCCTGGATAGCCACGGAAGGGGTACCTGTCACATGACGTTCAAGGTTGGCGACACCGTGGTCTATCCCCATCACGGGGCCGCGCTGATCGAGGCCATCGAAACTCGCCAGATCAAAGGCGTGGACAAGACCTACTTGGTGCTCAAGGTCGCGCAGGGTGACCTGACGGTCCGCGTGCCGGCGGACAACGCGGAGTTCGTCGGGGTCCGCGACGTAGTCGGGCAGGACGGGCTGGACCGGGTCTTCGAGGTGCTGCGCGCGCCGTACGCCGAAGAGCCGACGAACTGGTCCCGTCGGTACAAGGCGAACCTGGAGAAGCTCGCCTCCGGCGATGTCATCAAGGTCGCCGAAGTGGTCCGCGACCTGTGGCGGCGCGAGCGCGAGCGGGGTCTCTCCGCGGGTGAGAAGCGCATGCTCGCCAAGGCGCGGCAGATCCTGGTCAGCGAGCTGGCCCTCGCGGAGAACACGAACGAGGACAAGGCCGAGGCCCTCCTCGACGAGGTCCTCGCGTCCTGAGCGTGCTCCGACCACACCGGAGCGCGTTGCCGAGCGAAGCACTGCCGTGGTGCCCGCCGACGCGCTGTGATCCACACAGTGCTGTCGCCGGGCGCCGCGGCATGTTCGCGTCCGTACCATCCCCCTCACACATAACCGTTCGCGCGCGCCTCACACACACCTTCGCGCGTCCGCGTGCGTGAACCTCGCGCCCACGGCCGCGTACGCACGGACCCGGCCGGTACGCACGGACCCGGACCCGCGTGTACGGCGTCGAGGAGCCGAGGAACAAGTGGAGAAGCAGCCGGGGAGCGGCCGATGAGCGCCCGCCCACCCCGCTGTGTCCGAACCCCCTGTGCTGGGCGGCAACGCCTCGACCGTCGTCACGGAAAGGGCCCGGTCAAGGCGGAGCGTCCGGCACGGTGAGTGCCCTACCCATGTCGGCCGCGGAAACAAACCTGCCGGAGTGCAACCGATGTCAGACGAAGCGCCTCCCCGTCGTACCGCCGTGGTGATCCCGGCGGCCGGACGGGGCGTACGCCTCGGCCCGGGCGCCCCCAAGGCGCTGCGCGCGCTGGGCGGCACCCCCATGCTCATCCACGCCGTCCGCGCGATGGCCGCCTCCCGCGCGGTCTCGCTCGTCGTCGTGGTCGCCCCTCCCGACAGCGCCGGTGCCGCCGAGGTCAAGAACCTCCTCGACACCCACGCCCTTCCCGAGCGCACCGACTACCTGGTCGTCCCCGGTGGCGGGACCCGCCAGGAGTCCGTACGCCTCGGGCTCGAAGCGCTCCCCCCGGGCATCGACACCGTCCTCGTCCACGACGCGGCCCGCCCCCTGGTCCCGGTCGACACCGTGGACGCCGTCGTCGAGGCCGTACGGGACGGGGCCGTCGCCGTCGTCCCCGCGCTGCCCGTCGCCGACACCGTCAAGGAGGTCGAGCCGGCCGGGGAGCCCGGCGGCCCCGAGCAGGTCGTCGCCACCCCGCCCCGCGCCCGCCTCCGCGCCGTCCAGACCCCGCAGGGCTTCGACCGCGACACCCTGGTCCACGCCCACGCCACCGTCGCCCTCGCAGGTGAGGGCGCCACCGACGACGCCGGCATGGTCGAGAGGCTCGGCGCGCCCGTCGTCGTCGTGCCCGGCCACGAAGAGGCGTTCAAGGTGACCCGCCCCCTCGACCTCCTCCTCGCCGAGGCCGTACTCGCCCGCAGGAGGGCCAACGATGGCTTCTGAGCCGCCCGCGCTTCCCGTGCTTCCCGTCCTTTCTGTGCTTTCTGGGTTTCCCCGCACCGGCATCGGCACCGACGTCCACGCCTTCGAGAAGGGCCGCGCGCTGTGGTGCGCGGGCCTCCTCTGGGACGCCGCCGAGAGCGACGGCTACGGACTCGCCGGACACTCCGACGGCGACGTCGCCGCCCACGCCGCCTGCGACGCGCTCTTCTCCGCCGCCGGCATCGGCGACCTCGGTGCCCACTTCGGCACCTCGCGCCCCGAGTGGTCCGGCGCCTCCGGCACCACCCTGCTCGCCGAGGCCGCCCGGATCGTCCGCGCCGAGGGGTACGAGATCGGCAACATCGCCGTCCAGGTCGTCGGCGTCCGCCCCAAGATCGGCAAGCGGCGCGACGAGGCGCAGAAGGCGCTGAGCGAGGCGGCCGGCGCACCCGTCTCCGTCTCCGGCACCACCACGGACGGACTGGGCCTCACCGGCCGGGCCGAGGGCCTCGCCGCCCTCGCGACCGCTCTGGTGTACCCCGTGACCGCCCCTTAGGGGTCCCGCCGGCCGGGCCGGGTCCGCGCCGCCGGGCGCCGCGGACCCGGCCCGGCCCCCGGGCGCACCCCCCCGGGGCGGCGGGACCGCCGAAAAAACGTGCCCCGGGGCCGGGAACGGGTCACGGGGCACCGTCGCACGCCCACTACCCTGGGGGGGTGACTATTCGCCTGTACGACACCAGCGCCCGGCAGATCCGTGACTTCACCCCGCTCACGCCGGGCCGCGTCTCGATCTACCTGTGTGGCGCCACCGTCCAGGCGGCCCCGCACATCGGACACATCCGGTCGGGCCTGAACTTCGACATCATGCGCCGCTGGTTCGCGTACCGCGGCTACGACGTCACCTTCGTCCGCAACGTCACCGACATCGACGACAAGATCATCGCGAAGGCGGCGGAGCAGGGCCGCCCCTGGTGGTCCATCGGGTACGAGAACGAGCGCGCGTTCAACTCCGGCTACGACGCCCTCGGCTGCCTGCCGCCGACCTACGAGCCGCGCGCCACCGGGCACGTCCCCGAGATGATCGAGATGATGCGCGGTCTCATCGAGCGCGGCCACGCCTACGAGGCGGACGGCAGCGTCTACTTCGACGTGCGCTCCTTCCCGGACTACCTGGCCCTGTCCCACCAGGACGTCGACGACCTGCGCCAGCCCGACGAGGGCGTCTCCGGCAAGCGCGACCCGCGCGACTTCGCCATGTGGAAGGCGACCAAGCCGGGCGAGCCCGACTGGGAGACCCCCTGGGGCCGCGGCCGTCCCGGCTGGCACCTGGAGTGCTCGGCCATGGCCCACAAGTACCTGGGCTCCGCCTTCGACATCCACGGCGGCGGCCTCGACCTGGTCTTCCCGCACCACGAGAACGAGATCGCCCAGGCCAGGGCCTTCGGCGACGAGTTCGCGCGCTACTGGGTGCACAACGCCTGGGTCACCATGAGCGGCGAGAAGATGTCGAAGTCGCTCGGCAACAGCGTCCTCGTGTCCGAGATGGTGAAGAACTGGCGCCCCATCGTCCTGCGCTACTACCTGGGCACCCCGCACTACCGCTCGATGATCGAGTACAGCGAGGAGGCCCTGCGCGAGGCCGAGTCGGCGTTCGCCCGCATCGAGGGCTTCGTCCAGCGCGCCACCGAGAAGGCCGGGGCGCCCGTCGCCCCCGCCGCCGAGGTGCCGCCGGCCTTCGCCGAGGCCATGGACGACGACCTGGGCGTCCCGCAGGCGCTCGCGATCATCCACACCACCGTCCGCCAGGGCAACAGCGCCCTCGCCGCGGACGACAAGGACGAGGCCGTCGCCCGCCTCGCCGAGGTCCGCGCCATGCTCGGCGTCCTCGGCCTGGACCCGCTCGACCCCCGGTGGGCCGGGGAGTCCGGCGGCGGCGAGGAGCTCCACGGCGTCGTCGACACCCTCGTGCGCCTCGTGCTCCAGCAGCGCGAGTCGGCGCGGGAGCGGAAGGACTGGGCGTCGGCGGACGCGATCCGCGACCAGCTCAACCGGTCCGGCCTCGCCGTCGAGGACGGACCGGACGGCCCCCGCTGGACGCTGGGCAACCGTTAGAAGACGTGCCGCCCGGACCTCCGGGCGGCACACTTCACTTACAGACTTCGTACGTCAGCAGAGGAAATCGGGTAGTCATGGCCGGGAACAGCCAGCGCAGGAACCGTCGCACGTCGAACAAGAAGGGTGCGACGGTCGGCAGCGGTGGCCAGCGGCGCAAGGGCCTCGAAGGCAAGGGCCCGACCCCCAAGGCCGAGAACCGCAAGGGCCACAAGGCGTATCGCGTCTCCAACGCGATGGCCCGGCAGGCGGCCAAGCGCAAGCCCGTCGCCCGGCGCGGCGGCAAGGGCCTGTCCGAGATGGTCGTCGGCCGCAACCCGGTCTTCGAGGCCCTGCGCGACGGCGTGCCCGCCACGACCCTGTACGTCCAGCAGTTCATCGACAACGACGAGCGCGTGCGCGAGGCCCTGAACCTCGCCACCGGCCGCGGCAACATCCACATCATGGAGGCGCCGCGCCCCGAGCTCGACCGGATGACGAACGGCCTCAACCACCAGGGCCTCGTCCTCCAGGTCCCGCCGTACGAGTACGCGCACCCCGAGGACCTGGCCGCGGCCGCCTTCGACGACCACGAGGACCCGCTGATCGTCGCCCTCGACGGCGTCACCGACCCGCGCAACCTCGGTGCCGTCGTCCGTTCCGTCTCCGCCTTCGGCGGCCACGGCGTCGTCGTCCCCGAGCGGCGCGCGGCGGGCATGACCGCCGGTGCCTGGAAGACCTCGGCCGGCACCGCCGCCCGCACCCCGGTCGCCCGCGCCACCAACCTGACGCGCTGCCTGGAGGCGTACCAGAAGGCCGGTCTCACCGTCGTCGGCCTCGCCGCCGACGGCGACCACGAGGTCCACGAGCTGGAGGCGCTGTCCGGCCCGGTCGTCATCGTGGTCGGCTCCGAGGGCAAGGGCCTCTCCCGGCTCGTCGGCGAGACCTGCGACTTCCTCGTCCGCATCCCGATGCCGGGCGGCGCCGAGTCGCTCAACGCCGGTGTCGCCGCCGGTGTCGTGCTGTACGAGGCGGCCCGCCGCCGCATGGGCTGACACCGGCCCGCGGCCCCGCCGCACCCCCGGCCCCGGCGTCGACCTTGACGGGCCTCGGACATTTGCGAGCCGTCAAGGCAGTGTCCTAAACCCGGATCACTCGGTTAGATGAGTGTGGACACCAGAACGCCCCGGCCGGGGTTCGACGATCAGCCCGCGCTGAGCATGGTCAAGGTGGATTCCGATCCCGCCCAGGTGATCGTGAACCACGCCAGCTTCCGTGTGCGGCTCGCGCCGGCCCCGCGACCGAAGTTCGCCGCCGGCTCCCGCGCCGCGGCCCTGTCCGGCGCGGGCGGCCCGCGCCGGCGCCCCGTCGTGTGGACCGGAAAGTCCTCCCCGGGCGCGACCGGCCTCCTCCAGGCCGTGCGCGAGTCCTCCGTCGCCACGCTCGAACCGCTCGGCGGACCCGGCGCCCCCGCCGGGCACGGCGGGTTCGACACGGTCGCCACCCAGGGCATCCCGCGCGTCGGCGACACCGTGCCCACCCCCGTGGTGCCCGCCGGGACCGCGCCGCTGCTGCCGCCGATGCGCCGCGCCGAGGGCGCCTACGACGAGCTGTACGAGCCGCGGTCCGAGCCCGGCCCCGAGCCGTACGAGGACCCCGCGCCGCGCGGCCGGGCCGACCGGCGGAGCGGACAGGACTCCGTCCGGCACGCCTACTACCCCGGGCGCCGGATGAACCTCGGCGTCGTCCTCCTCCCGCTCCGCGTCTTCCTCGGCCTCATCTCGGTCTACGCGGGCATGGGCAAGCTCTGCGACCCCGTCTACTTCGACGGCGGCGAGCGCGGCTCCATGGTGAAGTGGCTCAACTCCCTCCACCCCTGGGCCCTCGCCGAACCCCTCCGCGACTTCGCCCTCCAGCACCCCGTCGGCGCCGGTCTCACCGTCGCCTTCCTCCAGGTCGTCGTCGGCGTCCTGACCGTCCTCGGCCTCTGGCAGCGCGTCGCCGCGGTCGGCGGGGCCCTGCTCTCCGCCGCGCTGCTCCTCACCGTCAGCTGGAAGAGCGTCCCGGCCTACGACTCCGCCGACATCATCTTCCTCGCCGCCTGGTCCCCGCTGCTCATCGCCGGCGCCCCGGTCTACTCCGTCGACAGCCGCCTCGCCGGAGAGGCGTGGCGGACCCTCGGGCCCCGCGCCGACCTCCTCGACCTCCGCCGTCGCGTCCTGCGCCGCGGAACGCTCCTCGCCTCCGTCGTCGTCGGCCTCACCCTCCTCGTCGGCTCCGTCCTCGGCGGCGCGGTCCGCTCCACCGACATGGTCACCGTTCCCGGGCCCGACAACGACCCGGTCAACCACCTCCCCGGCCGCCCGCTCCCCGAGGAGCCGCGGCGCCGGGCCCCCTCCACGCCCGGGACCGCGCCCGCCGCGCCCCGGCCGACGGCGACCACCGGGGCCCCGGCGAAGAGCGAGCGGACCCGGAAGCCGACGGCCCGTCCCACCGAGCCGGCCCGGGGGTCCACCCGGACCCGGGAGCAGCGCCCGACCGCCACGCAGGGCGCCGGCACCGGCGACCGCCGGCCCGCGCGGACGAACCCGGAGCCCCCGCCGACCACCAGCGACACCCCGTCCGGTTCCGGCACCACGTCGAGCGGCGGCACCACCGGCTCGACCGGCGGTACGACCGGCACCCCGTCGGAGAGCGGCCCGACGGGCGGCGGCGGTGGCGGCGCCAAGAACCCGATCGGCGGCCTGCTGGGCTGAGGCCGCGCCCGTACGGGCGGGTGGTCCGTACGGACGGATGACGGAGGGGCGGCACCGCGCAACGCGGTGCCGCCCCTCCGTCACGCGGTGCGCGGGTTCAGGCCCTCTGGGCGGCCAGTTCCCTGGCGGCCTCGGTGAGGTCCTTGGCGGTGTCGATGGCCCGCCAGTACGCCCCCTGCGGGAGGGGGAAGCCGGCCAGGCGCCGTTCGCGGGCGAGGCGGGGGAAGGTGGTCCGCTCGTGGTCGCCGAGGGCGGGCAGCAGCTCGGTGAAGGCGGCGGAGAAGACGTAGACGCCGGCGTTGATGAGGAACGGCGACGGCGGCGCCTCGACGAAGTCGGTGATGTGCCCGAAGGTGTCGGTCTCGACGGCGCCCCACGGGATGCGGGGGCGGGCCAGGGCGAGGGTGGCGAGGGCGTCGCGCTCGGCGTGGAAGGCGGCCATCTCGCGCAGCGAGAAGCGGGTCCAGATGTCGCCGTTGGTGGCGTACCAGGGCTGGTCCGGGGCGGGCAGGTGTCCGGCGGCGTACTTCAGGCCGCCGCCGCGTCCCAGGGGTTCGGTCTCGACGACCGTCGTCACCCTGAGGGGGAGGTCGGCGCCGGCCAGCCACTCCTGCAGCACTTCGGCGAGGTGGCCGCAGGAGACGACGGCGTCGGTCACGCCCTCGGCGGCCAGCCAGGAAAGCTGATGGCCGATGATCGGGGTCCCGGTGCCCGGGATCTCGACCATCGGCTTGGGGCGGTCGTCGGTGTAGGGGCGCAGCCGCGAACCCTGGCCGCCCGCCAGGACCACGGCCTGCGTCGGAGAGATGTGCATACGGCGAACGATAGGCGCCCGGCGCGGGGGGACGGCGCGACCGTGCCCTGCGGGGCGCGTGACGGCCCCGCCCGGGGAGTGCGGCGCCGCCCGGAGGGCGCGGCCCCGCCGTGCGGGTGTGCCGGCCGTGGCCGGCGGCGTACGCACCGGTGCCGTCGGGGGAGCGCCGGACGTGCCGTACGCGGGCGCGTCCCGGGCGGGACGCGGGTGTGCCGTACGGGGATCAGCTCGCGCGCATCACGCCGGCCGCGTACGAGGTGTCGCAGACCGGGCGGGAGAAGGACTGGGCGCGTGCGGGGCCGTAGTGCTCGACGGCGGCGCGGCCGAGGGCGCGGGCGATGGAGAAGCAGTGCCGGGCGAGGGAGGGCCGGTTCTCCACCTCGCGCTGGAGGTGGGTGAGGGCGGTGCCGGGGTCCTTCTCCCGGAGCTCCACGACCAGCCTGTCGCGGAGGACGTCCTGGGGAGCGCGGGACTCGGCCGGGGCGGAGACGTTCTTGGCGGATGCCGTCAGCTGGGTCCCGGCACCCTGGCCGGCCCACGGAACGGCGGACACCGCGAGCGTTCCCGAGAGCACCAGGACGACGGGCAGGACGAGGGCGAGGGAGCGGCCGATTCGGCGGGCAGTGTGCGTCACGCGGACGAGCGTAGCCGCCGGTAGCGGCGCGGCGACATTCCGTCACCCGCGCGGGGGACGGTTCGAGGGCGCTTTTCGAATCCCGTGTTGACGACCGGGGCGGTACGGGCCCTGAACGCCGGGGTTCCCCTCCGTAAACCACCCGGGGGGCGCGGATGGCCGAACGGCCCCGCGTCCGGAAGGGACGCGGGGCCGTTCACGGCGTGCCGGGGCGAGCGGCGTGCCGGGGTCAGTTCTTGAGGCGCTCGCCCGTGGAGGACGAGAACACGTGCAGCTCGTCGGCGCGCGGGACGACGTGCAGCGTGGAGCCCTTGGCGGGGACGTCACGGCCGCCGACGCGGACGACCAGGTCCTTGTCCTCGCCGCCGACGCGGGTGGAGCCGTACACGAAGCCGTCCGAGCCCAGCTCCTCGACGACGTTGACGGTGACGGCGAGGCCCTCCTTGCTCGCCGGGCCCGAGATGTCGAAGTGCTCGGGGCGGACGCCGACCGTCACCGTGGTGTCGCCCTTGGCGGAGGCCGCGGCGATCGCCTCGCGGGAGACCGGGACGACGCTGTTGCCGAACTTCACGCCGCCGTCGGCGATCGGGACCTCGACGAGGTTCATGGCGGGGGAGCCGATGAAGCCGGCGACGAAGAGGTTGGCGGGCTTGTCGTACATGTTGCGCGGGGAGTCGACCTGCTGGAGCAGACCGTCCTTGAGGACGGCGACGCGGTCGCCCATGGTGAGCGCCTCGGTCTGGTCGTGGGTGACGTAGACCGTGGTGATGCCCAGGCGGCGCTGGAGGCTCGCGATCTGGGTGCGGGTCGAGACGCGGAGCTTGGCGTCGAGGTTCGACAGCGGCTCGTCCATGAGGAAGACCTGCGGCTCGCGCACGATGGCGCGGCCCATGGCGACGCGCTGGCGCTGGCCGCCGGAGAGCGCCTTCGGCTTGCGGTCGAGGTACTCGGTGAGGTCGAGCATCTTCGCGGCCTCTTCGACCTTCGCCCGGATCTCGGCCTTGTTGACGCCGGCGATCTTGAGCGCGAAGCCCATGTTGTCGCCGACGGTCATGTGCGGGTAGAGCGCGTAGTTCTGGAACACCATGGCGATGTCCCGGTCCTTGGGCGGCAGGTGCGTGACGTCGCGGTCACCGATGCGGATGGAGCCGGCGTTGACGTCCTCGAGACCCGCGAGCATGCGCAGGGAGGTCGACTTGCCGCAGCCCGAGGGGCCGACGAGGACGAGGAACTCGCCGTCGGCGATCTGGATGTCGAGCTGGTCGACGGAGGGCTTGGTGGCGCCGGGATAGATCCGGGTCGCCTTGTCGAACGTGACGGAAGCCATGGTGAGGTGCCCCTTCACCGGCAGGAACGTGCCGGACGATCCGAGTAAAGGAAGGATTGAGGTCTAGTCCACCTGGGTGAACCGCAAGTGACGCTACCCGGCGCGGGGGGATCTGTCAGCACTCCCCGGCCCGTGAGATTCCCGGTCGTCGCCGGGCGGTCTTTGGATACACTGCACGGGCTGCCTCCTTAGCTCAGCTGGCCAGAGCACCGCTCTTGTAAAGCGGGGGTCGTCGGTTCGAACCCGACAGGGGGCTCCAGGCAGGAACGTCGAAGACCCCCGACCGATCATGGTCGGGGGTCTTCGACATCCATGGGTGACATCAACGGGGCGGTCGGGCCGTTTCCGCGTGAGGAGCCGGCCCATGTGGATGATGCCTTCGAGTGGCTCGTCCTGGTGGACTGCACGGTCCTCATCCAGAGCGTACGACCGAGGCGGTACGCGGGTGCGGCTCAAGACGATGCCTTCGGCGGGGGCGCTCGGACTCCGGTACGGCAGGGGCTCGGTGTGCGGATGCCGGCAGGCGGGACGGGAGCCGGGGCGCGCTATAACGTGACGCCATGGATGAACCTCGGATCAAGGTGTACGGCTCAGCCACAGAAATCACGATCGCGGCCAACGCGGCCGGACTTCGGAACCTTGCCGAGCGGCTTCTTGGACTGGCTGACCCCGAACTCCGGGACGGTTTTCACGAGCACCTTGATAGCGGTATCGATCTTGAAGACGGCCCGATCAGCCTGATCCTGGAGCGGGACGACAAGGTGTAGACATCGCTTGGCAGGCGTCCTGTTCCGTGCCCGCCCGTACCCGATCGAGCGGGGCAGCAGGGGGAACCCCAGGCACTCACGGCATAGGAGCAAGGCCAGCCCCTGACCACGTTTGCCGGTCAGGGGCCGTTCACGTGTGGTGGGTGTGGGATTTGGGCCCACGGTGACACCGCTGACACGACGGTTTTCAAGGCCGTGTACGGATCGACGCTCCCGAGGCGTCGAGTGCACCCACGGCCGCGTGGATATGAGCCGGGCCGCGACGCGACCGTTCTCCCGCGCACCACCAGGACAGTCGCTCCTCTGTGTCCTCCCCCGGATGCATGCCCAGGCCGTGCTCGGGGCACAGGGGCCACGCCTGCCACAGAAGCTCCATGACGGTCTCCTGCGCGGCATCGGCGACGCTCGCCAGCGCAGAGGCAAGGCTGTCCTGCGAGTTCGGGGCCAAGGGGTTGCCGTGCCACTCGCCGTTGGCCATGGCGACGTGGACGTTCTCCGGCTCATCCGCGTCGTAGGACGGAAGGGCCAGCAGTTGCAGGGGTTCCAACTGGGGAAGCGTCACCGCCAGGTCCCGGTTCAGGAGGGCGAGAGCCTGGTTCCACACCGGGTACTCGCCCGGCGAGACACGGCGAGACTCGGGGGGGGGTCGAAAAGAGCGCACATGAGCACCATCCTCCGCCGCGCCAGGGACAGCCCCCATCGCTCAACGGCGTCGCCTCCTGCAAAGACCGCGTGCGGGGGCTGACATCAACGGCGCTGGACGGGTGTGTACACCAGCACCTCTGCACAGTCGTCGCGCCAATCGACGGAAGCCGCCGCAACGGGCCCCGGTCGAACTTGTAGAGCGAGGGTCGTCGGTTCGAGTCCGGCAGGGGGCTCGTGGCGCGAGGGCCGGTGCGGGGTGTTTCCCCGGTGCCGGCCCTTTCTCGTGGTGGGGGCCGCCGTTCGTGTGCCGGGAGGCACCGTCACGGCCGGCGCCGGAGCCGGTGTCCGTTCCCCCGGATGCGGCGAGGTCATGATTTTGGTCACTTTCACCGGAAGTGGAGATCCTGCGAATTCGGAGAGCTCTTACCTTTTGTCTTGATTGACACCTCGGGTTTCGGGCGGGGTCCGAACTTCCTGTGCCTTTCCTTTGACCGTTCGCCATCGGCGTGGCATGTTGTCCAGGCGCGCCCGCGCCATCAATGAGTCCCTTTCAGGATCAATGCCTGGAATCGTCGACTGATTGCGGTGAGGGGATCGCAGGAGTGCGACTCCGGGCTGTTACGGAAGCCGGGCCGCGAGTCGCACCGGCACGTGACGGAACTCGGGCCACGGCCGGGGGCCCGTGCCGTGGCACACGCGAACCCGCTCGATGCCCGGCCCCGGCCCGGCCGGTGCGTTCCCCTCCGGGGCCGACGACCGGACCACCCTCGTTCGCAGCAAGCCCTCTGTCCCCATCGGAGCGTTCTCGTCATGACCCCCGCACCCGCACAGGATTCCCGGATACCGAGCTCCGGAAAGGCGAGTTCCGCACCGGAGGCCACGGAACCGACCACTGCGCCCGGGGCCCTTCGTGACGCGGCGCCGGACGGCGCGAACAACCCGCGCATCCTCGTCCTGGGCGACTCGACCGCTGCGGTGAATCCCAAGCAGCATCCCCTCCAGGGCTGGGGGCAGGCCCTCACCGAGCTGCTCTCCGGCCACATCGAGGTCCGCAACTTCGCGCTGTACAACGCGTCGAGCCGCAGCTTCTACACCCACCCCTACATCCGGGTGCTCAACGAGGCGCGTCCGGGCGACATCGCGCTCGTCTCCTTCGGGCACAACGACCAGAACATGATGGAGCCCGACAAGTACACGAGCGCGGACGAGTACCGGGCGTACCTGGAGCTGTACGCGGAGACGTTGCGGGGGCTCGGGGTCTCACCGGTGTTCGTGACGCCGCTGGCGCGGGGGACCTTCCACGCGGACGGCCGGGTGGCCAACGGACTGCGCGAGCGCGCCGACCTTATGGCCAAGACCGCCGCCGACGTGGACGTGCCGCTGGTGGACCTCAACCAGTGGTCCGAAGAGCTGTGGCAGGACCTCGGTCCGACGGCGGCCGTACGGCTGCTGGGCTGGTTCGAGCCCGGGGAGCACCCCCAACACCCGCAGGGCAAGCGGGACTGGACCCACCTCAACGTCCGCGGCGCCCAGGCCACGGCCGCCTGGCTCCTGGCCCGGCTCACCGACCACGACCTGCTCGCCGCGGCCGACCTCCCGCGGCGAGCGGTGGACGTGCTCCTGGGCGAGGACGAGATCGCCGCCCTGAAGAGCGCCGCGGCCGAGCGGGAAGCCCACCTCGTCCAGGTCGAGTCGTGGCGGGGGCAGCAGGCCGAGCCGCAGCGCAAGCGGCAGTGGTCGTGGCGTGCCCGGCCCGAACCCGAGGCCGCCGCCCCCGCGCAGCCGGTGAAGATCACGACCCCCCGTGCGCAGGCGGTCGTCGGCCCGCTCCACGCCCTGTCCGGCACCTGCCCGCCGGACACGGACGCGCTCTATTTCTTCGCCGGAACCCGGTGCGTGGGCAGTACCCGCCCCGGCCCGAACGGGACCTGGAGCTGGCGCCGCGAGAGCGGCTGGTCCGCCGGGGAGCACACCCTGCTCGTCGCCGCGGGGCGCGGACGGGACCTCACCAACACCGCGACCGTCACCTTCGTCGTGGTCACCCACGTCGAACCCCCGGTGATCGAAGCGCCGTCGGACGGTTCGTACACCCACCCCCGGCCCGAGTTCCGGGGCACCGCCCAGAAGGGCGTGCGCGCCGTCCACCTGCTCGACGCCGGCGTCCGCGTCGGCGAGGCCCCCGTGGGCGCCGACGGCCGGTGGAGCTGGAGCCCGCCGGGGATCTGGCCCGCCGGTCCTCGCACGATCGAGGTCGTCGCCTGGGTCGCCAGCAACCACTCCGAGCCCGCGACCGTCCGCGTCCAGGTGCACGGGATACCCGCCGGACATCCCGCCGAAGAGCTGCGCCGGCAGGTCGACGCCCCCTTCACCGAGGGCACCCACCGGCCTCCGCTGCTGGTGTCGAGCCAGCGGGCCGCTCCGGCCTGCGACCGGCTGGAGACCTCTCTGGACTTCCCCGCCGCCGACTGGGCCCCCGTCACCTTCACCGTGCCGTCGTCCGGAGCCGCCTACGTCACCATCTCGGCGGCCCTCCACACCACCGCCGGCCCCACCGCCACCGTATGGGCGCTGTGGCGGGCCAGTGGCGGGTACACCCCCGAGAGCCCCGCCCGCGGACTCTCGGCCCACGGCCCCAGCCGCGTCTACGCCTCCCGCCGCCACCTGCTCACCGGCATGAAGCCCGGCGAACGCGTCACCATCACGCCGCAGTGGAACATCAACGCCGGCACCAAGGCCCAGGTCCACTTCAGCGGCGGCCAGCTCCTCGTCGAGCCCGCCTGACCCGTCCGGGTCCCACGGGTGCGGTCCGGAGCGGACGGACCGCACCCGCCCGCCCGGCTCCGCACCGCGGTGACGGCGGGCCGGACCGGGGCCGCCCCCTCCCGGCCCCCCGGTCTTCCCGGCCCCGAGTGTGAACTTTCTGTGTGCAAGCGCGCTGTCGTCCGGGACACTTGGGGTTCACGGGGGTGTACGCGTCGGGTGGGGTGTTCGTGGGAGGGGTGCGCGCATGGGGCGGCGTTCCGGGGGGTTGATCGGGGTCTGGGCCGAGCAGCAGCGGGTGGCCCAGCGGCAACGGGAGGGGCAGCAGGAGGCGGTGCTGCGGCGGCGGCTGGACGCCGAGCGGCAGCAGCGGACGTACGAGCGGGACCTGTCCCGGATGCGGCGGGAACAGCGGGCCGCGTACCGGCAGCACCGGGACGCCGACGCCCTGCGGAAGACGCGGGAGCTGGACGAGCGCGTCGCCGTGCTCGAAGGGCTGCTCGCGGCGGGGTGCCGGGCGCCGGCGTTCGGCGTGGAGTCGCTGCGGCGGCCCGAGGAGGTCGCGCCGTTCGCGCCCGGCCCCCTGGGGGAGCCCGTGGCCCTGCCCGACCAGCGGCACTACCAGGGGCGCGACGGCCGCGCGCGGTTCGAGCGGGACTGGTACGCGGCCCAGGCCGCCGAGGCGCGGCGCCTGGAGACGCTGGCCGCGTACCGGAGGCAGTACGAGGAGTGGGCGGCCGCGCGGATCGCGGAGATCCGGGCGTACAACAGCGGGGTCGCCGGGACCGCCGCCGCCCTGTCGGCCGGTGAGCCCGAGACCGTCGTCGACTACTTCTCCGCCGTGCTCTTCGCCTCCACCGCCTGGCCCGACGGGTTCCCGCGCGAGGTGTCCGCCGCGTACGACCGGGCCGGGCGCGGGTTCGTCCTGGACTGGGACCTGCCCGGGTACGAGGTCGTGCCCGGCGCGAAGGGCGTCAAGTACCTGCCCGGCACCGACCAGGAGAGGGAGGTGCCCCGGCCCGTCACGCAGCGGCGGGCGCTGTACCGGAACGTGCTCGCGCAGAGCGTGCTGCTGGCCGTGCGGGAGCTGTTCGCCGCCGACCGCTTCGGGGCCCTGGAGACCGTCGCGCTCAACGGGTACGTGGGCGGGGTCGATCCGGCCACCGGGCTCGCCTCCCGGGTGTGCGTGGCCTCCGTGGTGGTGGGGCGGCAGGACTTCGAACGGCTCAACCTGGAGCTGGTCGCCGCCGTGGACTGCCTGGCCGGGGGCCTCGCCGGGCGGCTCTCCGCCCGGCCGGACGAGCGGGTGGCCGTCGTGCCGCTGCGCACCCCCGACCAGGTCGGGTCCGACATCGTGGTGCAGGGGGACGGGGAGGAGCCCGACCTGCTCTCCATGGACCCGATCGCCTTCGAGGGGCTCGTCGCCGAACTCTTCCGGGCCCGCGGTCTCCAGGCGGTCACCACCCGGCGCTCCCACGACGGCGGGGTCGACGTCGAGGCCCTCGACCCCGACCCCATCAGCGGCGGTTCGATCGTCGTCCAGGTGAAGCGGTACCGGAACACCGTGCCGCCGTCCGCCGTGCGCGACCTCTACGGGACCGTGCAGGGCGCCGGGGCCAACAAGGGCGTCCTCGTCACCACGTCCCGGTTCGGCCCCGGCTCGTACACCTTCGCCAACGGCAAGCCGCTGACCCTGATCCCGGGGAACGACCTGGTCGACCTGCTGCACCAGCACGGGCTGCGGGGGCGGCTGGGCGGCGGCCCGGCGGAGACCGCCCCGGCCACCGCCCCGGTCCCCGGCGCCGCCCCCGCCCCGGAGGACGCGCCGACGGCCGCCCCGGCGTCCGGGCGGGCCGACGCCGCCGGCTCCGCCGACCCCTCCGACGACTTCAACCTCCTCGGCATGGTCTGGTCGGGCTCCGTCGCCCTCGACGTCTGCGCGCTGGTCTGCTCGGGCAACCGGGTCCTCGGCGACGAGTGGTTCGTCTTCTACAACAACCCCTCCACGCCGGACGGTTCGGTCGCCATGGTGCCCGCCGCCCCCGGCGACCGCGCCGCCGTCCGCGTCGGCTTCGACGCCCTTCCCGCGCGGGCCGACCGGCTGGTCCTCGTCGCGGCCGTCGACCCCGAGGTCAACCCGGACGCCGACCTCGGCGGGTTCACGGAGGCCGGCATCCGGCTCCGCGACGACTCCGGCACGGAACTCGACCGCCTGGAGGTCTCCGAGGGGCGGGCCGGCGAGACCGCGCTCGTCCTCGGGTCGTTCCGGCGGCGGGCGGGCGGCGACTGGGATTTCGTGCTCGGCGGGAAGGGGTACGGGAACGGACTGGAGGAGCTGGTCGGGGACTTCGGCATCGAGGTGGAGTGAGGCCGGGGCGGTGCCGGGGCCCGGCCCGGCCCGCTGCCGGGTGAACGGTGCCGGGCCCCGGACCCGGCCCGCCCCGGACCCGGACGGGTCGGGGCGGTGCCGGGACCCGGTCCGTCCCGCCGCCGGACGGGCCGGCCCTGTCCCCTCCGCCCCCGCCCCGGGCTACCTCCCGCTCAGCCTGTTCGCCAGGACCGCCACCCGGTCCGTCCGGACCGAACGTCCCGCCGCCTCCCGCCGGTCCGCGCCCCGGAAGGCCGCGTACATGGACCGGACGCCGAGCCAGCGCAACGGTTCCGGCTCCCACTTGCGGACCTTGTGGTTGACCCAGGGGAGGGTCGTGAGGTCGGTCGGACCCGACTGGCCCGAGTCCTCCCTGATCAGGTCGCGCAGGGTGCGGGCGGCGAGGTTGGCGGTGGCGACGCCCGACCCGACGTAACCGCCCGCCCAGCCCAGGCCGGTGGAGCGGTCGAGGGTGACGGTGGCGCACCAGTCGCGGGGGACGCCGAGCACGCCGGACCAGGCGTGTTCCACCCGTACCCCCGCGAGCTGCGGGAAGAGGCGGACCAGGATCTCGCGCAGGTCCTCGATCGTCCGGGGCCGGGTGCGGCCGTCGTTGTCGGTCTTCGAGCCGAAGCGGTACGGGACGCCCCGGCCGCCGAGCGCGATGCGGCCGTCGGCGGTGCGCTGGGCGTACACGTAGGCGTGCGCCATGTCGCCCAGGGTCTCGCGGCCCTCCCAGCCGACGGACTCCCACTGGGCCTCGGTGAGGGGTTCGGTGGCGATCATCGAGGAGTTCATGGGGAGCCAGGCGCGACGCTGTCCCGCGAGGGAGGCGGTGAAGCCCTCGGTGCAGCGCAGGACGTACGGGGCGCGGACGGTGCCGTACGGGGTGACCGCGTGCTTCGGCCTGATCTCCGTGACGGGGGTCGACTCGTGGATCGTGACGCCGAGCGCCTCGACCGCCGCCGCGAGGCCCCTGACCAGCTTCACCGGGTGGAGGCGGGCGCCGTGCGGGGTCCAGGTGGAACCGACGGCGCCGGTGACCCGTATGCGCTCGGCGGTCTCGCGGGCCCCGTACAGCGCGCGGTCGGTCTCGCCGAAGGCGGCCTCGGCGGCGTGGAACTCCTTGAGCCGGGCGAGCTGGGCGGGGGAGAGGGCGACTTCGAGGACGCCGCCCCGGTGCACGTCGGCGTCGATCCCCTCCCGCGCGCAGACGTCGACGACCTCGGTGACGGTGGCGTTCATGGCCCGCTGGAGGCGGACGGCGGCGTCGTGGCCGTGGAGCTTCGCGTAGCGGTCGCGTCCGGCGATGCCGTTGTAGAGCCAGCCGCCGTTGCGTCCGGAGGCGCCGTACCCGCAGAACCTCGCCTCCAGGACGGTGATGTTCAGGAAGGGGACGGCCTTCTTCAGGTAGTAGGCGGTCCACAGGCCGGTGTACCCGCCGCCCACGACGCAGACGTCGGCGGTGGTGTCGCCGGGGAGCGGTTCGCGGGGGGCCGGGGCGCCCTCCCGCGCGTACCAGAAGGAGATTCCGCCGTTGACCGTGCTCATGTGTACCCCTGGGTTCCGGATGCGTGGGCGGGACGTTACCCCGGGCCCGCGGGACGGGGATACGGATGTTCTGACGGGGTTTTCGGGACGGGACCCGGCAGGGTGTCCAGAATCGGAGGCGTGATGCACGTACCGGAGGCGTTCGCGCGTGCGCAGGAGAAGCACCACGGCGGGGCGGGGCGGGCGTTCGTCGCCGGACTCCCGGGGCTCGTCCGGGAGTTCCTCGACCGTTGGGGGCTGCGGGTCACCGGGCAGCCGATGCACGGGGTGGCCTCGCTGGTCCTCCCGGTGGAGCGGCGCGCGGACGGCGTGCCCGCCGCCCTCAAGATGCAGATCCCCGACGAGGAGACCGGGGGCGAACCGGTCGCACTGCGCGTCTGGGACGGGGCGGGCGCCGTGCGGCTCCTCGACCACGACCCGGCGACCGGGACCATGCTCCTGGAACGCCTGGACGAGGCCCGGCCGCTGTCGGCCCTCGCGGACGCCCGGGAGGCGGTGGGGATCGTCGCGGGCCTCCTCGCCCGGCTCACGGCCGTCCCCGCGCCGCCCGGCCTGCGGACGCTCGGGGGCATCGCGGCCGGGATGCTCGCGGAGGTGTCCGGGGCCGCCGCCCGGCTCGGCCCGGGGGACGCGGCGGTCCTGCGGGACTGCGCGGCGGCGGTGCGGGAGGTGGCGGGCGAACCGGGCGACCGGCTGCTCCACTGGGACCTGCACCAGGGGAACGTCCTGGCGGCCGGGCGCGAGCCGTGGCTGGCGATCGACCCCAAGCCGCTCGCGGGCGACCCCGGCTTCGACCTCCTCCCGGCGCTCGTGGACCGCTTCGACCCCGACCCGGACGAGGTGCTGTGGCGGTTCGACCTCCTCGCCGAGGTCGTCGGCGACCGGCGGCGCGCGGTGGCGTGGACGCTGGGCCGGGTGCTGCAGAACGGGCTGTGGGACGTCGAGGGCGGCGAACCGTCCCTGGCCGCCGAGCAGGTCGCGGTCGCGCGGCTCCTGCGGGAGCGGCGGGCCTGAGGGCGCTCCGGGCGCTCCGGGCGCTCCGGAGGCTCCGGAGCGCGGTCGGCGTCCGGTCCCGGGTTCCCGCCCGGCGGGTCCGGAACCGGCCCTCCGGAGCGTTCCGGTGGACCGGGGGCGCTGGCGGCCCGTACGTTCCGGCAGGCATGATGGGCACACCAGTTCCACACGTCCCGGAGCGATCGGACGCCGCACGGCGGCGCGACATCGGGGCGCCCGGGAGGTCAGAACGTGTCACGCCAGGTGCTCACCGTCGCGCAGGACGGTACGGGCGACTGCCGCACCATCTCAGAAGCCCTTCGGACGGCCCGTACCGGAGCCGTGATCAGCATCGCCCCGGGCCGCTACGAGGAGAGTCTCACCCTCGCCACCTCCCTGACCCTCACCACCACGGAGGGCCGGGGCACCGTGGAGCTGGCTCCCCGGCGCGGCTCCGCCCTGACCCTGGCCTGCGACTCCGCGATGGTCAACTCGCTGGTGCTGCGCGGCCACGACGACGAGCTGCCGGTGGTCGACGTCCCGAGCGGACAGCTCCTCCTCGACCGGTGCGACGTGTACGGGTCCTCCTGGGCCGCCCTGTTCGCCCGCGGCTCCGGCTCGCTGGCCGTCCGCCAGTGCCGGATCGAGAACCCCAAGGGCGCGGGCGTGGTGTCCACCTCCGCGGAGGAGAGCCTCCTGGAGGAGTGCGTCGTCGAGCACCTGGGCACCTCCGCCGTGGTCGCCGGCGAGCAGGGCCGGATCTCGGTGCGGGCCGGGCGGCTCCGGGACGCCCGCGGCAACGGCGTCCTCGCCAACGGGCGCGCGCAGGTGCGCGTGGAGGAGTGCGAGATCTCCGCCGCCGACAAGCCGGGCATCGCCGCCGAGGAGGAGAGCGGCGTCACCGTGGTGCGCACCACCGTCTCGGACTCGGTGGTGGGAGTCTTCATGAACACCACGGGCGCGACCTCCCTGGAGGACGTGACCGTGCGGAACACCACCGGGCACGGCTTCGTCGTCGGCTCCGGGTCCTCCCCCGACCTGCGCCGCTGCCGTACCGAACGGACCGCCGGACACGGGCTGTTCGTGACGGAGCGCGGCCGGGGCCGGTTCGAGGACTGCGTGTTCGCCCACGCCCGGGACGCCGCGGTCCGCGTGACCGACTTCTCGTCCCCCGTCCTCGTCGGGACCACCGTCCGGGACCCGGAGCGGACCGGCGTGCTCCTGGAGGAGAACTCCGTCGCCGAGATCGACGGCCTGGAGGTCACCGGCAGCGGCGGCCCCGGCGTCCTGGTCCGCACGAGCGCCAACCCGCTGCTGCGCCGGGTCACCGTCTCCCGCGCGGCCGGGCACGGCGTGGAGGTCCTCGCCGACGGCCGCGGACGCCTGGAGGAGTGCCTGGTCGAGGAGTGCGAGGGCGCGGCCGTGCACGTCTCCGGCCACGGCAGCCTGTACGTCGGCCAGGGCAGGCTGCGGGCCGCGAAGGGTTCCGGCGTGGTGGTCGGCGCCCTCGGCGCGGTGACCCTCCGCGACACCGAGGTGGACGACTGCGGGGACGCGGGCCTGCTCGTCGAGGAGCAGGGCGACCTGACGGCGGCCCGCTCGCGGGTGCGGGACTCCGGCGGGCACGGCGTGCTGGTGGCGGCGGGCGCCCGCGCGTCGCTCAACGCCTGCGAGGTGACCGGCTCGGGCGCCGACGGCGTACGGGTGGAGGGCTCCGACCCGGTCTCGGTGATCAACTGCGTGCTGCGGGACAACAAGGGCAGCGGGCTGCGCCAGTCCGTGGCCGGCGACCGGGTCGCCGTGGAGCAGCTGACGAGCGCCGGGAACGGCGCCCCGGACGCCTGGGGCAGCGCCGCCGACGCCGAGGCGGCGGGCGACGGGCGGCTGCCCGGCGGGGCCGTCGTGGCGGCGGCCGACACGGCCGGGGAGAGCGGCGCCGTGGCGGAACTCCAGTCCCTGATCGGCCTGGACGACGTCAAGGACCAGGTCCTGACGCTGATCAACCTGAACCGGATGGCGCAGCGCCGGGCCGGCCTCGGCATGCCGGCGCCCCCGATGAGCCGCCACCTGATCTTCGCGGGCCCGCCCGGCACCGGCAAGACGACGGTGGCCCGTCTCTACGGGTCGATCCTCGCCTCCCTGGGCGTGCTGCGCTCGGGCCACCTGGTGGAGGTCTCCCGGGCCGACCTGGTCGCGCAGATCGTCGGCGGCACGGCGATCAAGACGACCGAGACCTTCACGAAGGCGCTCGGCGGCGTGCTGTTCATCGACGAGGCGTACACGCTGCTCTCCGACTCCTCCGGTTCCGGTGCCGACTTCGGCCGCGAGGCCATCGACACCCTGGTGAAGCTGATGGAGGACCACCGCGAGGACGTCGTGGTGGTGGCGGCCGGCTATCCGAAGGAGATGACGGACTTCCTCGCCTCCAACCCCGGTCTGGCCTCGCGTTTCACCCGCAGCGTGGAGTTCTCCGACTACACGTCGGCGGAGCTGGTCACCATCGTGGAGCGGATGTGCTCGGCGCACCGCTACGAGCTGGACGGCGACGCCCGGACCGCGCTGCACACCCACTTCGAGCGGATGCCCCGCGACGCCGGGTTCGGCAACGGCCGTACCGCCCGGAAGGTCTTCGAGGAGATGGTGGACCGGCAGGCGTCCCGGCTCGCCGCGCGCGGCGACGTCGGCGAGCACGATCTGGCCCTGCTGACGGCGGAGGACGTCGGGCTGCCGCCGGCCGCCGCGGCCGGGGACGACGGGGACCCGCTGCTGCGGCTGGACGCGCTGACCGGCCTGGCGGCGGTCAAGCGCGAGGTGAGCGACCTCGTCAACCTGCTCGCGACGGCCCGCCGCCGGGCGGCGGCGGGGCTCCCCGCCCCCCGGATCAGCAACCACCTGGTCTTCGCGGGCCCGCCCGGCACCGGCAAGACGACGGTGGCCCGCCTCTACGGCGAGCTGCTCGCCTCCCTCGGCGTGCTTCCGCGCGGCCAGCTGGTGGAGGTGGCCCGCGCGGACCTCGTCGGCCGGTACGTCGGCCACACCGCGCAGCTGACCAAGGAGGTCTTCCAGCGGGCGCTCGGCGGCGTGCTGTTCGTGGACGAGGCGTACACGCTGACGCCCCACGGCTCCGCGGGCTCCTCCGACTTCGGCCAGGAGGCGGTGGACACGCTCCTGAAGCTGATGGAGGACCACCGCGACGAGGTGGTGGTGATCGTGGCCGGCTACACGGAGGAGATGGACCGCTTCCTCGACTCCAACCCCGGCCTGGCGTCCCGCTTCACCCGGCACATCGAGTTCCCGAACTACTCCTCCGACGAGCTGGTCACCATCGTGCGCCGGCACGCGGTGGAGAACGGGTACGAGTGCGCCCCGGGTACGGCGTCGGCGCTGCTGGCCCACTTCGAGGCGTTCCCCCGCGGCCGCACCTTCGGCAACGCCCGTCTGGCGCGCCAGACGCTGGAGGCCATGATGACCCGGCAGGCCCGCCGGCTCAGCGCCGTGGCCGCGCCCAGCCTGGACGACCTGCGGTTGCTGCTGCCGGAGGACCTGCGGGAGGACCTGCGGGAGGACCTTCGGCAGGATCTTCGGGAGGGCTGAGCCGGGGCGGGTGCCGGGCCCGCACCGGCCCGGCACCCGCCCCGCCTTCCCGCAATCCCCGCCCCCCCGCCTTCCCGGCACCCGCCCCCGCCTTCCCGGAATCCCCGCCCCCCCGCCCGCCGGCCCCGGTACGGCCCCGCCCTCCCCGGAGCCCCCGCTCCCCGCCCGAAGACCCCAGCTCAGCCCCGCCCCACCGGCGGGCCGAACCGAGGACAGCCATGCGCCGCCGTATCCGTCCGCTGCTGTGCGCCGCCCTGATCGCCGCGCTCGTCGGCCCCGCGCCCCTCGCGGTCGCCGCGGACGGCGGCACCGCGCTGCCCGGCGTGCCCGAACGGCTCGCCCCCGACCAGCCCTGCACGACGCTGCGGGGCACGGTCACGGCGGCCGCCCCCTGGACGCGCGGCGTCCTCGGGCTCGACCAGGTCTGGCGGCTCTCCCGCGGACGCGGGGTGACCGTCGCGGTCGTCGGCACCGGCGTGAGCGGCGATCCGGCCGTCCTCAGGGGCCGGGTGCGGGCCCTCGGCCCCGCGGGCCGGGACTGCGTGGGCCGGGGGACCTTCCAGGCCGGTCTGGTCGCCGGGGCGGCCCTGCCCGGCCAGGGCTTCTCGGGGGTGGCCCCCGATGCCCTGGTCCTGGCCGTGCGCGGCACCGGGGAGCGCGGCGAACCCGATCCCGCCCGGCTGGCCGCCGGGGTGCGGGAGGCCGCGGCCGCAGGGGCGGACGTCATCACGGTGGCGGCGCCCCTGGACGGCTCCGATCCGCGGGTGCGCGCGGCGATGGACGCGGCGCGCGCGCACGACGCCCTCGTCGTCGTACCGGCGGCGGCCGACAGCGTCCCGCAGGGCACGGCCACGCCGCAGCCCGCCCCGGCGGCCCCGCCGGAGGCCCTCGCCGTGCTCGACACCGGGCCGCAGGGGGTCCGTCCGGACGCCGCGCCGCCCTTCCGGCGCGCGGACCTGTCCGCGCCCGGCGGCGCGCTGATGGGGCCGGGCCCGGTCGGCGACGGCAAGTGGACCGCGTCGGGGGCGTCCTTCGCCGCGGCGCTCACGGCGGGCGCGGCGGCCCTGGTGCGGTCGTACCATCCCGGGCTGAACGCCGCCGAGGTGCGCGCGCGGCTCCTCCGCGGGGCGTACCCGGGGGACCTGCCCGCCCTCGACCCGTACGGGGCGGTCTCCGGGGTCGCCCCCGGTGCCGCCCCGGCGGCGGCGCCCCCGCCCCCGGCGCCGCTCCGCCTGCCGGAGCACCCGGACACGGCGGGGGCCCGTTCGACCGCCTACCTGGTGGTGGCGGGGGCGGGAGGGACGATCGCGCTGGTCGGTCTCCTCGCGGTCGTCCTGCCCCGGGGCCGGGCCCGCCGCTGGCGGCCGGGCCGCCTGGACGCGGCGGGCCGCCCGCTGGACTGAGGCGGCCCCGGTCCTCTCACCACCCCTCCGCCGGTCTCCCCGGTCTCCCCGGCCTCCCCGGTCTCCCCGGCCTCCCCGGCATCTCCGGTCTACCCGGCCTCCCCGGCCTCCCCGGCCTCCTCGTTCTCCTCGGGGTCCGGCAGCGCGAGGTGGACCAGGCGGGTCTTGCGGCGGACGACGCTCTGGGCGCGGCCCGGCGGCAGGATGCGCGGTTTGATGCCGTCGAGGAGGTAGCCCTCCGACGGCGGGCAGGAGAGCAGCAGCGCCGAGGAGTTGACCTCGCCCAGCTTGTGGACGAGCGGGTCGGAGCGGCCCGCTCCCGTGGAGGCGCGGGCCACGACGAAGTGCAGGCCGATCTCGTAGCCGAGCGGCAGGTGGGGCAGCAGCGAGTCGAACGGCCCGTCGAAGGGCGAGCCCACCATCTCGTAGTCGTCCACGAGGACGAAGAGGCGCGGTCCGTTCCACCAGTCGGCGCGGCGCATCCGGGCGGGGGTGATGTCCTCGCCGGGGAGCCGGGAGGTCATCGCGCGGGCGACGCCGTCGACGTACTCCCGCAGCGGGTCGGCGGAGATCGCGTGACCGAGCCGGTACTCCTCCGGGATCGCCCCGACCAGTTCGCGGCGGTAGTCGGCGATGAGGAAGCTGGCCCGGTCCGGGCCGTGCGTCTGCATGATCCGCTGGGCGATCATGCGCAGCGCGGCGGTCTTGCCGCTCTCGGTGTCACCGATGATGTAGAGGTGCGGGCTCTGGGCGAAGTCGTGCCACACCGGGGCGAGTTCCGTCTCGTCCAGACCGATGGAGATCCGCAGCGGGCTCTCCGACACGGGGAGTTCGGCGAGGGCGAGCCGGGTGGGGAGCATCCGTACGGCCGGGGCGGGCGGGGCGTCCCAGCTCTCGGCGACGGCCTCGACGAGGTCCGCGACCGCCTCCGCCAGGTCCTCCGACCGTTCCTGGCCGTCGATGCGGGGGAGGGCGGTGAGGAAGTGCAGCTTGTCGGGGCTGAGGCCGCGGCCGGGCGAGACGGGCACGGTGGCGGCCTTGCGGACGTCCACGTCGGAGTCCATGGGGTCGCCCATGCGGAGTTCGAGACGGGTGCCGATCTGGTCGCGGAGGGCGGAGGAGAGTTCCACCCAGCGGGCGGTGGAGATCACCAGGTGGACGCCGTAGTTGAGGCCCCGGGTGGCGATCTCGCCGAAGACGGCGATGTCGTCGAAGAAGTCGCTGCGGACCGTGGACCAGCCGTCCACCACGAGGAAGACGTCCCCGAAGGGCTGGTCGGCGAACTCGCCCGCCGCGCGCCTCTTGCGGTAGGAGGCCATCGAGTCGATGCCCTGTTCCTGGAAGAACAGCTCACGCCGGTTGAGCAGCGACAGGATCTCCGCGAAGGTGCGGGCGATCCGCTCCCGGTCGAGCCGGCCGGCGACCCCGCCGACGTGCGGAAGGCCGGCGAGGGCGCCGAGCGCGCCACCGCCGAAGTCCAGGCAGTAGAACTGCACTTCGCGCGGGGAGTGGGTGAGGGCGAGGGAGCAGATCAGGGTGCGCAGCAGCGTGCTCTTGCCGCTCTGCGGGCCGCCGGCGACGGCGAAGTGCCCGCCGGCGCCGGAGAGGTCGACGGTGAGGAGGTCCCGGACCTGTTCGAAGGGCCGGTCCACGAGGCCGACGGGGACCCGGAGCCGCCCCCGGTCGGCGAAGCCGGCCGTGGTCAGGCCGAGGTCGGGGTCCGGGGTCAGCGGCGGGAGCAGGGCGTCGAGGCTGGGTGCCCGGTCCAGCGGCGGCAGCCACACCTGGTGGGCGGGCGGCCCGCTGTCGCGGAGCCGGCCGAGGGCGAGGGCGAGCAGGCTCTCCTCGGTGTCCGGCTCGGTCTCGGGCTCCGGGTCGGGGGCGGCGGGAAGGGTGTG
Source organism: Streptomyces sp. NPDC041191 (assembly GCF_055591945.1). Classification (NCBI taxonomy): domain Bacteria; kingdom Bacillati; phylum Actinomycetota; class Actinomycetes; order Kitasatosporales; family Streptomycetaceae; genus Streptomyces; species Streptomyces sp. NPDC041191. The sequence goes on along the minus strand of NZ_JBVIZC010000002.1, from coordinate 532,392 downwards.
CGGCACGATCCACTCGGTGCCCCAGGACACGACCTGGCGGGCGATCTGCTCACGGCGGACGGTGCGCCGGGGCGCCTTGTACGGGCCGGACACGTAGGCGGCGCGGAAGCGCGTCAGCGCCTCGACGCCGCTCTTGAGGTAACCGCTGCCGGGCTGCGAGGGCAGGTGGTAGGCGTCGGGCACGCCGAGCACGCCCCGGCTCTCGATGGCCGAGAAGGTGCGCAGGCCGATGCGGTACGAGAGGTGTCCCTCCAGCGCGCTCATCCTGCCCTCCTCCAGTCGCTGGGAGGCGAGCAGCAGGTGAACGCCGAGTGACCGCCCGAGGCGGCCGATCATCACGAACAGCTCCATGAAGTCGCGGTGCGCGGCGAGCAGTTCGCTGAACTCGTCGACGACCACGAAGAGGCTCGGCAGCGGGGCCAGCGGCGTGCCGGCGGCGCGGGCCCGCTCGTACTCCAGCACCGAGGCGTAGTTGCCGGCCTTGCGCAGCAGCTCCTGGCGGCGGATCAGCTCGCCGTGCAGGGCGTCCTGCATGCGGGCGACCAGCGCGACCTCGTCGGCGAGGTTGGTGATGACGGCGGAGGTGTGGGGCAGTTCGTCCATGCCGAGGAAGGTCGCGCCGCCCTTGAAGTCGACGAGGACGAAGTTGAGCGTCTCGGAGGAGTGGGTGAGGGCCAGGCCGAGGACGAGGGTGCGCAGCAGCTCGCTCTTGCCGGAGCCGGTGGCGCCGATCAGCATGCCGTGCGGGCCCATGCCGCCCTGTGCCGACTCCTTGATGTCGAGTTCGACGGGGGTGCCGTCCTCGCCGACCGCGATGGGCACCCGCAGCCGTCCGCGCCCTTCGACGGGATGCTTCCAGAGCCGGTCGGGCTCGTGTTTCCGCAGGTCGGTTATGCCGAGGAGGCTGGTGAGGTCGGTGTCGGTGACGAAGGGCTCGGAGGCGGTGACGCCACCGCCGAGCCGGTACGGGGAGAGGCGGGCGGCCAGGGCGCGGGCGGCGGCGGGGCCGAGGGCGTCCGGCCGCCCGAGGAAGGTGGCCTGCTCCTTGCGCTCGCGGTCGGTGCGGACGAGGTGCAGGCCCGCTCCGTCGAGGCGGAGGCGCAGGGTGGCCCGGGCGGGCTTCCAGGGCAGCGCCCCGCCGAGGTCGACCAGGACGGTGTTGCGGTAGCCGGGGCCGGTGACCCGGTGGCCGGGGGGCACGGTGCCGCCGTCCACCACCACGAGGACGAAGGGTTCGTCGCGGCTGGGCGGGGTCTCGGGGTCGAAGGGGGGCCGCTGGGTGAAGTCCGCTCCGAGCAGCTCCTCCAGGGACGGGAAGTCGGCCGCGGCGAGCCGGGCCTGGCCCGCGCCGTCGCGCTGGTAGCCGTGCTGGGCGTGGGGGAGCCACTTCAGCCACTCCCAGTCGGCCCGGCGTTCGTCGCTGACGCAGAGCGCGACGTTGAGCTCCTCGGGGGCGTGGAAGGCGGCCAGCTGGGCGACGAGGGCCCGCAGCAGGGCCCGCGACCGCTCGCCCTCCCCGCCAGCACCGGCCCCTCCGCCGGCCTGCGCGCTCGTTCCGGCGCCCGTACCGGGCCCGCCGTCGGCCGCCGCCCCCGGTCCCGTGCCGCCCGTACCGGACCCGGCGCCCTCCTCCCGGACCAGCACTCGCGACCAGGCGCGCAGGTAGAGCGCGATGGGCTGGTCGGGCACGGTGCCGTACGCGCGGATGAAGCTGCGCAGGGCGTGCGCGGCGAGGGGTTCGAGGTCCTCGACGGGCTTGGTGGCGAGGGGCGCGAGCCGTACGGCGAGCTTCTGGTCCCCGACCGCGACCCGCACCTCCGCGAAGTCGTCGTCGGCGGGGCGGCGTTCCCACTGGCGGCTGGTGCCGGTCAGCGCCCACAGGGCGGAGGGGTCCGGATGGCGCCAGGACAGGGCCTTCTGCTGCTCCCCGACCGTGACCCGGATGCGACGGCGCATCTGGGTCAGGTAGCGCAGGTAGTCGCGGCGCTCGCCCTTGAGCTTGCGCTTGCGCTCGCCGGCCGTCCGGATCAGCTGGGCGAGGACCATCGCCACGGACGAGACCAGCATGAGCCCGATGGCGACGTAGCTGAAGGCGTTGGCCTGGCCGGGGCGCAGGAACATCATGAGCATCGCCAGCGAGGTGAGCCCCATCGGCAGGTACGTCCACATCGCGGACGTGTTCGGCTCCGCCTCCGGCAGCGTCGGCGGCTCCTGGAGCGCGAGTTCGCCGTCGGGCATGTCGGGACCGCGCCGCCGCGCGGGCCTGCGGAAGAGGACGGTGCTCACGCTGGGTGTCTCCTCGGGCTGATCGCGTCCGGGACGGGTCCCGGTACCGCGTCCGGGCCCGGTGGTCGGCCCGGGTCCGGCGGTGGGGTTCCGGCTGGGCGGCCCGTCCGGGGCCGGGCACGGCCCGGTTCCGGCGGTCCGCCGGGACCGGTGGCGTACGAGGTTCTCCGTCGCCCCGGGCCGCACGGAGGCGCGCGGGAAGGGGGCGCGGTACAGGCGTCAACGGGCCCGGGGGGCCTGTGACCTGACGTGAAGACCAAGGTAATGTGCGCTACCCAGCTTTGGTACCCCGGCCCCTCGGAGAGGTGCGGCCACCCGCCATGAGTGAAACTTCGGGCATATCGAGCCCCGGTCTCTGTCGTCTTTCGGTCAGAACCCCGCGGCGTCTCCTCGACCTCGCGGTCCCCGTGGACGTCCCCCTGGCAGACCTCCTGCCGACCCTGCTCGACCACGCGGGCGAGGAGCTCGCCGAGGAGGGCATCGAGCACGGCGGCTGGGTCCTCCAGCGCCTCGGCGGGGCGCCCCTCGACGAGGAGGGGACCCCGGAGTCGCTGGCGCTCCGCGACGGGGAGACCCTCCATCTGCGGCCCCGGATCGAGGCGCTGCCCGAGATCCACTTCGACGACCTCGTGGACGGGGTCGCCGGCAGCATGCGGGAGCGGCCGCACGCCTGGACCGTCCGCACCGGCCGCTGGACGCTGCGTGCCGCGGCCGTGCTGGTGCTGGCCGCCGCGTGGGTGGTCTGCGCCCTGCCCGGCGGTGACGGGCCGACCCGTGCCGCCGTCGCGGGCGTCACCGGCCTGCTGGTCCTCTTCGGAGCCGCCGCGGCCTCCCGCGCGGTCGGGGACTCGGCCGCCGGGGCCGCCCTCGGCGCCTTCGTCCCGCCCTTCCTGGCGCTGGCCGGGGCCCTGCTGCCGGTCGGGGAGGCCGACGGCGGCGGGCAGCTGACCGGGGCCCGGCTCCTCGCCGCGTCCGCTGCGGCGGCGGGCGGCGCGGTCCTCTCCGTCGCGGCCGTCGCCGCCTTCGTCCCGCTGCTGCTGTCGATCGCGGTGATCGCCCTGGCCGGGGCGATCGCGGGCGTCCTGATGCTGTCCCTGGACCTCACCCCGGGCCCGACGGCGGCCGTCGTCGCCGTCCTCGCGGTCGCCGTCGGCGGCCTCGTCCCCGGTCTCTCCTTCCGCCTCTCCGGCCTGCGGCTGCCCGCCCTGCCGTCGAACGCCGAGGAGCTCCAGGAGGGCATCGACCCCCATCCGCACGCGCGCGTCGTCGACCGCACCGCGCTCGCCGAGCAGTGGATGACCGCCCTGTACGCGGCGGTCGGCCTGGTCTGCGCGGCCGTGCTCACCGCCCTGGTCCTGGACGACCCGGACGGCCCGGCCCTGGCCACCGCGGGCACCCTCTGCCTGCTCCTGCTGCTGCACTCCCGGAACATCGGCAACGCCTGGCAGCGCACGACGGTCTTCCTGCCCGGCCTGTACGGGCTGCTGCTCGCCGTCCTCACCCGGGCGGCCGGGCTCGCGCCCGACGGCCGGCCGCTGCTGCTGGCCGGCCTGCTCGCCCTGGCGGGCGCCACGGCGGTCGCCTCCTGGACCGTGCCGGGCCGCCGCCTCGTGCCGCACTGGGGCCGGGCCGGGGACATCCTGCACACCTGCGCCGCGGTGGCGCTGATCCCGCTGGTCCTGTGGATGCTCGGCGTCTACGGCGCCCTGCGTTCCGTGTCCGGCTGACGAGGGACCGTCATGCAGTCCAGAAAAGACCAGGTCCAGGCCCACATGTTCGTCATGGGGCGGCTCGTCAGCGGCATGCTGCGACAGGACCCGGACGCGCCGGAGAGCCCCGTGGGCCGCACCAACCGGGGCCTCGCCTGGGGCATCGGCCTGGGGGTGGTCCTCGTCCTCGGCTTCCTGCTGTTCGGGATGATCTCCCCGGCCGGCACCAAGTCCTGGCGGACCGAGAACGCCCTGATCGTGCAGAAGGAGACCGGGACCCGCTACCTGTACCTCGACGGACGCCTGCGGCCCGTGCTCAACTACGCCTCGGCCCGGCTGATCTCCTCCGGCGACCCGCGGACCGTCACGGTCTCCTCGGCCTCCCTGCGCGGCGAGGCCCACGGCACCCCGGTCGGCATCCCCGGCGCCCCGGACGCGCTGCCCGCCCCCGGCGACCTGGAGAAGGGCGCCTGGCAGGTCTGCGCCGTCCCGGCCCCGGCCGGCACCGGCCGGCCCGCCGCCCGCACCTCGCTGCGGATCGGCTTCGAGGCCGGCGGCGTGTTCCCCGGGAGGGGGGAGGGCGTCCTCGCCTCCGGCCCCGACGGGCACACGTACCTGCTGTGGTCCGACCACCGGCTGCGGATCGGCGGACACGGCGCGCTCCAGGCCCTGGGCTGGTCCGGCGCCGCCGTCACCCCCGTCACGGCCGCCCTCCTGGACAGCCTGCCCGCGGGCGCGGACCTGGTGGCGCCCGAGATCGACGGCAGGGGGACGGAGTCGGGGACGGTCGGTGGGGCCCCGGCCCGGGTGGGCCAGGTCTTCGCCCTGTCCTCGCCGGGCACCGACCGGCAGTACTTCCTCCTGGAGAAGGCCGGTCTCCGGCCGCTCACCCCGCTGGCCGCGGCCCTCGTCCTGGGCGACGAGCGCACCGCCCGCCAGGCGTACCGGGACGCCGCCCCGGCGGCCCTTCCGCTGACCGCCGGCGAGCTGACGCGGCGTCAGGCGGCGGGCGGGGTTCCCGCCGGTCCCGCCGGCTGGCCCGTCACGCCCCCGGCCGTGCGGCCCGCCGCCGGCACGGCCCCCTGCGCCCAGATCCAGCCGGAGGGGCTGGCGCCCCGGGTCCGGCTCGCCCTGGTGGCGGAGGCCGGCACCGCGCCGGTCCCGGCGTCCGGGCCCGGGATCGCCCCGGCCTGCCTGCCGGTGGAGGGCGTCGCGGTACGGCCCGGCGGCGGTGCCCTCGTGCAGGCGCTCGGCGCCGGCGGCGGGGTGCGCGGCACCACGACGTACCTGGTCACCGATGTCGGCGTGAAGTACCGGCTGGCGGAAACCGCCGCGGTGGACCGGCTCGGCCTGAAGGGCGGGCACGCCCAGGCCGTGCCGTCCCGGCTCCTGGACATGCTGCCGACGGGCCCGCGCCTGGACGTCGCGTCGGCGAAGGGGCTCGTACCGCCGGACGGCACGGGGGAGTTGTCCCTCTCCGGGGCGAACTGCGGGTGAAAGTCCGGGGTCCGTCCGGTGTCCTGCCGGCAGGGCCCCGGACCCGTACCCGTAAGGAACATCAGAAGAAGCTCAGAAGACCCCCCAAGTCGTTGCCCGTGTCGCCCTGTTCTCCTTAGCATCGGGAACCTCCAGACGAGCGTTCGACTCTTCCCCCTCGTCAGCCCCGTCCGTGCGTCAGACAAGGACTCCTCCCATGACGACTCCGCCGCCCGTCGGCAACACCCAGACTTCGAACCAGAGCGAGAACCAGCGCGCCTACAACGCCCTCTGGCAGGCCAAGGACGGTGTGGGGAGGTCGCGGGCCGACGTCGAGACGGTCATGAACGGCCTGATCAACGCCTACGGCGGCAGCGACGGCACGGCCTTCCGCGGGCTGCTCAGGAGCTGGACCGACGAGGTCGACGTGATCACCCGGAGCATGGGCGACCTGATGCAGAAGCTCACCGAGACCGGCATGGCGCAGACGCGCACGCAGTCCGAGATCAACGAGTTCATCGAGGCGGCCAAGCGCACCTCGCGCTCCCAGGGCGCCGAGGCCCGTCTCGGCGGCTGATCCCCGCCCCCGCCTCCGTCCCTCCCCACCCGTCACCCCGCCGAGGAGTCCCCGATGTCCAACTTCTACGACAACAAGACCGACGGCGTCATCCACGTCCAGTACAAGCACGTCGACAACGCCGCCGAGGACATGCGGATGCAGACCGAGGCCATCAGGAAGACCGTCGAGGCGCTCAACCAGGAACTGGCCGGCCTGCGGGCCGCCTGGCAGGGCACGGACGCCGGCGTCTACTCCGAGAAGCAGGGGGAGTGGAACGCCGCCATCGGCCGGCTCGGCAAGGTCCTGGAGAACAACAGCTCCCTTCTGAGGCAGATCAGCGACACCTACAAGAAGCACGAGAACACCAGCACCAACAACTGGACGACCGTCCGCATCCCCGGCGCCTGACCCGCCGCCGTCCCGCCGTACGACCACCGCGGTGCCCCCGCCCCGCAGCCCGAGGGAGAGAGCGCATGGCCGAGAAAACCGATCTGTCCCACCTCGACGTCGAGGCCCTGGAGCGGTTCCTCAGGGTCGAGGGGCAGGGCATCCCGCTGTTCACCAAGAGACTGGCCGAGCTGGGGGCCACCGAGTCCAAGGCCGGGCACCTGTCGCTGTACCTGCTCGCCCTGATCATCGACACCCCGACGGCGGACATCGCCTCCGGCGGCCCGGCGCTGGGCAAGCTCCTCACCGAGATGAAGGCGGAGTCCAGCAAGGAACTCATGGGCAAGACCCTGATCGCCAACCTGAAGACGACGGCCCAGAGCCTCGGCAACGTCCTGGTGAACCAGAAGGTCCTCTTCGAGAACATCAAGAGGGAACTGGAGTTCACCATCACGGACATGAAGACGGCCAAGGAGACCAGCCTCGAGGACATCGAGGGCCAGAAGGCCATCGACGAGTGGCCGTCGATCCTGAACCCCGCCGCTCCCACGGGCGGCGTCACCCCTCCCAAGTGACCTCCGCCCCTCCCCGCCACCCGCTCCTCCCACACTCCCCGCACTCCTGAAGGAACCGCCGCCATGCCCGATCCGGCCGGAGACACGACGACGCGGGCCGAAGTCCTCGCGACCCAGCTGACCGGCTTCCTCGGGCCGACGCGGGAGAAGGTCGCCGGGATCGGCAGCACGGCCGACCAGGGGTCGGCCGACGGGGGCGGGTGGCTGCGGGCGAAGATCGACAGGCATTACGGCACCACGGCCGTCACCAACACGCTGCCCAGTCCGCTGGAGAGGGTCGTCAAGTTCTACGACTGGGACCACAGCAACAACATCGTCAACGGGTACTTCGAGATCACCCTGTCCGTCCCGTGGAACGAGAACGGGAACGACTTCAGCGACAACGGGTACGCCGGAGCCTTCGACCACGGTTACGAACAGGCCCTGAAACACCTCGTGAGCCAGGGCAGCACGAAGACCTTCACGCACGCGTGCACCGGCATCCCCCAGATCACCAAGGAGGACGCGGTCGACCTGGGCTCCCTGCTCCCCTCGGCGAAGGCGTTCGACGAGACGCTGACGTTCTTCACCGACTACGGCACGGAGCTGGACAAGTGGGTGAAGGACCTCGGGGGTGAGGACGCCGCCTGGCAGGGCTCGGCCGCCGACGTGTTCCGCACGCTCATCACCGGCGTGCGCCACGGCTACAAGGACCTCCAGGAGAGGCTCACCCCGTTCGGCACCCCGCCGGGCCCCCTCCCGTTCGACACGACCCAGTACAAGGCGACCTCCACCGTCGGGCAGGAGATCCTCCGGTGCGCGGGGGACATCCACAAGGCCGCCTCGGACTTCGCGGCCGCCTGGGGAACCTGGCTGAGCGCCGTTCCGCCGGGCATGCCGGCCGATTCGCCGGCGAGGACGTACATCCCCACCTACTACCTCAACGTCGAGGTGGACAAGGCCGTCCAGTACCTCAACGACAACAACATCGCCAAGGTGGACACCAGCGCGAGCAGCGGGAACTACTCGCTCCTGCCGGGGTTCAGCATCTACCACCCCGACTACGGCGACCTCACCCAGCAGGAGGCGTGGCGCAACGTCGCCCGGAAGGCGTACAAGGCGTGGCTCGCCAACGTCGAGGCGACGCTGGACACGGCCGCCACCACCCAGGCGCGGATCGTCAACGACGCCCTCCGGAGCGTGCAGGCGACCACCTTCACCTTCAACCCCGGCTTCACGGACCTGAAGTCCAAGTTCGTCGAGGAGGCGACGAAGCAGAAGCAGAAGGAGCTGGAGGACAAGCAGAAGGAGCTGGAGGACAAGAAGAACGAGCTGGACAAGAACGCCGGCAAGGACGGCCCCGGCGGGGACAAGCCGCCGGTCCTGGACCCCAACGGCCTCGGCGGCGGCCTCGGCGGCAACAAGGACCTGGGCGGGAACGGCAAGGACGAGAAGGGCGGACAGAAGCCCCCGGGCCTCGACACCGGCGTCAAGCCCCCGCCCCTCCTGGACCCCAACAACCTCACGGGCGGCAACGGCGGCTTCGGCACCGGCAACACCGTGCGCACCCCGGACGGTTCCACCATCGTCCGCAACCCCGACGGCTCGTACACCACGACCCACCCCGACGGGCGCAAGGAGACCACTCCCCCCGGCGTGCTGCCGCCCCTGCTCCAGCCGAACCCGAACGGCCCCGGCCTCGGCACGGGCACGGGAAACCCCGTCGCGCTGCGGACCGTCAAGGGCCCGGACGGCTCCACCACCTCGTACAACCAGGACGGCTCCCGCACCACCACCCACAAGGACGGGACCACCACCACCGTCACCCGCGACGGCACGACCACCACGGTCAACCCGGACGGCTCCACCACGGTGCTGCGCAAGGACGGCAGCCAGACGATCACCTACCCGGACGGCACGAAGACCACGTTCCGCCCGGACGGCAGCAGCGTCACGCAGTACAAGGACGGCACGGTCCAGAACCGCGCCACCGACGGCACCCTCACCACGACCGACCCCGAGGGGAACAAGAAGGTCACCCGCCCGGAGCCGGGGCAGAGCATCCAGAACCCCGACCGCTCGACCACGACCTTCGGCAAGGACGGCTCCACGACGACGGTCCACGCCAACGGGACCAGGACGACGGTGAGCCCCAACGGGACGATCACCACGATCGACCCCGACGGCACCAAGACCATCTCCCACCTGGGCAAGAACACCTCGACGATCGAGTACGCCGACGGATCCGTGGCCACGGTGGACAAGGACGGCACCGTCATCACCACCTACAAGGACGGCTCCTCCACCCGGCTCGCCCCCGACGGCACGTACACCACCACGGAGTCCGGCGGGCAGAAGAAGACCGAGCACCTGAACCCGCTCGGCGGGAACGCGGGCGCGGAGACCAAGCACAACCCGGACGGCTCCACCACCACCCGCTACCCGGACGGCACCGTCGACCACGCGCTGAAGAACGGCGGCCACAAGATCACCTATCCGGACGGGCGGACGGTCACCACGGACGCCGACGGACGCACGGTCTCCGTGACCGGCGGATCGGGCGGTTTCCGCACGTCCTCCGGCACCGGGCGCTTCACGGAGACCCCGGACTACTACGACTTCCTCGACGGGAAGAAGAAGACCGCCCTCCCCCCGTCCAGCAGCGGGTACGGCGATTCCGGGCGGACCCCGCTGCTGTCCGCCAACCCCCTGGGGCCGGGCGTCGGCTTCCCCACCTCCCCCTCCGGCCTCTCCGCCGCCACCGCCGCCGAACGCCTCCGCACCACGACCGCCGGCGAGGTGACGGCCGGCCGCGCCCGCGCCGCCCAGATCGCCGCCGAGGAGGCCGTCGCGATGCGCCGTCCGGCGACCACGTCCGGCGGCATGCCGATGATGCCCCCCATGGGCGGCGGCATGGGAGGCGCGGGCGGCGGCCAGGGCACCCAGAGCGACGAGCGCGAACGCTCCACCTGGATCAGCGAGGACGAGGACGTCTGGGGCACCGACGAGGGCGGGGTCGCGGGAGTGATCGGCCGGTGAACAGTCCCGCGGGGCGCACCCCGGCGGCGTACGAACGAGGAAGAAGAGGTACGGGACGATGAGCAACCCCCTGGAAGAACGGCTCGCGGAGGCCCTGGCGGAGTTCGAGGAGACCCGGGCCCGTCTGGACGAGGCCGCGGCCGAGGCGGCCCGGATCTCCGTGACGGTCACGTCCAAGGACCGCACCGTGGAGGCGACCGTGGGAGCGCAGGGCGAGCTGACCGGCCTGCGCTTCCCCACCTCCCGCTACCGCACGATGGCCCCCGCCGAACTGGCGAACGTGCTGATGGGCACCATCGCCTCCGCCCGTTCCCAGGCCGCCTCCCGGCTCCTCGACGTGTACCGCCCCTTCGGCCCCGTCCCCGGGCTGAACCCGGACGCCGAGGGCGGCTTCGCGCCCGTCGAGTGGGACGAGCTGCTCGCCCCGCTGCGGCTCGACCCCGAGCTGGTGGTGCCCTCCTCGCGGTCCACCGCCACCTCCGGCGGCGCCCTGCTCGACGAGCTGGTGGACGACGAGGAGAACACCGGGGCCGCGGGGGAGGAGACGGCGCGATGAGCGAACTGAACGTCAACAGCGGCGGTCTCGACAAGGGCGGCGAAGCCGTCAAGAACGTGGGCGAGGAGCTGAAGGTCGCCCGCGACGAGTACATGGACAAGATCACCAGCTACCGGGGCTGCTGGGGCACGGGCGAGTTCGGCGAGGCCTTCGCCAAGAAGTACTACCAGGGGCTCGGCTTCGTCGTGGAGGGGAGCGAAGCCCTGGTCGAGGCGCTCAAGGCCAGCGGGCAGAGCCTCACCGACACCTCCGACCGCTTCAAGAGGACCCAGGACGGCATCACCGGGAACATCGACACCCACACGAAGAAGCGCTGACCCGCCATGTCCCTGCATTTCCCGCCCGAGTGCGCCTGGCTGTTCGCGGCCCTGACCGGTGAGATCCCGCCGGACGGCGACGAGGACAAGCTGTTCGCCCTCGCCGAGGCGCACAAGGGGCTGCACGGGAAGCTCAACGGGGACATCCAGCGGCAGGTCGCCGAGGCCCTCGGCTACACGCGGAAGAACTTCGAGGGCACCGCCGCCGAGATGTACCAGGAGGCGATGAAGTCGTTCCTCGGCGGCCAGAAGGGGCTCGACTACTTCAACGCGGTCACGGACCAGGCGGATCTGATCGCCACGTTCACCCGCAAGAGCGCCACCCAGCTCCAGTACACCAAGTACATGATCATCGCCCAGCTGGTGGAGCTGCTGGTCGAGGCGGCCGTGGCGGCGGCGCTCTCCTTCTTCTTCGGCGCCTCCATCGCCGCGTACCTCCAGAAGCAGGCGATCGTCCGGCTGATCATCCGCACCCGTCTCGGCCGGCTGCTGGTCGCCCTGCTCATGCACGAGATCATCAACGTCGGCATGGGCGTCGTCATGGACGGCCTCTCCCAGTGGATCCAGCTCAACCAGGGCACCCGTGACGAGTGGGACCACGAGCTCACCAAGGCGGCGGCGCTCTCCGGTGCCGTCCAGGGCCTGCTGGCGGGCCCCTTCCAGGCGCTGGGCAAGCTCTTCAACAAGGGCCTCGCGAAGCTGTTCGGCGACGACGCGGGCGGCCTGATCGGCAAGAAGCTGGACAACGTGCCGCCGCCGAAGAACAAGCTCGGCGGCGACCTGCCGCCCCCGCCGAAGAAGACCGCCGGGGACCTCGGCCCCACCCCGCCGCCGAAGGACAAGGTGGGCGACGACATCGTTCCTCCGCCGGCCAAGGGCAAGGGCGACGACGTCGGCCCCACGCCCCCGCCGAAGGGCACGGGCGACGGCGCCGGACCCACCCCTCCGCCCAAGGGCACGGGCGACGGCGCGGGCCCCACCCCTCCCCCGAAGGGCAAGGGGGACGACGTCGGTCCCACCCCTCCTCCGAAGGGCAAGGGCGATGTCGGCCCCACGCCGCCGCCGAAGCCGTCCTTCGGCCAGGACGTCACCGACAACTTCCGCAAGAACCTCCCCGGAGTGGCGGGCCCGAACCCGGAGAAGTCCGCACGCGACTTCATCAAGGGGATGGGCGACACCTTCGAGAACCACCTCGGCAAGGGGACCCGCGAGGTGGGCGAGAAGTGGGCCGAGACCCTGCTCTCGAAGACCGGCCGGCCGGACCTGCCCGACGCGCTGAAGAACGTCCTGAAGCCCCTCGACGACACCGTGCTCGACAAGAACATGCGGGACGTCCTGACGAACGGCACCGCCGACGCGATGGGCTCCAGCATCTTCAAGTCGATCCGCGAGCAAGGCGTGACGGGACTCTTCGAAGGTGCCCACGCGGCCGTCTCGGAGGGCACGTACAACCTGCTCTTCTCGGACGAGCACAGCTTCAAGACCTCCGGCCTGACCTTCGGCTCCGGCATCGTCGAGGGCCGGCTGGGCCACCTCCTGGAGACCGGCGGCGAGAAGCTGGGCCTCGGGATGCGGGACTCCCTCGGCATGAAGGCCCCGGACTTCGGTACTCCCGGCGGCGCGCCGGGCCCCGTTCCGGACGCGTCGTCGGACGTGTCGGCCGACGCGAAGCCGGAGACGGTCTCCTCCGGGGACCTCCAGGACCTCGACGTCACCGACGACGAGTCCGACCTCCAGTACCTCGACGTCGACGACGACGATGACGAGTCCGACCTCCAGTACCTCGACGTCGGTGACGAGACCGCTCGGGACGAGGAGCAGCACCGGCCCGGGGCCGCCCCGGTCGCCACGACCTCGACGGCGCCGGTGTCCTCGGCCTCGCCGGCCGCGTCCGGCCCGCAGAACACCGCGCAGAACACCCAGAACACCCAGAACACCCAGAGCGCGCAGAACACGTCCGGGAACCAGAACCAGGCGTCCTCCGGCCAGCGTTCGGAGACGTCCCCGACCAAGACGGACGCCAAGGGCACGAACGGCACGAACGGCACGAACGGTACGAACGGCGAGAACGCCTCCAGCGCCCCCGTACAGCCGTCGGGCCTCTCCACCGAGACCACCACGACCACGGAGAACACGGAGAACACGGAGGACACGAAGAACACCGAGTCCCGCGAGAACACGGCGGACACGGAAGAGAAGAAGGAAGGGACGGCACAGGAGGAGACCGAGGCGAAGCCGTCCACGGCCCAGGTCCCGACCACCTCGTCGTCCACGACCGAGTTCTTGGTCGAAGGAACCCTGTCCCCCTCGTACGACGAGCCGGCGTTCCCCACGTCGCAGACGAGTCCGGTCGACGAGATGGAGATGGTCTCCCTGTCGTCCCGCCCGGAGGGGAACAACGCGCAGACGGTCACGGAGTCCTCCCCGGAGGCCACCGCCCCCGCCACCGTCCAGTCGAACGCCCCGGTTGCCGTTCCCTACTTGTCGACCGAGTCCTCGGACCTCCAGGGGGACCTTCAGGAGGCCCTCCAGGAGAGCCTTCGGGAAGAGGAGCCCGCCCCCCAGGTGGTCGTGCCCCCGATTCCCGTTCCTCCGGTTCCCGTTCCTCCGGTCCCCACGCCTCCGCTGCCCGGACCCTCCACCGGCGGACTTCGGACGACCGGGAACCAGGCGCCGGGGAACCAGACGCCCGAACCCCTGACGAACGACACCCAGGACAGCCAGGACAGCCAGGACAGCCAGGACACCCAGGACTCCCGGACGGACGAAGAGCCGAACCGGAACAACCCGGCCGACACCCCCCTCCCGCCCCCCTCGGCCACCGAATCCGCGGATCTCCAGGAGAGGCCCACCTCCCGAGCGGCCGCGAGCCCGACAGGGGCAGAGCAGACGCCGGGATCTCCTGTGCCCGTGCTCCAGACGGTCGGATCACCGGTTCCCGAAACCCTGACGGTCGAGACCTCGGAGACCGAGGAGCAGGCGGTCAGCGCCCCGTCGACCGCGCCCCGGACGACCGATTCCTCGGAAACCGGTCACCAGGACTCCGAAACCCTCGAAACCGAGGTCCAGGAGGTCGAGTCTCAGGAGGCTGAGGTCCAGGAGGCCGAGTCTCAGGAGGCTGAGGTCCAAGAGGTCGAGGTCCAAGAGACCAAGTCCCAGGAGGCCGAGGTCCAGGAGACCGACACCCGTACGACCGGCATCCAGGAGACCGAGAACCGGGAAGACGACACCCAGGAGGCTGAAACCCAGGAGCCCCGGAGCCCGGTGGTCGTGACCCCGGTGTCCGGGAACCAGACGCCCAGAAGCCAGACCCCCGAACCCCTGACGACCGAAAGCAAGGGCTCCCGGGCCGAGACGAACGAGAACCAGGAGGCCGAGGTCTCCGCGGTCGAGACCCAGACGCCCGGATCTCCTGTGCCCGTGCTCCAGACGGTCGGATCACCGGTTCCCGAAACCCTGACGGTCGAGACCTCGGAGACCGAGGAGTCGAAGCGGGACGATCAGGCCGACATTCCCCTCCCGCTCCTCCCGCCCCTCTCGGCCACCAAGTCCACGGACCTCCGGGAGGAGCCTGCGCCCCTGGAAACCCAGGTCCAGGCGGACGAAGAGCCTCAGGCGCAGACGACCGAAGAGCACCAGGCACAGGTAACCGAACTCCAGGCGACCGATGTACCGGTGACCGTCCAGTCCGCCCAGAACGACCAAGCCCTTCAAGTCGAGCAGACCGAGCAGGCCGAGCAGACCGAGCAGGTCGAGCAGGTCGAGCAGACCGAGCAGACCGAGCAGACCGAACAGGTTGAACAGGTCGAGCAGACCGAGCAGGTTGAACAGGTCGAGCAGACCGAACAGGTTGAACAGGCCGAGCAGACCGAGCAGACCGAGCAGGTTGAACAGACCGAGCAGGTTGAACAGGTCGAGCAGGTCGAGCAGGCCGAGCAGACCGAGCAGACCGAACAGGTTGAACAGGTCGAGCAGACCGAGCAGGTTGAACAGGTCGAGCAGACCGAGCAGACCACCCAAGACAACCTGGTCAACCAGAACAACCAGAACAACCAGAACAACCAGAACAACCAGAACAACCAGGAGAGCCAGGAGAGCCAGGAGAGCCAGGAGAACCAGGAGAGCCAGGAGAGCCAGAACGACCAGGAGAACCAGGAGAACCAGGAGAACCAGGAGAACCAGACCACCCAGGTCTCCCAGGTCACCCAGGCCCCCCAGACCACGCCGCCCCCCTCCCGCCACATCCTCACCTTCGGCCAGGACGGTCACCGGGGAGTCGGCGGTGTGCAGCTCTCCCCGATCGCGGACGACGTGATCTCGTCCCTCCGGGACGGCGTCCTGGACTCCCTCGGCGTGCCGCCGGAGCGCCGCTCCGCGATTCAGGAGCAGTTGCAGTCGCTGATCACCTCGCAGACGCTCATCGACAACCGGCACATGCTGATGAGCCGGGACGGTCACCGGATGACGGTGGACGACGACGGCACCGAACTGTCGTTCCACCTGAAGGTGAACCTCTCCGGCCCCCGCCCGTCCGTGCTGGCCGGCGTCACGGGCGCCCTGCCGACCCACAACAACGAGCAACGCCAGACGGCGGCCGCCTCCCAGAGCCGGCAGACCGGTACGACCCTTTACCGGGGGTTCTCGATCCCGACCCTCTCGCTCACGATCCCGACCAGCGAGCCGTCGTCCTTCGTCACCGGTTACCCCGTCGGGGGCTCCCTGAGCTTCACCCACTGGCAGCTGGCGACGAGCAGCACCCGGACGGTGAGCGTCAACAGCACGAGCCTGCACCGGAGTTCCGAGCCGGCGCATCCGTACGACTACAACGCCACCGTGCAGCTGAAGGGGCCGAACGACACCACGTGGACCCGGCCTGCGGACCTGTCCCCGTTCACGATCACGGCCTGGTTCCCCGAGCACCTCAAGACGGACCGGGACGCCGCCGAGGAGATCACGGTCTTCTGGGACAGTGATGAGGCGCTGAGCAGGCACCTCGACGCCACGCCGGTCTGGGCGCTGGACTCGCTCTCCGATCCGGGCCGGCTGCTGCGCACGGCGAAGACGCAGTTCGCCTCCCAGCTGGCGGGCCTCTCCCCGGATTCGCTGCGGGAGGTCGAGCAGTTCTTCGGGATCGAGCACCAGCTCGGCGCCCTGCCCCTCCAGCGCCGGAAGGGCACCGACGACACCAGGACCGTCGGCACCCTCTCCCCGGTCCTGGTGGACGAGAACGGCGCGGCCGTCGGCATGTTCCGGATCGTCGCCGACGTCACGCACCAGCCCGACACCCCGAACTCCCGCCGTGAGCCGGGGGTGTGGGTGCCCGACCGCTACAGCTTCGAGCGGTACGTGGAGCGCCAGGTCAAGCAGGACACCCTGCGCAAGATCACCTCCGGCTTCAGCGTCGAGGGCTTCGGCGGCGTCGGCCTGCACCAGGACGCCTCTCCGGTGAACAAGGCGTTCCGCGACTTCGGGCTCGGCGGTCAGATCCTCGGCAAGGCGAACCTCGGCTGGCAGAAGGACAACTCCCTCGGTACGGGGACGACGCACAGCACCAACCGCAACATGCGGGCGTCCGCGGCCAACGTCCTGTTCCCGGCCCTGGTCTCCTACCGCGTGGAGTTCATCTCCGCCGAGGGCACCGTGACCGAGGCACCCGGTCCCGTCACGGTGGAGGCCCGGATGCGGGCCCTCGGCCAGGCCCCGCCTCCCGCTCCCGTCCGCCCCCCGTCGCCGGACTCCTCGTCCACGGCGGTCGCGTCGGGTTCCTCCGCGAGCACTCCGCCGTCCCCGCCGCGGAGTTCCTACCCGGACGATCCCGTCGCCGCCCTGCCGGAGAACCTCGCCGGCCTCCGGGGCGTGGGCCTCTCCGTCACCCCGCTGCACCTGAGCGGCACGGGTCTGACGACGGCACTGGACCAGGCGCGCGGCTGGCTGCAGGAGAACGGTTTCCTGCCCAGGCCGGGGCTCACCACGGCGGAGAACACCCGGAGCCGGCTGGACAACCTCCGCAGCTTCGACCTGCTCACCGGTGAGGCGGCCCTGCTGGCCTCCGTCGACGAGCTGACGGACGGCGGGCTGCGGCTGCCCTTCACCACGGTCAGCCCCGACGGCAGGGTCCGCCAGGTCGAGGTCGTCCTGCGTCTGGAGCGTGACGAGTCCGCCCCCGTCGTCCACCGGACCACCCTCGCGAACGTGTTCGTCTCGAACTCGGGCGGCCTGACGGACACCAGCAACAACCAGCAGTCGGGCACGCTGTCCTGGAACTTCGGCTTCAGCGGTGACGCGTCCCAGCAGGGCGTCCTCCCCAACCTCGCCGCCGGCCTGAAGGCGGGTCCCCAGACGGTCTGGTCCAGCGCTCCCACCACCTCGTTCGGTCACTCCCAGTCCGTCCGGCCCGTCACCTCCGAAGCGAGCGAAGCCCGCGTGGAGGTCTTCCGGTTCCCCGCCCGCCTGCGGATGGAGATCCTGGAGAACGGAACCCCCCTCTCCCTGCCCGGGTCCGCTCCCTCCTCCCTCTTCGTGCCCGCCCCGGTCCCCGCGCCCACGGCCTCGTCCTCGCTCGCGCCCGCCCCCGGGCCGCTCTCCACGACCGTGCCCATGTCCACGACCGACGACGATCCCGCCTCCGTGGTCCTCGACCTCGCCGTGCCGCCGAGCCGGTACGTGCCGGAGGGGACCCTCCGCCCCGAGCACCGGGACGAGACGGTGGTGCTGCCGGACGGCTCCCAGGTCGACGTGCTCCTCGGCAGCGATGCCCTCCAGCAGGCCCTGGCGGAGGTCCTGCGCCACCGGCCCACCGACGACCCCACCCACCTGGGCACCGGCACCCGGCTGCCTCCCGCGCACCAGCAGGGCGCGGGGCTGCCGCTGCACACCGGGGACGTGAACCGGCCCGCCCCCTCCTCGGCGCTCCGGCGGCTCGCGGAGTTCGCCGAGGCCGCGAAGCGGGTGCTGGGCCTGTCCTCCACCGCCCCCGTCACCGCCCCGGCCTCCGGGGACACCGCCCCGCCGCGTCCCGTCTCCGGCTACGAGAGCTCCCTGAACCACCAGGTCAGCCCGTCCGCGCTGCTCGCCAGGGCCCACCAGATGGACAAGGGCGTGTACGTGATCGACGGCCTCTTCGCCCCCGGCCTCCTCGGGGACGAGGAGGTGGCCGTCGAAATACGCATGGTGCTCAAGAACCCGGTCGACCTGGGGCCCGTCAGCCAGTTCGGCGAGACGGACCTCTCGATCGGCCAGGGCGGCACCCAGCAGACGAGTCGGACGCGTCTCGCCTGGGAGGCGAGCGGAGAGGTCGGCGGCAAGTTCGGGGTCGTCCGGCCGGACGCCGACACGCCGGCGCCCTCCAACCCCGTCACCGGCACCCTGTCGGCGAAGGGCGCCTACGGCCGGGGAACGGCCCGCACGACCACGGAGTCCTCCTCCCTCCAGGTCGTACGCGTCGCGGCCGAGAACAGCACCCAGCGGCGGATCCGTGCGGACGTGGAGTACCGGCTGACCGTCCTCCGGGGGACGAGCACGCTCAACGTCTCCCACGGGGTCTCGACCACGCAGGCCCCTCCGGTCGTCGTCCCCGGAGGGATCGAGTTCGTCGCCTCCAAGGAGCAGATACAGCGCGACGGCGGGGTGCTGAAGGACTTCCTCCCCGCCGACGAGCAGACCGTCCCGCCCGGGACGGGCATCCCCCTGCCCGCCCGCTTCCTCCTGTACGGAGCGCTCGGCACGGACGCCGTCCTCTCGGTCGTCCCGCTCGGTCGCGAGACGTCGCCGCAGGACGTACCGCAGGACGCACAGGCGACCGCGTCCCAGGACGAGGGGAACACGCACGTCCCGGCGAACGGCCGGGAGGAGCCCCCGTACCACCTGCTGCGCGATCACCTGACCGCCCTGGTGAACGAGCACGCCCCCGGCGCCCTCGTCCCCGGTGACCACCGGTACGTCCCCGGCCTGCGGACCATGATCGCCGAGTACGCGTCGACCGCCGCCCTCGCCGAACTCGTCGGCCGGGGAAGGAACCAGGACGGCACCCCGTCCTCGCTGCCCCCGCTCGCCTTCCCGTACAAGAGCGTGTTCGGGACCACCACGCTGTCCCTGACCGTCACCACCGAGCCGGCCATGAGCGAGCGGGACCTGTCCGCCCTGCGCGGCCGTTCCGCGCCGTCCGGCGCGGAGCTGGAGTACTACTCGCAGCACCGCCCGCTCGACACCGGCACGAGCACCGCGCGCACCACGAAGTGGTCGGCCGGGGTGTCCGGAAGCGTCTCCTTCCCGCTCGCGGGCGTCCCCGTGAAGGCGTCGACGACACCGGGGCTCGGGGTCTCCCAGGCCACGACCGTGGCCAACGCGACGGTCGCCGAGAACCGCGCCTGGGGACGCACCAACGGCGGCACCGAGTTCGACCTGCGCTACCGGTTCACCGCCGTCCTCGACGTCCCCGCGTACGTGACGGGCAGGCCCGTCTCGCATTCCTCCCCCCCGGTCGAGGCCAGGGTCACCCTGCGCCTCGGCGGCGACCAGGGTCTCGGTCCCGCTTCCCCGGACACGGCCCATGACCTCCCCCCGGAGGTCCACTCGCCGGAGAACCTTCCCCCGGAGGTCAGGGAGCGCCTGGAGCGCCATCCGAAGCTGCGGCTCCAGCAGGCCGTCACGGTCGCCGCCGTCACGAACATCGAGCAGCTGAAGGAGGCGATCACCCAGGTCGCGCCCGGCCTGATCGATGCGAAGCGGCCCGGCGCCACCGCCCACGAGGCCGTCGCGGTCCTGTTCACGGATCTGCTCCGCGAGAACGTCTCGACCCTCGGGCCGACCGGCGCCGCCGCCGTGTTCGGCGGTGCTCCGGGCAAGGGGCAGGTCGCTCTCGACCTCCGGATGAGCAACCCCCGCCTGCTCGACCGGACCATGGGCGTGACCGGCGACCACACGCGCGTCACCGGTACGACGTCCACGACCTCCTCGGCCACCACCCGCACCTACTCGTCCCCCTTCTCCCTCACCGGACAGCACAAGTTCACGACCCCGCTGGCGCCACCGCGGAACGAGATGAGCCTCGGCATCGGCGCGACGGTGCCGACGCTGCACCACCAGACGACCCCCGGGGGCCAGGGCGGCGGCGTCGGGACGACCGCCCGCCTCTGGACGAAGATCGGCTCGGCCGGACGGCAGGACGCCCAGAGCGGCATGAAGACCCACGAGGTCGTGGTGGACACGCTCACCACCGTGACCGGCCCCGAGGGCGACAAGCGGCAGGTGATCGGTACGGCGGTCGTCCGCGTCCCGGAGCAGGTGCTCCTCGGCCTCGGGGTCCTGCCGGACGCGGACCGCGGCGACGGCGTCTGGGACCTGTCCGCCGGTACGCGCGAGGAGGGCGGGACCGACCCCGTGGCCCACGCGTCCCGGGTGGACGGCCTCGTCGAGACGTGGCTCCGGGACACGGACCAGGACACCCCGCGGCCGGAGCTCCAGCTGTGGCTGAACCTCGACGCGGCCCTGGACCGGGACGCCGCCCGGACGAACGCGGAGGAACGGGCCGCGCGGTTCGCCGTCGACCACGGGCGGACCGTGCACCTGGTCTTCCAGGACGAGAACGGCACGTACCTGACGACGTACGGCCCGGACGGCGGCGAGGTGACCAGACAGGCCCCGCCGACGACGGCCGGCTCGACGGCCCCGGCCAACGTGTCGGCTCCGGTCAACGTGCAGGTTCCGTCGGTGCCGGCCAATGTGTCGGCCTCGACGGCTCCGGTCAACGTGTCGGCTCCGGCCAATGTGCAGGTTCCGTCGGTGCCGGCCAATGTGTCGGCCTCGACGGCTCCGGTCAACGTGTCGGCTCCGGCCAATGTGCAGGTTCCGTCGGTCCCGGCCAACGTGTCGGCCTCGACCCACACGTCGGCTCCGGCCAACGTGTCGGCCCCGTCGGCTTCGGCGTCCCCGGCCAACCTGTCGACCTCGGCGGCCCCGGCCCCGGACACCCACACCACCGACACCACCGACACCACCGACACCCACACCACCACCGACACCCACACCACCACCGAGCAGACCCCTCCCCGCGAGAAGGGCCGGCTGGTGGAGAATCCGGTCCGGCCCGACGAGCTGACCTCCTTCCGCGGCGCGAAGAACACCGTGGTGCACACCGAACGCTTCGACCCCAAGAGGGGCCAGGAGAACCGGCCCGCCGGCCGGCTCAACGGCTCGTGGACCCTCATCCGCAACAGCGTGCGCCGCGAACAGCTCGCCGACGGACGGACGGTGCGGCACTTCTTCGTCACCCTGCCCTTCAAGCTCGCCGACGGGCTCACCACCGGGGACCTCGCCCAGCACCGGGACCGGATGCAGAAGACCCTCGACCAGCACGTCAACCGCGGTTACCGGCTGCCGGGCTCGGGCGACCAGCTGTACGTCACCGCCGAGTTCGTGCACGCGCCCGACCACAGCGAGGCCGTCACCCTCTCCCGTACGGACGCGCCGGCCCGCGCCGACCAGCTCCACTGGGACGTCAACGACAGCGACGCCACGATCACCCACGAGCTCCTGCACTACCTGGGCCTCGCCGACGAGTACGTCGACACCGACGCCGACAGGGACAACCGCCACCTCTTCCGGCGGGACGAGCGGGCGAGCGGCGTACGGACCGAGGGCCTGATGGTCCGTCCCCGCGAGGAGACCCTGCGCGAGCTCCCCCAGGACTACCTGCGGACCATCGAGACCGTCAGCGACAACGCGGTCATCCCCCTCCACACCGCCCCCACCACCGTGCCCGCGGACCGGGAGGACCTCGGCCCCGGCCGCGACGAAGGGTTCGAGGGACAGAGCAGCCGGGCCCCGGGGAACGCGATGGATTCGCTCTCCTTCACGAACTCCGCCTTCGAGAAGTTCGTCGAGGGGAGCACGCGGAGTCCCTCACTCCTGACGCCCGAGGAATACCGGCAGAGGGTGAAGGACAGTCACGAGGGGAAGCGTGAGATCTCCTACGTCGTGAACGCGATCGTGAGCAAGGAAACGTTCATGGGGAAGGGTAATCTCGAAAAATTCGTCGAATGGGTCACCAACGGCCTCTCCGAAGACATGCGCGGTCGGGTCGCGATCGTCGTCGGAGTGAACAGCAGCGGTTACACCAGCGGCTTCAAGTCGAAAAAGGCGAAGGAAGTCGAAGAGCGGGAGTTCATCGAAAGGCTCGAAAGGGCAGGCATCGAGGTTCCCGTCGCCGCGGTCGCCACGCCGATGCCCAGGTGGGGGAAGGAGTCCTTCCCGTACGGCCGGGCCCGCAACCTCACCATGACGAGCGAGGCCACCTTCAGGGCGATCGACGCCCTGGTCATGAAGGAGTACCACCCCTACGTGGCCTTCATGGACTTCGACGCCTACAAGCACACCACCCCCGACGGCCCGCACATCTTCGACCACTTCTCCAGGGAGCTCGGTTTCGACGAGACCTCTCCCGGTAAAGCCTCGAAATCTCCTCTTGCCCCTGTGCGCCCCCTGATGATGTCCGGAGGGTACAGGGCGCCGCATTCCGGGGAGTCCGATCTCTATCGAAAGCTGATCGAAGAGACGGAGGGGAGGTGGCCCAAGGAGAAGGAAGGGCTGGAGAGGAGGGTGAATAAGAAGAAGAAGGAGGGTGAACCCCTCCTGGACCTAGGAGATTTTCCGTCGGAAATCGAACTCGACACCCTGATGGAAAGGTTCGTCCAGAAGGTCGAGAACGACATGCGCACGCGGGACAGAATGGCGTCCCAGTTCCCCCTCCTGCCTTACTCGCCCGAACCGAACCTCTTCGTGGACGCTCTGGCCGTCATGGTGGACGGGGGTGCCCACGGGAACCCCCCTGCGGTCCGTTTCAGTGAGTCCAACGCGGAGTTCGAGGGTCTGGCCGAGAACCTCGCCAAGTTCGCGGCCTGGGAGATCGGACAGAGCTACACGAACGACTCCACCCCGGAGTCCTCCGACGCCGCTGCGGTGACCCCTCTTCCCGCCGCGCGGGGAACCGCCTTCTTCACCTCGTTCCGGACCACCACCCAGACCGACCTCTCCCGCCTGTTCGTCGACATGATCGTGTCCTGGAAGGTGAAGTCCCTGGAGGCCGGCGGCGTCCTGAACGAAACGCAGTGGGGGGAGATCCAGGTGCCCCAGAGCCACGCCTCCCCGGTCCCCTACCTGAAGCTCTTCCACGAGGGCGACTTCCACGCCAGGGGGACGAACCAGGGGAAGCTCACCGACCTCCAGAACAGCGGGGACGCGCTCCGCATGAACTTCTACGCCGACGAGCCGTGGACGAACGTTCCGGAACAGGACGCCAAGGCCGTCGCGAACGCGCGTGAGGTCCTCGAAGAGTTCGCGAACAAGAACCTCATGGAGAAGGTCTCCCCCACGCACACCGACGGAACCCGGCTCGGCCTCCCGGACGACCGGGTCAGCAAGATGCACCATGCGATCAACCTGCTGTACTCCTCCGACGAGGGGCACATCCAGCGCAGCTTCCACGAGGTGGCCGCCGCCTACCTCGCCGACCGAACCTCCGAAGAGACCCCGCCCCCGGCCTCGGACGGCACCGTGGCCCCCACCGGCACCGCACCCGAACCCGCCCCCTTCAACCAGCGGTTGAGGGCCCCTTACGGCTCCTTCTTCGCCGCGCTCACCGAGGCGCACCTCCCGGGCGACCAGACGTACGTGCCGTCGGACCTGCCCCCCGCGTCGGAACCGCCCTCCCCGGCGGACCTGCGGGGGCGCGCCGACCTCCAGGGCCTCAGGACCGCCCCCGAGGTACGGAGCATGCTCACCACCCTCTACGAGAACCACCGCACGACCGACAACGCCCGGCAGCTCCTCGCGAGAGCGGCGGCAGCGGGTCTGCACGTGGACGACCTCACGGCCCGGATCTTCACCGGACGCCTCCACCCGATGGAGCACCCGCTCGACCACTACCGCTTCCCGGACACGGGCGACGGCGTGACCTCCTCGGCGAGCAGACCCCCCGTCTTCTCCCTCGACACGTCCGCGGTCTTCCTCCTGCGGCTCTACGCCGACGCGCTCGGACGTTCCCTGGAGGTCGTCGCCCCCGACGGGACGACCCGGCGCTTCGGCCCCGAGGACTCCCTTCCGCCGATCCGGGTGTGGTGGGAGGACGGCGTGGGCTGGCGCGGAGCACCACGGACGGACCGGCAGGAAACCCCGGAGGACTCCGGAGAACCGCAGGAATCCGGGAAACCGCACAGCTCCCCGCAGGGCGGTTCCCCCCTCGCCCGGCACGCCTTCGACAAGCTCACCGGGAGCTCCTCGTGACCGCCCTCCGCACGGGCGGAGCGCCCATGATCGAATCGGAGCCACCGAACAGGGGAGGGCGCATGCGACAGGGTGGCGGCGAACGGGTGGAGAGCGCTCCGGACGACCGGCCGGGAGGGCTGCTGCGGAGACTCACCCGCCGCCGGAACGCCCCTGCCCCGGCCGTCGCGGAACCCGCCGCGCCCGCCCCCGGGACGGCTCCCGCCGGGGCCTCCGGAGGAGCGGCACCGGAGGCGCCGCACACCGTGCGGGACGACTTCCCCCACCGGTACCTCCTGCGTTCCTCGGCCGCCCCCGACTCACCGGTCCGCGCCCTCGTGCGCGCGCTGCCCGCCGATCCCCGGCGGCCCGCCGTCGTGGTCGACGTCCCCCAGGCGGCCGCCGGGAACCTCGGCGGGGAACTCGGCGCGCTGCTCGCCCGGCTGCGTGACGAGGAACCGCTGTCGCTCCGTCTCGTCCTCTCCGGTGCCGCCGCCCCGGCGGGCGAGGACGGACCGCTGGCCCAGCGCCTCGCCGACGCCTGGAACGTGACCCTGGAGGCCCCGGACGCGCCCGCCGTCCTCGCCCCCGGCGGCCTGCTCTACGTCACCGAGCCCGCCACCCCCGGCGGCGGCTGGTGGCGCTTCGCACCCGGGGAGGCCCCGGAGCCGCTGGGCGCCCGGCTGCCCGCACCGCGCTGGCAGCGCGCCCTGGCCAGGGTGCCGCTGGGGCCGGTCGGCGGGAGCGTCGTCCGCGCCGTGCCCGCCGGCCTCGCCCTCGCCCCGGCGGACTCCGCCCCGCCCCGCCCCGACGAACCGGCCTACGCCGTCGCCGTCCACCCCGACCGTCCCGCCGTCCTGCTGGGCGCGCCGCGCGCCGAGCCGGTCGCGGCCGAGGACCTGGCCACGCTCCTGGTCTCCCTGCCGTCCGAGGTGCGCCGTACGCTGCGGCTCGTCCCGGTGGACGGGCGCGACGCGACCGCGCTGGCGGAGGAGGTGTGCGACCTCCTCGGCACGGAGCTGGAGGTGACCCTGGGCCTTCCGCTCGCCACCGAACCGGCTGAGCCGTCCGAACCGTCCGAGCCGTCCGGGGGCGGCGGGGCCGAGGACCGGGACGGGACAGGGGCGCCCGTGGAAACCGTCCGACTGGTCTCCGCCGAGGGCGAGTTCGCCTGGCCCGCGCCCCTCGCCGCCCTCCTCTGCTTCCCCCTCGCCGCCGACGGCTCCCGCCCCGTGCCCCGCCCCACCGCCTGGACGCTCCCGGAATCGGCGGGAGTCCCGGAGCCGGAACCCGCGACCCTGCGGATGCCCTCCGGGGCCCGTGCGGTGGCCGTCCGCTCCGGCCTCTGGATCGGCCCCACGGGCGAGCCGCCCGCCGAGGTCCGGGACCGGGCGGGCGAACCGCGCGTCCTGCGGGTGGAGATCGCGTCGGACTGTCTGGCCGGTGAGGCCGTTCGCGCGGCGACCCTGCGCGATCTGTCGGCGCTCGTCGCCGCCCTCGCCCCGGCGGCCCGCGCCCACGCCGAACTCGCCGTCTCCGGGGAGGCGGGGCCGGAGGCGGTCGCCGCCCTGCGCCGCTTCGCGGTCCGCGCGGGCCTCTCCCTGGCGGCCGTCCCCCACCCGGAGGCGCCCGGGGCATCCGAGGAACCGGCCACGGCCCCCGCAGCCCTGCCACCGACGACGGAACAGGACGCGCACGGGGGTACGGGCACGGGCACAGAAGCCGGTACGGAGCCGGGCACGGAGCCGGAACCGGACGCGCGGCCCGGCAGAGTGCCGGACCCGCTCCAGGTCCCGGCACCGGGCCCCGTCCCTGCACCGGCCCCCGTCCCGGCCCCTCCCGCCCCGGCCCCTCCGGCGGTCGCGACCTCTTCGGCGACCTCGGCGGCCCCGGCGGTCACGGCCGTATCAGCCGTCTCCGCACCCGCACTCGCACTCGCACCCGCACCCGTGCCTGTGCCCGCCCCGCCCACCGCGTCCCCCGCGTCCCCCGCACCCGCTCCCGTGACCGCGCCCCCTTCTCCCCCTTCCCGTCCTTCCCCTTCTCCCCGTCCCTCCCCTCCCTCCCCTCCCTCCCCTCCCTCCCCTCCCTCCCTCTCCGCACCCGCTGCCGTCCCCGCCTCGGTGAGGCGCACGCGCCGGCTGCGGGAGGAGTCGGCCGGGGAACCGGACCGGCGGGCGTTCCGGGAGCTGGCGGCGAAGGTCTGGGAGGAGCACAGCGGGCCCGTCGGACAGGCGCTGATCCGGATGCCCGCGCTGCGCGGGGCGGACGAGGACGCGGTGCGGGCGGACCTGATCGCCGTACGCCTGTACCTCTCCTCCGCGCCCGAGGACCCGTTCGGCGCGCGCGCCCTCGCCGCCGGGGACGAGGAGCTGCGCCCGTACGCCGGCTGCCTGGCGGCCGGGCTGCGCCGGCTGCCCGCGCTGCGGGGCACCCTGGTACGGGCCGCCGCGGAACCCTCCGTACCGGACGAGGTCGTCCCGGGAGCGGTGCTCTCGTGCGACGCGCCGCTGGACGCGGTGCACCTGGAGGCGCCGGGCGCGCCCCTGCCGCCTCCGGACCGGGTCCGCTACGTCATCAGGCCGACGACCGCCCGGCGCACCTCGGTCCTGTCCCGTGACGGAAGCGGCGTGCAAGCCCTCTTCGCCACCGGTACGGAGTTCACGGTGCTGGCCCGGCACGAGGCCGACGCCGAACTGCCCGCACGCGTCCTGCTGGCCGAACTCCCGCCGGACGCCGGGCGGTTCAGGGCCCCCTCGGCCGGGGTCCTGGAGCGGCTCGACGCCGTCGCGGGCCGTCCGGGCTCCACGGGGGCGGCGCCCTGGCCCGACCGGTGCACCGGCCCGTTCCTCCACGTCCCGCCGCCCCGCTGAGCGGGTGCCCCGCGCACCTCTTTCCCGTCGAGAAAGGCAGAGCAGCCATGACCAGCAGAGAGACCACCCCCGCAGGGGAGAGCGCCGGGGCCTCTCCCGTGCCGCGCGCGGCCGCACTGGCCGTCCTGAGCGAGGAGCCGTCCACGGGGCTGTTCCCCGCCGCCCCGCGCGCCACGAGCGGCGGCGCGGCGGCCGGGACCGCTCCGGCCGCCGTCACGGCCACGGCCACCGCCGCCGCAACCGCCGGGACCGCAACCGCCGGGACCGCGACGACCGTCGCCGCGGCGGCTCCGGAGACCGGGACGGCCGCACGGACGGCGACCGCGCCGGGTCCCTCCCCGGCGCCGGCCGGGGCGAGGGCCGGGACGGCGACCGGCACCGCCACGGGGACGAGCCCCGTGGCGGAAACCGCCCCCACCACGGCCACGTCCGCGGCTTCGACCGCGAGCACGACCGCGAGCACGTCTGCGGCTTCGGCGACGGCCACGAGTACGAGCACGAGCACGAGCACGAGCACGAGCACGAGCACGAGCACGAGTACGGCCACGGCCACGTCCGCGGCTTCGACGACGGCCACGGCCACGGCCGTCCCCCGCCCCTCCGCCGACACGGAGACCGTGCCGCCCCTGGGCCGTCCCAACAAGCCGATGATCGCCGCCGCGCTTCTCGGCGGCCTGGTGCTGATCGGGGTGCCCTTCCTCGTCTCGGGCCCCGACGAGAAGCCGCGCCCGTCGATCGCGGGCGGCCCGGC
Source organism: Streptomyces sp. NPDC041191 (assembly GCF_055591945.1). Lineage (NCBI taxonomy): Bacteria > Bacillati > Actinomycetota > Actinomycetes > Kitasatosporales > Streptomycetaceae > Streptomyces > Streptomyces sp. NPDC041191. The sequence continues at coordinate 504,628 of NZ_JBVIZC010000002.1, read as the reverse complement.
GGGCAGCACGATGAACCCCGACGGCACCGGAACCGGCATCGTCCCCAGCGAGCAGCAGCTCGATGCTCCGGGCCCGGCGTCGGGCAAGAACGCCGGCGGGACACCGGGCCGGGCCCCGGGCCCCGTCAAGGACGTGAAGGGCCTCGGGCCGATCGGCGGCATCCACGAGGTCGGCACGGGCGGCACGGACCCCGCCGGCGCCCCGCGCGCCACCGACGCCCCGCGCGCCCCCGGCTCCCCGAAGACCACCGCTCCGAACGTCCCCGGCACCGCGAGGACCACCCCCACCGCCCCGGCCGGGGGTGCCCCCGCCTCGAACCGGCCCGCCCCGAACCAGCCCGCGCCGAACCGGTCCTCGTCCACCCCCAAGCCCCCGGTGGCCCCGGCGGCGGCCACGTACAACCACCTCATCGGCCTGGGCTGCAACACCCCGGGCTTCGCCGTCGGCGACATGTACACCGACGGCGACGAGGGCTGGCGGAAGAGCTGGGGAAGCACCACCTCGTACGGCTGCAGCGGCCTCTACTACAGCATGCCGATGTCGGGCAGCTCGCGGTCCGACGGCATCTGGGCGCAGTGGAAGTTCACCACCGGCTCGGTCCAGAAGGGCACCTGCGCGGTGCAGGTGTTCATCCCCAACGTGCGCGACATCTCGTACGTGGGCGGCACTCCCGCCCACTACACGGTGTACGGCTCCTTCTCCCAGAGCAAGGACGCCGTCGCCGGCACCTTCGAGATCAACCAGCCCTCGCACCTGGGCAAGTGGGTCTCCGCCGGCCGTTTCCCGGTGACGAACAACAAGATCTCCGTCGTCCTCGACAACCGGGGCAGCGGCGCGAACAACCGCCACGCGGCGGTGGCCCCGGTCCGCGTCGACTGCACGGCCTCCTGACCCGGCCCCGGCCGCGGGACGAGGGGACGGGCGCACCGGCCGGCGCGCCCGTCCCCGGTCGCCGGGCGGGTCGCGGTCGCGCGGCTCCTGCGGGAGCGGCGGGGCCGAGGGGCCCGGGGTCCGGTCCCGGCATGTGAATCCCCCTGGTCGCGGAGGCCCGGTCCGGGGCACCCTGGCCCCATGATCCGTACCGCCACACCCGCCGACGTCCCCGTCATCCACGCCATGGTCCGCGACCTCGCGGAGTACGAGAAGGCCCTCCACGAGGCCCGCGCGACCCCCGAACAGCTCCACGAGGCGCTGTTCGGCGAGCGACCGGCCGCCTACGCGCACATCGCGGAGTCGGAGGCGGGCGAGCCGGTCGGCTTCGCGCTCTGGTTCCTCAACTTCTCGACCTGGCGCGGAGTCCACGGCATCTATCTGGAGGACCTGTACGTCCGCCCGGAGGCCCGGGGCGGCGGCCACGGCAAGGCCCTGCTGCGCGAACTGGCCCGGCTCTGTACCGAGCGCGGCTACGAACGCCTGGAGTGGTCGGTCCTGGACTGGAACGAGCCCTCGATCCGCTTCTACGAGTCCCTGGGCGCCCGCCCGCAGGACGAGTGGACGGTGTACCGGCTGACGGACGGGGCCCTGGCGGAGCTCGGCGGTGCGGCGGGAGTGTAGGAAAGGGCCATGGACAACGAGCACAGCGACCACAACGACCCCAACGACCCCAACGACCCCAACGACATCGAGCAGCGGTTCCGGCGGATCACCGGTTTCATCGAGGCGCGGCTGACGCCGCTCTTCGACCCCGCGAACGGCAGCGACCACGGTTTCGGCATGGACGACACCTCCCGGGCGCTGCGGGCCACCCGCTACACCGTGCAGGCCGCGTCGGCCGTCGGCGGTCTCGTGGAGAAGCGGTCGACGGCCCCGGAGCTGCGGCAGGTCGTGGACCAGGCCCTCGAACACAACTGGGACGTGCTGCGTTCCGTCGCCCGGATGTGGGAGGACCACCCCGACTTCCTGAAGGAGTTCAAGGCGCACTCCTGGGACGTGGTCGGGGCCGTCTGACCCCGTACGCCGTCTACGGGATCAGGACCACCTTGCCCGTCGTGCCCCGGTTCTCCAGGGCGCGGTGGGCCTCCGCCGCGTGCGCGAGGGGGAAGCGGTGGACCGCCGGGCGGAGGGTGCCGGCGGTCGCGGCGGCGAGGGCGGCGCGTTCGAGGGTCCGGATGTCGCCGCCCGCCCTCTCGATCATCACCGGGCCGAGGACGGACTCCGAAGTGATGCCGCGCTCCGCCAGTTCCCCCGGTGTGAAGGCGAGCGGTCCGCCGCCGAGGCGGCCGGCCCCGGACCAGCCGAAGACGAGGTGCTGTCCGCCCTTGCCGAGGAGGTCCACGGCGGCGCGGCCGGTGTCGCCGCCGACCGAGTCGAAGACGACGGTGGCCCCGCGTCCGCCGAGGGGCCCGTCCAGGTACGCGCGGACCCGCTCCGGCCAGCCGGGTTCCAGGTAGTCGACGGCCAGGTCGGCGCCGTTCTCCCGGACCAGCGCGGTCTTCGCGGGCCCGCCCGCGAGGCCGACGACGGTGGCTCCCGCGTTCTTGGCGTACTGGACGAGCAGGGTGCCGATGCCGCCCGCCGCGGCCGGGACGATCGCGACCGACTCGGGGCCGAGGTCCGTGAACCGGAGGATGCCCAGGGTCGTGCGTCCGGTGCCGATCATGGCGACGGCCTCCGCCTCGCCCAGGCGGCCGGGCAGGGCGTGGAGCCGGGCGGCGTCGGTGACGGCGAGTTCGGCGTACCCGCCGGGGGCCGTGCCGAGGTGGGCCACGACCCGCCTGCCGAGCCAGGACGGGTCGGTGCCCCCGCCGAGGGCGTCGACCGTGCCGGCGACCTCGCGGCCGGGGATCGTGGGCAGTGCGGCGGGCGCCGGGAAGGGGCCCGTACCGCCCTCCCGGAGCACCGTGTCGAGGAGGTGCACCCCGGCCGCCGCGACCCGGACGCGGACCTGGCCGGGCCCCGGGACGGGGTCGGGGACCTCCTCGTACGCGAGGTTCCCGGCGGGACCGAAGGCGTGGAGGCGGATGGCGCGCATGGGGCTCCCTTGTCGTCCGTGCTGGTACGGAAAGCCTCCGACCTCAAGCGCCCTTGAGGTCAAGGCGTCTTCCGCGCGGACTCCCGGGTGCCCGCTCCGGGGCCGCGGCCGTGTCTGCGCTAACCGGTGACCGCCACCGCGAGCAGCAGGGCCAGCGCGCCGCAGGCGTCGAAGACGCCGCACCACTCGGACCACGGGCGGGGGACGACCCGGTCCCTCGCGTAGTGGACGGCGTCCCAGACGGCGTGGCCCAGCCAGCCGGCCGCGAGGACGAGCAGGGCGGTGGCGCCGTCCAGGAGGACGGCCGACAGGGCGACGGCGGCGAAGCCGACGAGGCCGGCGAGCTGTCCGGCGAGGACGCCGGGGCGGCGCAGTTCGCCCCGGAACGCGCCGAAGAGCAGGTAGAACAGGGGCATCGCGGCGAGGACCCCCGCGAGGAACTCCGGCGCGGGCCGGCCGTCGACGAAGGTCAGGCCCGCCAGGACCAGGGCGATCAGAGTGGGCCGGCGGTGCGCGAGCGTGTGCATCCGGGTGCCTCCCGCGTGCGGGTGTACGAGTGGGTGCGGCCGTGGGTACGGGTACGGCCGGGGGAACGGTCACGGACGTGGGTACGGGTACGGGCGCGGACGTACGGCCGGGTACGGACGTACGGGCGCATGGGGCGGGGCCCACTGTCCGGGAGCGTCCGGGCCGGCGGGAAGCGGCGTCCGGCGCCCTGTCCGTTCCCTTGGGGTACCCGTCCTTCCGGCATAGGGTCGGCGCATGGCGGAGAGGCTCATGGTGGTGGTCGGCTACGAGGCGGCCGAACTGCTGGACATCGCGTGCGTGACCACGACCCTCGCCATGGCCAACGGGATCGGCGCGCCCGAGGTCCCGTACCGGGTGCTCCTCGCCGGTCCGGGCGGCGGCCCCCTCGTCTGCGGCTCGGGGCTCGTCCTGCGCAGCGAGCGGTCGCTGGAGCGGCTGACCGGACCCCTCGACACGCTGATCGTCTCCGGCGGCACGGGGTACGAGCGGGCGGCGTCGGACGCGCGGCTCGTCGGGCACGTGCGCCGGCTGGCGCGGGAGAGCCGGCGGGTGGCGTCGGTGTGCACGGGCGCGGGGGTCCTGGCGGCGGCCGGGCTCCTGGACGGCCGGCGGGCGACCACCCACTGGCGCTTCGCCCGCCCGCTCGCCGAGCGGCACCCGGAGGTGACCGTGGACCCGCACCCGATCCACGTCCGCGACGGTCACGTCTACACGGCGGCCGGGGTGACGAGCGCCCTGGACCTCACCCTCGCGTTCGTCGAGGAGGACCACGGTCCCGAACTGGCCCGCCAGGTGGCCCGGGACCTCGTGGTGTACCTGCAACGGCCCGGCAACCAGGGGCAGATGAGCCTGTTCACCGCGGTCCCGCCGGCCCGTGACGACGTGGTCCGCGCGCTCGTCGGGCACATCGCGGCCCACCCGGACGACGACCTGAGCACGGCGGCGCTGGCCGCGCGGGCCGGGGTGACGCCCCGTCACCTCACCCGGCTCTTCACGGAGCAGCTGGGCAGCGCGCCGGGCCGTTACGTCCGGCGGGCCCGCACCGAGGCCGCCGCGCAGCTGCTCGCCACCACGACGCTGCCGGTGGCGGGCGTGGCGGCGCGCTGCGGCTTCGGCAGCGCCGAGGCGCTGCGGCAGGCGTTCTCGGAACGGTTCGGGACCGCCCCGTCCCGCTACCGGGCGGCGATGCGCCCGGCCCGGGGCGGGCGGGGCGGCCGGCGCCTGTGACGCGCGCGGTCCGTCGTGCGCGTGGCGTCCGCCGCACGAGGCCGTTGTCAGTGGCGTACCCCACCATGGGGTGATGGCGAACCACCGGGCGACGACACGGAAGAGGAAGGTGCCGGGGGCACGGCGGCCGGAGGTGCGGCTGCCGCCCCTGGAGCCCTACGGGGGCGGACTGGAGCCGGACGGGGACTACGACGGCCTCGACCTGTCCGGGCTCGACCTGGCCGGACAGTCGGGGGAGGGGGCCCGGTTCCTGGACTGCGCGCTGCGCGCGTGCGGCCTCGACGGCGCGCGGCTGGCGAACGCGCGCTTCCTGGACTCGGTGCTGAGCGGGGTGCGGGGGGTGGGGACCGACCTCGCGGGGGCGCGGCTGCGGGACGTGGAGGTCGTGGACGCGCGGCTCGGCGGGGCGCAGCTGCACGGGGCCGTGCTCGAACGGGTCGTGGTGCGGGGCGGCAAGAGCGACTACCTGAACCTGCGGTCCGCGAGGCTCAGGGACGTCGTCTTCGAGGGGTGCGTGCTGAGCGAGCCGGACTTCGGGGGCGCGGTCCTCGAACGGGTCGAGTTCGTGGACTGCGTCCTGACGGACGCCGACTTCACGGGCGCGCGGCTGAAGGACGTGGATCTGCGGGGGGTCCCGCGCCTGGAGATCACGCGCGGGGTGGAGTCCCTGGCGGGGGCCGTGATCTCGGCCTCCCAGCTCCTGGACCTGGCGCCGGTGCTGGCGGCGCGGCTGGGGGTGCGGGTGGAGGGGTAGGGCCCGGGGTCCGGCCCCCTCGGGCCCCCGGTTCCTCCGGGGGCCGCCCCCGGCCGGGTCACGGCAGGCGGGGGAAGCGGGCCTGGAGGGACCAGACGGCCGGGTTGTCGGCCAGGCCCTCGTGCATGTCCGTGAGGTCGGCGATCAGGTCGTGCAGGAAGTCGCGCGCCTCGCGGCGCAGCTCGGCGTGGTTGAAGGTGACCGGGGGCTCGTCGCCCGGCATCCAGTCGGCCTCGACCTCCACCCAGCCGAAACGGCGCTCGAAGAGCATCCGGTCCGTGGACTCGGTGAAGTCGAGTTCCGCGTACTGCGGCTGCGCGGCCCGGCTGCCGCGCGGATCCCGGTCGAGCTGTTCCACGATGTCGCAGAGCGCCCAGGCGAAGTCGAGGACCGGCACCCATCCCCAGGCCGTGGACACCTCCCGGTCCGTCTCGGTGTCCGCGAGGTACACGTCCCCGCAGAACAGGTCGTGCCGCAGCGCGTGGACGTCCGCGCGGCGGTAGTCGGTCTGCGGGGGGTCGGGGAAGCGACGCGAGAGGGAGTAGCCGATGTCGAGCACGGAACCGATGGTGTCACGGGGCGGGGCCGGGCCCGTACGCGAGGAGCGGCGGCCGGCAGCCGTGCGCGGGGAGCGGCGCCCGACACCCGTACGCGGGGAGCGGCGCCCCGCCCCGTACGCCGGGGCCGCCCGAACGGGCCGCCCTCCTCCGCACCGGCCGCGCGCCGGACGGGCCGTCCTCCTCACCGCCGGCCGTGCACCGCCCTGGCCACCCTCGGGCCCAGCCAGCGCTTGAGGCGGCGCAGGGACTCCAGGCGGTCGGCGGCGCGGTCGAGGCGGTAGTAGAGCTGCGGGGGGACGTGGGGGAGGAGGGGGGAGTGGCGCTGCCCGAGGAGGGCGAACATGCGGGCCGGCTCCAGGCACATGTAGCGGGGCAGGTCCTCGTACCAGCGGGCGCTGTAGCGGGCGGCGCTCTGGGCGGAGAGGAGTTCGGCGCGGCGCCGCTTCCCGTACAGGGTCAGGGCCGTGTCGAGGTCCCGGGGCGCGGACGGGGCCAGGGCGTCCGCGAGGGCGAGCGCGTCCTCCAGGGCCAGGGTGGTGCCCGCGCCGATCGAGTAGTGCGTGGTGTGGGCGGCGTCGCCGAGCAGGACCAGGTTGCCCCGGTGCCAGACGCGGTTGGTGAGCGTGCGGAAGGTGAGCCACCGGGCGGGGTCGTCGGCCCGGTCCCGGCCGATCAGCCCGTGCCCGTCGAGGAGGTCGTGGAAGACCTTCTCCAGGAGGCGCAGGCTGTCGGCCTCCCCGAGCGCGTCGAGGCCCAGACCGGTCCAGGTCTCCGGGGAGCACTCCACCACGCAGGTGGAGCGCTCGCCGCTGAAGCCGTAGGCGTAGCACCAGATCCAGCCGTGCGCGGTCTCCTTGAAGGCGAAGCTGAACGAGTCGAAGACCTTGGTCGTGCCGAGCCAGACGTACGGGTTGCGGCCGTTCGTGACCCGGCTGCCGAAGTGGTCCGCGTACGCCTCGCGGAGCGCGCTGTTCACCCCGTCGGCGGCGACGACGAGGTCCGCGCCCGCGAGTTCGGGCGCGTCGGGGCCGGTGACCGCGTGCTCGAACTCGATCCGCACGCCGAGTGCGCGGGCGCGGTCCGCGAGGAGCGCGAGCATCCGCCGCCGTCCGATGCCGAAGCCCGCGTCGCCGTGGTGGACGGTCCGCTCGTCGCGGACGATCGCGACCCCGTCGGTCCAGGTCACGGAGGCGTCCGCGACCGCCCGCGCGGACTCCGGGTCGCCCGCGCGCAGCTTGTCGAGGAGTCCGGCCCAGTAGGTGACGCCCCAGCCGTAGGTGGAGCCCTCCGCGTTCCGTTCGTACACGACGATCTCGTGGGACGGGTCCCGCCGCTTCAGCAGGACCGAGAGGTAGAGGCCGGCGGGACCGCCGCCGACGATCGCGAGCTTCATGGGCGCTCCCCCTGGAACTGAGTGTGACACCGTGCGGTCGGAAGGCAACGCACGGTAGCAGCGGGGGTGGTGACACGCCGGGAACGGCGCCGGGACCGTCCTCCGAGCCGTCGCGGCGGAGGAGCGGACGGCGGTGGCCGGGGGCCCGCGACGGCGGCCTACGGCAGCAGCCGGCGTTCCTTCGCCACCGCCACCGCTCCCGCCCGCGTGTCGACGCCGAGCTTGGTGTAGATCCGCCCGAGGTGGGTCTTCACCGTCGCCTCGCTGATGAACAGGGTCCGCGCGATCTCGCGGTTGCCGAGCCCCCGCCCCAGCTGCCCGAGGATGTCCCGCTCCCGGTCGGTGAGGGTCGGCCCCGCCGCGCCCCGCATCCGGTCCATGACCCGGCCGGCGACCGGCGGGGAGAGGGCGGTGCGGCCCTGCGCGGCGGCGTGGACGGCCGCGAACAGCTCCTCCGGCCGCTCGGCCTTCAGGAGGTAGCCGGTGGCGCCCGCCCCGATCGCCCGCGTGATGTCGGCGTCCGTGTCGTACGTGGTGAGGACGAGGACGTGGACGCCGGTCGGCGCGATGCGGCGGGTCGCCTCGACGCCGTCGATGCCCGGACCGAGCTGGAGGTCCATGAGGACCACGTCCGGCTTCAGCTTCGCCGCCATGGCGACGGCCTCCTCGCCGCTGCCGGCCTCCCCGACGACGTCGATGTCGGGGGCGCTGCCGAGCAGGGCGAGCAGTCCGGCGCGGACGACGGCGTGGTCGTCGCAGAGCAGGATGCGTACGGGGGACATCACGACTCCTGGGGGAGCGGGGGCGGCGGGCTCAGCGGGATCGCGGCGGAGAGCACCGTGCCCTCGCCCGGGGTGGACTCGACCGTCAGGGTGCCGCCGAGCTGCCGGGCCCGCACCCGCATCGCGGGCAGCCCGTGACCGCGCACCCCGCCCGGTTTCTCCCCGGGGTCGAAGCCGCGCCCGTCGTCCGCGACGTCCAGGACCACCTGGTCGTCCAGGTACGTCAGGGTCACGGCGGCCGAGTCGGCGGCGGCGTGTTCGCGGATGTTGGCGAGGGCGCCCTGCGCGATCCGCAGCAGCGCCGACTGGGTGCGGTCCGGCAGCGGCACGGGGGCCCCGTCGACCCGGAAGGCGGCCGACTCGCGGGCGGCGAGCCCCCGCAGGGCCTCTTCGAGGCCGGCGCCCCCCGCCAGGTCGGCCGGCGCGAGGTCGTGGACGAACCGGCGGGCCTCGGCGAGGTTGTGCTCCGCGACGGCCTCGGCGGTACGGACGTGCCGGCGGGCGGTCGCCGGGTCGGCCTCCCAGAGGCGGTCCGCCGCCTGGAGCAGCATCTGCTGGCTGGAGAGGCCCTGCGCCAGGGTGTCGTGGATCTCCATGGAGAGCCGCTGGCGCTCGGCGAGGGTCCCTTCGCGGCGCTCGGTGGCGGCGAGTTCGCGCCGGGTGCGGATCAGGTCGTCGATGAGGTCCCGCTGGCGCCCGGCCTGCCGTTGGGAGTGGACGAACACCCCGGTGGCGAGGGCGGCGACGGCCGGCGGGGCGACGATCAGGTTCGGGTCCCACCCGCCGTGCGAGAGCTGCACCTGGGCGAAGACCACGAACACGGTGAGCAGGGCGACCAGGCCGAGCGCGGCGCGCGGCGGGAGGGTCCGCAGCCCCGTGTAGAAGAGCGGCACCGCGCACCAGGCGAAGCTGGGTGCGAGGACGACGAGGACGACCCAGACGGCGACGACCGTGCCCAGCCAGGCGATCCGGCGGGGGGTGGCGCGGGTGCCGAGGACGGGGCCGAGGAGGTAGAGGGCGGCGAGCGCGCCGGTGAGGACGACGATCCAGGGGCTGCGGGCCTCCCAGCCGTGCCGCAGCAGGAAGCGGGCGAGCGAGGCGCCGAGCAGGAGGAAGAACGCGGTGTGCATGATCCACGCCAGCCGGCGGGCGTCCGGGTCCCGCTCCATGGTTCCGTCCTTCTCTCCGCGCCGTTCTGCCGTCCGCGCCGTTCTGCCGTCCGCGCCGCTTCACCGTCCGCGCCGTTCTGCCGTCCGCGCCACGTCGTCCCATCATCCGCTCCGGCGGCGCCGTTCCGCCGCCCCGGTGCGGCTCCGGGCCGCCGGGCCGCCGGGCCCGCCCGGGGACGCGCCTTCATCGTGGCCCGACAGGACCGGTCCCGCATCAGCCGATCGGCTGACCCGGCCGTCCACCGGTGGGCGTCCGCAGGACAGCCGGAACGTGGACCGGGCGGTCCCGGCGGCGGCCACAGGATGGATACCGGAGCGGGACGGACGGACGGATCGTCCGTCGTCACCGCCCGGTCCCTCACCCGGTCCACCATCCGGTCCACCGCCTCACGGCCCGTCCCACGGAGTTCCCCATGAAGAAGATCCTCTTCGGTGCCACCGCCGCCGCCGTCATCGCCGCCGGCACCTTCGGCGTGGTCTCGGCGAACGCCACCGCCCCGGCCGCCGCCCCCGCCGTCGCGGTCCGCGCCGACGCCGGCAACGGCAACCTCCAGCAGTCGACGCACCTGACGGTCGAGGCCGCGACGAAGGCCGCGCAGGCGGCGCTCAAGGCGGCCCAGAAGGAGAACCAGCGCGTCTCCGTCGCCGTGGTCGACCGCAACGGCAACACCCTCGTGACCCTGCGCGGCGACGGCGCGGGCCCGCAGTCGTACGAGTCGGCCGTGAAGAAGGCGTACACCGCCGTCTCCTGGAACGCCCCGACCTCCGAGCTGGTCAAGCGCCTCGCCAACGTTCCCACCCTCAAGGACATCCCCGGCACCCTCTTCCTCGCCGGCGGCGCCCCGGTGACCGCCAAGGGCGCGCCGGTCGCGGGCATCGGCGTCGCGGGCGCTCCCTCCGGTGACCTCGACGAGAAGTTCGCCCAGGCCGGCGTCGCCTCCCTCGGCAGGTGAGGACGCCCCGGGAACGGTGAGGGCGCCCGGACCCCCCCGCCGGGCGCTCCCGCCCCGCGCAAGCCGCTCGCTCTCACCCCGTGGAAGGCGCCCCCTCCCCACTCGGGCGTTCCCACCCGGCCCCGCCGGAAGCGGCTGCTTAGGATCGGTGCGTGACCCAGCGCAGCCGGACCGGAGCCGCCGCCCCCCTCGCCGCCGTCCTCACCGCGCTCGCGCTGCTCGCGGCCGCCTGCACCGGGGCCACCGGCGGGGTCCGGGGCACCCCGGGGGCCGCCGGCCTCCGGGACCGGTACTTCCCGAAGCAGGGGAACGGCGGCTACGACGTACGGCACTACGCCCTCACCCTCGCCTACGACCCGGGGACCGGGCGGCTCGACGGCACCGCCGTCCTCACCGCCGTCGCCACCCAGGACCTCAGCGCGTTCAACCTCGACCTGTCGGGGCTCGTGGTCGGCGGCGCGAGCGTGGACGGCACCCCCGCCGCGTACCACAGGGCCGGGAACGAACTGACGCTCCGCCCGCGCGAGGAGGTCCGCAAGGGCACGGAGTTCCGCGCCACCGTCACGTACGGGGGCGTGCCCGAACCGGTCACGGACGCGGACGGCTCCCGGGAGGGCTGGCTGCGCACCGGGGACGGGGCGATCGCGGTCGGCGAGCCGACCGGCTCCATGACCTGGTTCCCCGGGAACCACCACCCCTCGGACAAGGCCGCGTACGACATCGCGCTCACCGTCCCCGCCGGGGTCGAAGCCCTCTCCAACGGGGTCCGGACCGCCCGGCGGACGGAGGCGGACGGACGCGTCACCACCACCTGGCACGCGCCCGAGCCGATGGCGAGCTACCTCGCGACGGTCGCGATCGGCCGGTACGAGACGGGGACGGCGACCGCCCTCGGCTCCGTGCCCGTCCTGACCGCGGCCGAACCGGCGGTCGCGGCGGACAGCGCCGCACTGCGGGCCGAGATCCCCGTGATCCTCGACCGGCAGGCACGGCGCTTCGGCCCGTACCCCTTCTCGGCCGCCGGGGCGGTCGTCCTCGGGAACGGGGCTCCCGGCTACGCCCTGGAGACCCAGACCCGGCCCGTCTTCCCGGTCACCTCCTTCGACCGGACGACCCTCGTCCACGAACTGGCCCACCAGTGGTTCGGCAACTCGGTGACGCCCGCCGGCTGGCGGGACCTGTGGCTGAACGAGGGCTTCGCGACGTACGCGGAGTGGCTGTACGAGGAGGAGTACGAGAAGGTGCCCGCCCGCACCTCCTTCGAACGGGCCTTCGCGGAGCGGGACAACTGGGCCTTCCCGCCGGCCGCCCCGCCCTCCGCCGAGAACCTCTTCGACCCGCCCGTCTACCAGCGGGGCGCGATGGTCCTGCACAAGCTGCGCGAGACGGTCGGGGACGGGACCTTCGACCGGATCCTGCGCGGCTGGGCGGAGGAACACCGGTACGCCAACGCCTCCACGGCGGACTTCACGGCCTACGCGGAGAAGGCCGCCGGGCGGGACCTCGGCGCGTTGTGGGAGGTCTGGCTGTACGGCGACGGCCGGCCGGAGCGCCCCTGAGACCGGCCGGACGCGCGACCGGATCCGTCAGGTCCGCCACCGGGCCCGCCGGACGTGCCACCGGGCCCGCCGGACGTGCCGACGGGCCCGGTCGCGGTCCGGACTCAGTACGTCCAGCGGGCGCGGTCGCCGTCCATGACGCAGCGGATCACGCGGCGGTTGGCCGCGTGCGTGGAGCTGCCGAGGTCGGACTTCCGGCAGAACTGGCCGGCGCTGTAGCAGTTCCCGGCGTTGGAGACGATCTCGCAGGTGGCCTCGGCCGCCGGCGCCTCGGTCGTGCGCTTCGGCGCGGGGGCGTGCGTGGTGGGCCTCGGGGCCCGGGTCGCCGTCGGCTCCGCCGGCGCCTGGGTCGTGGGCTTCGCCTTCGCGGGCGCGGGCGCCGCGGTGGTGGCCGCGGGGGCCGCGGTGGTGGGAGCCGCGGTCGTCGGGGCCGGTGTGGTGGGCTCCGCGGTGGTGGGGCCGGGCGTCGGCGACGCGGAGGCCGTGGTGGAGACCGGCGGCGGTGCGGCGGAACCGTCGGCCGCGGTGGGCCCGCAGGCGACGGTGAGGCCCACGAGCGCCAGGCCCGTCAGCGTCCGCCGTACCAGCCGGCCCGTCCGGGTCCCGGGTCCGTGGCGGTGCGGTACGGCGGGCCCCCCGCCCCCGTGCCCTCCCGCTCCGGTGCCTCCGGGTCTCCTGCCGCCTCTGCCGGTGTCGTCGGCGTCGTCGCAGGCATGGGTGTCGTACATCGGCCCCCCACGGGTCGTTCAGATGATCGAAGGAGGCACGTTATAGGACGATGCGACCGGTCGGGGAGGGCGGCGACGCGAAAAAGGAAGACGCCGGTTCCGGAACCACGAGCGTGGTTCCGGAACCGGCGTCCGGGTGCCGGCGCGGGGCCGGCCGGGTGTCAGAGGTTGACGCCGAAGTCCCGGGCGATGCCCTCCAGGCCCGAGGCGTAGCCCTGGCCGACGGCGCGGAACTTCCACTCGGCGCCGTTGCGGTACAGCTCGCCGAAGACCATGGCGGTCTCGGTGGCGGCGTCCTCGGAGAGGTCGTAGCGGGCGATCTCGGCGCCGCCGGCCTGGTTCACGACGCGGATGTACGCGTTGCGGACCTGGCCGAAGTTCTGCGAGCGGGCGACCGCGTCGTAGATGGAGACCGGGAAGACGATCTTGTCGACGTTCGGCGCGAGGGCCGCGAGGTTGACGTTGATCTGCTCGTCGTCGCCGCCGCCCTCGCCGGTGCGGTTGTCACCGGTGTGGACGATGCTCTGGTCCGGCGTGGACTTGTTGTTGAAGAAGACGAAGTGGGCGTCGGAGACGACCTTCCCGCCCGCGTCCACGCCGATCGCGGAGGCGTCGAGGTCGAAGTCGGTGCCGGTGGTGGTGCGGACGTCCCAGCCGAGGCCCACGGTGACGGCGGTGAGGCCCGGGGCCTCCTTGGTCAGGGAGACGTTGCCGCCCTTGGACAGGCTCACAGCCATGGAAAGTCCCTTTCATCGCGTTCAGCGTGTGCGTCGTGCTGCTGTCGCCTGGAGGAACGCGCGCGGCCGTCCGTCGGTTCCCGTGCGGCCGGGAGGGAAATGAGGATGACTCCAACGGCCCCGTACGGGGAACATGGGGAGCATGTCCGGTCCCTATCCCGTCCGCGGCTCCGTCTCGCTCCCCGAGGCCGAGCTCCAGTGGCGTTTCTCGCGTTCGTCGGGTCCGGGCGGACAGCACGTCAACACCAGCGATTCGCAGGTGGAACTCCGCTTCGACCTCGCGGCCACGGAGGCGTTCCCCGCCGTGTGGAAGGCCCGCGCCCTGGAGCGCCTCGCCTCCCGCCTGGTCAACGGGGTCGTGACCGTACGCGCCTCGGAGCACCGCTCCCAGTGGCGCAACCGCGAGACGGCGGCGGTCCGCCTGGCCGCCCTCCTCGCCGAGGCGACGGCCCCGCCGCCGAAGCCCCGCCGGCCGACGAAGATCCCGCGCGGCATCAACGAGCGCCGGCTGCGCGAGAAGAAGCAGCGCTCGGAGACCAAGCGCACCCGGCAGTCCCGCGACTGGGGCTGAGCCCCCGGAACCCCCGGAACCCCCGGCGCCTCCCCCTCAGTCCAGCCGCCGGTACCTCCCCCGGAAGTACGCCAGCGGCCCGCTGCCGTCCTCCGGCGACAGGCCCACCGTCAGGACCCGTCCCACCACGAGCGTGTGGTCCCCGGCCACCACGCGGCTCTCGGTGCGGCACTCCAGGACCGAAAGGGCGCCGTCCACGAGCGGGGCGCCGCTCGCCCCGCCCCGGGTGTGCGGCACGTCGGCGAAGAGGAGCCGGTCGCTCACGCGGTTCTTCATCGAGAAGCGCGAGGCGACGTGCCGCTGGTTCTCGGTGAGGACGGAGACCGCCCAGCAGGGGACCTCCGCGAGCAGGTCGTCCATCCGGGAGCCGTTGCGCAGGCTGACCAGGACCAGGGGCGGGTCGAGGGAGACCGACACGAAGGCGGTGGCCGTCATGCCGACGTCCTCGCCGCGCGGGCCGTCGTCGGGATCGTGCGCGGTCACCAGGACCACGCCCGACGCGAGGCGGGACATCGCCGCCCGGAACTCGTCGTTGCTCACCCCCTCAGCATGGGGGACGGCGGGAGGGGGCGGGACGGGCGGGGAGAGGGTCTTCCGGGACATGCCCCCGACGCTAGCCCGCCCCCTCGGGGGCCCGCCTCGGGCCCGGGGACCAGAACGCCGCCCCCGGGGGTCCTAGGACCCGCGTATGCTCACGCACACCACGAGGGCGCTTGTGACTTGAGTCACAGGAGGAAGTATTTGTTGACCCTGTGTACCGGGTGCGCAGCTCGCTGTGATTCAGTGGCGGGGACAGTGCACTGCGAATCGTGACTGTGCAACACGAAGTCGAGTCGATGAGAACCCTGGAGTTGCTGTCGAGGTCTCGGGGAGAGCGAGCGATGGAGACCGAGTCGGAGCCTTACGTCCGTCTCTCGACCCTGCGGCAGCTGCACCAGGTCGTGGCGGACCTCAACACCGCGCGCAGCCTGGCGGACACCCTGCAGACCGTCGCGGACGGCGTGGTCGCCGGCCTCAACTACGAGCTGGCCTGCGTCAACCTCGTGCGCCCCGACGGTGACCTGGTCGTCGCCGCCTTCGCCGGAAGCTCCGCCGCCGAGGCCCTGATCACCGGCCGGGTCGGCTCCCGCGAAGCCTGGGACCGCCGCCTCTCCATGGGCGTCGCCTGGGGCGAGCTGCGGTTCATCCCGCACACCGAGGGCTGGGTCCTCCTGGAGGACGACGTCCCCCAGTGGCACACCGACGGCCCCGCGCCCCGCTTCGAGGACGAGTGGCACCCCCACGACCGGCTCTACGCCCCGATGTACTCCCCCTCGCTGGGCTCCGGCCGCGAACTCCTCGGCGTCATATCCGTCGACCGCCCGCGCAACGGCCGGCACCCGGGCCCCTGGGGCCAGGAGGCGCTCCAGATGTACGCCTCGCAGTCGGCCATCGCCATCAGCAACGCCCGCCTCCGCTCCAACATGCAGCGGGCCCTGGTCCGGCTCGAACGGGAGCAGCAGGCCCTCCGCGCCAGCGAGGAGTCCTTCCGCCAGGCGTTCGAGTACGCCCCCTCCGGCATGGCCATCGCCGAGATGGGCGGCGACCAGCACGGCCGGCTCCTGCGCACCAACGACGCCCTGTGCCGGCTCCTCGGCCGGCCCGCCTCCGTGATGCGCCGCTACTCCTTCGCGGACCTCGTCCACCCCGAGGACATCGGCACCCTCCTGCGGACCTCCGCCGAGGGCGGCCGGGCCGAGCTGCGGCTCGCCCGCCGCGACGGCACCTACGTCTGGGTGTCCCTGCGCAACTCCGTCGTCGCCGACACCACCGACGGCCCCCGTTTCCTCCTCACCCACGTCGAGGACATCGAGGAGCGCAAGCGCCACGAACTCCAGCTCGCCCACCGCGCCTCGCACGACGCCCTCACCGGCCTCCCCAACGGCGCCGAGCTGCGCTCCCGGCTCTCCGCCCGCCTCTGCGAGCGGCCGGCGTCCCGCACGACGGGCGACGAGGCCGCGTACGGCGGGTACGACGCCGGGCGGGGGTACGGGACGGGGTACGGCCCCGCGCACGACGGCGGCCCCGGCTACGAGCCGTACGAACAGCGCGAGCCGTACGAGCCCTACGAGCCGTACGAACACGAGCACGGCTTCGGTTTCGAGCCGGTGGGGGGCTCCGGGTCCTACGACCACCACGTCCACATGACGGCGCCCCCGGGCGGCGAGACGGACGACGGCGCCAAGGGGCTCGCGGTCCTCTTCTGCGACCTCGACGGCTTCAAGTCGATCAACGACCGCTTCGGCCACCACACCGGCGACGCCGTCCTCATCGAGGTGGCCCGCCGCCTCACCACCGGCGTCCGGGACGGGGACACCGTCGCCCGGCTCGGCGGTGACGAGTTCGTCGTCCTCGCCGACGGCCTCGGCGCGGCCGACGCCGCCGACCTGGCCGTACGCCTCCGCAACGCGATCATCCCGCCCATCCGGGTGGACGGGCGGGCGGTCCGGGTCGGCGCCAGTTTCGGCATCGGCTGGGCCGAGTGCGGGATGTCCGTGGAGGAGGTCCTGAACTCCGCCGACCAGCGCATGTACGTGGAGAAGCGCTCCCGCGCCAAGGTCCAGCGCCGGGCCGGCTGACGTACGCGCCGGGCGTGGGCGGGGCGAGGGCCCGGGTCGGCCGATGGTCCGTTCGGGGTAGGCTCGGCCGGTCGGCGACGGCTGGCGAGCATGGAGAGGATGACCCGGATGGCTGCCGGTAACGACGGCGCGAACAAGCCCGAGGACGACGATCCGTTCGGCTACCTGTACGCGGACGGCCAGGCAGCGGGTGCCCAGCCCCCGCAGGGCGGCGGCTACGGCTACCCCGGCCCCGCGCCCGCCCAGCCCGGCGTGCCCCGGACCTCGTACAACCAGGTCAGAACGGTCGGCGAGCGCCAGTACGGCGGTCAGCAGCACACGCAGCCGTACGTGCCGCCGCAGCAGCAGGGACCGTACGGCCAGCCGCAGGCGCAGTACGCCGCGCCCGAGACCTACGGCGGCCGGCAGCAGCCCCGTCCGACCCCGCCCCCGCAGCGCGGCGGCTCCGGCCGGGGCCCCAACACCCGCGGTCTGCTGATCGGCGCGGTCGCGGTCGTCGCGGTCGTGGTGATCGGCATCGCGGCCGCGGTGATCACGAACACGGGCAAGGGCGAGGACGGGAAGAAGAACGGGGCCGAGGGCGTCACGCCCCCGCCGGTCTCCTCCTCCCGGCCCGTCGAGACGCCGAGCGGCGACCCCACCTCGGCCTCGCCGACCCCGGCCGACCTGCCGCGCCAGGACGCGGCCACGCTCCAGCTCGGCGGCCCCGCGAAGCTCGACACGGCCGTCAAGGGCGCGAAGGGTCCGGGCGGCGCCTACGTCACCTTCAACGGCGCGGGCGGCTCCGCGAGCTGGTCCGTGGACGTGCCCAAGAGCGGCGACTACACGCTCCGGATCACGTACAGCGTGCCCGGCAAGGACGCCAAGACCTCCCTGACGGTCAACGGCGCGGCGCCCCGCGAGGTCAACATGTCCAACTTCGCGAAGGCCGCCGAGGGCGACTGGGAGAAGGGGTGGACCTACACCTACGCCTACGTGAAGCTCGACAAGGGCTCGAACTCGCTCAAGATCTCCTGCGAGGCGGGCAACTCCTGCGACGCGATCCTGGACCAGGTCTACCTGGAGGCCGGACACACCGGCAAGGGCTGACGCGCGTGACACTCCGAGGGCCCCGGGAAGCACGTCTTCCACGGGGCCCCCGTCTTTCCGCGCGGGGGGGTCCGCGCCGACGCGAGGCGGGCGGAGCGGGGGCCGGCGACGGTGGTGGCGCCCCCGGACGGCCCCCTCCGCCGGTCCGTTCACCGAACAGATGGATCGTTTCCGTACAACCCTTCCCTTCGCGCCGGGGTCTGTTGGCACGTGACGCGCACCGCGTCCTCACGGACCAAGGGGAGAGTTCATCGTGTTTCGCACGGACACCGTCCTGGCGGCCGCCGTCGCCGTGGCCCTCGCGCTGACCGTCGGCACGGCCGCCGCCGCACCCGCGACCGCCGTCACGCCCTCCTCCGTCCCGGCCGGGCAGCAGGACCAGTTGACCTTCCCGCGGCAGAGCCGGATCGTCAGCGCCGGAGCGACCGGGTTCCTGACCCAGAGTGCCGAGGGGCTCCGCTGGACACGCTTCGCCGACGGATCGACGACCCGGGTCGAGGCGCTGGGCTGGCAGCGGGGCACCCTGGTCGCCCAGAAGTCCCCGGGCGTCTACCAGCTCCGCGACCTCGACACCGGCGCCGAGCCCGTCACGATCGACCTCTCCGGCCGGGGCATCGCCTACCAGTACCTGGGGATCAGCGGCTCGTCCCTCGTCCTCCTGACCGGAGGCGAGGTCCACCTGGTCAGCACGGTGGACGGCCGGATCGTGGACCGCCGGGTGACCGGCCTGCCCGCGTTCCCCGACCTGAGGCCCGTCGCGGCGAGCACCGGCGGCGCGGTCGCCGTGTACCTCGACTACGGCGCGCAGCTGGCGGTGATCGACACCGCCACGGCGAAGGTCACCGGGACCCACCGGTTCCCCGGGGGGATCGACCACGCCGCCCTCTCGGACACGACCCTCGTCGTGAGCCGTTCCCTCCAGCGCGAACCCGTCGGGATCAGTCTCGTCGACAGGGAGACCGGGACCGTCACGGAGAAGCCGCTGGGGACCGGGGGCAAGGCCGACGTCGAGCTGTTGGGGGACTGGGTGCTCGCCTCGAACCCCGACGGCCTCGCCTACGCCACCTCGCCCGACCTGGTCCCGTTGACCGCGTACCACGGGGACGGCCGGACGGTGAAGCTGCTGGACCACAGCACGTCCTGGGCCGCCGCACCGGACGGCACGCTCCTGGTGCGCGGCGGGTCGAAGGAGCACGGCGAGGGCCTCTACCGGATCTCGTCCGGTCCCGACGGCGTCCCCTCCGCCACGTTCCTGGCCGGCAGCGGAGAGTCCGCCGAACTGGGCGAGCCGACGACCACCGCGCCGAAGGAGGTCGTCTTCGGCGAGGGGAACGACGACGCCTACTTCACGTGGGAGATGTCGCGTGACAACGTACGCCTGGAGTGGACCCTCCGGCACACCGCCACGGGGCTGACGCGGCGCGTGGACATCGCCTGGCGGCCGTACAGCGGCCCCCCGTACCTCCACTGGAGGGGCGAGATGGACGGCGCCGCCGGTCCCAGCGGCGCCTACACGTGGGAACTCACCGCCACCCCGCTCAACGGGATCGGCGCACCGGTCCACGCCTCGGGCGCGTTCGACCTGATCCGCAGGGCCGCCCCGCACGACTTCAACGACAACGGTTCGCCGGACATCCTCGCCAGGGACACGGCGGGCCGGCTCTGGCGGGACGACACGCACCGCCCGCCGTTCCCCGACAACACGCTCCGCCCGGTCTCGCGCACCTCGCTGGGCGGCGGCTGGCAGGCGTACGACCGGATCGAGGCGACCGGCAACCTCGGCGGCTCGGCGACCGGCGACCTCCTGGCCCGCGACCGGAGCAGCGGGGAGCTCTGGCTGTACCAGGGCAAGGGGGACGGCGCCTTCGCCCCCCGGATCAGGGTCGGCACCGGGTGGGGCGTCTACGACAGGATCACCGGCGGCAGCGATCTGAACTCCGACGGGAAGCCCGACGTGCTCGCCACCGACAGGTCCGGCGGCCTCTGGCTCTACCCCGGCACCGGGAACGCCGCCGCCCCGCTCGGCGACCGGAAGCAGATCGGCACCGGGTGGGGCGTCTACAACCGGATCGTCGCCACCGGCGACCTGGCCGGGACGCCCGCCGGAGACCTCGTCGCCCGTGACAAGGACGGCGTCCTCTGGGCGTACCCCGGCCTCGGCAACGGTACCTTCGGGCCGCGCACGAGGATCGGCGGCGGCTGGAACGCGTACACCCACTTCGTCGCCACCGGCCCGACGGCCGGCGGGCTCAGTGGAGACCTGCTGGCGGTCGGACCGGACGGTTCGGCCCTCTACCGGTCCACGGGGTCCTGGGACGAGCCGCTGCGCCGGGACGCGCCCACACCGCTCTACGCGGGTGAGACGACCCGGTTCGACAACTACTCCTGACGCCGTACGCCGAGGAAACGGCGCCTGGACGCGCGTGGCGGGCATCGCCCGCCACGGCCGCGCAGCCGTACACGCACCACGGGCGCCGCCCGTCGGATCCGTCCCCCTCACCGTCCTTCCGAGAGGAACAACCCGCCTTGTCCCGCACGTGGAACACCGTCCCGCGCCCCCGGTCGCTGACCGTGGCGATCACCGCCGTCCTCGCCGTCACCGCCGGATCCCTGGCGACGGCTCCGGCCGCCGTCGCCGTGCCGGCCGCCGTGTCGAAGCCCGCCGCCGAGGCCGCCCTCTCCTTCCCCGTCACCTCCGAGATCGTCAGCGCGGGCACCACGGGCTTCCTCAGCAGGAGCACCGCCGGCGAGTACCGCTGGACGCGCTTCTCCGACGGCACGTCGACGGTCCTCACCAGCGCGGCCCCGGTCCTCGGCGCCGCCTCCGACGTCGTCGTCACGCAGACCGACGACCTCGTCCTGCGGATCCGGGACATGGCCACGGACGCGGCGCCCGCCGAGATCGACCTCAAGACGCTCGGAGGTGGGGTCAACGTCGCGCTGGGCGCCGTAGGTTCCACCGTCGTCACCACGGTCCACACCTCCACCGGCACCACCGAACTGCACGTCGTCGGCCGCGCCGCCGACGGCACCGTCCTGAACCGCGCCGTCACCGGAATGCCCGCCGGTGCCGGGGAGTTCGCCGTGCGTTCCGCCGTACCCGGCGGCGTTCTCGTCGGCTACCGGGTCGGCGGCAAGACCTGGCACGCCGTCGTCGACCTGGCCGCGAACGCGGTCACCGAGACGTACGTGAACCCCTGGCCCGCCGCCGACTCCCCTTCCGCGGCCCTCTCCTCCACCCACGTGGCCTGGGTGGAGGACGGGGATCACGTCTACGGCGGGAGGAAGAAGACCGTGGTCGTCACCGACCGGAAGACCGGCGGGACACAACGCTTCACCCTCTCCCCCGCCACCGGTGTCAAAGTCGGTCTGACGGGCACCTGGGTGACCTACGGGGAGGACGCCACCGACCCGTTCAGCAACCGGCATCCCCTCGTCGCCCGCTCCCTGGGGACCGACCCGGGGAAGGAACTCCTGGAGCACGCGACCAGCCTCACCACCGCCCCCGACGGCACGCTCCTCGTGCGCGGCGGATCCGTCGTGGAGGGCGAGGGCGAGGGGCTGTACCGCGTCACGGCCGGCGCCGAGGACGTGACCCGCGCACTGGTGGCCCGCAGCGGCGAGCCGACTCGCCTGGTCGTGACCGGGCACAACATCCCGGACGTGCTCGACCTCGACCAGTACCGCGACGGGTTCCCGTTCACGTTCCGGACGAACCGGCGGAACGTGGGAGTCACGGTGACACTCGGGTACGACTGGTCGTCCGACTACCAGTACTACCTGTGGGAGGGGCAGGCCACCGTCAAGGACGCGAGCCCCGGGGCCGGGACCGTGAAGGTTCCCTGGAACGGCTGGCGCTACGACAGCTACCAGGGGAGCCAATCGGCCGGACCCATGAGGAACGGGCCGCTCGGCTGGAACGTGCACATCTACCCGCTCGACGGCGTGGGCCCCGACGTGCGGCTGTCCGGAACCACCCACATCACCCGCGCGCCCCGCAGGCACGACTTCACCGACAACGGCTACCCGGACCTGCTCGGCGTCGACGGAGCCGGTGACCTGACCATGTACGACGAGATGGGATGGGGCTCCCGCTGGGGCACCGGCTGGAACATCTACGACCGCGTCTCGGTCCCCGGGGACCTCGGCGGCGCCACTCCCCAGCCCGAGGTCATCGGCCGGGACAGGAACGGCGAGCTGTGGGTCTACCCGTACGACAAGGGCCTCAAGCCGCGCGTGCGGATAGGCACCGGCTGGAACATCTACGACAAGATCGTGGGGGGCAGCGAACTGACCGGCGACGGCAGGGCCGATCTCCTGGCCACCGACACGGCCGGCCGCCTGTGGCTCTACCCCGGCACCGGCAACGTCGACGCGCCGTTCGGCGACCGGAAGCAGATCGGCACCGGATGGGGCGTCTACAACCAGATCGTCGCCACCGGCGACCTCGCCGGGTCCGCAGCCGGGGACCTCGTCGCCCGTGACAAGGACGGCGTCCTCTGGCTGTACACCGGTCTCGGCAACGGCACCTTCGGGCCGCGCACGAGGATCGGCGGCGGCTGGAACGCGTACAGCCGGATCGTCAGCATCGGCGACGACGACAACGACGGACGCCCCGACCTGATCGCGTACCTCCCGAATCCGGCGGACCCCCAGAAGAACGTGTACCGCTACCGGGGCACGGGCGACGCGGCGGCCCCCTTCGCCCCGAGGGTCCTGGGCACGGCGCCCGGACAGGACGCGAGCCAGGTCTTCTAAAGGGTGTTGACCGCAGGGGTGTTGACGCGGGTCGGCACCCCTAGGCGGTCTCCTCGGTCACCTTCACCCGCGGCAGCAGCTCCTCGTACGCCTCCGCGTCGAACTCCCCGGCCACCGGGGAGAGGACCGTCGCCGTCGAGAGGGCGACCGCCCGGACGAGGCGGTCCGGCCAGGGGACGCCGTCGACCAGGCCCGAGAGCAGGCCGGCGACGGCCGAGTCGCCCGCGCCCGTGGGGTTGCCCCTGACGGCGGCGGGCGGGGCCGCCCGCCAGAGGCCGTCGGGGGTGGCGGCGAGCAGGCCCTCGGGGCCGAGCGAGGCCACCACCGCGTGGGCGCCCCTGCGGCGCGCGTCGAGGGCGGCCCGGCGGGATTCGCGGGAGCCGGTGAGCTGGGCGAGTTCGTCGGCGTTGGGCTTGACCAGGTCGGGACGGGCGGCGATGCCCCGCCGCAGGGGTTCGCCGCTGGTGTCGAGGAGGACGGGCACGCCGGCGGCGCGGGCGAGCCGGACGAGCTCCGCGTACGCGCCGACGTGGACGCCCGGCGGGAGGCTGCCGCAGAGGGCGACGGCCGCCGCGCCGCCGAGGAGCCGGGCGAAGCGCTCGCGGAAGGACTCCCACTCGGCGGGGGAGACGGTCGGGCCCGGCTCGTTGAGCTGGGTGGTGTCCCCGTCGGAGGCGTCGACCACGGCGACGGTGCGGCGGGTCGGGCCGGCCGTCGTGACCAGTTCGTCGCGGACCGGGGTGGCCGCGAGCGCCTCCCGGAGCACGGCCCCGGTGGCGCCGCCCGCGAAGCCGGTGGCGACGGTCTCGTACCCGAGGGCGGCGAGGACCCGGGACACGTTGAGGCCCTTGCCGCCGGGACGTTCGACGACCTGGGTGATCCGGTGCGAGGCGCGCGGGACGAGGGCGGGGACCCGGTAGGTCAGGTCCAGCGCCGTGTTGAGGGTGACCGTCACAATCACCTGTCCACCCCGTGTTCCCTGTGGAGACCGCTGGAACGTGTGTTCCGGCGGTTTCCGATCATGCCAAACGGAGGGCGGTTGGCCCAGCCCCGAGCGCGTCGCTCTTCCGTACCCCCTCCGGCCGTGCCACGGGCCGGCCGGCGGCCGGTTCGACGATCCAGGTGCCCTTGCGCATGACGCCCTTGAGGTCGAAGTCGGCGTCGAGGACGACGAGGTCGGCGTCCTTGCCCGGCTCCAGGGAACCGACCCGGTCGTACACGCCGAGGAGGCGGGCCGGGTTGGCGGAGACGGCCTGCACGACCGACTCGACGGGGAGGCCGTCGACGGTGACGGAGCGCTTGAAGGCGCGGTCCAGGGTCAGGGTGGAACCGGCGATGGAGCCGCCCTCGACCAGCCGGGCGACGCTGTCCTTCACCTCGACCTCCAGCGTGCCGAGCATGTAGCTGCCGTCGCCGAAGCCGGCGGCGTCCATGGCGTCGGTGATGAGCGCGACGCGCGCGGCGCCCGCGTGGTGGAAGGCCAGCTCCAGGGCGGCGGGGTGCAGATGGGTGCCGTCGTTGATCAGCTCGACGGTGATCCGCTCGTCCTCCAGGAGGGCGGCGATCGGACCGGGCGCGCGGTGCCCGAGGGCGGGCATCGCGTTGTAGAGGTGGGTGGCGACGGTGGCGCCCGCGTCGATGGCCTCGACGGTCTGCTCGTACGTGGCGTCGGTGTGGCCGATGGCGGCGATCACGCCGTGCTCGGCGAGCAGGCGCACGGAGTCGAGGCCGCCGGGCAGCTCGGTGGCGAGGGTGACCATCCGGGCCCGGCCGCGACCGGCGTCGATCAGCTTGCGGACCTCGGCCGGGTCGGGGTCGCGCAGCAGCGTCTCGTCGTGGGCGCCCTTGCGGCAGGGGGAGATGAACGGGCCCTCGAAGTGGAGCCCGGCGAGGTCGCCCTGTTCGGCCAGCTCGGAGAGGAGCCCGGCCCGCTCGGTGAGGAAGTCCATGGCGCCGGTGACGAAGGAGGCCACCAGGGTGGTGGTGCCGTGCAGGCGGTGGGTGCGGATGCCCTTGAGGACCTCCTCGACGGTGCCGGAGGTGAAGGAGGCGCCGCCGCCGCCGTGGTTGTGCATGTCCACGAAGCCGGGGACGATCCAGTGGCCGCTCAGGTCCAGGGCGGGAGCGCCCTCGGGAGCGCTGCCCGCGATGCGCCCGCCCTCGACGATCACGCGTCCGTTCTCGACGATCCCGGTGGGCAGCACGACGCGTGCGCCGGCGAGAACCTTGTGATCGGCCATCAGGCGGAAACCTCCGAGTCGGTGGGGCGCGGGTCGGCGAGCAGGTCCCAGGCGAGCAGGCCCGCGCCCAGGCAGCCGGCGTTGTCCCCGAGGGCCGCCGGGACGATGGCGGGCAGCTTCTGGAACGTGACGCGCTCCTCCACGGCGGCCCGGAGTGGTGTGAACAAGGTTTCCCCGGCTTCGGCGAGTCCGCCACCGATGATGAGCGTGCGGGGGTCGAGAAGGGTGAGCGCGGTGACCAGACCGTCCGCGAGGGCGTCGACGGCGTCCTGCCAGACCCGTACGGCCGCGGGGTCGCCGGACGCGACGGCCTTCGCGCAGTCGGCGGCGTCCGCGCCGGGCCCGCCGCCCGCCTCGGACCAGGCGAGGGAGACGGCCGAGGCGGAGGCGTACCGCTCCAGGCAGCCGCGCTGGCCGCAGCCGCACGCGGTGCCGCCGGGGCGGACGACGATGTGGCCGATCTCGCCGGCGTAGCCGTGGGCGCCGGCCTCGATGCGCTCGCCGATGCCGATGGCGCCGGCGATGCCGGTGCCCAGGGGGACGAAGAGGAAGCGGTCGGCGCCGTTGCCCGCGCCGACGCGGCCCTCCGCGAGGCCGCCGGCGCGCACGTCGTGGCCGAGGGCGACGGGGACGCCGCCGAGGCGGCGGGCCAGGAGTTCGCGCAGGGGAACGTCGCGCCACCCGAGGTTGGCGGCGTAGACGGCGATGCCGTTCTCGGCGTCGACGATGCCGGGGACGGCGACCCCGGCGGCCGCGGCGGGCTGCCCGTACCGCTCCCGGCCGAAGGCGTGCAGCTCTTCGGCGAAGTCGAGGATCGTCCCGACCACGGCCTCCGGGCCGCGGTCGCGCCCGGTGGCGCGCCGGGCCTCGTGCAGCAGGGTGCCGTCCGCCCCGACGAGGGCGGCCTTCATGCCGGTGCCGCCCACATCCAGGGCGATGACGTGTCTCACGGGGACAGTCTGACGCCCGGGACCCCAAAAGGTCTAGTCCACTTTCGGGGATTGTTGCGCGTGGATACAAAATCGAACACCGGCCCGAACCGGCCCGTTTCCCGGCGTTGCGGAAGTGATATCCGGGTGGTGTAGACCTCGTACCCGCGCACGGGGCAGACTTGCGGCCTTGACCGGAGCAAACGTGCAGCTCAACGACGAGCAAAAGGTGGATGAAGCCGTGGAGCGGCGACGATTTCTTGGACTGACCGCGGCCGCCGCCGCCCTCGGACTGACCGCCACGGTCTCCGGCTGCGGCTCCCTGGGGGGCGGCTCCGGCGACGTGACCCTCAGACTGGTCGCCGCCGAGTACGACCTCACCGGCGGTGACAGCACCAAGAAGTACTGGACCGCCCTCGCCGCCGCCTTCGAGGCGAAGCACCCCAAGGTCAAGATCGAGGTCCAGGTGGAGTCCTGGGACGACGTCGACCGCAAGGTCGCCGAGATGGTCAAGGCGGGCAAGGCCCCCGACATCGCGCAGATCGGCGCCTACGCCGACTACGCGTCCGCCGGCCACCTCTACTCCGCCGACGAACTCCTCTCCATACCGGTGCAGGCCAACTTCCTGGCCCCGCTGGTCGCCGCCGGCGAGACCAAGCGCACCCAGTACGGCATGCCCTTCGTCGCCTCCACCCGGCCCCTCTTCTACAACAAGGCCCTCTTCGAGAAGGCCGGCGCCGAGCCCCCCACCACCTGGGACGAGCTGGCCGAGGCGGCCGGGAAGCTGAAGGAGAAGGGCGTCCGCACCCCCTTCGCGCTGCCGCTCGGCCCCGAGGAGGCCCAGGCCGAGGCCATGATGTGGCTGCTCGCCGGGGGCGGCGGCTGGACCGACGCCACCGACCACTACGCCGTCGACTCCGACGCCAACGTGCGCACCTTCGAGTGGCTGCGCACGAACCTCGTCGGCAAGGGCCTCACCGGTCCCGTCGCACCGGGCAAGCTCAACCGCAAGGCCGCCTTCGCCGCCTTCGCGAACGGCGAGGTCGGCATGCTCAACGGCCACCCCTCGCTCCTCAAGGAGGCCGCGAAGAAGGGCGTCCAGGTCGGGCAGGTGCCCCTCCCCGGCGTCGACGGCCCGCCCAGGACCTCCATGGGCGTCGCCGACTGGATCATGGGCTTCAAGCAGAACGGTCACCGCAAGGAGATCGGCGACTTCCTCAACTTCGTCTTCAGCGACGAGAACGTCCTGAAGTTCGCCGGGGACAACGACCTCCTGCCGGTCACCGTCAGCGCCTCCACCCGCATGGAGACCGACCCCGCCCACGCCAACCTGCGCGTCTTCCTCAAGGTCCTCCCCGACGCGCAGCTCCCGCCGGTCGGCAAGACCTCCTGGGCCAAGGTCAGCGAGAACGTCAAGCAGAACATCGGCAGGGCCGTCACGCCGAACGGGCGCCCCGCCGAGGTCCTGGGCTCGATCGGCCGAGCGGCGACGGCGGCGGAGGCCGCCGAGTAATAGGTTGGTCGTATGACCGAGGACCGGGAAGCGGAGCACGGGGCGCACGAGGAGGACGGCGGGGAGACCGGCGGGGACGGACGCGGCGGGCCCGGCGGTACTGAGGAGGCCGGCGGGTCCGGCGGCTCCGGCGGCTCCGGCGGCTCCGGCGGCCCGGGTGCGACCGGCGCGGCAGGCGGTCCCGGCGAGGCCCTCACCGAGCGGGAGCGGGAGCTCCTCGCCGTCGAGCGCCGCTCCTGGCCCGGACCCGGCGCCAAGGAACGGGCCGTGCGCGAGCGCCTCGGCCTCTCCCCGACGCACTACTACCAGCTGCTCAACGCCCTCCTCGACGACCCGCGCGCCCTCGCCCACGACCCGGTGACCGTCAACCGGCTGCGCCGGGTCCGCGAGGAGCGACAGCGCAGGCGGTAGGGGACGGGGGCGGCGGGACGGGAACGGCCCCCCGGCCGGACGCGCGTCGGCGCGGGCGCTCCGCACGGGTACGGCGGGACGCCGTGGGTAGGGTCGGACACATGGCCACCAGCCTTCCGCACCCGACCACGCCCGCAGGCCGCGACGGTCTGGCCGCGATCCTCGCGCGGCCCGGGGAGACCGTCGTCGCCCTCGACTTCGACGGCACGCTCGCCGACATCGTCCCCGACCCCGAAGCGGCCCGCGCCCACCCCGGCGCCGTGGCCGCCCTCGCCGCCCTCGCCCCCGCGGTCGCCTCCGTCGTCGTGGTGACCGGCCGCCCCGCCGGGGTCGCCGTCCGCCACGGCGGCTTCGCCGGCGTCCCCGGCCTGGAACACCTCGTCGTCCTGGGCCACTACGGCGCCGAACGGTGGGACGCCGCCACCGGCACCGTGGAAGCCGCCCCCGTCCACCCGGGCGTGGCCGCCGTTCGCGCCGAACTGCCGGGCTTCCTGGAGCGGTCCGGGACCTCGCCGGGCGTCCGGATCGAGGAGAAGGGCCGCGCGGTCGCGGTCCACACCCGCCGGGCCGCCGACCCCGAGGGCGCCTTCGCTGCGCTGAAGGGCCCGCTCGCCGAGCTGGCCGCCCGCCACGGGCTCGTCCTGGAGCCCGGCCGGATGGTCCTCGAACTGCGGCCCCCCGGCGTGGACAAGGGCGTGGCGCTCGGCGGGTACGTCCGGGAGACGGGGGCCGGGTCCGTGCTCTACGCGGGTGACGACCTGGGCGACCTGCCCGCCTTCGCCGCCGTCGAGAAGCTCCGCGCCGACGGCACCCCGGGCCTCCTGGTGTGCAGCGACTCCGGCGAGGTCCCGGAACTCTCCGGCCGCGCGGACCTCTCGGTCCCGGGCCCGGCCGGCGTCGTGGCCCTCCTGGAGGCGCTCGCGGAGGCGGTACGGGGCGGCTGACCGGCGGGCGGTACGAGAGGCCCGGCCGGACCGGAACCGGTCAGCGCTCCCGCACCGTCAGGAGCCGCCCGGCTGCCCCCGGCCCCGTCGTGACCCCGGCCCACGACAGCCCGCCCGGACGGCGGGAGAGCCGGACGGGCGTCCGCCACGTGTGCACGGCGACCACCCACCGGCCCCGGCCACGCCTTTCCCCGATGCCACCGGCCCCGGCCCACGACGGCCCGCGCGTCCCCGTGGCGGGGGTGGGGCACCCCCGAGGAACGGAGCGGAGCGAGTACCGCAGGGGCTCCCGTACGGCGGGTGCGCTTACCTCCTTAAGACGGAGCGACCCGGGCAGGGCGCTGACCTGCGCGGATGTCTGGGTCACGTTGCAGGTACGCAGGTTTTTCATGCGAAACTGAATAAAGTGCCGACTCTTGCTTAGTTCTTCATGCGAGAATGAATGAGATGTCGAAAGGTTCGGCAGAAGCTATCCAGCCCTGGGTGATTTCATCCAGTCACGGAGGTACCCTTTGCGCGCGGTCCGACGAGTGACCAGGATCGAGACGGTCAACCGAACCACGGGAGAGGTGCAGGACCTCACCGTGCACTCGTCGGTGGGTGCCGCGTACGGGCTCTGGTTCCGGGGAGGTGGGTTCACCACGATGGGGTACGAGGCCCACGACGCCCTCGCCGAGGCCGACCTCAGCGGAGCGTGCTACAAGCTGTTCCACAAAATGTGCGCCCTGCAGAACCGCAAGGACCACGGGCTCGTGCGGGTGGACACCCAGGCCAAGTTCGCCGAGCAGGTGGGCATGTCGCAGCCGACGGTGTCGAGAGCCCTCAAGCAGCTCGCGGAAGCGGGGTTCATCTACCCCGACGGCCGGGACTGGCGCCTCCGCCCCGACTTCGTCTTCAACGGCAACGGGGCCGCCCAGGGCCGGGCGATCCAGGGCATCCCCGAGGACGCCCCCGACCCGTACCGGCAGAAGGGCCCCGGGCTGACCGTCATCGACGGCGGCGACGACAGCGACGCGTGAGCGGCGCGGGCCGCGCCGCCGTACCCGTCAGGGCTGCCCCGGATTCCTGAGCGCCTCCAACTGGTCCAGGAACCAGCGCTGCGGCGGCAGGGCCGTGGCCGCCGCCGCCAGGCGCTTGGTGCGGTCGGCGCGTTCGGGCGCGGGCATCGAGAGGGCGGTGTGGAGGGCCTCCGCCGTCTCCGACACGTCGAAGGGGTTCACCGTCAGGGCGTCCTCGCGCAGTTCCTCGTACGCACCCGCCCCCCGGGACAGGACCAGGGCGCAGCCCGCCTCCGAGACCACCGGTATCTCCTTGGCCACCAGGTTCATGCCGTCGCGGACCGGGTTCACCAGGGCCACGTCCGCGAGGCGGTAGGCCGCGAGCGAGCGGACGAAGTCGTCCTTCACCGAGACGAGGACCGGGGTCCAGTCCTCCGTGCCGAACTCGGCGTTGATCTCCTCCGCGAGCGCCGCCACCGAGGCCGTGTACGAGCGGTACACCTCCAGGTCCTGGCGCGAGGGGTACGCCGACGCCAGGTGGACCACCCGGCCGCGCCACTCGGGGTGCGCGTTCAGGAGTTCCCGGTAGGCGAGCAGGCCGCGCAGGATGTTCTTCGACAGCTCGGTGCGGTCGACGCGGACGATGGTCTTCCGGTCGCCGACCTCGGCCCGCAGCTCCGCCAGCCGCTCGTCCACGGCCGGCCGGTACGCAAGCGCCCGCAGCTCCTCGGCGTCGACGCCGAGCGGATGCACCGCGACGCGCGTCCCGGTGCCCTCGACGGGCGCGCCGCTCGTGAAGCAGTCGGCCCAGGCCCGAGTGTGGAACCCCACCTCGTCCGCGCCGAGCATGCCCCACAGCAGCTCCTCGCGGATGTCGTCCGGCAGCATCCCCAGGTACGCGGGGGAGGCCCACGGGGTGTGGGTGAAGTGCGAGATCCGCAGGTCCGGGCGCAGCTCGCGGAGCTGCCCGGGGACCAGCGCCAGGTGGTAGTCCTGCACCAGGACCGCCGCGCCCTCGTCCGCCTCGGCCGCCAGCGCCTCCGCGAAGGCGCGGTTGTAGGCGCGGTACGCCTCCCAGCGGCGCCGGAACCCCGCGTCGAAGGCGGGCTCGCGCGGGATGTCGTACAGGTGGTGGTGGAGGAACCACAGCACCGAGTTCGCGATGCCGTTGTACGCGCCGTCGTACACGGCCGGGTCGATGTCCAGCATCCGCACGCCGGGCTCGCCGACGCCGCGCCGGACCGCCTCCCGGTCGCCCTCGCCGAGGGCCGCGCACACCCACAGGCTGTCCTGCGAGGAGACGGCGCTCAGCCCGGAGACCAGGCCGCCGCCACCCCTCCGGGTGTCGAGCGAACCGTCCTCGCCGAGCGTGTACGAGACCGGACCCCGGTTGGATGCCACGAGCACAGTAGCCATGTGGCGAACCTAGCCCGTCCCGTAAACGCTCAAACGTACGGATACGAGACGGGGGAGTTCCGGCCACGGAGGGTCACGGAGGCGATCGGGCCGGGAGGGGGCGGCTCCGGGCCGGGCGGAGGGCGGTCCCGGGCCCGACGGGGGAGGGCCCCGGGCCGGGAGCGGGGCCGGTCCGCCGGGGAGCGGCCCCGGCCGGTCAAGGGGCGGTTCTGCTCCGCAGCGCCGCCCTCGCCACCCACCCCGTTCCCGCCAGCGCCGCCACGAGCCCGCCGAGCAGCCACAGCCGCTCGGCGCTCCCCCGGGGCCGGGGCCGGGCTCCGGGCGGGGCGGGCGCCGGTGCCGGGGCGGTGGCCGGGAGGACGGCGCGGTTCCCGGGGCCTCGTGCCGCCGACGCGGGGCCCGACGCCGCCGACGCGGGCGCGGGGCCCGGCGGCGCCGCGGCGGGCGCGGGGCCCGGCGGCGCCGAGGCGGGCGCGGGGCCCGCCGCGACCGGTACCAGCGCGACCGCCGCCAGGGCCGTCGCCGTCAGCGCCCTGCCCATACGTTGTCCGAAGCCCATGGGGAAGAAATGTAGGCAAAGCGAATCATCGGACGGCGTTACGCCACGCGGCGCCGCGCGTACTCCGCGATCCCTGCCATCGGCGGCCGCTCCTCCGTGTCCACCGCGTACGTGCGCGGCTCGAAACCCCGCTCGCCGCGCTCGAACTGGGTCAGCCACGGCCGCACCAGGTGCCCCCGCGAGAGCCGCAGCTGCGCCGTCCGGTAGATGGTCGCCGCCATCCGGCCCAGCGCGTGCCCGTCCTGGTTCCGGTGCTTGCGCACCCCCACGTCCACCTGTGCGAGCGCGTCCAGGCCCACCGTGTGGAGCGCGTCCACGAGGAGGCCCAGCTCCACCCCGTAGCCGACCGGGAAGGGCAGCCGCTCCAGGAGCGAGCGGCGGGCCGCGTACTCGCCGCCGAGCGGCTGGACGAAGCCGGCCAGCTGCGGCCAGTGCAGGTTGAGCAGCGGGCGCGCCATCAGCTCCGTCACCCGGCCGCCCTGGCCGGGGACGCCGTCCAGCGGACGGTCGTACATCGCCTTGACGAGGTGGACCTCCGGGTCGGTCAGGAGCGGGCCGACGATCCCCGTGACGAAGTCGGCGGAGAAGTCCCGCAGGTCCGCGTCCACGAAGCACACCACGTCCCCGTCGGTCGCCATCAGCGACCGCCACAGGACCTCGCCCTTGCCGGGCACGGCCGGTATCCGGGGGAGGACCGCGTCCCGCGCGACCACCCGGGCGCCGGCCGCCGCCGCGACCTCCGCCGTGCGGTCGGTGGAGCCCGAGTCGACCACCACCAGTTCGTCGACGAGCGGCACCGACTCCGACATCAGCTCGCGCCGGATCACGGTGACGATGTCCCCGACCGTCGCCTCCTCGTTCAGCGCCGGCAGCACCACGCTGACCGTCGTCGCACGCTTGGCGGCGAGGATCCGCTCCATCGGCCGGTCCGCCACGGACCAGGACCGCCGGGCCAGCCAGCGCTCCACCTCTTCCAGCACGTGATCTCCATCTCGCGGTTCGGACGGGCCGTCCAAGCGCCCGGGCCTTCGGTTACAGTCTTGAACAACGCGACCGCCCTCCGCACTTCGGGGTGGCATCCGCGCCGGAGCGCAGGAACGAAAGTCCACCGCGCTTCACAACCGAATACCGCTCATCCAGAGGGGCAGAGGGAAACGGCCCGTTGAAGCCCCGGCAACCCTCCAGTCGGTCAGTCTCGTACTCCATCGGGGTCCACCGGCTAGGGAAGGTGCCAAATCCGTCTCATGGCGAAAAATTCGTCATGGGAAAGATGAGGAGAAAGGGCCTCGCCTCCATGGCTGTACAGACCGTCGCACCCTCCACCGCCGTCGACCTCGGTCCCGCGACCGGACTCTCCTGTCGCGAATGCGGTGAAGTCTTCGCCCTCGGCCCGATCTTCGCCTGCGCCCTCTGTTTCGGGCCGCTCGAAGTGGCCTACGACCTGCCGACCGGCGACCCCGAGGCACTGCGGAAGCGGATCGAGGCCGGCCCCGCCAGCATCTGGCGCTACGCCCCCCTCCTGCCCGTCCCCGCCGACGTGGCCGAGAAGCCGAACCTGAACCCCGGCTGGACCCCGCTCGTCAAGGCCGACAACCTCGCCCGCGAGATCGGCGTCGCCCCCGGGAAGCTCTTCGTCAAGGACGACTCGGGCAACCCGACCCACTCCTTCAAGGACCGGGTCGTCGCCCAGGCCATCGAGGCCGCCCGCGCCTTCGGCTTCACCACCCTCTCCTGCTCCTCCACCGGCAACCTGGCCGGCGCCGTCGGCGCCGCCGCCGCCCGCGCCGGCTTCCGCTCCTGCGTGTTCATCCCGCACGACCTGGAGCAGGGCAAGGTCGTCATGGCCGGCGTCTACGGCGGGGACCTCGTCGCCATCGAGGGCAACTACGACGACGTGAACCGCTTCTGCTCGGAGCTGATCGGCGACCCGCTCGGCGAGGGCTGGGGCTTCGTGAACGTCAACCTGCGCCCGTACTACGGCGAGGGCTCCAAGACGCTCGCGTACGAGATCTGCGAGCAGCTCGGCTGGGTGATCCCGGACCAGCTCGTCATCCCGATCGCGTCCGGCTCCCAGCTCACCAAGATCGACAAGGGGCTCCAGGAGCTCGTCAAGCTGGGCCTGGTCGAGGACAAGCCGTACAGGATCTTCGGCGCCCAGGCCGAGGGCTGCTCCCCGGTCTCCGCCGCCTACAAGGCCGGCCACGACGTGGTCCGCCCGCAGAAGCCGAACACGATCGCCAAGTCGCTCGCGATCGGCAACCCGGCCGACGGCCCGTACGTCCTCGACATCGCCCGCCGCACCGGCGGCGCCGTGGAGGACGTGAACGACGAGCAGGTCGTGGACGCGATCAAGCTGCTCGCGCGGACCGAGGGCATCTTCGCGGAGACGGCGGGCGGCGTGACCGTCGGCGTCACCCGCAAGCTCGTGGAGAACGGCCTCCTCGACCCGGAGCTGACCACCGTCGTCCTCAACACCGGCGACGGCCTCAAGACCCTGGACGCGGTGGCCGACACCTCGCAGGCGACCGCCACCATCCGCCCGAGCCTGGACGCGTTCCGCGACGCCGGCCTGGCGCACTGAAGCCCCCCAGCCCCCGAAAGGTGACGAAGTCATGGCCGTGAACGTCCGCATCCCCACCATCCTCCGCACCTACACCGGCGGACGGTCCGAGGTCCCGGCCGAGGGCGCGACCCTCGCCGAGGTCATCGCTGACCTGGAGAAGAACCACACGGGCATCGCCGCCCGCGTCCTGGACGACCAGGGCAGGCTGCGCCGCTTCGTCAACGTCTACGTGAACGACGACGACGTGCGCTTCGAGCAGGGCCTGGAGACGGCCACCCCGGACGGCGCGGGCGTCTCGATCATCCCGGCGGTCGCCGGAGGCTGCTGAACGGCGGGCCGGGCGTCCCCGCCGGCCCGCCCCTTCCGCTCCGTTCTTCCGGGTCCGTCCTTTTCGGATCGCCCGTGAACCATCCTCGAATTGCCCCTTCCGCATCCATAAGCGGAAGGGGCAATTCTGTATGGTTGAGCGCGGTAGAGTTGGGGAAGCCCCCTCCGTCGCTCATGCCGGGCGCATATGAGAACGCCCCCCGACATGACAAGAAGTGGCCAAACCGTGCGCGCGTTGTGCACCTTCTGCGCGCTTTGCCGGGCCCGACTTGCCCGGACATTCAAGGGATTCTCCCTTTCCTCCTTTCTGGCGTGCCCAGAATTCTCGCTCGAACGGCCTGTTGCAGAGGGCAGTTGGGCAGATACATTCAGCCGCGGTCGACGCGTTCCGGCGCAGGGTCTGACCCGGGGTTCGTGAAGTGCGGCCCCGCGCAAGGGCCAGTAACAGGGGAGTTAGGCATGGCTCAGGGCACCGTCAAGTGGTTCAACGCGGAGAAGGGCTACGGCTTCATCGCGGTCGACGGTGGTGCGGATGTTTTCGTCCACTACAGCGCGATCCAGATGGATGGCTACCGCAGCCTCGAAGAAGGACAGCGAGTCGAGTTCGAGATCTCGCAGGGCCAGAAGGGTCCGCAGGCGGACATGGTCAAGCTCGCCGTCTGAGCGCGGCGCGATCGGCCACCGACGCAACGCCGTCGAGGGGCCCGCATCCCCAAGGGGACGCGGGCCCCTCTCGCGTGTGCGGGGCGGGGCGGCTTCCGGGCCGGGCGCCCGCTCCTTCGGGGCTCCGTACGCCCGGGCCCCCGTCCGCCGGGTCCTCCGCGCCGCCTTCCGGAACCCCCGGCTCCCCGCCCGAAACCCGAGAGTCGCTTGCACTCTCATAGGGCGAGTGCTAATCATTGGCGTTAGCACTCGGAAGGTGAGAGTGCTACGAGGATCGGGCAGGCGAGGCCGTCGGCCGCGTGGGGCAAGGAACCGCGCGGAGCAACCGGAGGCCGTCCGTCGCGGGCGTCGGCGCGGTCCTGGAGCGTTATCCACCCCATGTCCGGGAGGACCACTTCACATGGCCAAGATCATCGCGTTCGACGAGGAGGCCCGGCGCGGTCTCGAGCGCGGCATGAACCAGCTCGCTGACGCCGTCAAGGTCACCCTCGGCCCCAAGGGCCGCAACGTCGTCCTCGAGAAGAAGTGGGGTGCCCCCACGATCACCAACGACGGTGTTTCCATCGCCAAGGAGATCGAGCTCGAGGACCCGTACGAGAAGATCGGCGCCGAGCTGGTCAAGGAAGTCGCCAAGAAGACGGACGACGTCGCCGGCGACGGTACGACCACCGCCACCGTCCTCGCCCAGGCGCTCGTCCGCGAGGGCCTCCGCAACGTCGCCGCCGGTGCCAACCCGATGGCCCTCAAGCGCGGCATCGAGAAGGCCGTCGAGGCCGTCTCCGGCGCCCTGCTCGAGCAGGCGAAGGATGTCGAGACCAAGGAGCAGATCGCCTCCACGGCCTCCATCTCCGCCGCCGACACCCAGATCGGCGAGCTCATCGCCGAGGCGATGGACAAGGTCGGCAAGGAAGGCGTCATCACCGTCGAGGAGTCCCAGACCTTCGGTCTGGAGCTGGAACTCACCGAGGGCATGCGCTTCGACAAGGGCTACATCTCGGCGTACTTCGCCACCGACATGGAGCGCATGGAGGCGTCGCTCGACGACCCCTACCTCCTGATCGTCAACTCCAAGATCTCCTCCGTGAAGGACCTGCTCCCGCTCCTGGAGAAGGTCATGCAGTCGGGCAAGCCGCTGCTGATCATCGCCGAGGACGTCGAGGGCGAGGCCCTGTCGACCCTGGTGGTCAACAAGATCCGCGGCACCTTCAAGTCCGTCGCGGTCAAGGCCCCGGGCTTCGGCGACCGCCGCAAGGCCATGCTGAACGACATCGCCATCCTCACCGGCGGCACGGTCATCTCCGAGGAGGTCGGCCTCAAGCTGGAGAACGCGGGCCTCGACCTGCTGGGCCGCGCCCGCAAGGTCGTC
Organism: Streptomyces sp. NPDC041191; assembly: GCF_055591945.1. Taxonomy (NCBI): domain Bacteria; kingdom Bacillati; phylum Actinomycetota; class Actinomycetes; order Kitasatosporales; family Streptomycetaceae; genus Streptomyces; species Streptomyces sp. NPDC041191. The sequence goes on along the minus strand of NZ_JBVIZC010000002.1, from coordinate 468,301 downwards.
ATCACCAAGGACGAGACCACCATCGTCGACGGTGCCGGTGACAGCGAGCAGGTCGCCGGTCGCGTGAACCAGATCCGCGCCGAGATCGAGAACAGCGACTCGGACTACGACCGCGAGAAGCTCCAGGAGCGCCTGGCGAAGCTCGCCGGTGGCGTCGCCGTCATCAAGGCCGGTGCCGCGACCGAGGTCGAGCTCAAGGAGCGCAAGCACCGCATCGAGGACGCCGTCCGCAACGCGAAGGCGGCCGTCGAGGAGGGCATCGTCGCCGGCGGTGGCGTGGCCCTGCTCCAGGCGTCGACCGTCTTCGAGAAGCTGGAGGCCGACCTCTCCGGTGACGAGGCCACCGGTGCCGCGATCGTGAAGCTGGCCCTGGAGGCCCCGCTGAAGCAGATCGCCGTCAACGCCGGCCTCGAGGGCGGCGTCGTGGCGGAGAAGGTCCGCAACCTGCCCGTCGGCCACGGCCTGAACGCCGCGACCAACGAGTACGTCGACCTCATCGCCGAGGGCATCATCGACCCGGCGAAGGTCACGCGCTCCGCGCTGCAGAACGCCGCGTCGATCGCCGCGCTGTTCCTCACCACCGAGGCCGTCATCGCCGACAAGCCGGAGAAGGCCGCCGCGCCGGCCGGCGGCGGCATGCCGGGCGGTGACATGGACTTCTGATCCCGAGGGATCGGCGGTTCGTCGCTGGACGCGACAGCCGAGGGCGGCACTCCCCGAGAGGGGGGTGCCGCCCTCGGCGCGTTTCCCGGAGGTCCCTTCCCGGATCGCGGAGCTGTTCCCGGGCCGGGGCCGTTTCCGGGCCGGGGAGCCGTTCCCGGGCCGGGGTCCGGGCCGGAGGAGCGCGTCGGCGAGCGGTTCCCCGGGCCCCGTACCGGCTGCCCTTCCGGTCCCGCCCACCGGCCTCCGGCGCTGCCCTTCCGGCTCTGTCCGCGCGCCCACGCCTCCGGTATCCAGAGGGAAGCCCCCGCCCCCCGGAATGAGGACCCGTGTCCAGCGAAGGAAAAGTCCGGCGCCCCGCCCCGGAGAACGACAGCCGCGTGCGGAACTCCGCATCCCCGACCAGGCAGACCGGCGGTGCCGGAACCCCGCAGTCGGTTCTCCTCGCCCTGCAGAGCGGTGCGGGCAACGCCGCCGTCGTCCAGATGCTCCGCCGGTCCGGGTACCCCGGAGCGCAGGACGACGCACAGGAACGGCACCGGCACGACACGGGCTGCGGCCACGGAACCCCGGTGCAGCGGATGCCGGACACCCCGGTACGGAAGACCTCGACGGAGTCCGAGGACGCGGATGTCCCCCCACGGCCGACGATGCCGGAATCCGATGAGCGAATGATCAAATTCTCCATGGAGAAGGCCGAGCTGAAGCGACGGATCTCGGGCATCCACCGGCTTGCCGCCGACCCCGTCTTCACCGAGGGCATCGAGAAGTTCCTCGAGAGCGTCGAGCAGGACCTCGCGGCCGAGGCCGGCAAGCCGCCTTCCGTGAACGCCGGGGCCATCGACGGCATCATGGAGGGACTGCACCGGAAAGGTGTGTACGGCAACAGGGTCCAGTACCACTGGTACAAGAGGAACCAGGAGAAAGAGGGGTTCGACGAGGCCCTGGAAACCTGTGCGACCGAGTCCGCGGACCACGGCCACGTCTGGTCCAAGGCGGGCTCGGCCCTCTCCGTCGAGGCCGCGAGCGTGGGGCGCAGCGTGGTGCTGGAGTCCTCGGTCCAGGGCCGGATCTTCGACGGCCTGACCTTCGGCCTCCCGACGTGGAGTTCGTCCCCGACCCTCGGCGAGCTCTGGAGGCAGCTGTCGAGTTCGTACGTGAAGTCCCTGACGGGCTGGGTCACGGCCAGCGTTCTGGACGGCACGACGGATTCGAGCGTGCTCAACCAGATCGAGTGGCCCCTCCTCAGGAAACGGATCGAAGCCGGAGAGGTGGACGGACTCAACGTCATCGTCTACCGGGCGAAACCCGACGCGGAGACCGGCAAGCACGATCTGACGCCGGTCGGCGACTTCCTGGTGCGGAGCCAGGACGAGTTCGACCTCGTGCCCAAGGCCCCCGGTGACAAGGCATGGTCCGACACGCAGAAGCAGGTCGACACCGAGCAGCGGAACGTGCTCTCCGAGGTGTACTTCCGCCAGGAACAGATCGCCGTGCTCGACGAGTACGTCACCGATCTGTTCCGCGAGCACGGCGAGAACCTCGTACTCAGGGAGTCCCGCACGCCGCCCAACACCCGGCGGAGCTCCGTCTCGTCACCACCGCCCCCGCAGACATGAGACCGGCCGGGCTCCGCCGATGCCGGCGGGGGGCGCGGTGGCGGCGGAGCGGCGCGGTCACGCGGGGGGCTCGTCCGGGTGCAGTGCCGCGCGCAGGCGGCCCCGGGAGTCCTTCAGCCGGCGGGCCGCCGTGGGGGCGTCGACGCCGGCGAGGATGATCAGGATCGCGTTCTTCACCTCTCCGTCGGCGGCGGCGAGGGCGGCCTCGATCTCCTCGTCCGGCGCGCCGGTGGCCAGGGCGACGATCCGCCGCGAGCGGGCCCGGAGCTTCTCGTTGGAGGCGCGGACGTCGACCATCAGGTTCCCGTAGGTCTTGCCGAGCCGGATCATCGTGATGGTCGAGATCATGTTGAGGACGAGCTTCTGGGCGGTGCCCGCCTTGAGCCGGGTGGAGCCGGTGAGCAGCTCGGGGCCGGTGACGACCTCGATGCCGTGCTCGGCGGCGGCGGCGAGCGCGCTGCCGGCGTTGCAGGACAGGCCGATGGTCAACGCGCCCTTCGCGCGGGCGTGTGCGACGGCGCCGACGGCGTACGGGGTGCGGCCGGAGGCGGAGACGCCGACCACGGTGTCGTCGGCGGTGAGGCCGAGGGCGTCCAGGTCGGCGGCGGCGAGTTCGCGCGAGTCCTCGGCGCCCTCGACGGCCTTGACCATGGCGGAGGGGCCGCCCGCGATGAGGCCGACGACCCGCGCGGGGTCGGTGTTGAAGGTGGGCGGGCACTCGCTGGCGTCGAGGACGCCGAGGCGTCCGGCGGTTCCGGCGCCCATGTAGACGAGCCGGCCGCCGCGGGCCATCCGCTCGGCGGTGGCGTCGATGGCGGCGGCGAGGGCGGGGAGCACCCGGGCGACGGCGGCGGGGACGCTCTGGTCCTCGCCGTTCATGGTGCGGGCGATGTCCAGGGTCGGGAGCTGGTCGATCTCCGCGAGCTCGGGCCGGAACGCCTCGGTGGTGAGGGTGGCGAGCTGGGCGCGGAGTTCGGCGTACGTGGAGGCGGAAGGGGACACGTGCGGCTCTTTCGGTACGGGGGGCGGCGTCGGGGCCGGGGCTGCACGGAGGCGGGCTCCCGGCGGGGGCGGGGCGTGGTTCAGCGGGCGCGGGGCGCGTGGCGGTGGGCCAGGGCCTCGTACGAGGCGGCCAGGGCCGGGGCGGCCGTTTCGTACGTCCGCTGGGTGACGCAGGTGAACAGGCAGTCCACGACCAGGAGTTGGCTGGTGCGGGAGGACATGGCCGCGGGGCGCAGTTCGCTCTCGCGGGCGGTGGAGGTGGTGAGGACGTGGTCGGCGTACTGCGTGACGGGGCCGTCCGGGCGGCCGGTGATCGCGACGGTGGTGGCGCCGTGGTCGAAGGCGACCCGGAGCGGTTCTATGACGTCGCCGGTCGAGCCGGAGTGGGTGATGGCGAGGGCGACGTCCCCGGAGCGGAGCTGCACGGCGTTGGTGACGGCGAGGTGCGGGTCGCTGTGGGCGTGGGCGATCAGGCCGATGCGGAGCAGTTTCTGGCCGAGGTCCTGGGCGACGAGACCGGAGGCTCCTATGCCGTAGATGTCGACGCGGCGGGCGGCGGCGAGGGCGGTGACGACGGCGCCGAGCTGGACGGTGTCGAGCCCGGCGGCGGTGTCGGCGAGGGTCTGCTGTTCGTCGTAGGCCAGTTTGGCGACGACGTCGGCGATCGGGTCGTCCACGGCTATGTCGGCGGTGACGGAGGGCGCGCGGCCGGACTGCTGCTGGGCGGCGAGTCCGGCGAGGGCGAGGCGCAGGTCGCGGTAGCCGGGATAGCCGAGGAGGCGGGCGGTGCGGACGACGGTCGCCTCGCTGGTGCCGGTGAGTTCGGCGAGGCCGGTGACCGTGAGGGCGGCGCACCCGGCGGGGTCCCCGGCGACGGCCTCGGCGACCCGCTGCATGGAGCGGGTCATGGACGGCGCGAGGGTCCGCACCTTGGCGGCGAGCGCGGCGGGGGCGGGGGGCGCCTCGCCGCTGAAACTTTCCTTCACGTCATTGATCACATCTGAAAGATACTTTCGGAAAGCGGGGGGCGACAAGCCCCCGCGGGCCCCCGGCCGGGAAGAGGACCCCGCCCTCGAAGGGGCCCTCGTCCTCCGGCCCCGCGCGGGGTGACAATGAGGGCATGGACGACATCGACCCCGTGGAGCAGGCGCTGCACACCGCTCGCGCGCTGGTACTGGCCGACCTGGCGGCCCGGCGGGTCGCCGCCGCCGAGATGGTGTCGATGGTGGAGGACGCGGTGACCCACCGGCGCTGGTGGGTCGAGCAGTGGCCGGAGGGGGTGGCGTACGTCGCGGGGCTCGTCGCCCAGGACGTGCAGGACGCCCTCCTCGAACGGCACGGCCGCTGGCCGATCTGCCCGGTCTGCTCCTCGGGCGACCCGCACGCCCTGGACGTGGAGCCGGAGCTGGGTCCGGACCCGCACTGGGTCTGCGGCAAGCAGGGCGTGGTGGTGGCGCCGGTGGGCGGTCTGACGTGACGGAGGTCCGCGGGTGACGCTGTACATCGATCCGCCCACCTGGCCGGGGCACGGCCGCATGTGGTCGCACCTGGTCAGCGACGTCTCCTTCGAGGAGCTGCACGCCTTCGCCGCGACGCTGGGCGCCCCGCCCCGCGCCTTCGAGCGGGACCACTACGACATCCCGTCCGACCGGTACGCGGCCGCCGTGGCCGGCGGCGCGGTCGAGGTCGGCTCGAAGGAGCTGCTGCGCCGCCTCACGGGAGCGGGCCTGCGGCGACCGAAGGGCCGCCCGGCGGGCTGACGGGACCGGGCGGCCCGGGGGCGTACGCGAACGGGTGCGCCCCGCCCTCAGCCGCGCAGGGAGGAGGACTCCCGGCCGTCCTTCCCGGAGGCGGCGGCCCCGCTCCCGGCCACGACGTGGCCCTCCCCCGGCGCGCGGCGGCTCAGCCGCAGCGCCAGCGCCGCCGCCCCGAGCCCCACCAGTGTCATCGCCGCGCCCGCCCAGGCCGTGGAGGCGTAGCCGAGGCCCGCGTCGATGACGGTGCCGCCGAGCCAGGGGCCGCCGGTGTTGCCGAGGTTGAAGGCCGCCGTGGTGGTGGCGCCCGCGAGGGTGGGGGCGGCGCCGGCGACGTTGAACATGCGGGCGTTGAGGGCCGGGGCGGTGAAGAAGGCCGAGACGCCCAGGAGGAAGGCCAGCAGGACCGTGGCGACCGGGCTGGAGGCGAAGAGGGCCAGGGCGGCCAGGAAGACGGTCGAGGCGGCGATGCCGCCGAGCAGCACCCCGAAGAGGTGCGCGTCCGCGATCCGGCCGCCGACCGCCGTGCCGACCAGGGCGCCGACGCCGAAGAGGCCGAGGACACCGGAGACCCAGGACTCGTCGAGGCCGGAGACGTCGGTGAGGAGCGGGGCGAGGTACGAGAAGGCGCAGAAGACGCCGCCCGCCGCCAGGGCCGTGACGACGACCGAGAGGAGGACCTGCCGGTCGCGGTAGATGGTCAGTTCCCGCTTGAGGCGCGGCCTCGTCTCCGGCAGGGGGAGGTGCGGGATGCGGGTCAGCACGCCGACGAGGGCGACGGCGGAGGCGAGGCCGACCGCCCAGAAGGCGGAGCGCCAGCCCAGGTGTTCGCCGAGGAAGGCCCCGGCGGGGACGCCGAGGACGTTGGCCACGGAGAGGCCGCCGATCATGACGGCCATGGCCCTGGCCCGCGCGCCGGTCGGCACCATCGCGATGGCGACGGCCGCGCCGACCGCCCAGAACCCGGCGCAGGCGAGCGCGCTCACCACCCGGGAGGCGAAGAGCACGGCGTAGTTCGGCGCCAGGGCGCCCGCCACCTGTCCCAGGCCGAAGACGGTGATCAGCGCGACCAGCGTGGTCTTGCGGGGGAGCCGCAGGGTCACCACGGCGAGCAGTGGGGCGCCGACGACCATGCCGATCGCGAAGGCCGATATCAGCAGCCCCGCGCGGGGGATGGAGACGCCCATGTCCTCCGCGAGGGGCGGCAGCAGCCCGGAGAGCATGAACTCGCTCGTCCCGAGCGCGAAGACGGAGAGGCCGAGGACGTGGACGGCCAGGGGCATCCGGACCGGAGCGGTCCGGGGGGCGGGAACGGAGGGCGGGCGCCCGGCTGGTGAAGACGGCATGACATGGGCCAACCCGTGGTTCGTTCCTGTCATTCCTTCCGGCCGGATCGTCTCGGGATGCGGAACGGCGTTTTTCGGCTGGAGTGGCCGCGTGGTTCCTTACGGCGGGTAACAAGGTGATCAACAAGCGGTTCGCTTTGTCCGGCGCCGGGCCGCGTGCCCCGTTGGCGAAGTTTATTTGATCTTCACGCGCGCCGCCTCGCGTGGCATCGTCGCGGGGAAAGCGGCAGCGCCGGTTCGTGGGGGGCGAGCACGCCGGCGGTCGCCGTCTCGAAGGGGTACGGCCCGGGCGGTGGGCGGTGCCTGTCATGTTCATGTCTTTGTGCTGCCGGACGATCGAGAGATTGCAAGGCGGACATGTCATTGTTCAGAGACGTCGGCAGACGCCGGCGTCGCATCCGCGCCACCCTCACCAGAGCCACCGGCACGACGGCGCTCGTCACCGCCGCGGCCGTGCTCGCGGGCGTGATCCAGGCCGCCCCGGCGATGGCCGAGCCGGAACCCGAGGTGGACGACGGCCTCTACCGCAACAGCGTCGGCGAACAGCCGCGGCTCGACCGCTGCATCGCCGGCGTGGCCCTCCACATCGGCGGCCCCGCCATGAAGGCCAAGGCCGTCGAGGGCCTCACCGGCACCGACGCCCAGCTCCGCGAGGTCGTCGGCCACATCGGATGGATCGGCTTCGGCCCCCTGGGGATGGCCGGCGACGCCGACAAGGAGGCGGGCAGCGCCTACTTCGACGCCAGTGCCCAGCGCACCCGGGAACTCGACGAGGCCAACAAGCCCTACGTCCAATCCGCCTGGAACAACGACGGCATGGAGTGGCACGCGCCCGTCTTCGGCACGGACGTGAACTACTTCACGGCGATCTCCCAGGTCCAGCTCGCCCACCCGCTCGGCTGGGACGGCCACAGCCAGGCCAGCCCGGAGGCCGTCGCCCGCGCCAGGGAGATCGAGCAGGAGAACCACGGCAAGGACGACTGGCACGACTTCACCGCCGACTGGATGCTGCGGGACAGCGAGGTCGCCGGCAACTCGGGCCTCTACTCACGGGGCACGACCTCCAGCGACATCGCCTCCTACCTGCGGCACGGCGGCTACCCGACCCAGGCACCGGCCAAGGACTCCGCCGAGTACCGGGTCGAGATCGAGAACCTCAAGCAGGCGTGGTCCGCCTGCGACAACCAGAACCCCTTCGACCCGCGGCGCGTGCTCAACGAGGCCGTGATGACCGCGATGGTGGAATGGGAGCTGGAGTACGCCGGACAGGCCGCCCAGCGCGCCACGATCATCCAGGCGGAGGCGGACGCCGCCGCGGCGACCCAGGCCGCCACCACCGACATGGTCGAGGCCATCCGGCAGGCATGGCTCGTCGAGCAGATCCTGACCTGGCGCAAGCACTGGCAGGACGTGCTCACCAACAACCCCGACACGATCTTCGAGAAGCCCGACCAGGCGTTCTACGACAAGGCCACGGCCGACCTGGCCGCCGCCCGTGCCAAGGTGGCCGAGCTGGTCGCCTCGGCCGGGGCCCAGGCCGCCAAGGCCGCCGGGGCGGCGCAGAAGGCCGCGACCGCGCAGCAGGAGGCGTGGGCCGTCGCCGACACCCTCCACGTGCCGCGCGGCCGTGGACTGACGTACGCGCAGCAGTCGGTCCAGGTCGCCCGCGCCTCCGCCGCCGCCGCGGCCGCCGCCGCGAAGGCGACCGGGACCGCGAAGGCCGCCACCGACGCGTCGGTCGAGAACGCGGACGCCCTGCTCGCCAAGGCACAGACGGACTCGCACACCCTCAACACCGAGTTCCGCCGCGTCGCCGCCGAGGAGGCCGCCACCCAGGCGAAGGCCGCCGCCGACAGCGCCGAGGCCAACGCCAGGGCCGCCGCCGACGACGCGAAGACGGCGAAGGACGCCCGTACGACGGCCGAGCAGAAGCGCGACAAGGCCAAGGCCGCCGCCGCCACGGCCGCCTCCGAACGCGCCAAGGCGCAGACGGAGAAGGCCACCGCCGTCGCCGCCCGGGCCAAGGCCGCCACCGAGCGGACCAAGGCGCAGGAGGCCGAGGAACGGTCCGCGACCCAGCAGACCGCGGCCAAGAGCGCCGACACGGCCGCCGGGACCGCGACCGCCGACGCCACCGCCAAGCGCAAGGTCGCCGACGAGAAGGCCAAGGCCGCGCAGACCGCGCGCGAGAGGGCCGTCGCCGCCCTCCGGGCGAAGCAGGCCACCGCCGCCCGCGCCGCCGCCCTCGACGCCGCGGCCCGCGCCGCCGAAGGCACCGGCGCCGCCGCGGAGACCCGGGAGGCGGCCACCGCCGCCCGTACCGCCGCGAACCAGGCCGTCCAGGCCGCGACCGCCGCCCAGGCGGCGGCGGACCAGGCCACGGCCGCCGCCGTCACCGCGCGGTCCGCCGCGACCACGGCCGAGGGCGCCGCCGAGCGCGCCGACGCCCACGCGAGCAACGCGTGGGCGGCGTACCACTCGTCCCTCGGCGCGGCCTCCGCCGCGCACGCCGCCGCGGCCGTCGCCCTGGACGCGTCGCAGGACGCCGCGCTCCGCGCGGACAACGCCGCCACGGCGTCCGAGAACGCCACCGCGCTGGCCAAGAAGGCAGAGCAGGAGGCGGTGGCCGCCGGGTCGAGCGCGGCCGAGGCCGTGAAGACGGCCGCGACCTCGGTCGGCCGTGCCTACGCGGCCGGTCAGGCGGCGCTCGCCGCCCGCGACGCCGCGAAGCAGACGATCGCCGCATCCGGCGAGGCCGTCGCGGCGGGCAGCCCGTACCGGGAGACGGACAGTTCGGCCGCGTTCGCCGTCCTGGTCGGCCAGTCGACGAAGACCCTCGCCGAACAGCAGGCGGCGGCGGCCGAGGCCAAGGCCGTCGAGGCCGCCGCCGCCGCCGAGTCCGCCCAGCAGGCCGCCGCACAGGCGACCGGCAACGCGAAGCTCGCCGCCGAGGCCGCCGCCCGCGCCGCGAGCGATTCGGCGCGCGCCGTCGAGGCCGTGACCCGCGCCCAGGCGTCCGCCGCCGAAGCGGCCGGGGACGAGAAGGGCGCGAAGGCCGCCTCCGACGCCGCCGCCGGTCACTCCCGGCAGGCCGGTGAGGACGCCGTCGGCGCCCGTCTCGTCGCGAACGAGACGAGCGGCGTGGCCGCCGAGGCCGACCGCGAGGCGACCGCCGCCGAGCGGCACGCCGCCGAGGCGAACGAGAAGGCCGGCCGGGCCTCCGACACCGCCAGGGGAGCCCAGGACAAGGCCACCCAGGCGGAGAAGGACGCCAAGGCGGCCGAGGACAGGGCCTCCGACGCCAACGGCGACAGCACCGCCGCCGAAGAAGCCGCCAAGAAGGCCGAGCAGGAACAGCGGGAGAAGAACGAGGCCGCGCACAAGGAGGCGCTGGCCGAGGGCGTCACGCCCATCGAGGGCGGCGCGAACAACTGGCCCGTCCTGGGGCAGCGCGAGGAGAAGATCCTCCTCGACGAGTGCGGCCAGACCTGTGTGGACGACTACCGCGAGGGCCTCGCGGCCGTCTCGGTCGACATCGTGAAGTGGGCCACCGACAACGGCGGCCGGATCCTCTTCGAGCAGCTCGACGCGGCGAAGGTCAAGCAGTGCCTGGCCGGCTACGACGTCGAGGACTGCCTCTGGGACCTGGTCGACATCACCTCCTCCGCCGTGATCGTGGGCCGCATGCCCGCGCTCGCGGCGGCGATCGAGAAGGTCTCGGACGGCGTCCGGCAGATCTTCGTCGACGCCGACAACGCCCTGCGCCGGCTCCACGAGCTGACGGCCGTCCTCAAGAAGGTCCGCTCCACCCCGCGCCTCAACAGGTGCCTCGCCGGAGTCGCCCTGCACGCGGGCGGCGCCCGGATGAAGGCCAAGGCCATCGAGGGCCTGACCGGCACCGACGAACGGCTCGCCGCTGTCATCGGGGACGTCGGCTGGATCGGGTTCATGCCCCTGGGGCAGGCCCGTGACCAGGACCTGGAGGCGGGCCACGCCTTCGCGGACGCCATGGCGGCCCGTGAAGCGATCCTGGAGGACGCCAACCGCCCGTACGCGATGAGCTCGTTCGACGACGGGATCACGCTGCACGCGCCGAAGTTCGGCGCTGACATCCTCGGGTTCACCCTGGCCTCCCAGGCCGGTCTGACCAACCGCCTCGGCTGGGACGACCACACCAACCCCAGCGCCGAGGCGGTGACGAAGGCCCGCGAACTCACCGAGCAGAACCGCGGCAAGGACGACTGGCACGACTTCGCGGCCGACTTCATGCTGCGGTACGCCAACGTCGACAACACCCGGTTCTCCGGGGGCACCACCTCCGCCGACATCGCCTCGTACCTGAGGCACGGCGGCTTCCTCGGCAAGAAGGTCCCCGAGGGCACCGCCGAGTTCCGCATCGAGGTCGAGAACCTCAAGCAGCAGTGGGCCGAGTGCAACCACCAGGACCCGGTGGACCCGCGCAACTCCCTCAGCGAGGCGGTCTCGCAGGCGTCGGCCGAGTGGGAGGCGGAGTACGCCGGCCAGGCGGCCCCCCGCGCGGTCATCGTGCAGGCGGAGACCGACGCCGCCGCCGCGACCCGGGCCGCCGCCGACAACATGGTCGAGGCCATCGGCCAGGCGTGGTTCGCCGACCAGATCCTGCGCTGGCAGAAGTACTGGCACGACCAGCTCAAGAGCGACCCGGACAGCCTCTTCAAGCCCAAGCAGGCACTGTTCGACAAGGCGAACGCCGACCTGGCGAAGGCCCGGGGCCGGATCCAGGCGCTCGTCACCACCTCCAAGCAGCAGGCCACCGCCGCCAACGCCGCCGCGGAGCGCGCGGTGACCGCCCAGCAGCAGGCGTGGACGATCGCCGACGCCGCCGAGGTGCCGCGCGGTCGCGGTCTGATGTACGCCCAGCAGTCGGTGCAGGTGGCCCGTGCCTCCGGTGCCGCTGCCACGGCCGCCGCGAAGGCGACGGAGACGGCGTTCAACGCGGCGAAGGCCACCGTCGCGACGTCCCAGACGCTGTACGCGCTGGCCCAGACCCAGTCGCACGCGGTCAAGACCGAATTCCACCGCATCGCCGCGCAGGAGGCCGCCGCCCAGGCGAAGGCCGCCGCCGACAGCGCCGACAAGCAGGCGGCCGAGGCCGAGGCGAACCTGAAGATCGCCCAGGAGGCGCGGGCCACCGCCGAGAAGGAGGAGCAGGAGGCCAAGCAGGCCGCCGCCACCGCCCAGCAGCAGCGCGCCGTCGCCGAGCTGGAGCGCGCCAACGCCGCCGCCGCACGCGCGACGGCGGAGAAGGAGCGGGGCAAGGCGGGCGCGGCCGAGCAGCGGGCGCAGGACGAGCGCACCCGGGCCGGCAGCGCGCTGAACGACGCCACGGCGGCGGGCGGCACGGCGGCCTCGAAGCGCGCGGCCGCGGAACGGGCCGAGGCGGAAGCGGCCGACGCGCGGGAGCGCGCCGCCGAGGCCGAGAAGAACAAGCAGGCCACCGCGTCCCGCGCCGCCGCTCTCGAATCGGCCGCCGCGGCGGCCGAGGGCACCACGGCGGCCGGGGAGACCCGTGCCGCGGCGACCGAAGCGCGTACGGCCGCGAACACGGCGGCGTCCGCGGCGTCGGCGGCCCGTACGGCGGCGGACCAGGCGTCCCAGGCGGCTGTCAACGCGCGAGCGGCGGCCACCCAGGCGAAGGTCGCGGCGGCCAACTCCCAGAAGGCCGCCGACAACGCGTGGTCGGCCTACTACACGGCCCAGGGATCGGCGGCGGCGGCCCATTCGGCGGCGGCCGACGCGATCGACGCCTCCGAGGCGGCGGCGCTGAACGCCAAGCAGGCCGAGGCCGACTCCAAGAAGGCGTCCGCGGCCGCGGCCGTCGCGAAGAAGGAGGCCGCGGCCGCGCACGGCGAGGCGGTCAAGACCGCTCAGTGGGCGGCCAGGACGGCCGGTTACGCGTACGCCGTGGCCAACGCGGCGAGCGCGGCGCGGGACACCGCGACCCAGGCCGCCCGGCCGGCGAAGGAAGCCATCGCCATCGGCACTCCGTACCAGGAGACCGACGCGTCGGCCGCCTTCGCGGTGCTGACCGGCCAGCAGGCGCTGACCCTCTCGGAGCAGCAGGCCGCGGCCGCCGAGGCCAAGGCCGCGCAGGCGGCGAAGTACTCGGCCGAGGCGCAGCGCCTGGCCGCCCAGGCGGCGGCCGACGACAAGCTGGCCGCCGAGGCGGCAGCGGCGGCGGCCAAGGACGCCGAACGCGCGGCCAAGGCGGCCAAGCGGGCCCAGATCGCGGCCGCCGAGGCGGAGAAGGCGGCCAAGGCCGCCCAGGCGGCGGCCAAGCGGGCCGACGGCTATGCCATGCAGGCGGGCGAGGACGCGGTCCACGCGACGTTCGCGGCCAACGAGGCGTCCGTCGACGCCGCGGCGGCCGACAACGAGGCCACCGCGGCGGAGAAGGACGCGGCGAGTGCCCGTACCGCGGCCGACGACGCCCGGTCGGACGCCAACGCCGCCGGCCGCATCGCGACGGTCGCGGAGAACGACGCCACCCGCGCGGAGACCGCGGCGGCCAACGCCCAGGAGTCCGCCACCCAGGCGGACGCCGCCGCCGACCGGGCCGAGAAGGAGGAGCGCCAGCGCCTGGAGGAGGAGCGCAGGCGGGCGATGGAGACGGGCGACAAGGGCGTCCTCTTCGACCCCGGTGTCCCCCTGACCGCCGAGGAGCAGGCCATCCTCCTGGAGGCGTGCGGCCAGCGGTGCGTCGACGACTACAAGGCCGCGTTCGCGGCGGTGTCGCAGACCGTCGTCGACTGGATCAAGGCCAACGGCGCCGACGTCCTCCTCGAACTCATCGGTGTCAACGACCTGAAGCGCTGCTTCGGCGAGGGCGACGTCGAGAGCTGCCTGTGGACGCTGGTCAACATCGCAAGCCTGGTCGTCGTCGTGGGCAAGCTGCCCGCGGTGACCAAGGCGATCGCCACGGTCACCGGCGGCGTCGCGAGGTTCTTCGAGCGGGCCGAGTGGGGCAAGAAGACGATCGACCGCCTCCGCCAGGTGATCAAGAACTACAAGAAGGAGCCGGGCGAGAAGCCCACCCGGACACCGGACTGCCTCGCCGTTCCGGGCGTCAAGCCCCGGGCGGCCGGTTTCTCCGCGACCGGTTTCTCCACGGTGGATTCCTCCGCGACCGGGCTCTCCGGAAGCGGCTTCTCGCCGATGGGCTTCGCGGCCGCGGCGTCGGGCGACAAGCCCGTCGACTGCGACGACATCGAGGTCCTCGACGGCTACAAGGGGCGCAAGCGCCTCGGTTCCGACGGCCGGTACCACCTGAAGGAGGGTGACACGGAGATCCAGATCGACGACCCGCAGAACCTCGCGGACACGATCACGGACATCGATCTCGTGCGGGGCGGCGTCCTGTGGGAGAACAAGACCGTGACCGCCCGGAGGCTCACGCAGGAACAGCTCCAGAAGTGGGTCGACAAGCACGTCGGAAAGAAGATCGCCGGTTACAAGCGTGCTCGTCCCATTCTCTCGGGATACGAGGACGCGCCCATCGGAATCCGTTTCGAGGACCCCGCGATCCTGGAGATCAATCCGGGCCTGAAGGACCTGGTGGTGCAGCGCATGAAGGAACTCAAGGCCATTCATCCGGACGTCGACATCCGTCTAGACTGGCCGTCATGAGCTACACCTTCGACGTCGGTGACGACACTCTCTGGGGCCCGGCGAACTCCGTGGCGCGCATCTTCCTGGGAACGGTGAGGACGCTCGCGGAGGAATACCGGATTCCGTCCGGGGTCGGTGACGACCTCATGGGGATGGTGGAGATCGACCCCGTGGAGTTCGCCGCCTTCGTCCGACTGGTCCTGACGGAGCGGGCGAGCAGTCTGCACCCGTACAAGGACATGCTGCTGGACGGGGTCCTGCCGATCCTGATCGCCCTGGCCGACCGCGGTCGCATGGGCGTGACGGGCCGGACGCCGGAGGAGGAGGCGTACCTGGCGGAGGTGCGGGCACGGAAGCTGCCCATGCTCGCTCCGGCGGAGTAGCCGAACCGCACGACGACGCCCGGCCGGGAGTTTCCCGGCCGGGCGTTTCGTGTACGCGGTGCGTGGGGCGGGCGCTCAGCCCAGCCGTTCCACCTGCTCCTTGACGACCGTCTCCGGGATCGCGCTGTTCTGCGGGGTCAGCATGTTGACGCCGTAGAAGACCGCGACCACGCCGTTCTCGCGGACCACCGTGTACGTCATGGTGACCTTCTGCTTCGCGACGACGTTGGTGAGGCGGTAGCCGAGGGACTCGTCGCCCAGGGCGGGGGCCTTCACCGGCTGGACGTCGGTGTAGGACAGGCCGAGGGTCTTGAAGCCGGCGGGGCACTCCTTGAGGGAGGTCCGCAGCTCGGACAGGACCTTCTTGGCGTTCGTCTCCGAGTGGGAGGCGAGCCACATCGAGCCGACGGTGGCGTTCTTCGCCTCGGTGGGTTCGAGGGCGCGGTGCTCGACGCTCACCGCGGGGATGTGGGTGAAGCCGCCGGCCAGGCTCGCCAGCGGCTGGCACTCGGCCTTGTCGGCCTTCATGTCGCGTCCGGCCTCGACGTCCGCCTTGGCGACCTTCTTCGCCTCGAAACCGTTCTTCTTCCCCGCGAGCGTGGCCTTTTCGAGGTCCTTCGGGGCCATGGCGCCGATGCGCTCGGCCTCGGCCGCCGCCTTCGCGTCGGCCGCGCCCGTCCCGCCCGCCGTACTCGACGCGCTCGCCTTCGGATTCTTTTCGCCGGAATCGGCCGGTTCGCCGCTGCACGCGGATGCCGCGAGAAGGGCCGGGAATACGGCGGCGATCGGGAGGGCCCTGCGCAGTTTCATGTTCTTTTCCTGGCGTCTCTCGCTGGCGAAGAATGAGTGCGATGATCTTACCGGCGGCGGAGAGGGCTCCTCATTACGTTTTGACGACGGCTCGACCGTCACGAGCCGGGGTGGGGCTCATTTCTTTCCGGACATGTCCGTCAGCTCCTCCGGGTCCGCGAGTTCCCCGATTTCTCTGGTCCGCCGAGTTCGCCGAGTTTCCCGAGTTTCCCGAGTTCCCGCTCCACGTTCTCCCGCGCCTTCTCCTCCCACACCGCCGCCCCGTACGGCGTCCGGAAGAGCCGGGGGAGGCCGAGGAGGTGGCGGAGGACGGCGGCGCGGCCCTCGCGGAAGGCGTCGTCGGGGACGAAGCCGTACTCCTCGCGGACCGCCGCCGCGTACGCGTCGTACGCGACGGGGTCACCCGCCAGGACCGCGAGGTCCGCGTCGCACAGGGTCTCGCCGTTCAGGTCCCCCTCGACCGGGTCGTGGGAGGCCGTCAGGCGCACCAGGCGGGCGACCTCGGTCACCTCGCGCGGGGTCAGGCCCGCCTCGGTGAGGGCCTTCCCGGCCAGGGCCGCCGAGCGTTCCTCGTTCTCGGAGCGGTCGGGCCGGTAGACGGCGTCGTGGAACCACGCGGCCAGCCGGACCAGTTCCAGCTCCCCGCCCTCGCCGCCCTGGTCGGCCAGTTCGTCGACGCGGTCGAGGACCGACCGGAGGTGGTCGACCGTGTGGTAGCGACGCTGCGGCTCGGCCCAGCGGGCCAGCAGGTTCCTGCCGTACGGGGCGGGGTCGGGCCCCTCGCGGCCGGCGCGGGCGGCGAGCAGGGTGGCGTTCCAGCGGTGGAGCAGCGCGTGCTCTTCCTCGGCGGTCATGGGGGCATTCTGCCCACCGGGACCGGCGTACCGCCGAAGGACCCGCTCTCCCCCGTTCCGGAGACCGCCCCGGAGGCCGCCCCCCCCGGGGGGCGTGACGGAGGGTCGCCCGGTGCTGCCGCCGCTTGTCAGGGTGGCCCTGACGTCCGTACGCTGCCCGTCAGGAACGGCCTGACAGTCGGGCCGTGGTCGGAGGAGGAGGCGTCATGCCCGGGGAAGCGCCCGAACGCGGCTACCGGATCTGCTCGTTCTGCGCCAAGCCCGAGGCGGAGGTGGACAAGCTGGTCGCCGGGCCGGGGGTGAACATCTGCGACGAGTGCGTGGACCTGGCCGCCTCGATCGTGGCCGAGTACCGTCCGGACCCGGCCGGGCCGAGGATGCCGACGTGGGGCGGTCTCACCGACGCGGAGATGCTGGAACGGCTGCCCCGGGCCGCGGCCGTGGCCGACCAGGTCGAGGCCGATGTGCGCCTGTGGGTCGTGGAGTTGCGGCGGCGCGGCGTGACGTGGGCCAGGATCGGCGAGGCGCTCGGCATCACCCGCCAGTCGGCCTGGGAACGGTTCTCCGGGGAGGCGTGACCCCCGGGGCGACCGTGCGGGACGGGACCGGCGGTGCGGGGGAGCGGGGCGGGAGGAGCGGGGCGGGACCGGCGGGGCGGGGGAGCGGTGCGGGGACGCCGGTCCGGGCGGCCGTCGTGCCGGTCCGCCCCGGTGACGGCTCGTCATCCGCCCCGAAAACCCTTTGCGGCGCGCGGACCCGAAGCACCAGGCTTCCCGTCCATGACCCTCCCTCCCCCCTCCTCCGCCGTCGCGGACCTGTTCACCGCCGGCGGACGCCTCAAGGCGGTCCCGCGCCGGGCCGCGCGCCGTGAGGCGCTGCTCGCGCACCTCGCCGCCACCCTCTTCGAGCCCGGCCGCGACTATGCCGAGCCCGAGGTCAACGAAGCCCTGCGGACCGTGCACGAGGACTTCCCGGCCCTGCGCCGGTACCTCGTGACCGGCGGTTTCCTCACCCGGACGAAGGACGGGTCCGCCTACCGCCGACAGCAGCGGACCGGCTCCCCCGGAGGCACGATCACCGCCGTCGCGTGACGACGGGCGCGGTGGTGGCCGGCCTCCTAGCCGGCTACGGCATCGCGGTCCCGGTCGGCGCCGTCGGCGCCCACCTGGTGGCGGTCGCGGCCCGTTCCCCGTGGCGTACGGGAGCGGGCGCGGCGCTCGGCGTCGCCACCGCCGACGGGCTGTACGCGCTGCTCGCCGTCCTCGGCGGCACCGCCCTCGTCCCCCTCCTCGCCCCGGTCGCCACGCTCCTGCGCCCGGTCTCGGCGCTGGTCCTCGTGGCCCTGGCGGCGCACTCCTCGTGGCGGGCCGTCCGCGCGTACCGCACGGGTACGGGTCCGGACGCGGCCACGGGGACGGGCGCGGCCGCGGGGACGGGCCGACCGTCCGCTCCCCGGCGCGCGCTCCCCGCCTACGCGGCCTTCCTGGGGATCACCCTCCTCAACCCCCTGACCGTGCTCTACTTCACCGCCCTCGTCCTCGGCGGGAGCCCGGCGACGGGGCCGGCCGGGGCGGCGGTCTTCGTCCTCGCGGCCTTCGCCGCCTCCGCGAGCTGGCAGCTCCTCCTGTCCACCGCGGGCACCCTCCTCGGCCGCGCCGTCACGGGTCCCCGGGGCCGCCTGGCGACGGCCCTCTCGTCGAGCGCGCTGATCACGGTCCTGGCGGTGGGCATGGTGAGCTGAGCCGGTACGGGGTGCCGGGGCCCGTGCGGGGCCCGGACGTCAGCGGCCCCGCCGTACCCCCGCCGCCAGGGAGACCGCCGTCAGGGCGACCGCCCCCGCCAGGACCACGGCGGCTCCCGCCGTCACGGCCCCGCGACACGGGCCCGGGGAGAGGAACGAGTCCTTCGAGCGGACCGAGAGCACCGAGCGGACGCTCGCCCAGGAACCGGCCGAGGCGACCGACAGGGCGGAACCGACCGAGGCGACGCTCGCCCAGGAGCCGATCGAGGCGACCGAGTGGGCGGAGCCGACCGAGCCGACGGAGAGGAAGGAGCCCACCGAGCCGATGGAGAGCATCGAGCCCACGGAACCGATGGAGAGGAACGAGTCCTTGGACCAGAGGGAGAGGGACGAACCGCCGGTGCGGTCGGGGGACGTGGAGGCCATGGGGCGATCCTAGGGACGCGGGACGCCTGCCGGGAGTACGCGAACCGCCGGGAACGGGGCCCGGAGCGAGGACGGGGTGGCGGTCCCCGGCGCTTCCGGACGGGGAGGCCCCGGGGCGCTTCCGGCCGGGGAGGTTCCGGCGCGAGCGGATTTCCCCGGTGCGGGCCGAATCCTTTCGGCGGCCCGGTGCCTCCTTCATGTGTACCGACGCACGTCGGGACGGGACAAGGAGGACCTCATGATCGTCGGAATCGTCGTCGCCGCCGGAGCCGTACTGCTCTGCACCTGCGCCTACGCGCTCACGCGCAAGCGGAAGCAGACCCGTGGCTGACGCGTCCTGGCCCGGCGAACGGCTGGTCACCGCCGCCCGGAGCGGCGACGTCGACGCGATCGCCGCCCTGGTGTCGGGTTCGCACCCGAACGTGCGGCGGTTCGCCCGCTCGCTCTGCGCCACGCCCGAGGACGCCGAGGACGCGGCGCAGGAAGCCCTGATCATCCTCTACCGGAAGATCGGGATGCTGCGCGCGTCCGGCGCCCTGGCCTCGTGGATGTTCCGCATCGTCCGCAACGAGTGCCTGCGGCGCGCCCGGACGACCCGGGTCCACGCGCCCCTGCCGGACGACGCCGCGGGCCCGGCCGGGAAGGCGGCTCCGCCGGGCCCGGCCGTGGAGTCGGCCGAGGACGTGGTCCTGCAGCGCATCGAGGCGGGCAGGGTGGCGACCGCCGTCGCCGCCCTGCCCGCCGAACAGCGCCACGTCCTGATCATGCGGGACGTCCAGGGCCACAGCGGGCGCGCGGTCGCCGAAGCGCTCGGCCTCAGCGACGCCGCCATGAAATCGCGCCTCCACCGCGCCCGCGCCGCGGTCCGGCGGTCGCTCCGCACCCCGTCCACCCCCCTGCCCGTACCCGGAGGTTCCCGTGACACCAGCCGAAGCGGCCGGTCCTGACTTCGCCAGTTCTTCCCTGTCCCGCCATCTGGTCCGGGGCGCCCTCGGTTTCGGCGGCCTGATCGGCTCGGTCGCGCTCCTTCCGGTCACCGGCCCGGTCAGCCTGCTCCTCCTGCCGGCCGGTGTGCTCGCCCTGCGCGGCTGCCCGATGTGCTGGATCGTCGGCCTGGCGCAGACCGTCTCGCGGGGCCGTCTGCGGCGCGACTGCGAGGACGGCGTGTGCAGGCTGTCCGTCGCGGACCGGGGCCACGAGGGGCATCCGGCCGTTCCGCCGGGCCCGGCCGGGTCACCGGGCCCGGCCGGGCCGTAGCGGTGCGGCGGGGGTGCGGCCCGGTCAGCCGACCGGGCCGGTCCAGTCCGCCGGGACCCGGGCGGCGCGCACGCGTTGCGGGTGGTCGCCCACCGCCACCGTCGCCACCTTCCGGCCGGTCGCGAAGTCGATGGCGGTGACGGCGTCGGCCCCGCTCTCGGAGATGACGCACGCCTTTCCGTCCCCGCTGACGGTCGCCCAATACGGCTTCGACGCGGGGACGAGCGGCCCCTCCTGCAGGGTGGCCCGGTCGACGACCGTCGCGTAGTCGTCCATCGTCCCGGCGACGCACAGCTTGTCGCCCGCCGGGCTCATGGACATGCCGTGGTGGCGGGAGTCGTTGACCCAGGTGGTGCGGTCCTCGCTGGTCGCCGGGTTCTTCGGCAGCGTCTTGACGCGGGTGATGCGGTCGGTGGCGACGTCGTACTCCAGGAAGCCGTTGAAGAACGACACCTGGAAGTACAGCTTCGATCCGTCGGGCGAGAACACCGCCGGGCGGACCGCGTCGGACAGGTCCTTGCGGCCGAACGCGTCGAGCCGTTCGCGCATGTCGATGACGCGGACCTGCTCGAAGGTCCGGGCGTCCACGACCGTGATCTTCCGGTCCCCCTTGGTGAAGTCCCAGAATGGGTCGTCGAGCGCGGTCGTCACCTCGCCGATCGACATGTTCCACAGGTACCGGCCGTCGGCGGTGAAGACGTTCTCGTGCGGCTTGTCCCCGGTCGCGAACGAACCGACCTGGACGCCCGTCTCGATGTCGAGGACGTGCACCGTGTTGGAGGTCGAGGCGGAGACCGCGACCCGCCTGCCGTCGGGCGAGACGGCCATGTGGTCGGCGCGGAAGCCCGAGACGGGGAAACGCCACCGGAGCTTCCCGGTGGTCAGGTCGACGGAGACGACGTCGGCGAAGCTCGGGCGGGAGACGACCACGGCCGAGCCGTCGGGCGTGGAGTACATGTCGTCCACGAACTGGTCGTGCCCCTCGCCCGGTCCCAGCCGGACGCCGAGGAAGAAGGCGAGCTTGACGGGGTTGAGGTAGATCTCGGCCAGGCGCTGCGTCTTGTCCGGTACGACGTTCACCCGGGCGATCCGGGAGAAGGCGCCGCGGTCCTCGATGACGTCGGCGGTCCCGTCCCAGTTGTTGCCGACGAACATGACCTCGCGCAGGGCGGCCGGGCCGTTCTCCGCCGCGAGGGCCGGCGGCGCGGCGCTCGCGGCGACCGACAGGACGAGCGCGGCGGCCACGGGGGCGACCGTGCGCCACGCGCGGGAGGGGGACCGCGTCGGAGCGGGCGCCGTGCCGCCGGGCGCCGTGCTGTCGGGCGTCGTGCCGTGGGGGGACCGTCTCGAAGAGGACATCGCTGTTCCTTCCATGGAGCGGCCGCCGGGGGCGGGCCGCAGGTGAGGGGCATGGGAAGAGCTGAGCGTTGTTCATGTTCCGGCTACTGGAAAGTAACGACCCGGACCCCGTCCGGCAAGACTTCCGGCAAGACCTCCGTCGCCCTCCCCGCGGCGCGGTCCGGGGAAAGGGGGTGGCTCCCCGGGCCGTCCGGGCCGTCCGCGCGCATCGCCGCAGTACGCGCCCCCTTCCGGCGTCCGCGCCCCGCGCGAAGGGGCCCAAGTGGTCTAGTCCAAGACTTGTTCAATCTTGGTCCAGACCATTGACGCGCTCGGCCCGCCGGGACTACTCCGTATGCCAACAGGCGTGCCCGACAAAGGCGTTGGCGCACCCACCCCCCCACAGCCATTGGACTGCCATGAGACGCGTACGTTCGCTCCGCTCGGCCCTCACCGCCGCCGTGACCGCCGTCGCCGCCCTCGGCCTCGCCGCCGTCACCGGCGCGCCCGCCCAGGCGGCGACCCCCCTCCCCGAGCACGTCTTCGCCCCCTACTTCGAGGCGTGGACCGGGGAGAGCCCCGCCGCCCTCAGCGCCCAGTCGGGCGCCAAGCACCTGACGATGGCGTTCCTCCAGACCGCCGCGAAGGGCTCCTGCACCGCGTACTGGAACGGCGACACCTCCACCCCCGTCGCCGCGTCCTCCTTCGGCGCCGACATCAAGACCATCCAGTCGCGCGGCGGCGACGTCATCCCGTCCTTCGGCGGGTACACGGCCGACACCACCGGCACCGAGATCGCCGACAGCTGCACCGACGTCAACCAGATCGCCGCCGTCTACCAGAAGGTGATCACCACCTACGACGTCACCCGGCTGGACATGGACATCGAGGTCGACTCCCTCGACAACGCCGCCGGTGTCGACCGCCGCAACAAGGCCATCAAGGTCCTCCAGGACTGGGCCGCCGCCAACGGGCGCCGGATCGAGATCTCGTACACCCTGCCGACGACCACCCGGGGCCTCGCCGCGAGCGGACTCGCCGTGCTCAAGAACGCCGTCGCCAACGGCGCCCGCGTCGACGTCGTCAACCTGATGACCTTCGACTACTACGACAACGCCGCCCACGACATGGCCGCCGACACCAAGACGGCCGCGCAGGGCCTGTACGACCAGCTCGCCAAGCTCTACCCGGGCAGGACGCCCGCCCAGCTCTGGGGCATGGTCGGCATCACCGAGATGATCGGCGTGGACGACTTCGGCCCGGCCGAGACGTTCACCCTCGCCAACGCCCGCACGGTCTACGACTGGGCCGTCTCCAAGGGCGTCAACACCCTCTCGTTCTGGGCGCTCCAGCGCGACAACGGCGGCTGCCCCGGCGGCGCGGCCGCCGACAACTGCTCGGGCATCCAGCAGAACACCTGGGACTTCTCCCGGATCTTCGCGCCCTTCACCAGCGGGACGACCGCCCCGGCCGACGACTTCTCGGTGACCGCCACCCCGGCCTCCGCCACCGTCGCCGCCGGCTCCTCCACCAGCACCACCGTGAAGACCGCCGTCACCGCCGGCACGGCGCAGACGGTGAACCTCTCGGTGAGCGGGCTGCCCGCCGGCGTCACCGCCACCCTCAGCCCCGCCTCCGTGACGGCCGGCGGCTCCTCGACGCTCACCCTGAACACCACGACGGCCGCGGTCTCCGGCACGTACCAGGTCGTGGTGAACGGGGCGAGCCCGTCGGCCGCCCACTCCGCCGTCCTCTCCCTGACCGTCACCGGCGGCGCCACCCAGTGCACGGCCGCCCCGTGGGCCGGGGCAACCGTCTACACCGGCGGCCAGCAGGTCTCCCACAAGGGCCACACCTGGAAGGCCAAGTGGTGGACGACCGGCGAGGAGCCCGGCACCACCGGCGAGTGGGGGGTGTGGCAGGACCTCGGCGCCTGCTGATCCGCACGCGCCGCACGACCGAAGGCCGGGGCCCGTCCGCTGTCGGACGGGCCCCGGCCCCGTGCGTCGGTCCGCTCAGCCGTCGGCCGCCTTGAAGCCCCGCAGCCGCAGGCTGTTGCCGACCACGAAGACCGAGGAGAAGGCCATGGCGGCGCCCGCGATCATCGGGTTGAGCAGCCCGGCCGCGGCGAGCGGCAGGGCCGCCACGTTGTAGGCGAAGGCCCAGAAGAGGTTCGAGCGGATCGTGCCGAGCGTCCTGCGGGAGAGCCGGATGGCGTCGGCCGCCGTCCGCAGGTCGCCCCGGACCAGGGTCAGGTCGCCGGCCTCGATCGCGGCGTCCGTGCCGGTGCCCATCGCCAGGCCCAGATCGGCCTGGGCGAGCGCGGCGGCGTCGTTCACGCCGTCGCCGACCATGGCGACCGAACGGCCCTCGCCCTGGAGGCGCTTGACGACGTCGACCTTGTCCTGCGGCATGACCTCCGCGATCACCTCGTCGATGCCGACCTCGGCGGCGACGGCCTCCGCGACCGCCCGGTTGTCGCCGGTGAGCAGGATCGGGGTGAGGCCGAGCCCACGCAGTCGCCGGATCGCCTCGGCGCTGGTCTCCTTCACGGCGTCGGCGACCTCCAGGACCGCGCGGGCCTTGCCGTCCCAGGCGACCGCGATGGCCGTCCTGCCGGCCTTCTCGGCCTCGTCCTTGGCGGACTTGAGGCCGGCGGGCAGTTCCATCGCCCACTCCTGGAGCAGCTTCTCCCGGCCGACGAGGACGGCGTGGCCCTCGACGACGCCCTGGACGCCGAGGCCGGGGACGTTGGCGAAGTCCTCGGGGGCGGGCAGGGTGCCGACCCTGGCGGCGGCGCCGGTGGCGACGGCCCGTGCGACGGGGTGCTCGGAGGAGTGCTCCAGGGCGCCGGCGAGGCGCAGGACGTCGGTCTCGTCGGTGTCCCCGGCGGTGTGGACCTTGATGAGGGCCATCCGGCCGGTGGTGACGGTGCCGGTCTTGTCGAGGACGATCGTGTCGACCTTGCGGGTGGTCTCCAGGACCTCGGGGCCCTTGATGAGGATGCCGAGCTGGGCGCCGCGGCCGGTGCCGACCATGAGGGCGGTCGGGGTGGCCAGGCCGAGGGCGCAGGGGCAGGCGATGATCAGGACGGCGACGGCGGCGGTGAACGCGGCGGTGAGGCCCTGTCCGGTGCCGAGCCAGAAGCCGAGGGTGCCGAGGGCGAGCGCGATGACGACCGGCACGAAGACGGCCGAGATCCGGTCCGCGAGGCGCTGGGCGGCGGCCTTGCCGTTCTGCGCGTCCTCGACCAGCTTCGCCATCCGGGCGAGCTGGGTGTCGGCGCCGACGCGGGTGGCCTCGACGACGAGCCGGCCGCCGGCGTTCAGGGTGGCGCCGGTGACGGCGTCCCCGGCGTTGACCTCGACCGGGACGGACTCGCCGGTGAGCATGGAGGCGTCCACGGCGGACGAGCCCTCGACCACGGTGCCGTCGGTGGCGATCTTCTCGCCGGGGCGGACCAGGAAGCGGTCCCCGACGCGGAGCCCGGCGGTCGGTACGGTGACCTCCCGGCCGTCCTTCAGGACGGTGACCTCCTTGGCCCCGAGCTGCATCAGGGCCTTGAGCGCGGCGCCCGCCTTCCGCTTGGAGCGGGCCTCGAAGTACCGGCCCGCCAGGATGAAGGCGGTGACGCCGGCGGCGGCCTCCAGGTAGATGTTCCCGGCGCCGTCGGAGCGGGCGATCGTGAACTCGAAGGGGTGCGTCATGCCGGGCGTGCCGGCGGTGCCGAAGAACAGCGCCCACAGCGACCACAGGAACGCGGCGGCCGTACCGACCGAGATCAGGGTGTCCATGGTGGCCGCGCCGTGCTTCGCGTTGGTCCAGGCGGCCTTGTGGAAGGGCCAGGCGGCGTAGACGACGACCGGCGCGGCGAGCGTGAGGCTCAGCCACTGCCAGTACGTGAACTGGAGGGCCGGGACCATCGCCATGGCGATGACGGGGACGGCGAGCACGACGGCGGTCACGAGCCGCTGCCTGAGGGGCCGCAGCTCCTCGTCGGCCCTCTCCTCGTCGGAGGGGCCCGCGCCGGCGGTCTCGTCCTCCGGGGGTTCGGGCTCGGCGGCGGTGTAACCGGTGGCCTCGACGGTGGCGATGAGGTCGGCGACGCCGATGCCCGCGTCCGCGTCGAAGGTGACCTTCGCCTTCTCGGTGGCGTAGTTGACGGTGGCCTCGACCCCGTCCATGCGGTTGAGCTTCTTCTCGATGCGGGCCGCGCAGGAGGCGCAGGTCATGCCGCCGATGGCGAGCTCGACCCGGGCCGTGCCGGAGGTCGTCGTGGTCATGAGGTCTGCTCCTCGTGGGGTACGGGGCCGGAGGCCGGGGCCCGTCCGGTGCGGTACGGGCGGGCCCCGGTGGCCGGGGGTGGTGCGGGCGGGCCCGCCGGGCCGGGCCCGCCGCCGGGCCCGCCGGGGATCAGGTCCGGTGGTCCGGTCCGGCGGTGGGCCGGTGACGGATCAGGCCCGTCCGGTCAGTTCGTAGCCCGCCTCGTCGACGGCCGCCGCGACCGCGGCGTCGTCGGGCGCGCCGCCGGTGGTCACGGTCACCCGGCCGCCGGTGACGTCCACGTCCACGGAGAGGACGCCGGGCAGGGCGCCGACGGCCGCCGTGATCGCGGACCCGCAGTGGCCACAGGTCATGCCGGAGACGGCGTAGACGGTGGTGGCGGCGTCGGCGGTCGCGACGGCGCCCGCCCCGTCCGCGCCGGTCGAGCAGCTGTGGTCGGGGGTGCAGCAGGAGCCCATGGCTTTCTCCTCGGTCGATTCTACGTCCTCGCATACCCTTGGGGGGTATCCGCTCACGACTCCATGTATACCCCCCTGCCGTATGGGAAGCAAGGGGGAGCGCCGACTTGACTTGGTACCCCCCGGGGGTATCGTGACGTGCATGGAAGGGGCCACCGCACGGCGGCCCGCGCCGCCCACGTACGGGAGAGCAGTCATGAACACCGGTGTGAGGATCACTGCCTATGCCGCCGCGCTCGCCGCGACCTTCGGGGCCGCGTACGGGGTCGGCAGGGGCGTCGGCCCCCTCGGCGGGCCGGAACGGGCGGAGCACGGCGCGCACGCGACCGCCCCGGCCCCCTCGAAGGACCCGGCGGCCGGCGGGCACGCGGGCCACGAGGAGGGTGCCGCCGCGGACGCGCCCGGCGGGCTCCAGATCTCGGACGGCGGCTACACCCTCGCCCTGGAGACCCCGACGCCCGCCCCCGGCAGGAGCGTCCTGAGGTTCTCCGTCAGGGACGCGTCCGGCGGGAAGGTCACCGCCTTCGCCACCGAGCACGAGAAGGAGATGCACTTCGTCGTCGCCTCGCGCGACCTCACCGTCTTCCGCCACCTGCACCCGGTGAAGGCCGCCGACGGCACCTGGACCGTGGAGGCCGACCTGCCCGCTCCCGGCGCCTACCGGGCCTTCGCGGACTTCAGGCCCGCCGCGCCGGGCGCCGGGGCCCTCACGCTCGGCGCCGACCTCTCCGTACCGGGGGAGTACGCCCCGAAGCCGCTGCCCGCCGCCACGCCCACCGTGTCCGTGGACGGCTACCGGGTCCGGCTCGGCGGCACCCTGGACCCGGGAAAGCCCGGCGAGCTGCGGTTCACCGTCACCAGGGCCGGGAAGCCGGTCACCGACCTGGAGCCCCACCTCGGGGCGTACGGACACCTCGTCGCCCTGCGCGACGGCGACCTCGCCTACCTCCACGTCCACCCGAACGAGGGCGGCCCCGGCCCGGACGTCTCCTTCACGGCGACGGCGCCCAGCGCGGGCACGTACCGCCTGTTCCTCGACTTCCGGCACGGGGGCGAGGTGCGGACGGCGGCCTTCACGGTACGGGCGGGCGCGTCCGGGGCGGTTGTTTCCCCGGAGGGTGGCGACGGGCACGATGCGGGGGGCCACCCGCACGGATAGGGTGGACATTGGACTAGACCTGTAGCCGTCATTCATGGAGGAATGGGCTCGATGAGCAACCGTGCAGTCCTTGAGGTGATCGCCCTCGACGAGGAAGACGCGGTCGCCGCCCAGTCCGGCGGCGCCGACCGGCTCGAACTCGTCACCGACATGGCGGCGGACGGGCTCACCCCGTCCGGGGCCGGCTTCGCCGCGGTCCGCGCGGCCGTCGACATCCCGCTGCGCGTGATGCTCCGCCTCGCCGACGGGTTCTCGTCCGGCGGCCCGGAGGGCGTCGAGGCCCTCGTGACGCGCGCCGCCGACCTCCGGGAAGCCGGCGCGGACGAGTTCGTCCTCGGCTTCCTCACCCCCGACGGCGAGCCGGACCTGGTGGCCGTCGAGCGGCTGGTCGCCGTCCTCGACGGCTGCCGCTGGACCTTCCACCGGGCGATCGACCGCGCCGCCGACCGCGACCGGCTGCGCAAGGAGCTCGCCGGCCTGCCCGGCCTCGACACCTACCTCACGGCCGGCGCCCCCACCGGCGTGGACGACGGCCTCGCCACCCTCGCGGCCGAGGCCGCCCGCACGGGTGAGCCCGGCTACGAGGCCCGGATCCTCGTCGGCGGCGGCCTGCGCCTCGACCACCTCCCCGGGCTCCGCGCGGCGGGCCTGGACGCCTTCCACATCGGCGGCGCGGCCCGCCCCGGGGGCTGGACGGCCCCCGTGTCGGCGGACGCGGTCCGCACGTGGCGCGAGGCGGTGGACGCGACCCCGGAGCACTGAGGGGCGGGGGGCGCCGCGCCGCGCGGTCCCGCCGGGCGCGTTCGAACCGGTGGGTCGGCGACCGGCGGGACCGCGCGGCGCACGGCGCTGCCGCGCGGGGCGACCGGCGGCTTCCGCGCCGCCCCCGGCGGGACCGGGACCCGCGGCTCCGCCGGCTTCCGCGTCGCGATCGGCCACGAGGCCCGCACCCGCCCGACGCCCTCGCCCCGACGCCCTCGCCCCGACGGGCGGGCGCCCCGATCCCCGACCGGTGGCGGAGGGGCGCGAAAACGTGTCGCCGCCTCCCGCGCGGACGGCTAGCCTCGCCCGCGTGACCGCTCCCCGCACCCTCGACGCCGCCCTCGTCGAGCGCCTGATCGCCGCGCAGTTCCCCGCGTGGGCGCACCTGCCCGTGCGGGCCGTGGACTCGGCGGGGACGGACAACGCCATGTTCCGGCTCGGGGACGACCTCGCCGTACGCCTGCCGAAGGCCGAGTGGTCCGGGGGACACGCCGAGAAGGAGCGGTACTGGCTGCCGCGCCTCGCCCCGCACCTGACGCTGCCCGTCCCCGTGCCCGTCGGACACGGCGTGCCGGGGGAGGGGTTCGACCGGCCCTGGTCGGTGTACGGATGGCTCGACGGGGACGACGCGTACCGCGCCCCGGTCACCGATCTCGCCCACGCCGCCGTCGCGTTGGGCCGCTTCGGCGTCTCCCTGCGCGCGGTGGACGCGACCGGCGGCCCGGCGTCCTTCCGGGGCGGCCCGGTCACCGACTGGGAACGGGGCGCCATGAAGCCGGCGACCGAGGCCCTCGGCGCGGACGGCACGCTCGACGCCGCCGCCGTCACGGAGGCGTGGGAGTCGGTCCTGCGCCTCCCGCCGTGGCGGGGCGCCCCCGTCTGGGTCCACGCCGACCTGCTCCCCGGCAACCTCCTCACCAGGGACGGCCGTCTGCACGCCGTCATCGACTTCGGCGGCCTCGGCACGGGGGACCCGGCCTGCGACATGATGGCCGCCTGGAGCCTCCTCACCCCCGGGACCCGCCCCCTCTTCCGGGAGGCGTCCGAGGTCGACGACGCCACCTGGGCGCGCGGCCGGGGCTGGGCCCTGTGCTGGGGGATCGTCACCGACCACTACTACGGCGGCGCCCCCGGCCCCGGCACCGCCCCGGTCCCGAACCCCGTCCTGGCCGCCGTCGCCCGCAGGACCTGGACCCAGGCCCTGGCCGAATGGGCGTAGCGGGCCGGGGAGGGCGGCTCCGGACCGCCGCCGCCCTCCTCCCGGCCGGGGACGGACCCGTGTCACACCTCCGTGGTACTCCTGTCCCATGAGCCAGTTCCGCGACTTCAACCTCAAGCTGCTCGTCATCGAGGAGCTCATGTACGGCCCCGAGCCGCTCCTCCCGGTCTACGACCTGCCCGCGCGGCTGGCCGCGCGGGGGATCGGCGACCCGGCGTCCCACGTCCTGGAGAACGGTCTCCACGAGGAGGTGCTGCCGGAGTCCCGGGCCCACTTCGAGGCCCTGGAGATCCCGGCCGAGCTGCTCGCCCGCGTCGAGGAGCTGTGCTTCGACGCCGGGGCGGAGGTCTTCCGGCACTGCGCCCCCGCCTGGGACGGCGAGGACGACCTGTTCGACGTCCGCTCGCTCGACGACCTCGCCCTGCTGCCCCACCTGCGGAAGGTCACCTTCGTGGAGGACGGCGTCCTGGCCGTGCCGAACGCGGCGGAGGTCTTCGCCGCGCGCGGCATCGAGACCGACTGAGCCCCGGCACCGGGGGCTTGCCGCCCCCGGACCGCCCGGGAACCCCTCTTCCCCGCCCCGGACCAGGTCGTTTCCCCCGGACCTCTTCGGTCGGCCCCCAGCGGGGGTGCCCGGCTGCCACGTGGCGTACTGGGCGGAGGCCGGGGGACCCCCGGCCGGGTGAAGTCACCGCCGATCGCATCACCGGCACCCCGCCGTGGACAGTCATCCGCCGCACACGGGACGGGGCGGGGGGTCGGCCACCAGTTCCACCTCGAAACCGTCGGCGTTCTCCAGGTACGCCGCGTAGTGCCCCTCGCCGCCCGCGTACGGATGCCGGTCCGCGAAGAGCAACCGCCAGCCGTGCGCGGGGGCCTCGGCGGCCAGGGCGTCGACGGCGGCCCGGTCACCCGCGTGGAAGGCCAGGTGGTTGAGGCCCGGCCGGAGCCGGTCGTGCACGTCCGACGTCCGGGCCGGGGACGCCTCGACCACGAGGTAGAAGGAGCCGAGGGCCCAGCTCCGGCCGCCCTCCCACCGCTGGAAGGGCACGTACCCGAGCGCGCCGAGCAGCCAGCCGAAGTCCGCCTCGGCGCGTTCCAGGTCGCCCACCCACACCTCGACGTGGTGCGGGGCACCCGCGCTCACAGCTCGCCCAACTGCCCGGGCAGCGGCGCCGCGTGCACCACCGTCAGCCCCGACACCGCACGCGTCAGCGCCACGTACAGCCGCCGCAGGCCCGTGCGTTCGTCGGGTTCGCCGTCCACGACCGCCGCCGGTTCGTCCAGGACCACGTAGTCGTACTCCAGGCCCTTCGCGAGCGACGCCGGCACCAGGGTCAGCCGGGACTCGGCCGTCGTCTCCTCGCCGGGGGAGAGGTACGGGAGTCCGGCCGCCGTCAGCGCCTCCGCGAGCGGCGCGATCCGCGCGTCGGCGGCGATCAGGCCGGTCGAGCCCTCGTGGCCCAGCGCCTCGGCGCAGGCCGCGACCACGTCCGCGTCCAGGTCCTCCGTGCGCCGGACCACCAGCGAACCCGGGTTGTCCCGGACCGACTCCACCGCCGCGAGCCCCGGCGACATGTGCGGAAGCAGCCGCGAGGCGTACGCGATCACCTCGCGCGGCACGCGGAAACCGGCCGTCAGCTCCTCCACCACCGCCTCCGGCTTCCCCAGGTGCCCGAGCGCCCGCGCCCAGCTCTCCGTCGCCCACGGCGTCGTCCCCTGCGCCAGGTCGCCCAGGACCGTCGCCGAACCGGTCGTGCAGCGGCGGCCCACCGCCCGGTACTGCATGGGGGACAGGTCCTGCGCCTCGTCCAGGACCACGTGCCCGAGCGAGTGCGTCCGTTCCACCAGGTCCTTCACCTCGTCCACGAGCACCGCGTCCGCCGCCGACCACGTCGCCGTCCGCACGCTCCGGGCCGGCTTCTCCCACAGCAGCAGCTTCCGCTCGTCCTCCGTGAGCAGCCCCTCCGCGTGCGCGGCCAGGAACTCCGCATCGCCGAGGAGACGCAGCACCAGCTTCGCCGGGTCCACCGGCGGCCAGCACGCCTTCACGAACGCCTTCACCGCCGGATTCCGCGCGACCGCGTTCTGCACCCGGTCGTCCGGCGCCTCGCCCGCCTGTTCCATCCGTACGAGCACGGCGTGCGCGACCCGCTGCGGAAGGGCCTCGCGGGCCGCCCCGTACCGGATGTCGCGGTCCAGCAACTCTCGTACGATCTCCTGCAGTTCGTACGCGGGGACCCGCCAGCGGCGCGAGCCGCGCACCACCGTCAGGGGCTCCTCCGGCAGCGTCACGTGCGAGCGGACCGCCCGCCGCAGCACCTCCGCCATCCGGGCGTCGCCCTTCACGACCGCCGTCGCCGCCGTGTCCGTCCCCCGCACCTCCACGTGCGCCACGAGGTCGTCCACCGTCGCCTGCTTCACCTCCAGTTCGCCCAGGGCGGGCAGCACCTGCTCGATGTAGTGGAGGAAGGAACGGTTCGGCCCGACGACCAGGGTGCCGGTGCGGGCGAGCCGCTCCCGGTGCGCGTAGAGGAGGTACGCGACGCGGTGCAGGCCCACGGCCGTCTTGCCGGTCCCGGGTCCCCCCTGCACGCACACCGAACCCGAGAGGCCGGACCGGACGATCTCGTCCTGCTCGGGCTGGATCGTCGCCACGATGTCCCGCATGGGGCCCACGCGCGGCCGCTCGATCTCCGCCTGGAGCAGCCGGCTCGTCCGCTCCAGCTCCTCCGGGTCGGACAGGTGCTCGTCCTCGTACGCGGTCAGCTCGCCACCCGTGTACCCGAAGCGGCGCCGCAACCCCACGTCCTGCGGGTCCTTCCGGGACGCCCGGTAGAACGGCTGCGACACCGGGGCGCGCCAGTCGATCACCATCGGGTCGCCGGCGGCGTCGTGGACGTGCCGCCGCCCGATGTAGAACCGCTGTCCTTCCTGCGTGGTGTGCAGGTAGTCGAGGCGCCCGAAGAAGAGCGGGGTCCCGGAGAGGTCGGCGAGCGCCTTGATCCGGTCCTCGATCTGCCGCTCCAGGACGGCCGCGTTGACCCAGTTCGCGGTGACGTCCTTGATGTCCAGCGCCTGCACGTCCTCGCGCATCGCGCGCAGGGCGGCGCGGGAGGCGGCCAGATGGGCGCGCTCGCGCGCGAGCGGATCGCCGGCGGACGGCCGCTGGTCGGGGTCGGGATCGAGGTCGGGTGCGGACACGGTGGAGCCTCCGGGGCGGACGCGCGGACACGGCGAAGTGGCCGCCGGTTTCCGACCGGACGGCGGCGCTCCACGGAGGGAGGCGGGGAAGCTGGCGAGTGTAGACCCTGGGGAGGGCCGGGGGCGAACGGCTTTTCCGCCGGTACGGGCGTCCCGTACGGGCGTCCCGTACGGGTTCCGGGTACGGCCCGCGCGAGGTCCGGCGCGTGTCCCGTACGGGTTCCGCGCACGGCTCCGGGCGAGGCCCGGCGGGGGCGCGTCCCGCAAGGGTCCGGCGTACGGCCCCGCGAGGCCCGGCGGGCGCGTCCCGCAAGGGCCCGGCGTACATCCCGTAGGGGACGGCGTAGCCCTCACGTCCCACCCCGGCCCGTCTCCGGTTCACCCCTCAGGGCGACGTGCGCGGCGTGCCCGGATTCCACCATGGAGACATGTCCGCGACCGCCTTCCCCCTCGTGACCGCCGCTTCCCGCACCCGCCGCCCCGGCCTCGCCCTGCGCGCCCTGCGTGCCTTCGGCGGCGCGGCGGCCGGGGTCGTCCTCCTCGGCGACTACGGCCCGCCGGAGGCGGGGGTGCGCGATCCCCGCCCGAGGTACGTGCCCGAACGCGCTTCCGCCTGAGTACGCGCACCGCCCGGCTGAGTACCGCGACGCCTGCCACTGCCCCCGCCCGCCCCGGTGGGATCGGGGCATGACGACGCCGACCGACCCCACCGACCCCACCGGCCCGACCGGCCCGACCGTGCAGACCGGCCCGACCGCGCCCACCGGCCCCACCGCGCCCGGCGCCCGCGCCCCGCGCGTCCTCGCGTTCTGCGGGTTCCTCCTCCTCGCCGGGTGCCTGGTGCTCACCGCCGCCTTCGGACTCGTCGACGCCGTCGACGGCGACGGCGTGGGCGGCGGGTTCCTCACGGCCGGCTTCTGGGCCCTGGCCCTCGGCTGCCTCGCGGGCGCGGCGGCCCTCGCCGCACCCCGCCGCGCCCTCGTCGCCGCCCAGCACGCCCTGGCACTCGCCGGCCCGCTCCTCGCCGCCCTGGACTGAGCTGCGGGCGCCTACGGCGCCAGCAGCTCGTCCGCGTCCACGATCCGGTACGCGTAGCCCTGCTCCGCCAGGAACCGCTGCCGGTGCGCCGCGAAGTCCTGGTCGATGGTGTCCCGGGCGACCACCGAGTAGAAGTGCGCCTGGTGGCCGTCGGCCTTCGGCCGCAGCACCCGGCCGAGGCGCTGCGCCTCCTCCTGCCGGGACCCGAAGGTGCCCGACACCTGGATGGCGACCGTCGCCTCCGGCAGGTCGATCGAGAAGTTCGCGACCTTCGACACCACGAGCACGCTGATCTCGCCGGTGCGGAACGCGTCGAAGAGCCGCTCCCGCTCCTTGTTCGGCGTCTCGCCCTTGATGACCGGCGCGTCGAGGTGCTCGCCCAGCTCGTCGAGCTGGTCGATGTACTGGCCGATGACGAGGATCTGCTGCCCGGCGAACTTCCGCACCAGTGCCTCCGTCACCTTCCGCTTCGTCGCCGTCGTCGCGCAGAAGCGGTACTTCTCCTCCGGTTCGGCCGTCGCGTACGCGAGCCGTTCCGAGTCGGTCAGGTTCACCCGGACCTCGACGCAGTCGGCGGGCGCGATGTACCCCTGCGCCTCGATCTCCTTCCACGGCGCGTCGAACCGCTTCGGCCCGATCAGCGAGAACACGTCCGACTCGCGCCCGTCCTCGCGCACGAGGGTCGCGGTCAGCCCGAGCCGCCGCCGGGCCTGGAGGTCGGCGGTGAACTTGAAGACGGGCGCGGGCAGCAGGTGCACCTCGTCGTAGACGATGAGGCCCCAGTCCCGCGAGTCGAACAGCTCCAGGTGCGGGTAGACGCCCTTCCGGCGGGTCGTGAGCACCTGGTACGTGGCGATGGTGACCGGCCGGATCTCCTTCCTCGTGCCGGAGTACTCGCCGATCTCGTCCTCGGTCAGCGAGGTCCGCTTCACCAGCTCGTGCTTCCACTGGCGGGCGGAGACGGTGTTCGTCACCAGGATCAGCGTCGTGGCCTTCGCCTCCGCCATCGCCCCGGCGCCGACCAGCGTCTTGCCCGCGCCGCACGGCAGCACGACGACCCCGGAACCGCCGTGCCAGAAGCCCTCCACGGCCTGCTTCTGGTACGGGCGCAGGCTCCAGCCGTCCTCGGCGAGGTCGATCCGGTGCGCCTCCCCGTCCACGTACCCGGCGAGGTCCTCGGCCGGCCAGCCCAGCTTCAGGAGGGTCTGCTTGATCTGCCCGCGCTCGGAGGGGTGCACGGCCACGGTGTCCGGGTCGATCCGCTCCCCGACCAGCGGCTGCACCTTCTTGGACCGGAGGATCTCCTCCAGGACGGGCCGGTCGGTGGTGGTCAGCACCAGCCCGTGGGTGGGGTGCTTGGAGAGGGTGAGCCGCCCGTACCGGTCCATGGTCTCGGCCACGTCCACCAGCAGGGCGTGCGGCACGGGGTAGCGCGAGTACTCCACGAGCGCGTCCACGACCTGCTCGGCGTCGTGCCCGGCGGCCCGCGCGTTCCACAGTCCGAGCGGCGTCACCCGGTACGTGTGGATGTGCTCGGGCGCCCGCTCCAGCTCCGCGAAGGGCGCGATGGCCCGGCGGCAGGCGTCGGCCAGCTCGTGGTCGACCTCCAGGAGCAGCGTCTTGTCACTCTGGACGATGAGCGGTCCGTTCACGCGTGATCAGGTCCTTCCCGGGCCGCTCCGGCGACGGCCAATCCTCCAGTCTGCCTGATGCGGGGCCTTTGTCGGCAGGGGCTGCCACACTGGGGGCACCGGTTTCCGCGCGAGGGAGGTGACGGGAGATGAGCGTGGCTCACGATCCGCATGACGGGCCTTGGACGAGAGAAGAGGTGCTGGCTCTGGGGGAGGACCGTGGTGAGCGTCGCGAATTGATGGGGGAAGCACTCCTGATGTCACCGGCTCCGGGAATCATGCACCAGCGGGCGTCGTCCCGGCTGTGGAGTCTGCTCGACTCCGCCGTCCAGGCGGCCGGCGTCTCCGCCGAGGTGCTGGAAGCCGTCAACGTTGTCCTGCCCGACGGGCTCTTCGTCCCCGACCTCGTCGTCGTGGAGGCCGCGGCCGCCGCCGAGAACCCGGTGACGTGCGACGCCGACGCCGTGCTCCTCGTCGTCGAGATCGTCTCGCCGTCGTCCTCCGGCCGCCGCACGGACCGGTTGCTCAAGCCGCCGTACTACGCGGAGGCCGGCATCGAGCACCTGTGGCGCCTCGAACTGGAGCCCGTGCCCGCCCTCGTCGTATCCGAGCTGCGGGACGGTCACTACGTGGAGCGGCTCGTCGCCGAGGCCGGGCGCGAGACGGCCGTGGAGGAGCCGTTCCCGCTGAAGCTCGACCCCGGCGCGCTGGTGGCCCCGCGCCGCTGACGCCCGCCCCGGGGCCGGGACGCCCCCGACACCGTCAACCCCGGGCCGGGCCCGGCCCCGCTCACACCTGGTCGTCCGCCAGTTCCGCCACGCCCGTGATCCGGTGCAGGGGGTACGTGCGGACCTCGTCGGCCGTGTGGTCGTAGCCCGTCACGAAACCGCCCTCCACGCGGACCGGGGCGATCACGCGCTGGCTCGCCGCGCCGTCCGCGTTGACGTAGCCGATCCAGACCGCCGAGCCGGTCATCACGGCGGCCTGGACGGTCGCCAGGGTCTCGGCGGCGGAGGTGCGGGGGAGGGACCCGGCGGGCGCCGGGGCCGCCGGACCCCCGCGCACCGCCGTCGCCGCCCGGTCACCGGCCCGGATCGCCCGCACCGCCGCGCCCAGGAGCGCGTCGTCGGGGGCGGGCGGGCCGTCCGGCACGGGCACGGGGGCCGTCCGGGCGGGCGTGCGGTGGGCGTCGGCGCGGGTCACCAGGACGTCGCCCTCGGCGGACTCGGCCGCCGGGGCGTACCCCATCGACCGCAACCCGTCGAGCAGCGTCGCCGGGTCCGTCCGCGCGGCGAGCACGGTCGGCGCGAGGCGCCGCAGGTCCAGGGCGGCGGAGCGCCGGTCGGCCAGGATCTCGCCCAGCACGGTGTCGTCGTCGCAGCGCACGTACGCGGACGCCGCCCCCACCCGCAGGTGCCCGTGGCGCCGGGCCACGTCGTCCACCAGGTACGCGAGCGGCTGCGGCACCGGCGTGCGGGAGTGCGCGGCGAGGAAGGCGTGCAGGTCGGACGCGGTCTGCCCGGCGTCGAGCGCCCGCCGTACGGAACCGGGGGTGAACCGGTAGACCGTCGCGCCGCCCTTCGACTCCACGTCCGCGAGGACCGCGAGCGCCTCGGCCAGCGGCCGCCGCAGCGGGCCGGGCGCGACGGCCGTCAGGTCGGCCTGGAGCAGGACGTGGTCGACGGCCTCGGGCAGCAGCGGCGCGAGCAGCTCCGCCGCCCGCCCGGCGGCCACCGCCTCCTCGACCCCGCCGCCCGGGTCGGTGGGCGACGCGGCCCCGGCCAGCGGCAGGTTGAGCAGGGCGCGGGCCGGTCCCGCCAGGGCTCCCCGGCCGGTGATCCCGAGGAGTTCGGCCTCGGCGAGCGTCCAGCGCGCGAGCCGGGACCGCAGGTCGCCGGGGAGGCCGGCCTCCGGCCCGGTCGAGGGCCCCCGCGTCCCCGACCGCGCCGCCCCGCCCCGGGACGGGTGCTCCCAGCGGAGCCGGGCGAACAGCGTCTCCGGGTCGGCGGCGGCCCCCGGCGGAAGCGTCGCCAGGAGGTGGAGGACCCGGTGCCGCACCTCGGGCGCGGCCGACCGGTCCAGGTCCGGGCCGAGCGCGGCGAGCGTACGGCCCTTGGCGTCCTGCCCGCCCACCAGCCCCGGTGTGCGGGTCGCGGCGAGCCAGGGCGTGACGAGCCGGGTCCAGCGCTCGGCGGGCGGCAGGTCCAGCCAGTGGTCGTAGGCGGGCGTCGGCGCGTACCGCTCGTCCGCCTCGCCGTCCGACGCGAGCAGCCCCGCCCCGTGGGCGAGCTCCAGCCAGAACGCCGCGGCCTGCTCCGTCACGTCCAGGGCGGTGGCCGTCCGCCGCAGGTCCCGCACCGAGAGGCCGCCCGCCCGCAGCACCTGCGGGCCGCCCCCGTCCCAGGACTTCAGCAGTTCCTCGACGGTCGCGAGCGCCGCGTGCGCCTGTCCGGCGGCCGCGCCGTCCACCGCCTCGGGGCGGTGCTCGCGCAGGACGCGCACCTCGGGCGCCACCGGCTCCGGGGTCCGGTGCGCCCGCCCGCCCCGCAGGTGCAGCGCCACCTCGCGCGGCAGCACCAGCGTCCGCTCCGACACCGGGAGCAGCAGGCCCCGGTCGCGCAGCCAGCGCACCGGGGGAGTCGGGTTCGCCGTCACCTCGCCGTACGGCGGGCCCCACACGAGCCGGTCCAGGACGGCCAGCGCCTCCGGCGACGCCTCGTCGAGGAGCGCGCCCATCCGGTCCCGGTCGGTGAAGAGCCCGGTCAGCGCCGCCACCGCCGACACCGGGTCGTGCGTCGGGGCGAGCCCGGCCGCCGTCAGGATCTCCTGCACCCGGCCCGGCGACATCCCGGCCGTCGCCTCGCCCACCGTGGGCCCGAGCCCGGTCGGCGACGGGTGCTGCGGCGACGGCGCCAGCAGCTCCCGCGCGGTCCGTACGAGCCGCAGCCGGTCGTCCTCGCCCCACACCAGGGCCTGTTCGCGCAGCAGCGCCACCGCGTCCGGCAGCGCCGCCTCGATCACCGGGTCGCCCTCGTCGCCGGTGAGCAGGGCCAGGAGCACGGGGTACGGGGCCGGGTCCGGTGCGACGGCGAGCGCCTCGGCGGTCTGGAGGGCGAACCGGTCGAGCCGCTCCAGGGCCCGCACCACCGACCCCCGCGTCCCGGCCCGGGTCGCCAGCTGCGTCAGGTCGTTCGGTACGGGATTCAGCAGGTCGGGGCGGGCGCGCAGCAGTGCGGCGAGCCCTTCGTCGCCCCGCGCGCGCAGCGCCTCCGCGAGCGTGCGGGGCGCCGTGACGGCACCAGTTCCCTCGGGCACGTGCGCCTCCCGGTCGTGCTCACCGATCCCCATCCGCCCCACGTTAGCCGCTGTTCAGGCGCTAACGTCGGGCCGTACCGGGCGAACCGGCCGTGGAGGGACACCGTGGGGATCGAGAGCGACCGGTTGGTCGACGACTATCTGAGCCGGGTCGGCGACCTGGCACAGCGGCGGCACCTGCCGGCGGGCGACCGCGCGCGGCTGGTGTCGACGCTCCGGAACGAGATCGACCGGCGGCGCGCCACCCGCGGCGAGGAGGACCCGGCGGCGGTGCGCGGCATCCTCGGCGACCTGGGCAGCCCGGACGAGGTGGTGGACCGGGCGGCCCCGGAGCGGGGGAGCGGGGGGAACCCGGCGGCGGCGCGGGGCCCGGAGGACGTACGGGGGCCGGCGCCGGGGCCCCGTACGGGGAAGCCGTCCCGCAGGGGGGAGGGGGGCCGTGGGGGAGGCTCCGGCGGTGCCCCGTCCGGCTCCGGCGCCCGGGGCGGCTCCGGGGCGGGCGGCCCGGCCGGGTCCGGTCCCGGAAGGCCCGGAAGGCCGGGAAGGTCCGGAATCCCGGCACCGCGCCCCGGCGCGTCGGACCCCGGCGGCCCCCTGTTCCCCGGGGGCGTGGGCGGCGCCGCCCTCGACGGGCCGGGGGAGCCCGACTGGTGGCGGGCGGAGGAGGAGGCCGCGGGCGTCCCCGGCTTCGTCGGCGGGGTCGAGCGCCCGGACCTCTTCGGGCCGCCCGAGCCCCCGGAGGACGAGGACGAGGAGGAGGCCGGGGACGAGGCCGGCGACCCGGCCCCGGGGAAGCGCCGCCCGTTCGCCCGGCTGCTCCGCCGGCGCCGGGCCGGGACCCCGGAACCCGCCCCGGCGGCGGAGCCGGTGGCACCGGCCCGCCCCCGCTTCGCCGGCTCCTTCGTGCTGCCGGCCGCGCTCCTGCTCCTCGGGGGCGCCGTCTTCGGCTCGCTCGTCGCCCTGGCCGCGGGCTGGCTCCTCGCCCACGCCTCCCGCCGGCTGACCCCCGGCGAGTCGAAGGCGGCCGTCCTGGTGATCCCCGGCCTCTCCGCCGCGTCCGGGATCGTCTGGCTGTGGGGCCGCGTCGAGGGCCGCTGGGGAGCCCCGGTGGGCGCGGGCGGAGAGGCGATGGGCGCGGCGGTCTCCGAGACCTGGCCGTGGGTCCTGAGGGGCGCGGCGGTCGCCTCGGCCCTGTTCCTGCTGTGGCGCGCCCGCAGACGCTGAGCCCGCCCCCGGGGCGCCCGCCCCGACCCGTACGGGTGGGGACAGCCCGGGGCGCCCGCCCCGACCCATGCGGGTGGGGACAGCCCGGGGCGCCCGCCCCGACCCATGCGGGTGGGGGCAGCCCGGACCCGTACGCCCTGGCCCATACGGGTACGGATGCCCCCGACCCGCCCGGCCCGTACGGACGACCCCGACCCGCTCCGACCCGTACGGGTACGGACGACCCCGACCCGACCCGACCCGTGCGCTCCGGGAACCCCGGCCCGGCGCGCGGTCCCGTCCACCCGACCCGTCCACCCGATCCGTCCGCCCGCTCGCGCACCCGCCGAGAATGGGGACATGACCTCCCCGAACACCGCCCGCACCCCCGGCGGCCCCGACGCGCCCCTCACCGTCGGGTTCGACCTCGATCTGACCCTCCTCGACACCCGGCCCGGCATCAAGGCCACCTACGAGGCGTTCGCGGCCGAGGTCGGCGTCGCGATCGACGCCGACCTCGCCGTGACCCGCCTCGGGCCGCCGCTCGAACACGAGCTGGCGTACTGGTTCCCCCAGGAGCGCGTCCCGGAGATGGCGGCCCGCTACCGGTCGCTCTACCCGCGCCACGCGATCGGGCCCACCGTCCCGATGCCGGGCGCCAGGGACGCGCTCCGGGCCGTCCACGAGACGGACGGCCGGACGCTCGTCGTCACCGCGAAGAACGGCCCGCACGCCGCGCTGCACATGAAGCACCTCGGCATGGAGCCCGACGAGCTCGTCGGCGGCCTGTGGGCCGAGGGCAAGGCGGAGGCCCTGCGCGCCCACGGCGCCCGCGTGTACGTGGGGGACCACACCGGAGACGTCCGGGGCGCCGCGGCGGCGGGCGCCCTCTCGGTGGCCGTGGCGACCGGGCCCTGCTCCGCCGAGGAACTGCGGGAGGCCGGCGCGGACGTGGTCCTGACGGACCTGACGGACTTCCGTGCCTGGTGGGAGGGCTACCGGGCCTGAGCGGGGGTGTCCGCGCCGGCCCTGTCCCGGCGGCGCTGGGCCGCGATCGACCGCATCAGTCCGGCGCCCGCGACGAGGAAACCGACTCCCATCAGCATGGAGACGGTGTACGCGACGGTGGGGAACGGGTCCGTCCCGAGGAACAGCGGGGCCACGGTGACCAGCGTCGCGACCGCGCCGATCGCGAAGAGGATCACACCGGCCTTGACGAGACCGTCACCGGGAACGCTGTCGTCCACCGGCGCGGCGGGGGTTTCACTGCGCATCCGGCCAGGGTAGTTCCCGGGCCGGAGGAACACACCGGCGACGTCTTGTCACCGGCCCCCGGAGCATTAGCCTTGGTGGCGGCGGGTCGGTCGGCCCGCCGTTTGCCATCCCCATCGACGAGGACGAGGACGGACGTGCCTACCGGCAAGGTGAAATGGTTCAACAGCGAGAAGGGCTTCGGCTTCCTCTCCCGCGACGACGGCGGTGACGTCTTCGTCCACTCGTCGGTGCTCCCTGCCGGGACCGAGGCGCTGAAGCCGGGGCAGCGGGTCGAGTTCGGCGTCGTCGCGGGCCAGCGCGGCGACCAGGCGCTGTCCGTCGTGGTCCTCGACCCCACCCCGTCCGTCGCCGCCGCGCAGCGCCGCAAGCCGGACGAACTCGCGTCCATCGTGCAGGACCTGACGACGCTCCTGGAGAACATCACGCCGATGCTGGAGCGGGGCCGCTACCCGGAGAAGACCCAGGGCAAGAAGATCGCCGGGCTGCTGCGGGCGGTCGCGGACCAGCTCGACGTGTAGCCGGATCGGACGCGCGGCCCCGGATCAGGGGAACGACAGCGCGTCCGGGCCGAGGGGTGGTACGAGCCCCTCGGCCGCGGCGCGGGTGAGCAGCCCGCGGACCGCCGCGTACCCGTGCTCGCCGAGGTCGGCGGTGAACTCGTTCACGTAGAGCCCGATGTGCTGGTCCGCCACCTTCGGGTCCATCTCCTGCGCGTGCTCCAGGACGTACGGCCGGGACGCCTCCGGGTCGTCCCAGGCCATCCGCACGGACGCGCGGGCCGCGTCGGCGATCCGCCGGAGGGCGTCCGCGCCGAGCGAGCGGCGGGCGACGATCGCGCCGAGCGGGATCGGGAGCCCGGTCGTGGCCTCCCAGTGCTCGCCCATGTCCGCGAGGCGGTACAGCCCGTACTCCTGGTACGTGAAGCGGGCTTCGTGGATGACGAGCCCCGCGTCCACCCGGCCGTCGCGGACGGCGGGCATGATCTCGTGGAACGGCATCACGACGATCTCGCCGACCCCGCCGGGCACGGCCTCCGCCGCCCACAGCCGGAACAGCAGGTACGCGGTCGACCGCTCGCTCGGCACCGCGACCCGCTTCCCCGCCAGGTCGGCCCCGGTGGCCGCCGACCGGGTCAGGACGAGCGGCCCGCAGCCCCGGCCGAGGGCGCCGCCGCAGGGCAGCAGGGCGTACTCGTCGAGGATCCAGGGCAGCACGGCGTACGACACCTTCAGGACGTCGTGCGCGTCGGTGCCGCTCTCGGCCCAGCCGTTGGTGACGTCGATGTCCGCGAAGGTCACGTCGAGCCGGGGGGCGTCCGGGACGCGGCCGTGGGCCCAGGCGTCGAAGACGAAGGTGTCGTTCGGGCAGGGCGAGTAGGCGATCTTCAGTTTCACGGCGCCTCCACGAAGACGGTGCGGCTGAGGAGCTGGGCGGTGTGCCGGAGCGCCTCCAGGGCGTCTCCGATGCGCCAGGCGGCGCGGTCGCGCGGGCCGACGGCGTTCGACACGGTCCGGAGTTCGACGACGGGCACCCCGTACGCGGCGGCGGCCTCGGCGACCCCGAAGCCCTCCATCGCCTCGGCGGCGGCCCCGGGGTGCCGTTCCGCCAGCTCGGCGGCGCGCCGGGCGGTGCCGGTGACGGTGGAGACGGTGAGGACGGGCGCGACGGCGCACGGCAGGCCCCCGGCGGCCAGGACGCCGGCGATGCGGCCGGTCAGCGCCGCGGGCACGGGGTGCGCGGAGCGCCCGAAGCCGAGCTCCTCGACGGAGAGGTACCCGTCGGGGGTCTCCGCCCCGAGGTCGGCGGCGACGATCGCGGACGAGACGACGACGGAACCGGGCGGGGCCGACGGCTGGAACCCGCCGGCGATCCCGGCGGAGACGACGAGGTCGTACGGGCGGTCGCGACCACCGGCCGCCGGGTCCGTGAGCGAGGCGTGGGCCAGGGCCGTTCCCGTCGCGGCGGCGACGGCCGCGGGGCCGACCCCGCCGACGAGGACGTCGACGCGCGCGCCGGTCCCGTCCGCGTGACGGCGCAGGACGAGGCCCCCCGGCAGCGGAACGGGCCGCGGGGCGGCGGATCCGAGGCCGGCGGTGACGGAGTCCGCCTCCGCCGCCACGGCCGTCACGATCAGAATCCGGTGGACCACCGGCGGATCAGGAGTCCTTCTTCAGCTGGAAGTGCCAGACGCCGGTGAGCTTCTTGCCGGTGTTCTCGACGATGGTCACCTGGGCGTTGTCGGTGGACTCGCCGGTCTGGCTGGTGAAGAAGGCGCTGGCCGGGATGGTCCGGTACGTCTTCTTGTAGGGCTCGGGCTCGGCCTGCTGGCCGCCGAGGAAGATCGTCCAGCCGTGGTCCGCGACCTCCGGGTCCACGCCGAAGCGGATCTTGTCGTCCATCGCCACGGCGATGGACTTGTCGGCCTTCTTGTTGAGGCACTGCTGGATCTGCGACTCCTTGAGGGCGTCGCCGTTGTTGTAGCAGGCGGCCTCGGAGTGGACCGAGTCGGTCCCGACCGTCAGGGTCGCGAGCGGAGTCGGCTTGTCGCAGGCGGAGAGGACGAGGAGCCCGGCGGAGACGGCCCCGAGGGCGACGGCGGCCCGGCGGCGCGAGCCGGAGAAGAACGCAACGGTCATGAGCCGAAGGCTATCGGGCCGCCGCTTCCGTGCCACGCGGGGGTACGGCGTGCCGCCTTCCGGCGGGCGACGGGCTGGGCCATCCGTACCCCCGGGACCGTGCCCGGAGGCCCGGGGAGACCGTGTCCGGAGCACCGGAGGGCCCTTGCCCGGAGTTCCCGGGGGCCTGGAGGCAGGCCCCTGCCGCCGGTCCGCCGGTCCGTACCGCCGGGCTATGCCACCCGGGTCTTCGGGCGCTTCTCGGGGTTCGGCCGCCGACGGGCCTCCGTGAGGAGGCCGCGGACGGCGAGGAGGGCGCCCAGGGCCAGGATCGCGGCCGCCACGGACATGCCGAGGGTGCCGTTCAGGGGGAGCGCGATGCCGATCGCGCCGCCCACCACCCATGCCATCTGGAGGGCCGTCTCGGAGCGCGCGAACGCCGAGGTCCGCACCGCTTCGGGCACGTCCCGCTGGATCAGCGCGTCCAGGGACAGCTTGGACAGGGCCTGGGTGGTGCCCGCGACCGCGCCCAGGACGGCGACCATCACGCCGCCGAAGAAGACCGCCGTGCAGATCGCGGTGCCGAGCACCACGCTGATCATCGTGGCGATGATCACCTCGGGGCCGTGGCCCCGGTCCCGGAGCAGCGAGCCGGCCGCCGTGCCGCACGCGTTGCCCACGCCGGCCGCCACGCCCACGATGCCGAGGGAGACGGCGGCGCTCTGTCCCGAGAGCGGGTGCTCGCGCAGCAGGAACGCCAGGAAGAAGATGAGGAAGCCCGACAGCATGCGCTGGGCCGCGTTCGCCGCCAGGCCGTGCAGGACGGACGGCCCGACCGTCCGCAGGCCCGGCTTCCGCGCGCCGCGCGTCCTGCCGCGCCCCCCGCCGGACGCGCGACCGCGGGCGCGGGGCTCGTCCGGGGGCTCGTCGTGCGCCAGCAGATGGGCCCGCCGCTCGCCCTTCGCGGAGTCCACCTTGGGCGGCATGCGCAGCGCCCAGAACACCCCGAGCAGGAACAGCGCGCACGCCCCGTACAGCGGCCAGCCCGGCCCGATCGTCTGGAGCCCCGCCCCGACGGGCGCGGCGATCCCGGTGGCCAGGAGCCCGGCCAGGGTGACTCGGGAGTTCGCCTTCACGAGCGAGAAGTCCGGTGGCAGCAGCCGGGGCACGACCGCGCTGCGCACCACCCCGTACGCCTTCGAGGCCACGAGCACGCCGAGCGCGGCCGGGTACAGCTCGATGCCGCCGGTGGCGACCGCCCCGGACATCATGATCGCCAGGACCGCACGGGTCCCCATCGCGCCCGCCATCGCCGCCCGCCTGCCGTGCGGGATGCGGTCCAGGAGCGGACCGATCACGGGGGCGAGCAGGGTGAACGGGGCCATGGTGATGGCGAGGTAGAGGGCGACGCGGCCGCGCGCCTCGTCGGTCGGCACGGAGAAGAAGACGGTGGAGGCGAGGGCGACGGTGATCATGACGTCCCCGGCGCCGTTCACGGCGTGCAGCTCGATCAGCTTGCCGAGCCCCGACTCGCCCGCCCCGTGCGCGTGGGTGGCCTTCCGGATGCCCCTCGCGGTGCCGGTGAACGGCAGGTGCAGGGCACGGCCGACCGCCCGGCCCGCTCTCCGGAGCGGCCCGGCGTGATCCTCGGATCGTACGGG
The DNA here is from genome assembly GCF_055591945.1 of Streptomyces sp. NPDC041191. Lineage (NCBI taxonomy): Bacteria > Bacillati > Actinomycetota > Actinomycetes > Kitasatosporales > Streptomycetaceae > Streptomyces > Streptomyces sp. NPDC041191. Next base: position 423,640 of record NZ_JBVIZC010000002.1, on the reverse strand, counting down.
GGACCGTGCGGCTGCCACCCCGTCATAGTGCCCCAAGGCCGGGATGTGAATCGTGGCGTGACGCGGAAGACGATCAGGGACGTCCGCGGCCCGGCCCGTACGGGCAGGTCCCGGAGGGGTGCCGGCGCACGGCCCGGGCGACCGCCCGCCCCGGGCGTGTCGCCCGCCGGGAGGGCGGCGGGTCCGGGGCCGGGATCGGGATCGGAGTCCGGGTCCGGGGCCGGGATCGGGATCGGAGTCCGGGTCCGGAGCCGGGATCGGGATCGGAGTCCGGGTCCGGGGCGGGTTCGGGTTCGGGTTCGGGTCGGGTTCGGGTCCGGTTCGGGTCCGATCCGGGTTCGGTTCGGAGTCCGGGTTCGGCTCCGGGACGGATGCCGGAGCGGGCCCGCGGGCGCGTCCCCGGAGCCGGTGGGCGGGCCTCTTGGGACCGGCAGGTGGGCGGAGGGGCGCGGACGGGGTAGCGTGCGTAGCGCGTCACCGGCGGAAGCTCTCGGCCGCGCGCCTCTTCGGCATCCCGCAGAATGGATGACGGTAGGTGTGCCCGAGACGCGCGAGACACGTCGGGCGCGGACGTCGATGCGGCCCCCCGGTCCGCTCCGCCCGCCGCCCGTTGCTTCGCTCCCGCCTCCCGGCCGGCGCACCTGTGAGACGGCGTAGGAGAGAAGCGATACCTGTGAGTGCTGCGACGACGCGAAGCGGTACCCCGCGTGCCCCGCGAGCCACGCGTACCCCCGACCGCCTGTGCGCCGAGGCGGTGGACCTCGCGCGGGAGGCCGCCGAGGAGGCGGCCGCCCCGGGGATCGTGGGCGCGCACGTCGAGGTCGTCGCGGAGGGCGACCGCGTCGTCACGCACTTCTTCGAGTCCAAGGAGCCCGGCTACCGGGGCTGGCGCTGGGCGGTGACCGTCACGCGGGCCTCCCGCGCCAAGAACGTCACGCTCGACGAAACCGTCCTGCTGCCCGGCCCCGACTCCCTCCTCGCCCCCGAGTGGGTGCCGTGGAGCGAGCGGCTGCGCCCCGGCGACATGGGCCCGGGGGACCTGCTGCCGACCGAGCAGGACGACCCGCGCCTCGAACCGGGGTACACGGGCGAGGACGTGCCGCCGCCGAACTCCGCCGTCTCGGAGGAGCTGGCGGACCACCTCGACGTCGAGGACGCCGAGATCGTGGCCCGCATCCCCTCGCGGGGCTCGATCGCCTCGGTCGCGGAGGAGCTGGGCCTGCGGCGGGCCCGGGTCCTCTCCCGCTACGGCCTGCGCACGGCCGCGGACCGCTGGGACGACGCCTTCGGCGCCCAGACGCCCATGGCGCAGGCGGCCCCGGCGACCTGCGCGTCCTGCGCCTTCCTGATGCCGCTCTCCGGCTCCCTGAAGCAGGCGTTCGGCGTGTGCGCCAACGAGTTCTCCCCGGCGGACGGCCGGGTCGTCTCCCTCGCGTACGGCTGCGGGGGGCACTCGGAGGCCGCCGTCATGCCGAAGCCGCCCCGCCCCGCGCTCCCGGTCTTCGACTCGACGGCCGTCGACGCCTTCCCCCTCCGCCCGGCCGGGGACTCCGGCTCGACGACGGAACCGGACGCGGCGTCGGAGGACCTGGGGCACTCCTAGGGCACTCCTAGGGCACTCCTGGGGCAGTCCTGGCGCACCCCTGGGACACCCGTGGGGCACACCCTGGGCGCGTCCCGGGGTCACCCGGACGCCGGTCGCGTGCCGCCCCGCGCGGGCGGGCCCCGGGGGCACGGGGAGGCCGTTCGCGCTCCGTCGGCCGGGGGTCTCCGGGCGCGGTACCTTCGGGCCCCGGGGTCACCGGCCCCGGGACGTGACGCCGCCGCGCGGTGCCACGCCGCGGCAACCGCCCCGCGCGGAACCGCTCCCCGCAGAACCGCCCTCAGAACCGCAGAGTGGAGTCAGACGTGAGCGTCAGCGTCCGGACGACGACCGACGGAACCGACCCCTTCGGCACCGCACGGCTGCGGCGCGGGGTGCTCGACGCCTGGGGCGCCTCCCCCGCCCGCTTCCGCGAGGACGCCAACGCCGAGGAGGACCTCGCCCTCGGCGGCTACCGCGACCGGCTCGTGGTCGAGCTGGCCCAGAACGCCGCCGACGCCGCCCGCCGCGCCGGCGTCACCGGCCGCCTCCGCCTGACCCTGCACCCGGCGGACCGCGAGGGCCCCGCCGTCCTGGCCGCCGCCAACACCGGCGCCCCGCTGGACGCCGCCGGCGCCGAGTCGCTGTCCACCCTCCGCGCCTCCGCCAAGCGCGAGCAGGGCGGCGGCCCGCAGGGACCGGGCGCGGTCGGCCGGTTCGGCGTCGGTTTCGCCGCCGTCCTCGCCGTCACCGACGAGCCCGCCGTCCTGAGCCGCCACGGGGGCGTCCGCTGGTCCCTCGCGGAGGCCCGCGACCTGGCCGCCGAGGCCGCCCGGTACAGCCCGGGCCTCGGCGACGAGCTGCGCCGCCGCGACGGCCACGTCCCCCTCCTGCGCCTCCCGCTGCCCGCCGAGGGCACCGCACCCGAGGGCTACGACACCGTCGTGGTCCTGCCGCTGCGCGACGCCGCCGCCCGGGACCTCACCGAACGGCTCCTCTCCTCGGTCGACGACGCCCTGCTCCTCACCCTGCCCGGCCTGGCCGAGGTCGTGGTCGAGACGCCCGAGGGGGTACGGACCCTCCGCCGCTCCGAGGAGGGCGGCCACGTCCGCGTCGAGGACAGCGCCACCGGCTCCCACCGCTGGCGAACCGTCACCCACGGCGGCCCGATCGACCCCGCGCTCCTGAAGGACCGTCCGGTCGAGGAGCGCCTCCGCCCCCACTGGTCCGTCACCTGGGCCGTGCCCGTGGACGACGCGGGCGCCCCGCGCTACCCGCGCACCACCCCCGTCGTGCACGCCCCCACCCCCACGGACGAGCCCCTGGGGATCCCCGCCCTCCTCATCGCGACCCTGCCGCTCGACACCGCCCGCCGCCACCCGGCGCCCGGTCCGCTCACCGACTTCCTGGTGGGGCGGGCGGCCGACGCGTACGCGGAACTCCTCGCCGACTGGCGGCCGGTGACGCCCTCCGCGCTCGACCTCGTCCCCGGGCCGCTCGGCAAGGGCCCGCTCGACGGGGCGCTGCGCGAGGCGATCCTCGACCGGCTGCCGCGCGTCGCGTTCCTGGCGCCCGCCGTCCCCACCGAGGAGCTGCCCGCGCTCCGTCCCGTCGAGGCGGAGGTCGTGGAGGGCGCGGGCGCGGACACCGTGAACGTGCTCGCGGAGGTCTTCCCGACGCTCCTCCCGGCGGGCCTGGAGCGCCGGCCGGAGCTGCGCACGCTCGGCGTCGGCCGCGTGCCCCTGACCGAGGCGATCGACCGCCTGGCCGGGGTGGACCGGGACCCCTCCTGGTGGTGGCGGCTCTACGACTCGCTGGCCGGGGTGGACCCGGACCGGCTGACGGGGCTCCCGGTGCCGTTGACGGAGGAGGTCGAGGGCGCCCGGGGCCGTACGGCGATCGGCCCCCGCCAGGTCCTCCTCCCGCAGGAGGAGACCCCCGCCGAACTGGCCCGGCTCGGCCTGAAGGTGGCCCACCCGGAGGCGGCCCACCCGCTCCTGGAGAAGCTGGGCGCCCTGCCCGCCACGCCCCGGGCGATCCTGCGGACCCACCAGGTGCGGCTCGCGGTCGCGGCCTCCCTGGACGTGGGCGACATCTGGGACGAGGACGTGAACGCCCTGGACGCCGAGGAGCTGGCCGAGACGGTCCTCGGCCTGGTCAGGGACGCGGGCCTCGAACCGGGCGAGGAGCCGTGGCTGGGCGCGCTCGCCCTCCCCGACGAGGACGGCGAACTCTCCCCCGCGGGCGAACTCGTCATGCCCGGGTCGCCCTTCGCCGCCGTCATGCGGGAGGGTGAACTCGCCTTCGTCGACGCCGACCTCGCCGCTCGTTGGGGTGAACGTCCGCTCGCCGCCTGCGGGGTGCTCGCCACGTTCGGGTTGGTCCGTACGAGTGATCTCGTCCTCGACCCGGACGAGGTCGAGCCCCGCGACGGCGACTACCCCGAGCCGGACGACGCCGGACTCCTCGACGCGATCGACGTGTGGTGCGAGGACGTCCTCGACCGGCTGCCGCCGTCGCCGGTGCCGCCGGTGGCGACGGAGATCGTGGCCGTGCGGGACCTGGACCTGGTGGACGACGACGCCTGGCCCCGGGCGCTCGCCCTGCTGGCCGTCCCGCCCCTGAGGGACGCCCTGATCCAGCCCGTACGGGTTCTCCTCCCGGACGGCACCACCGAGACGGTCCGCTCGTACACGGCCTGGTGGCTCCGGGACCACCCCGTACTGGACGGCCGCCGTCCGGCCGGACTGCGCGCGGCGGGCACCGACCCCCTCCTGATCGGCCTGTACGACCCCGCCGACGCGACCGGCTTCGAGGACGAGCAGGTCCTGCGCGCCCTCGGCGTCCGCACCTCGGTCGCGGCGCTCCTGGACGAGCCGGGCGGCGCGGCGGAGCTGCTGGCCCGGCTGGCCGACCCGGACCGCGAGGTGACGGCCGACCGGCTCCACGCCCTCTACACGGCCCTCGCGGACCTGGACCCGGAGCAGGTGACCCTCCCGGAGGAGCTGCGGGCGGTCGTGGACGGCACCCCGACGGTGGTGGACGCGGCGGAGGCCGTGGTGGCGGACGCCCCCGACCTCCTCCCGCTGACGGCGGGCCTGCCCCTCCTCCCCGTGTCCCCGTCCCGCGCGGCGGACCTGGCGGAGCTGCTCCAGGTGCGGCGCCTGAGCGAGACGGTGGAGGCGGAGGTCACGACGGCCGGCGAGGAGCACGAGGTCCCGGTCGCCGTGGCCGCCCTCCTCGGCCCCTCGGCCCCGGCCACGTACGTCGAGCACGAGGAGCTGCGCGCGGGCGGCGTCGAACTCGACTGGCGCCGCACCCCCGACGGCACCGTCCACGCCGCGACCCTGGAGGGCGTGGCCGCCGGCCTGGCCTGGGCCGCCGGCCAGTGGCCCCGCCGCTTCGAGGTCGCGGCCCTCCTGGAGGACCCGACCCGCACGGTGGAGCTGGCGCGGGACCGCTGGTTCGACTGACGCCCCCCGGTGCTCACCGGCGCCCACCGACGTCCGGGACGCCGCCGGGGCCCCGCGCCCCGGCGGGCCCCTACGCCGGGAACCTCCTCGTCACCCACCGCCACGCGCCTTCGAGCAGCGCCGCCCCCGCCGCCGCGATCACGACCGCCGCCCACGGCATCGTCGTGCCGACCAGCCGCAGGGCGAAGAAGTCCTGGAGCCAGGGCACGGCGAGGACCAGGAGGAACGCGGCGGCCATGGCGGCGACCAGGGCGAGCCGCCACCAGGTGTAGGGGCGGGCGACGATCGCGAGGACCCAGAGGGAGACCAGGAAGAGGGTCAGGGTCGCCGCGCTGGTCTCGGCCCCCAGGGCGTCCGCGCCGCTGTAGTGGTGGCGGGCCAGGAGGTACGTGGTGAAGGTGGCCGCCGCCGCGACGACGCCGCCGGGGATCGCGTACCGCATGACCCGGCGGACGAAGTGCGGTGCGGCCCGTTCCTTGTTCGGGGCCAGGGCCAGGAAGAAGGCCGGGACGCCGATGGTCAGGGTGGAGAGCAGGGTGAGGTGGCGGGGGAGGAAGGGGTACTCGACCTGGGAGCAGACCACCAGGACCGCCAGGAGCACGGAGTAGACCGTCTTCGTCAGGAAGAGCGTCGCCACGCGCGTGATGTTGCCGATGACCCGGCGGCCCTCCGCGACCACCGACGGCAGCGTCGCGAAGGAGTCGTTCAGGAGGACGATCTGCGCGACCGCCCGGGTCGCCTCCGAGCCCGAGCCCATCGACACGCCGATGTCGGCGTCCTTGAGGGCCAGCACGTCGTTGACCCCGTCGCCGGTCATGGCGACCGTGTGGCCGCGCGACTGGAGCGCGGCCACCATGTCCCGCTTCTGCCGGGGGGAGACCCGGCCGAAGACCGTGTTCTCGTCGAGGACCCGGCCCATCTTCTCCCGGTCGTCGGGGAGCGTGCGGGCGTCCACCGCGTGCTCCGCGCCGGCCAGGTCCAGCTTTCCGGCCACCGCGCCCACCGAGACCGCGTTGTCGCCGGAGATGACCTTGGTGGCGACGTTCTGGTCGGCGAAGTACGCGAGGGTGTCGGACGCGTCCGGGCGCAGCCGCTGCTCCAGGACCACCAGGGCGGCCGGGCGGGCGGCCTCCACCGCCCCGGGGGAGCCGGGCTCCCCGTCCGTACGGGCGAGGAGGAGGACCCGGAGGCCCCGCTCGTTGAGGCGGTCCGTCTCGGCCAGGGCCGGGTCCCCGTCCCCCAGGAGGACGTCGGGGGCGCCGAGCAGCCACGACGTGGTCCCGCCGGAGTCCTCCTCGAACACCGCGCCGCTGTACTTCCGGGCCGAGGAGAACGGCAGCGTCCCCGTGCACGTCCACCCCTCCGGGGCCGGGTACGCGTCGACGACCGCCCGGAGGGAGGCGTTCGGATGCGGGTCGGACGCGCCGAACGCCCCCAGGACCTTCCGCGCGTACGCCTCGTCGCAGCCGTCCAGCGGGCGCAGCCCGGTCACGTCCATGCCGCCCTCGGTGAGCGTGCCGGTCTTGTCGAGGCAGACGACGTCGACCCGTGCCAGGCCCTCGATGGCCGGCAGCTCCTGCACGAGGCACTGCTTCCGGCCCAGGCGGACCACGCCGATCGCGAAGGCCACGGAGGTCAGCAGGACGAGGCCCTCGGGGATCATCGGGACGATGCCGCCGACGGTGCGGGCGATCGATTCCTTGAGATCGGTGTTCTTGACGACCAGCTGGCTGATGATCAGGCCGATCGCGGTCGGGACCATCATCCACGTCACGTACGTGAGGATGGTCGAGATGCCGCTGCGCAGCTCGGAGTGGACCAGCGTGAAGCGGGACGCCTCCTCCGCGAGCTGCGCCGCGTACGCCTCGCGGCCGACCTTCGTGGCGGTGAAGGCGCCGCCGCCCGCGACCACGAACGAGCCCGACATCACCGGGTCGCCGGGCTTCTTCACCACCGGGTCGGCCTCGCCGGTGAGCAGCGATTCGTCGACCTCCAGGCTGTCGGCCTCCGCGACCACCCCGTCCACCACGACCTTGTCCCCGGGTCTCAGCTCGATCAGGTCGCCGAGGACGATCTCGGAGGTGGACAGCGGGGTGGCGGTCCCGTCGCGCCGGACGGCCGGTTTCGCCTCTCCGACGACCGCGAGCCCGTCGAGGGTCTTCTTGGCGCGCAGCTCCTGCACGATGCCGATCCCGGTGTTCGCGATGATCACGAAGCCGAACAGGCCGTCCTGGACCGGCGCGACGAAGAGCATGATCACCCACAGCACGCCGATGATCGCGTTGAAGCGGGTGAAGACGTTGGCGCGGACGATGTCGGCGAGCGAGCGGGAGCTGCGCACGGGGACGTCGTTGACCTCGCCGCGCGCGACGCGCTCCGCGACCTCGGCGGACGTGAGCCCGGCCGGGCGGTGCTCGACGGGCGGCCCGCCCTCCGCCGCCCCGCCGTCGTCCGTGTCGATCTTCGCCCGCTGCGTCATGCTTTCGACGGTACGACCGGAACGGACCGTTCACCTGCCGGGAGGGCGGTGCGGGGACGGGGCGGCCCCGCTCGGGCGCGGCGCCCGCGCCGGGGAGGCCGGTGCCGTCCTTCCGGCCGTACGGGTCAGGGCCGGGGGCCGGGAGCGGAGTCCCGCGCGTTCTCCGCCGCGTGCCGCTTGAGCGCCGCGTCCCGCTTCCGCACGTACCAGATGCCGATCAGTCCGAGCCCCGCGCCGGCCAGGCAGGTCCACACCCACCAGGTCAGGTCCCGGTCGTCGAACCAGCCGTAGAAGGGGAGCTGGACGAGGAAGAGGACGAACCAGAGGACCGTTCCGCCGGTGATGGTGGCGACGACGGGCCCCTCCAGGGGCTCGGGTGCCTCGTGCTTCGGTGTCCACTTCGCCATGGGGGCCAGTCTAGGCCGCCGGATTTCTTGTCTACGCGCGGAGATGGACGCTCGCTCGTTCATGTGTTCATACTGAAACGGTTTGCCTGTGGCGGGTTTCCTTCGTACGAACCGCCAAACGGATACCGCTTACGAGGACTCCCATGAGCACCACGGCCGCCGCCGAGGCCCCGTCCCCCGAGCCGTCCGGTTCCCCCGAACCGGCCTCCGGACTCGACCGTTTCTTCAAGATCTCCGAGCGCGGCTCGACCGTCGCCCGCGAGGTCCGCGGTGGCTTCGCCACCTTCTTCGCGATGGCCTACATCATCGTGCTGAACCCGATCATCCTCGGCAGCGCCAAGGACATGTACGGGCACCAGCTCGACGGCGGCCAGCTCGTCACCGCCACCGTCCTGACGGCGGCGTTCTCGACCCTCCTCATGGGCGTCATCGGCAACGTGCCGATCGCCCTCGCCGCCGGTCTCGGCGTCAACACGGTCGTCGCGCTCCAGCTCGCGCCGAAGATGTCCTGGCCGGACGCCATGGGCATGGTCGTCCTCGCCGGCGTCGTCGTGATGCTGCTCGTCGCGACCGGTCTGCGCGAGCGCGTGATGAACGCCGTCCCGGTCGGCCTCCGCAAGGGCATCGCGATCGGCATCGGCCTCTTCATCATGCTGATCGGCCTGGTCGACTCGGGCTTCGTCTCCCGCGTCCCCGACGCCGCGCACACCACCGTCCCGCTCCAGCTCGGCACCGGCGGGCACCTCACCGGCTGGCCGGTCCTCGTCTTCGTCCTCGGCGCGCTGCTCACCCTCGCGCTGATGGTCCGCAAGGTGCCCGGCGCCATCCTCATCTCGATCGTCGTCATGACGATCGTGGCCATGGTGATCAACGCGGTGGCGGACGTCCCGTCCTGGGGCCTGACCACCCCGGAGTGGCCGGGCAACCCGGTCGCGTCGCCCGACTTCGGCCTGATCGGGCAGGTCAGCCTCTTCGGCGGCTTCCAGAAGGTCGGCGTCCTGACCGGCGTCCTCTTCGTCTTCACCGTGCTGCTGTCCTGCTTCTTCGACGCCATGGGCACGATCCTCGGCGTCGGCGACGAGGCCGAGCTGATGGACGGGGACGGCAACTTCCCCGGCATCAACAAGGTCCTCCTGGTCGACGGCCTGGCCGTCGCCGCCGGCGGCGCGTCCTCCTCCTCGGCCACCACCTGCTTCGTGGAGTCCACGGCGGGCGTCGGCGAGGGGGCCCGCACCGGTCTCGCCTCGGTGGTGACCGGCGGCCTCTTCTCGGTGGCGCTGTTCCTCACGCCGCTCGCGACCATGGTTCCGTCCCAGGCGGCCACCCCCGCGCTGCTCGCGGTCGGCTTCCTGATCCTGGCCGGTTCGGTCAGGGACATCGACTGGAGCGACTTCACCATCGCGGTGCCGGCGTTCCTGGCCATGCTGATGATGCCGTTCACGTACTCGATCACGAACGGCATCGGCATCGGCTTCATCGCCTTCAGCGTGCTGCGGCTCGCGGCCGGCCGGGGGCGTGAGGTCCCCGCCGCCATGTACGCGGTGTCGGCCGTGTTCGTCTTCTACTACGCGATGCCGGCGCTCGGCCTCACGTGATCCCGGGGCGGGCCGGGTGCCCCCGGTTCCGCACCGGGCCCCGGCCCCTCCCCCTCCCCGTAGAACTTCTCCGTCTCGTCGACGGCGGTCTTGAACCGCTCGTCGAAATCCTCGCGCATGAGCGTCCGGACCACGTAGTCCTGGACGCTCATTCCTCTTTTGGCGGCGTGGCTCCTGAGCCGGTCGAGCAGCTCACCGTCGATGCGCAGGCTGAGCACTGTCGATCCCATGCCGTCAGGTTCGGGGGCGCCGGGGCTCCTGCGCGTCACTTTCCGGATACGACTCACTCGTTCGGGTGATACATGGATGCGGGAGCGTGATCCGGGGCCGTACGTGTTGTCGCGGGCGGGCGCGGGTGCGCGCGCGGGGGACGGCGCTCCCCCGGCAACGAGCGCTTCCCCGGCCTCGCGCGGGTACGCGTGCGGGGGACGGCGTGCCGGGCGGACCGCGGGAGGACGCGGCGCGGTGCGCGAGGACACGGCGCGGCGCGTGCGGCGGCGCGGGAGGCGCCCGGCCGGGCTCCGGTGTGATCCGTGCGACGCGGGGCCGTTCCCGTTGGTATTTAGACAGAGTAATGAGTTAGGCTAAGGAACATGCCTGACCTGTCCCACGGCGCCGCGGACGACGTCGCGGCCGTGAACGCGCTCCGCTCCTCCGTCATGCGGCTGGGCCGACGCCTCAAGCACCAGCGCGTCGACGAGTCGCTGAGCCCCACCGAGATGTCGGTGCTCGGCACCCTGTCGCTCTGCGGCTCCGCGACCCCCGGCGAGCTGGCCCGCAAGGAGCACGTCCAGCCGCCCTCGATGACCCGCATCGTCGCGCTGCTCGAAGCCAAGGGACTGGTCCGGCTGGAGCCGCACCCCGACGACCGCCGGCAGAAGGTGGTCAGCCAGACCGAGCAGGCCGAGGCCATGCTCGAGGAGTCCCGCCGCAAGCGGAACGCCTGGCTGGCCGCGCTCGCCGAGGGGCTGGACGAGGACGAATGGGCCAAGCTGCGCGCGGCCGCCCCCGTCCTGGAGAAGCTCGCCCATCTGTAGACCCGAGCCGAGGAGGCGACGCACTTTGAGTACGGGAACCGGAGCAGACTCCGCCCCCGTCCATCATTCCGATACCCACACCCGCCGCGGGGGGACCTTCTCCTCGCTCTCGATCCGGAACTACCGGCTGTTCTTCACCGGAGCGATCGTCTCCAACACCGGTACGTGGATGGCCCGGATCACCCAGGACTGGCTGGTCCTGAGCCTCACCGGCTCGGCCGCCGCCGTCGGCGTCACGACGGCCCTCCAGTTCCTGCCGATGCTGCTCTTCGGCCTGTACGGCGGAGTGATCGCCGACCGCTACCCGAAGCGGCGGCTGCTGCTCTTCAGCCAGGCCGCCCTCGGCCTGTGCGGCCTCGCGCTCGCCGTCCTCACCCTCTCCGGGCAGGTCCAGGTCTGGCACGTCTACCTGATCGCCTTCCTGCTCGGCATGGTGACGGTGGTCGACAACCCGGCCCGGCAGACCTTCGTCTCCGAGATGGTCGGCCCCGACCGGCTGCGCAACGCCGTCTCCCTGAACTCGGCGAACTTCCAGACCGCGCGGCTCGTCGGCCCCGCCGTCGCCGGCGTCCTCATCGCCGGGGTGGGCAGCGGCTGGGCCTTCCTGCTCAACGGCCTGTCCTTCCTGGCGCCCCTCGCGAGCCTCCTGCTCATGCGGACGGGCGAACTCCACAAGGTGGAGCGCGCCCCGCGCGGCAAGGGACAGCTCAGGGAGGGCCTGCGGTACGTGGCCGGACGGCCCGACCTGATCTGGCCGATCGTGCTGGTCGGCTTCATCGGCACCTTCGGGTTCAACTTCCCGATCTGGCTCACCGCCTTCTCCGACGGGGTCTTCCACGTCGGCGCCGGCACGTACGGCTTCCTCAACACCCTGATGGCGGCCGGTTCGCTTGCGGGCGCCCTCGCGGCGGCCCGGCGCGGCTCGACCCGGCTGCGGATGCTGGTGGTCGCGGCCGGCGTCTTCGGCGCCCTGGAGATCGCGGCGGCCCTGTCGCCTGCGTTCTGGCTGTTCGCCCTGCTGCTCGTGCCGATCGGCATGATCGGCCTCACGGTCAACATCACCGCGAACTCGGCCGTCCAGATGGCCACCGACCCCGCGATGCGGGGCCGGGTGATGAGCCTCTACATGATGGTCTTCGCCGGGGGCACGCCGATCGGCGCGCCGCTCCTCGGCTGGGTCACCGACGCCTACGGCGCCCGCGTCGGGTTCGCCACGGGCGGCGTGATCTCGCTGCTCGCGGCCGTCGTGGTCGGCCTGGTCCTGGCCCGGATCGGCGGACTCAGGGTCGCCCTGGGCTGGGGACGGGGTCACCCGCGGGTGCGGTTCGTGCCGCGTACGGCGCCGGAGCGCCTGACCACGGCGGCGTAGCCCCGGAACGACGGCCGGAGGGGGCCGGGGTCCGCCCCCGGCTCCCTCCGGCCGTCGCCGTCAGAAGCGCCGTTCCAGGATCTGGCCCGGCCAGTCGCCCACCGCGAAGGTGCCGGCCCGGGTGAAGCCCTGCCCCTCGTAGTACGCGATCAGGCGGCCCTCGCCGCCCGCGTAGCAGTCCACCCGGAGGAGCCGGACGTTCCGGCGCCGGGTCTCCGCCGCGGCGTGCTCCAGGAGGGCCGCTCCCGCTCCCCGGCCGTGGAAGCGGGCGTCGGTCGCCAGGAGGCGCACGTACACCTCCGGCTCCGCCGCGCGCGGCACGTGCTTGCCGGGGTGCGGGGTCAGGGTCATCGTCGCCGCCGGTACGCCGTCCACCTCGGCCAGCCACAGGTCGCCCTCGGCGACCGTCTCCTCCACCTGGCGCACCGCGGCGGGGCGCGCGGTGAACGGTTCGGTGCCCCACTGGGCCGTGATGCCCCTGGCGTTGAGCCACGTCACGGCGCTGTCCAGGACGGTGAGGACGGCGGGTATGTCTGCGGTGTCGCCCTTGCGGATCTTCATGCGCAGAGGCTGCCACACTCCCCCCACGAGGCTTTTCGCGGCTCTCCTGCCGCCCCCGGAGCGGCTGGACGAGGGCGGGCCGTGGACCGGCCGCGCCGGCCGCCCGGGGGAGAGGGGCCCGAGGGGGGCGCGGGACCGGCTGGGTTAACCTCGACGGGTGGACCCGAAGACCCGTAACCGGATCATGGCCGGTGTGCTCGTACTGATGTTCGTGATCGTCGCGGTGGCGTCGGTGACCGGCCCGTAGTCCCCGGCGCGCCGCGCGCCCGTTTCGCGAACGGCGCTTGCTTCGAGCGCGCTCCAGGGCGTTGGCTGGTGACCATGGAGTACACGCAGCTCGGACGCACCGGACTCAAGGTCAGCCGACTCGTCCTCGGCACGATGAACTTCGGACCCCAGACGGACGAAGCCACCAGCCACGCCATCATGGACACGGCGCTGGACGCGGGGCTCAACTTCTTCGACACGGCCAACGTGTACGGATGGGGCGAGAACAAGGGGCGGACGGAGGAGATCCTCGGCTCCTGGTTCGCCCGGGGCGACGGCCGCCGCGACAGGACCGTCCTCGCCACCAAGGTCTACGGGAACATGGGGCCCGACGGCGTGGCGTGGCCCAACCACGACAAGCTCTCGGCGCTCAACATCCGCCGCGCGGTCGAGGGCAGCCTCAGGCGCCTCGGCACCGACTACATCGATCTCTACCAGTTCCACCACGTCGACCGCGCCACTCCCTTCGAGGAGATCTGGCAGGCGGTCGACGTCCTGATCCAGCAGGGGAAGATCCTCTACGCGGGCTCGTCCAACTTCCCCGGCTACAAGATCGCCCAGGCCAACGAGACCGCCGCCCGGCGCGGCTCGGTCGGGCTCGTCAGCGAGCAGTGCCTCTACAACCTCTTCGAGCGGCGCGCCGAGATGGAGGTGATCCCGGCGGCCCAGGAGTACGGCCTCGGGGTCATCCCCTGGTCGCCGCTGCACGGCGGTCTCCTCGGCGGGGTCCTGCGGAAGGAGGCCGAGGGCAGGCGGCGCACGGAGGGGCGCGCGGCGGCCACACTGGCCGACCCGGCGGCGCGGGCGCGGCTCCAGGCGTACGAGGACCTGCTCGACAAGCACGGGCTCGCGCCCGGCGAGGTCGGCCTGGCCTGGCTGCTCACCCGCCCCGGCGTGACGGGCCCGATCGTCGGGCCCCGCACCCCGGAACAGCTGGCCGGCGCGCTGCGCGCCCTGGAGGTGGAGCTGAGCGAGGAGGTGCTGGCGGGGCTCGACGAGATCTTCCCCGGGCCGGGACCGTCCCCGGAGGCGTTCGCCTGGTGACACCGGGAGGGCGACGGCACCTCCCGTACGCGGCGCCGCTCCCCGCGACCGTCGGTGGTCACGGGGAGCGGCGCCGTGCGGGGCTCCGGAGCGGCCGGCGGGCCCCCGGGGCCCGCGCCGCGCGGGGCGGCGCGGGGGTCAGGGCGCGGTGTAGCCCAGGGTGTAACCACCGGGCCCGGAGAGGTACTTGACCCGGTAGGTGTAGTAGCCGGCCGTTCCCGTGTGGGTCAGCGTCCCGTCGGGGCCGCCGGTGGCGACGACCCGCCAGGCGGAACCGTTCCAGCCCAGCAGTTCCAGGCCGAACGCGCCGCCGGCGGAGCCGGAGAGGCAGGCGCGGTGCGTGCCGGCGCCGGCGTGGAACGACGTGCCGCCGGGCTCGTAGGCGGAACCGCCGGCGGACAGCTTCCCGGTGCGCGAGACCGCGTGGCCGGTGCAGGCCGGAGCCGGGCCCGGGCCGGGGTCGGGCGTGCCGCTGATCCTGGCGCCGATGGCCCGGTCCATGACGTCGAGGCCGACGAGGTTGAACGGCTTGTCGATGTTGCTCATGAGGGAGTCCTGCGACGGCCGGTAGATGCCGCGCTCGAACTGGTGGCCCCCCTGGAAGGCGCCGATGATCCCTCCGTCGGGCGTGCTCTTCCCGAGGTACGAAGCCCACTTGGAGCCGCGCGGGTCGGTGGTGACGTTGGGCTCGGCGGGCTCGGCGCCGGAGTAGGCGGTTCCCGGCGTGTAGTACTCGTCCGCCAGGTGGCCGACGGAGTGGCCGAGTTCGTGGATGGCGATGCGGCCGGCCTGCGCGTTGCCGCCGGCGACGGTGGCGAGGCTGGGGTAACCGGCGCCGCCGTACTTGGTGGTGTTGGCGAGGACGAGGACCGCGTCGGACCCGGGGGCCCGGGCGGCGTACTCCTTGGCCTTCGACTCGTTCAGGCACAGCAGCCGGTCCATGCCGCCGCAGTTGAAGTACATGTCGAGCGCGGTGTCGCGGCTGACGCCCGGCACGGGGTCGTTGTCGACGCCGGACTCCTTGGAGACGACCTCGACCAGCCACACGTTGACGGACGTGGCGTGCTTGTCCCACGGCGCCGTGGCGGCGATCTCGTCCCACTTCTCCCGGGCGTGCCGGCGCATCAGCTCCGTCTGCGAGGCCGTGTAGCCGTCGCCCATGATCACCACGTCGAACCGTGACTCGGGCGGACCGCTCTGCCGGAGGGCCGTCACCGTGGTGGCGGAGGCCGCGTGGATCTCGGCCCGGGTGGCCGGGGGCGTGACCTCCTTCGGTATCTCCACTTTGGTCATCGTGCCGTCGGGAGAGAAGACCTCCCGCCATTCGGTGGGCTTCTTGGGCTCCGCCACGGCGTTTCCCGGAGAAAGGGCCGCCAGAGCGGTGGCACACAGCGCGGCGGCTGCCAGGAGGATCGGACTTCTTCGGCGCATGGGCACTCTTTCTTTCCTCGCCTTTTCTCGGGCGCACGCGTCCGCACTCCGAACGAGTGGAAGGGGAGCGGCGCTGAGCTGCGGTGATTCCTCCGGGCCGGAATTCCATCGGCCACCCGGGGGCGGTGAAAGCTTTTCATGCGAGAACTCCCCTTCTTCTTAAGGGGTTCTTAGGCGGGCGTTAAAGAGAATTCATCCCCTCCCGGGGGGACTGCGCCCTCCGGGAGGGCGGCCGGGCCCGTGGACCGCCTCAGCCGCGCGGCCCGGTCCCCCGGGGTGCGTACGGGCCGCCCAGCCCCCACGCCCGGTGCATCGCGTCCGCGAAGGCGGCGGCCAGTTTGTGTTCGCCGGTGGGGCCCGGGTGGGTGCCGTCGTAGGTGTCGGCCGGGAGGGCGTACGACTCCGGGACCGACGCGAGGAGGAGGGGGGAGGCGGCCGTGTCCAGGTCGGCGACCGCCTTCGCGAGGAGGTCGTTGAAGCGGGCGCACTCGGCGGCGAAGGGGGCGTCGTACGTGGCGCGGACGTTCGGGATGACCGGGAGGAGGACCGCGCGGACGCGCGGGTTCGCGGCGCGGGCGGCCCCGATGAAGGACCGCACGTTCTCGTCGGTCTGGTCGCTGTTCGTGTAGAAGCCCAGGTCGATCAGGCCGAGCGAGATCAGCAGCACGTCCGCCCCGGTCGCCGCGACCGCCTCCCCGATCACGGGCGCCATGTGCAGCCAGCCCTCGCCCCAGCCGGCCAGGTGGCGGCGGGCGGGGGCGGGGAAGTCCGGCGCGGCGTACGCCTCGCCGTCGTGGGGGCCGTCCGGGTCCGCCGGGTCGTACAGGCCCGTGCGCGGGCCGACGATCTCGTACCCGCCCGGAAGGGTCGCCTCCAGGTGCTGCCACATCCGGTAGCGCCAGGTCCAGTCGCCGGCGCGTCCGATGGTCATGCTGTCGCCGACGAACAGAAAACGCATGGTCACATCATCGCGGATCGTGTGACGGGGCCTGTTGTGATCCGGGGCACCTTCAGGAGAGGAAGACGTTCACCGTCGTGGCGAAGGTCTCCGGGGCGTCGTGCCACGGGAAGTGGCCCGCGCCCGGGAAGAGGGCCGATTCCGCCTTCGGGAACAGGGCCGCGTACGCGGCGGCCGTCGGCGGCGGAGTGTTCACGTCCCCCTCGCCGGCCACGACCAGGACCGGGCGGTCGAACGCCGCCAGGGCCGCGCGTGTGGCCGGCGGGTCGAAGGCGCCCTCGTTCGTGCGGGCCGCCGCCTCGCCGTTCCGCCGCCGGCCGTCCTCGGCGTGCCGCTCCCGCGCGCCCTCGTCCCAGGTGCCGTGGAAGAACGGCGCGACCGCCGCGAACGCCTCCGCCCCGCCCCGTCCCGCCGTGACCTCCTCCAGGGCCGCGTACGCCGGGCCGAACCACGGCTCCCCGCTCCGCAGCCGCGCCGCCGCGAGCCGCTCCTCCGGGGGCGTGTCGAGCCCCACCGCCGCCGTGCCCGGGGTGACGAGCACCAGGCGTTTCACGCGGTCGGGGTGCAGGGAGACGTAGAGCACGGCCAGGTTCGCGCCCGCCGAGTGCCCGAGCACGTCGACGGCGTCGAGGCCGAGGTGCGTCCGCAGCGCCTCCACGTCCGCCACCTGCCGGTCGCAGCGGTACGAGGCCGGATCGTCGGGCGTCGCGGACGCGCCCGTGCCCCGGGGGTCGAGCAGGATCAGGCGGCGGTGGGCCGCGAGGCCGCCGAGGTCGCCCAGATAGGCGGAGTCCTGCATCGGTCCGCCGGGGAGGCAGAGCAGCGGGGCCCCGGAGCCGGAGTCGTGGTACGCGAGTTCCGTGCCGTCGGGCGCGGTGAAGGTGGGCATGGACGCGACCCTGACAGCGTCCCCGATCATGGTCAACCGGGTTCCCGCCGCCCGTGGCAGGCTTGGGGACATGCGATCTGCTCTGTGCGCCCTCGGCGCGGCGGCGGCCCTGGTGCTGCTCCCGGCCGGTCCCGTCCGTGCCGAAGGGCAGGAGCCCGACCGGGACTTCACGATCCGGGACACCCGGATCACCGAGTCCAGCGGCCTCGCCGCGAGCCGCGCCCACCCCGGGATCTACTGGACGCACAACGACCAGGACGCGCCCCTGATCTACGGCGTCGACTCCCGTACGGGAAAGACGGTCGCGACCCTGACGATGCGCGGGGTCGGCACCCCCCGCGACATGGAGGCGATCTCCGTCGGCCCGGACGGCGCCGTCTACGTCGGTGACGTCGGGGACAACCTCGACGGCTCCTGGGACCACGTCTGGATCTACCGCTTCCCCGAACCGGCGGTCCTGAAGGACCAGGAGGTGAGGGCGGAGCAGTACGTCGTGAAGTACGCCGACGGACCGCGCAACGCCGAGGCCCTGATGGTCCACCCGAAGACCGGCCGGGTGTACATCGCGAGCAAGCGGGAGGACGGCGGCGGCCTGTACGCCGGTCCCGAGCGGCTCTCCCGGTCCGGGACGAACGTCTTCCGGCGCGTGGCCGAAGTGCCGTGGGTGACGGACGGCGCCTTCTCGCCGGACGGCGGCCGGCTCGTCCTGCGCGGTTACTTCACCGCCGTGGAGTACGCCTGGAAGGACGGGCGGCCCGTGGGCGGGGGCGCCCCCGTAGGGGCTCCCTTCCAGGGGCAGGCGGAGTCGGTGACGTACACGCGGGACGGTGCGGCCCTCATGTTCGGCTCGGAGGGGAGGAACAGCCGCGTCCTGCGCGTGGAGCCGCCCTCGGGCGGGCGGACGGACCCGAAGACCCCGGGCGGCGCCCCGGCCTCCCCGGGGGCCTCCCCGGGGGCCTCCGCGCCGCCGTCCGCGTCCCCGGAGGGGGAGGGCGGGGGGAACGTCACCACCGGCTTCCTCGTCCTCGCCGGCGCCGTGCTCCTGGTGACGGCGGGGAAGCGGCTCGTGCGCCGGAGGTGACGGACGACGCCGGAGGGCCCGGCACCGCGTGCGCGCGGTGCCGGGCCCTCCGTACGGGAAAGGGGCGTTACAGCTTCTCGATCACGTGGTCCACGCAGGCCGTCAGCGCCCGCACGTCCGCCGGGTCGACCGCCGGGAACATCGCGATCCGCAGCTGGTTGCGGCCCAGCTTGCGGTACGGCTCGGTGTCCACGATCCCGTTGGCGCGCAGCACCTTCGCGACCGCCGCCGCGTCGATCTCGTCCGCGAAGTCGATCGTGCCGATGACCTGCGAGCGCTTCGCCGGGTCCGTCACGAACGGCGAGGCGTACTTCGACTCCTCGGCCCACGCGTACAGCGCGTCGGACGACTCCTTCGTCCGGGCCACGGCCCAGTCCAGACCGCCCTGGCCGTTGATCCACTTCAGCTGCTCGTTGAGCAGGAAGAGGGTCGCGAGCGCCGGGGTGTTGTACGTCTGGTTCTTCAGCGAGTTGTCGATCGCGGTCGGCAGCGAGAAGAACTCCGGGACGTGCCGGCCGGACGCGTGGACCTTCCGCGCGCGCTCCAGGGCGGCGGGCGAGAACGCCGCCAGCCACAGGCCGCCGTCGGCCGCGAAGGACTTCTGCGGCGCGAAGTAGTAGACGTCCGACTCGGTGATGTCGACGGGCAGGCCGCCCGCGCCGGAGGTCGCGTCGACCAGGACGAGCGCGCCCTCGTCGGCGCCCGCGACCCGCCGGACCGGGGCGGCGACACCGGTGGAGGTCTCGTTGTGGGTGTACGCGTAGACGTCGACGCCCGCCTCGGCCGCCGGCTCCGGGTGGGTGCCCGGGTCGGAGGAGATCACGGTCGGGTCGGCCAGCCAGGGGGCCAGCTTCGCGGCCTTCGCGAACTTGGAGGAGAACTCGCCGAAGACGAGGTGCTGGGACCTGTTCTCGATCAGTCCGTGGGTCGCGACGTCCCAGAAGGCGGTGGAGCCGCCGTTGCCCAGGACCACCTCGTAGCCCTCGGGCAGCGAGAAGAGGTCACGGACGCCGGCGCGCACCTCGCCGACCAGGTTCTTGACCGGGGCCTGGCGGTGGGACGTGCCGAGGAGGGAGGTGCCGGTGGCGGCCAGGGCGTCCAGCGCCTCCGTCCGCACCTTGGAGGGGCCCGCGCCGAAACGGCCGTCGGCGGGCTTGATGTCAGCGGGAATCTGGATATCGGCCACGAGGCGGAGCGTATCGGGTCGGGGAGGGGGCGGTCGCGGGATGTCCGCCCGATGAGACGAGGAACGCGCCATCCTGGACTTGTGGGAAGACACCAGGAACATCCGTCCGCACTCGCCGGGGCCCTCCGCTCCGCCGTCGCGGGAGAAGTCGACCTCTCCCCCACGGCAAGGGCTCTGACCAGCATGGACGCCTCCAACTACCGGCGGGTCCCGGTCGGTGTGGTCGCCCCGCGCGACGCGGCCGACGTGGCGGCGGTCCTGGAGGTCTGCCGGGCGCACGGCACGCCGGTGGTCGCCCGGGGCGGTGGCACGTCCACCGGCGGGCAGGCCACGGGCACGGGCATCGTGCTCGACCTGACCCGGCACATGGGCGGGATCGTCTCCCTGGACCCGGAGGCGCGGACGGCGGTCGTCCGGCCGGGGACCGTCCTCGACCGGCTGCGGGCGGCGACCCGCCCGTACGGGCTGACCTTCGGCCCCGACCCGTCCACCCACGGCCGCTGCACCCTCGGCGGCATGATCGGCAACAACGCCTGCGGGGCGCACTCGGTCGCCTGGGGCACCACGGCGGACAACGTGCGCTCGCTGGACGTGGTGACCTACCGGGGCGCGGAGCTGACGCTCGGGCGGGAGGGGCGGGGCGCGCCGCCCGGCCTGCGGGAGCTCGTGGGGCGGCACCTCGCCCTGCTGCGGACCGGCTACCCGGAGGGCCTTCCGCGCCGGATCTCCGGGTACGCCCTCGACGCGCTGCTCCCGGAGCGGGGCGTGGACGTGGCCCGCTCCTTCTGCGGCAGCGAGGGCACGCTCGGGGTGGTGACGGAGGCGACCGTACGGCTCGTCCCGCTGCCCGCCGAACCCGTCCTGGTGGTGCTCGGGTACCCCGACGAGGGCGCGGCGGCGGACGCGGCGCCGGGGCTCCTGCCGTACCGGCCGCTGACGGTGGAGGGGATGGCGGCGGACCTCGTGCCGGACGCCGCCGGGCTGCCCCGGGGCGGTGCGTGGCTGTTCGTCGAGGTGGACGGTCCCGGGGCGGCCCGGGAGGTCGTCCGGGCGGCGGACGCCCTCGACGCGGCCGTCGTGCGGGATCCGGCCGGGCAGCGGGCGCTGTGGCGGATCAGGGAGGACGCGGCGGGGACGGCGACCCGGACGCCCGGCGGCGGCGAGGCGTGGCCGGGGTGGGAGGACTGCGCGGTGCCCCCGGCCCGCCTGGGCGCGTACCTCAGGGAATTCCGCGCCCTGCTGGCCGATTTCGGCCTCAGGGGCGTCCCGTACGGGCACTTCGGGGACGGCTGCGTCCACGTCCGCATCGACTTCGACCTGTGGACGGAGAGGGGGGTCCGGGACTTCCGGCGCTTCTCGGAGGCGGTGGCCGGCCTGGTGGTCGCCCACGGCGGCTCGCTCTCCGGCGAGCACGGCGACGGGCGGGCACGGGCCGAACTGCTGCCGAAGATGTACGGGGCGGAGCTGGTCGGCCTCTTCGGCGCGGTCAAGGACGTGTGGGACCCGGACGGGGGACTCAACCCGGGGATGCTGGTCCGGCCGGGGCCGCTGGACGAGGGGCTGCGGTTCACGGGCCTCCCGGTGGTGGGCCTGGGACGGGCCGCCGCCCGGTGCGTGGGAGTCGCCAAGTGCCGTACGGAGGGCGGGAGTCAGGGAGAGGACGTGATGTGCCCCTCGTACCGCGCGACGGGGGAGGAGCGGCACTCCACGCGGGGGCGGGCGCGGCTGCTGCACGAGATGGCGCTCGGGGAGGTGATCACCGGCGGCCGGCGCGCGGAGGAGGTCCGTGAGGCCCTCGACCTGTGCCTGTCCTGCAAGGGGTGCCGCAGCGACTGCCCGGTGGGCGTCGACATGGCCGCGTACAAGGCGGAGTTCCTGGACGGGTACTACGCGGGCCCCGGCGGCCTCCTGCGCCGGCCGCGCTCGCACTGGACGATGGGACGGCTCCCGCACTGGCTGGACCTGTTCGGGCGGGGCCTGAACGCGGGGCTCCGGCTGCCGTTCGCGGCGCGGCTCGCGGGGGTGACGCCGGAGCGGACGATGCCGAGGGTGGCGGAACGGTCCTTCGCGTACTGGTTCGCCCAGCGCGCCTCGAACCGCCCGCCGGTCCTCACCCTGTGGCCGGACACCTTCACGAACCACCTGGCGCCCGGGGTCGGCGAGGCGGCCGTCCGCGTCCTGGAGGACGCGGGCCTGGGGGTGGACCTGCCGCCGGGCCGGGTCTGCTGCGGGCTGACGTACGTGTCGACGGGGCAGCTGGGGGCGGCGCGGAAGGTGATGCGGCGGACGCTGGACGTGATGGAGGAGGTGGCGGGTCCGGTGGTCGTCCTGGAACCCTCCTGCGCGGCGGCCCTCCGCACCGACCTGCCCGAGCTGATGGGGGACGACCCCCGCGCGGCGCGCCTCGCCGCCTCCGTCCGCACCTTCGCGGAGGCCCTGGAGGAGCTGGCGCCCGACTGGGCCCCGCCCCGCCTGGACCGCCCGGTCACCGGCCAGACCCATTGCCACCAGCACGCCGTCCTGGGCGACGCGGCGGACCGCCGCCTCCGGGAGCGGGCGGGCCTGACGGGCGACCTCGTGGGCGGCTGCTGCGGCCTGGCGGGCGACTTCGGCTTCGAGCCGGGCCATTACGGGGTCTCGGTGGCGTGCGCGGAGGACCGGCTCCTGCCGGCGCTGCGGGCCGCCGGGGACGCGACGGTCCTGGCGGACGGCTTCTCGTGCAGGACCCAGATCGGCGACCTGACGGACCTGCGGGGGCGGCACCTGGCGGAGGTGCTGGCGGAGGGGCTGGACGAGGACCCGGGGGACGGGACCGGGGACGCGGACGGGCGGGGGCGGCGCTTCCGCGCCCCGTCGTAGGCGGACCGCGTCCCGGCGGCCGGGGACGCGCGCGGCCCGGCCCGATCCGGCCGGTGGTCCCTCCGGCGGGGCGCCGTGGACGCGGCCGGGGCGGTCACGCCCCGCCGACGATCTCCCGGGCCATCGCCACCAGCGCCTCCGTCGCCGGGTGCGGGAAGGCGTCCCGCCAGGCGAGGAGCACCGGCAGCGGGGGTGCGTCGGGGAGCGGGCGGTAGGTGACGCCCGGGTGGGGGTGGAGGGCCGCCGTGGAGGCGGAGGAGACGCCGACGCCCCGGCCGGCGGCGATCGCCGTGAGCCAGTCGTCGGTGTTGGCGACGGTGAGGGCGGCCGTCGGGCGGGCGCCGGGGGGCCAGAGCGCGAGGGTGGTCGCGCCCGAGACGGTGTTGAGGACGACCGTCTCGCCCGCGAGGTCGTCGAGGGCGAGCCGGGGGCGGTCCGCGAGCGGGCTGTCGGCGGGCAGCGCGGCCACCCGCTCCTCGGTCGTGAGTTCCGCCGTGACCAGGCCGGACGCCTCCACGGTCCCGCGCAGCAGCGCCGCGTCCACCTCGCCCCGGACGAGACCGGCGGTGCGGTCGTCCACGCGGAGGAGTTCGAGCGGGGTGTCGGGGTGGGCGCGCTGCCAGCGCCGGAGCAGGGGAGTGGTGTACGGGCCGAACGCCGACCAGGCGTGCCCGAGGCGCAGGGGGCGGTGGCGGAGACGGGCCGGGTCCACGGCGGCGTCGAAGGCGGCGAGCGCGGCGGCGGCCCGGACCCGGAAGTCGTGTCCCTCGGCGGTGAGGGCGAGGTGGTGGGTGGAGCGGTCCACCAGCCGGGTGCCGAGGTGGCGTTCCAGGGCGGCGAGGGTGCGGGAGACGGCGGGCTGCGTGAGGTGGAGCCGGGCGGCCGCCCCGGTGAGGCTGGACTCCCCGGCGATGGCGAGGAAGCAGCGGAGGTGGCGCAGCTCGATGCTCATGCGTCCGGAGCATAACCGCAGCGCAATCGGCATTTCCGGTGGCGCGTACGGGCCCGTAGCGTGAGGGGGTGGTTCCGGCGGCGGTACGCCGGGACGGTTCCGACAGCGGTACGCCGGGACGCACGGCGCGGGACCGGACGCTTGGTCCCGCGGACCTCGGTGGCGCGCGGACGCGCGTGTGGGTGTGGAGGAGCAGCAGGTGAACGGTCCGGTCAAGGGCGTGATCCCGGCCGGTACGTCCGGCGCGTCCGGCGCGGTCGGTACGGTCGGTACGGTCGGTACGGTCGGTACGGTCGGTACGGGTGCCGGGGGGCCTGCGGAGGCGGTGGGGCCCGTGGGGCCCGTGGGGGCTCCGGGTCCCGCAGGGCCCGTAGGACCCCTAGGACCCCTAGGACCCGTAGGGCCAGTAGGACCCGCAGGACCCGCAGGATCCGTAAGGCCCGTAGGGCCCGTAGGGCACACGGATTCCACAGGACCCGCAGGACCCGCAGGGCACACGGATTCCGTAGGGCCCGGGACTCCCGCAGGGACCGGGGAAGCCGTGGGGTCCAGGGGGGACAAGGCGGCGGTTCGCCGGTTCGGGCCGGTCGCGCTCGTCGTCGCGAGCGGGCTCTCCGTCCAGTTCGGTTCGTCCCTCGCCGTCCTCCTGATGCCGCGCGCCGGGGCCCTCGGGGTCGTCACCCTGCGGCTCGTGCTCGCCGCGGCCGTGCTCCTGGTCGTCTGCCGGCCCGCGGTCCGGGGGTACGGACGTGCCGACTGGGGCACGATCGCCGCCTTCGGCACCGCCCTGGCGGGGATGAACACCCTCTTCTACCAGGCCGCCGACCGGATTCCGCTGGGTGCGGCCGTCACCCTGGAGGTCCTCGGCCCGCTGATCCTCTCCGTGGTGGCCTCGCGCCGGTGGACGAACCTGCTGTGGGCGGGGATCGCCCTCGCCGGGGTCGTCCTCCTCGGCGGCGGGGGCTTCGAACGGCTCGACCCGGCGGGCGCCGCCTTCGCGCTCGCGGCGGGCGGCATGTGGGCCGCGTACATCGTCTTCGGCGCCCGCACCGGCCGCCGCTTCCCGCACGTGGACGGGCTGGCGCTCGCGATGGCCTTCGGCGCCGTCCTCAGCCTGCCGCTCGGCCTCGCGGAGGCGGGCGGCGGGCTCCTCGTGCCGTCGACGCTCGGCCTGGGCCTCGCGGTCGCGCTGTTGTCGTCGGTCCTGCCGTACACCATGGAACTCCTCGCCCTGCGCCGCATGCCCGCGCCCACCTTCGCGATCCTGATGAGCCTGGAACCGGCCATCGCGGCGGCGGCCGGCTTCCTCGTCCTCGGCCAGGTCCTGTCCGCCACCGACGCCCTCGCCATCGCCCTCGTCATCGGGGCGAGCATGGGCGCGGTCCGCACCCGTACGGGTCCCTCCCGCAGGGAACCGTCCCGTACGGAACCCTCACGGCGGCCCGCGCGGAAGGCCCCGTAGGGGACGCGCCGGGGCGGGCGCGAGGCGGGCGCCCCGGCGGCCCGCGCCCCGTCCGCCCCCTGCCGCGCGGGGCCCTACGCGCCGAGCACGCCCCGCTCCGCGAGCGCCTTGCGCAGGGCCCGCACGGCGTAGAAGGCGCGGCTCTTGACGGTGCCGGGCGGGATGCCGAGGTGCTCGGCGGCCTGGGCCACGCTGCACTCCAGGTAGTACATGAGCTGGATGACGGTCCGTTGCTGCTCGTTCAGTTCCCGGAGCGCCTCGCGCACCACGTGGGAGGTGAGGGCGGAGTCCGTGTCGTCCCGGCCGGCGTCCGGTGCCGTGGCGGACATCGGGTCCAGGGGGCGGATCCGGCGGGCCCGGTGGTGGTCGATGACCAGGTTCCTGACCACGGTGAACAGCCACGGCCGGACGTGCTCGCGGCGGTCGTCCAGGAATCCGGAGTGCTTCCAGGCGCGGGCCGCCGTCTCCTGGACGATGTCCTCCGCCTTGTGCCAGTCGCCGTCCAGCAGGCGCGCGGCGTACCGGAGGAGCATGGGCCGGTACTGGCCGTAGAGGTCGTCGACGACGGCGTCGCGGCCGTCGTGCGGCGCGGTGGGCCGGGCATGCGCCCGCGTCGGGGCGAGGGGGATGACCCCCGCCTCCAGGGTCCCGTTCATGGTGACGTTCTGTCCTGTTCGCGTGTGCCGTGAGACGTCTCCCGCGAGGACGGGAACGCGGGACCCACCCTGCGCGGGATGCCTTGACCAAACCTTTTCGTCTCCTTGTCGCCTCGGCGGGCCCTTCCCGGCGCCGCCCCCCGGCACCGGTCGTCGTCACGGAAAGTCATCAGGGGGACACGGGTGAACCGGGCCCGGGCCCCGTGCGTAGGACGGGGAGAAGACGCCGCCACGGCCGGACCGGAACACCGTCCCGCCCGCCCCCCGGCGCCTCCTCCCGGTGGCCCCACCCGCCTCACCACCGCCCCCGCCGGGGCCGACATCCCCAGGAAGAAGGACGTTCACCATGCGCATCCCCCGCCCGAGCCGCCGGCTCGCCCTGCTCGGGGCCACCGCGGCCGCGGCCCTGTCCGTCACGGCCGTCACCCTCCCCGGCGTGGCCGGCGCCGCGCCCCACCCGCAGCAGCGGCCGACGATCGTGCTGGAGCACGGGGCGTTCGCGGACGCATCGAGCTGGGACGACGTCGTCACGCGGCTGCAGCACGCCGGCTACCCGGTGGTGGCCGCCGCCAACCCGCTGCGCGGACCGGCGCACGACGCCGCCTACCTGCGCAGCGTCGTCGCCCACATCGACGGGCCCGTCGTCCTGGTCGGCCACTCCTACGGCGGCACCGTCATCAGCCAGGCCGCCGCCGGGCTGGAGGACAAGGTCAAGGCCCTCGTCTACATCGCGGCGTTCCTGCCCGACTCCGGCGAGAGCTCGCTCGGGCTGACGAACAAGCTCCCCGGCAGCACCCTCGGCGAGGCGGTCGAGCCGGTGGAGTACACGCTGCCGGACGGCAGCGGGGGCGCCGACGTCTTCATCGAGCCGGACAAGTTCCACCGGCAGTTCGCCGCGGACGTGCCGGCGGACAAGGCGCGGCTCATGGCCGCCGGGCAGCGCCCGATCGCCGCCGCCGCCCTGGAGGAGAAGTCCACGAAGGCCGCCTGGAAGACGATCCCCTCCTGGTCCCTGGTCACCACCGGGGACCGGAACATCCCCGTGGCCGTCCAGCGCTTCATGTCGGCCCGTGCGCACGCCCGCACGACCGAGATCGACGCGTCGCACGCGGTGTCCGTCTCGCGTCCCGACGCCGTCGCCCGCATCGTGGAGAAGGCCGCCAGGACGGTCCGCTGACGGCCCGTCCCGTCGCCGCCCGCCCCCTCACCCCCCCCGCACCGCATCACCGCACCGCATCACCGCACCGCGTCACGAAAGGCACCGATCACCATGGCGTTCCTCACCGTCGGCCACGAGAACTCCACCCCCGTCGAGCTCTACTACGAGGACCACGGCACCGGGCAGCCGGTCGTGCTGATCCACGGCTACCCGCTCGACGGCCAGTCCTGGGAGAAGCAGTCCGCCGCCCTGCTGAAGGCCGGTTACCGGGTCATCACCTACGACCGGCGTGGTTTCGGCCGCTCGGGCCGCCCCACCACCGGCTACGACTACGACACCTTCGCCGCCGACCTGAACACCCTCCTGGAGACCCTCGACCTGAACGACGCCGTCCTCGTCGGCTTCTCCATGGGCACCGGCGAGGTCGGCCGCTACCTCGGCACCTACGGTTCCGCCCGGATCGCCAAGGCCGCCTTCCTGGCCTCCCTGGAGCCGTTCCTGCTCAAGACCGACGACAACCCCGAGGGGGTCGACGGGAGTGTCTTCGAGGGCATCGAGGAGGCCGTCACCGCCGACCGGTACGCCTACTTCACCGCGTTCTACCAGGACTTCTACAACCTGGACGAGAACCTCGGCACCCGCATCGGCGAGGAGGCCGTCCGCAACAGCTGGAACGTCGCCGCCGGCGCCTCCTGGTACGCCTCGCTGGCCTGTGTGGCGACCTGGACCACCGACTTCCGGGCCGACGTGGCCAAGATCGACGTGCCGGCCCTGATCCTGCACGGCGACGCCGACCGCATCCTGCCGATCGAGGCCACCGCCGTGCCGTTCCACCGGGCGCTCCCGCAGGCCGAGTACGTCGTCGTCGAGGGCGCCCCGCACGGTCTGCTGTGGACCCACGGCCAGGAGGTCACCGACGCCCTGCTCGCCTTCCTGGCGAAGTGACCGACGGCGGCCCGCCGCGCCCGTCACGGGTGACGGGCGCGGCGGGCCGCTCACCCGGCGGGGCCGTCCCCGTGGACCCGTCCCGCGCCGCCGCCCTCCGTCGGGGCGTGACCGTACGGGGGGACACCGCCCGGCGGGTCCGGCACGCGATGGCCGCCGACGGCCCTCTCCGGTACGGCGGGCACGGGGCCCCCTCCGGTGGTCAGGGCGGCGAGCCGGTCCCGGGCCTCCTGGGCGCTGCGGGACAGGGCGTGCTGTTCGGCACCGGCGAGGGCGCGGACCCATTCCGCCCGGGCGCCCTCCCGGTCGCCCATGGCCAGCCGGGTGTCGCCCAGCCGCATCAGCGTGCCGACGGCGTTCCTCCGGTCCCCCAGTTTCCCGAACGACTCCGTCGCCCGCCGGTAGGTGCCCACCGACTCCTCGTACCGGCCGAGTTGACGCAGGATGTGACCCAGGACGTCCCAGCCCTGGGCCTGCTGCCAGGGGGCGTCCAGGCGCCCGAACAGGGCCTGGGCCTCCTCGCTGAGCGCGAGGCCCTTCTCCGGCTGCCCCAGGTTGGCGTGGAACCAGGCGAGTTCGACGAGGCACTCGGCCGTCCACAGCTCGTCCCCCGTCTCCCGGGACAGCGCGAGCCCCCGTTCGGAGAACGCCACGGCCTCCGGGATCCGGCCGAACAGGTACAGCGCGCACGCCGTGCTGTAGTGGGCGCGGGCCTGTTCGCCCACCACGCCGAGCTCTTCGAAGATCGCGGTGGCGTGGCGCAGGTTGCGCAGGGCCTCTTCCTGGTGGCCGAGGTAGCCCTGGACGCCGCCGATGTGGCGGAGGCAGCGGCCCTCCTCGACGCGGTCGCCCCGGCGCCGGGCCGCCTCCAGGACGGGGAGCAGCGCCGTGATGGCCTCCGGCCAGTACTCCTGGCGGTTCAGGTACTCCTTCAGGGACCAGGCCAGTCCGGTGACGTGGCGGTCGAGTCCCCGGCCGACGGCGGTGTGCAGCAGGCCGTCCAGCACCCGGCGCTCGGCGGTGAACCACCGGTTGGCCTGTTCGACGGTGGTGAGGTCCTCCGGGGTGACGCCCGCGCCCGGGGAGCCGAGGTCGAGTTCGGGCAGCGACTCCTGCTGGAACAGCCGGTTGGCCTCGTGGGCCGTGAACATGTAGTGGTCCAGGACCCGGAGGGTGGCGCGGTGCCGCTCGTCGGCGTCGTCGTGGGCGCCGGTGAGTTCGGCGGCGTAGCCGCGCAGCAGGTCGTGGAGGGCGAACCGGCCGGGCAGGGGCTGTTCGACGAGGCAGGAACGGGTCAGTCCCGCGAGCAGGTGGCGGGCCCGGGCGAGGGGGATCCCGGCGAGGCCGGCGGCGGCCGGGACGGTGATGTCGGGGCCGGGGTGCAGGGCGAGGAGCCGGAAGAGGCGCGCGGAGGGCTCGTCCAGGGACCGGTAGGACCAGGAGAACACCGCCCGGACGTCCGTGGTGGCGTCGAAGCCGGTGAACGCGTCCAGACCGCCGTGGGCGTGCCGCAGGTCCTCGGCGACGGCGTGCAGGGGGAAGTCCGGGTCGAGTTCGGCGCGGGCGGCCACCACGGCCAGGGCCAGGGGCAGCCGTCCGCACAGCCGGACGATGTGGGCCGCGGCCTCGGGCTCGGCGGCCAGGCGCTCCGGTCCCAGGCGCCGTACCAGCGTCTCGTGGGCCTCGGCCCGCGAGGGCAGGGCGAGGGTGAGGGGCCTGGCCCCGTCGGTCGCGATCAGCCCCGGGAGCCGGTTGCGGCTGGTGACCAGGGTGAGGCAGCCGCCGCTCGCGGGCAGCAGGGGACGGACCTGCTGTTCGTCGCGGGCGTTGTCCAGGACGACCAGGACCCGCCGGCCGGCCAGGAGGCTGCGGAACAGCGTGCTGCGGCCTTCGGTGTCCTCGGGGATGCGCGGGGCGGGGACCCCGAGGGCGACGAGGAAGCCGTGCAGGGCGTCGCCCGGCTCCACGGCGGGAGCGTGCGGATGGAACCCGCACAGGTTGACGAAGAGCTGCCCGTCGGGGAACGAGGAGGCGATCCGGTGGGCGTGGTGCACGGCGAAGGTGGTCTTGCCGACGCCGGGGGCGCCGCCGATGACGACGACGGGCGCGCCGGCCGGTCCCGTCCGGCCGGGCGCGCCGCTCGCGTCGGACAGCCGGGCGCCTTCGGCCTCGCGCCCGGCGAACACCGGCAGGTCGCCCGGGAGCTGTGCCGGGCGCACGAGGGGGGAGGGCGCGTCGTCACGGGGACTCCCGGCGCTCCCGGTGGCCCCGGTGTTCTCGGCGCTCCCGGTGGTCCCGGCCGGGCGGTCGTCCGTGCCGGAGGGGTCCGCGGGGCCGGTGGACTCCCCGGCGGTCGTACCGGACGGTCCCGTCGTACCGGCGGCCGTACCGGACGCGCCCGTCGTACCGGCGGCCGTACCGGACGGTGCCGTGCCGCCCGCCGCGTCCGCCGTTTCCGGCGGGGCCAGCGGCGGCAGGTCGTGGCGGAGGATGCCGTCGTGCAGGGCGCGCAGACCGGGGCCGGGTTCGAGGCCGAGTTCGCCGGCGAGGCGCCCGCGCAGGTCCGCGTAGCACCGCAGCGCCTCGGGATGCCGGCCGGCCAGGTAGAGGGCGCGCAGCAGCAGCGCCCAGCCGGTCTCCCGCAGCGGGTCCTCCGCCGTCAGTTCCCGCGCCGCTTCCACGGCCCCGGGTATGTGCCCGCTCAGGAGCAGAGCGGTGGTGCGGATCTCCCGGACGGTCTGCCGCAGTTCCTCCAGGCGCGCGATCTCGTGGGCGGCGAACAGGTGGTCCGCCGCGTCGGCGAGCGCGGCGCCGCGCCACATGCCCAGGGCCTGCTCGGCCTCCCGCAGGGCGTCTCCGGCCCGCTCCTGGCCCAGCAGCCGGCGCGACCGGGCGACGGCCCGCTCGAAGCGCACGGTGTCCCGGCTTTCGGGCGGGACGCGCAGGGCGTAGCCGGCGGGCTCGGTGACCAGCACCTCGCACGTCCCCCGCACGCGCAGGTGCTGGGGCTCCAGGACCGCGCGGACCTTGCTGACGTGGGCGTGCAGGGAGGCCACCGCCCCGTCCGGCGTCCGGCCCGGCCACAGCTCCTCGCACAGCGTCCCGGGAGCGACCGCGCAGCCGTCCGCGAGCAGCAGCCGCACCAGCAGCAGCCGCTGCTTGCGCCGCCCCGGGTCGAGCACCGTGCCCGCACGGCGCACCACCAGCGGCCCCAGCAGCCCGAAGTCGAATTCCTGCCCCACGGTCGTCATCGTCTCCACCAGGCACCCCACTCGGCGGTCCCACCACCCGTACGCACATGTCCCACCGGTACGCGGGCGGTCCGCCCCGGCCACGAGTCACCGGTCCGTCCGGGCGGGGACGGTCGTGCCGTGGACGTGGCGGCGAACGCCGTGCGGCGCTCCGCCGGCGCTTCCGCGCACTCCCGGGCCCGCCGTGAAGGCGTGTCCGCCCGGGACGGGAAGCGACGCGGGCGGACAGGAGGGGTGGGGCCCGTCGTCCGCTTCCCGCATACCAGGGGGACAGTAGCAGGACGTCACCCGGCGTCGGGGGGGTCGCGGGCGGGGCGACCGGCCGCGGCCGGAGGGGCCCTCCGGTCCGCCGCGCCGCCCCGGGCCCCGCGCCCGGCGGGCGGGCCGCGGTGTCACCGGGAACCGGCCGCTCGGCGGTCTCCGCGAGCGGTCCCCGCCGGTCGGCCGGAAACGAGACGCAGCTCACGCGCCGCCCCTCCGGCCGGAGCGTGATCAGGGATGCCCGGACCCGCACCGCCGTCACCGCGGGTGATCCGGCGGGGACGAATCTCCCGGGGAAAGTCTTTTGGGGCGTACGACCGTGAACCGGACCGCCGTCCGGCCCGTTGGCAGGTCGAGCGAACGCCGTCCGAAGTGGGGAAAACCATGGTCACCGTCGAAGGAACACACACCGCCCGGTTCGAGCCGGTCAGGGCGGCGCTGGCAGCGCACCTCGAATCCGGCGAGGAGCTGGGGGCGTCGATCGCCGTCGACGTCGACGGCGTCATGGAGGCCGACCTGTGGGGCGGTCACGCCGACGCGGCGCGCACCGCTCCGTGGCGCCGGGACACCCTGGTCGGCCTGTGGTCGACCACCAAGACCCTCAGCAGTCTGGCGGCCCTCGTCCTCGTCGACCGGGGAGCGCTGGACCTCCACCGCCCGGTCGCGCACTACTGGCCCGAATTCGCCGCCGGGGGCAAGCAGGACATCGAGGTGCGGCACGTCCTGTCCCACACCTCGGGGCTCTCCGGCTGGCAGCAGCCCTTCACCGTGGACGACCTGTACGACTGGCCGACGGCGAGCGCCCGGCTGGCGGCGCAGGAGCCCTGGTGGGAACCGGGAAGCGCCTCCGGCTACCACATGCAGACCCAGGGACAGCTCGTCGGGGAACTCGTCCGGCGGGTCGACGGCCGCACCCTGACGGAGTTCCTCCGGACCGAGGTGGCCGGGCCGCTGGGGGCCGACGTCCAGATCGGCGCGCGGGAGGCCGACTGGCCGCGCATCGCCGCGCTGGTGTCCTCGGGGGAGGCGCCCGGGGTGCCGGAGGGGCTCGACCCCGAATCGGTGTTCGTCAGGACGCTGCTCGGGAGCCCCGCCCGGGACGAGCACGTCGACACCCCGCGGTGGCGCCGTGCCGAACTCGGGGCCGTCAACGGGTACGGCAACGCGCGCGGGCTGGTGCGCGCCCTCTCCGTGATCTCGCGGCGCGGCACGGCGAACGGCCGGCGGCTGCTCTCCCCGGACACCGTGGAGAAGATCTTCGACGTGCAGGCCGACGGGGTCGACCTGTTCCTGGGCGTCCCCGTGCGCTGGGGCGTCGGCTACGCGCTCGCCGACCGCAGGACCATGCCGGGCATGCCGACCGGGACGATCTGCTTCTGGGCCGGCTGGGGCGGTTCCCTCGTCATGATGGACCTCGACCGGCGCGTCACGTTCGCGTACACGATGAACCGGCTGGGCGCCGGAATCCTCGGCTCGGAGCGTACGCACGACTACATCGCGCACGTCTACGAAGCGCTCGGCGCCGCGAACTGAGGTCCGCGCGGGCCCCTCCGCCGGGCCGGAAGGGCCGTGCGGCCCGGCGGAGGGGGCGGCGACTATCCGAACAGCTGCTCGTGGACCTGGTAGGCCATCAGCAGGTGCCCCATCGCGTCGGGGTGGGCCGAGCCGGGCGTCTGCGGCAGCAGCGGGTTGATCAGCCGCTTGGACGAGGGCCGGCACATGTCCTTGCCGCGGAGCGGGACGGAGGTGTCGACGTACTCGGCCCCCTTCGTGCGGGCCGCCGTTTCGAGCAGGAGGTTCAGCCGGTTCGTGGTCTGGTGGAGCCAGGTGACGTCGCCCTTCGCCAGGGGGACGGAGGAATCGCAGCCGCTTCCGTCGAGGGGGAACGGATTCGGGTACCCGACCACGACGACACGCGCGCCGGGGCTGCGCCGCTTGATGTCGGTCAGCATGTCGGGCACGCGGGTGCCCAGCCGGGCGAAGCCCGTCTCCAGGCTCTTTCCGTCGCCGGACAGCTTGTCGCGGCAGGGGGCGCCCTCCCTGGTGGA
This sequence comes from Streptomyces sp. NPDC041191, assembly GCF_055591945.1. NCBI lineage: Bacteria > Bacillati > Actinomycetota > Actinomycetes > Kitasatosporales > Streptomycetaceae > Streptomyces > Streptomyces sp. NPDC041191. Next base: position 390,688 of record NZ_JBVIZC010000002.1, on the reverse strand, counting down.
CAGGCCGGCCAGGACGCAGGTGGTGAGCACGTCGGAGAAGCCGAGGTCGTTGCCGCCGAGCGTGACGGTCACCAGGTCGGTGTCCTTGGTGAGCGCGTCGACCTGCGGCGCGGCCGACCCCTGCTTGTTCCACAGCGAGCGCGTGGTGGCGCCGCCGCAGGTGACGTCCTTGAACACGGCCGGCTTGTACGTCGCGGCGAGCCACGACGGGTAACTGTCCGCCGAGCGGCCGCACTCCGCGTTCGTCTGCCGGGGCAGACCCGTTCCGGCGGCGTAGGAGTCCCCGAGGGCGACGTAACGCTTGACGGGGCCCTGGCCGGAGGCGCCGGAGGCGCCGGCCGAACCGGCTCCGGAGAGCAGCAGGGAGGCGGTGACGGCGGTGAGGGCGGCGGCGGTCGCCTTCTTCCCGCGGCGTGGGAAGGAGGGACGGAGATGACGCATGGAAGTCCTTCGGGGAGGAGAAGCAGGTTTGCGGACCGGCGGCTTGCCGACCGGTGCACGGCATGCGGGTGGGCCTCTCGGCGCACGGCATGCGGACGTGCCGTCCGTCCAACGGTGCTCGCGCGGGGCCGGTTCACCACTCCGGCGACCGGGCCGGGCACCGGTCCGCGGGGTGCCCGCCCGTAGGGGAGTCCGCCCGTAAGGGTGCCCGCCCGTAGGGGTCCCCGCCCGTAGGGGAGCCCTCCCGCAGGGGTGCCGGCCCTGATGGCGGGGCTCCCGAATTTTTCGGAATCGTGTGGAGGGCCGTGCATGCGGGGGGAGTTCGGGGGCACGCGGAGTGGTGAGCGCATGGGACCGCTCTCGCCGCCGGACCCGGGGTTCTCCCCCTGCCCCGGGCCCGGCGCAGCAGGACGCGCGGCCCGCACCGGGCAGGGATGCGGGCCGCGCGCCCCCTCCACGCGGCCCTCCTGATGCCCTGAGCGGCATGAACCCGCTCCCTTTCCGGCCGGGTTGACGTCCCCGTCCGGTCGCCGTGGGCATCCCCGACCGGAACGTCCGGGCTGCCGTCGGATTCTCACGGACGCGGTGCCCGTTCCGGCCGTTCGCGGCGGGGTCCGGTTCTTCCGCGAGGGTGTATGCACTGCATGTATAGACGGTGCGTATAGTCGGGCGTCATGGCACCGACCTCACCCACCCCGCTCGGCCCCCGCCTGCTCAAGGCACTGGTCGTCTCGCTGATCGGCGTCGCGGCGTCCCACCTGATCCTGTCCGACACCCTCTACCTGTCGTTCAGCGCCCAGGCCGCCTCGACGCTGGGCACCGGGGCCGGCTACTCCTCCGACCAGGCGTTCACCTCGGCGCTCATGAACACGTTCCTGCTGATGCCGCTGGTCCTGTGGATCGGCATGCGGATCACGGGGGAGCGGGGGGTCGGCCCGATGGTGGCGGTGGGGACCGCCGGCTGGATCACCGCCGTCGGGAACGGCATCGGCGCGATCGACGACGCCCCCGGCGCCCTCCTCCCCTTCGTGAACCTCGCCCTCGTCGTCGTCGCCACCACCGCCGCCTCGCTGGTGCGGCGGCCCCGCCGGACGTAGGCGCGGGTCGGCGCCGCGTCCCCTGCGGGACACCCGGACCGCTCCGGAACGGGCGTTTTCCGGAACTAAAGCAAGCACGCTTGATTGTTTCTTGCGTCGCTGCCATGCTCCTCCGCGAAGGCCCGTGACCGTGACCGCCCGTCCCCCGAGGGGAGCGCACCGTGTCCGACCCCGTCGTCGTCCTCGACGACCTGCGCGACGAGAGCGAAGAACTCGACCGTCTCGTCGCGGAGTTGAGTCAGGAGCAGTGGGATGCCCCCACTCCCGCCCCCGGCTGGACGATCGCCCACCAGATCGCGCACCTCGCCTGGACCGACCGCGCCGCCCTCCTCGCCGCCACCGACGCCGAGGCGTTCGCGGCCGAGACGGAGAAGGCGATCGCCGCTCCCGAGCGCTTCGTGGACGACGGCGCGGAGGAGGGCGCGAAGCTGCCGCCCGCCGACCTCCTCGCCCGCTGGCGCGAGGGCCGCGAACGGCTCCAGGAGGCCCTGCGCGCCGTTCCGCCCGGCGCGCGCTTCCCCTGGTACGGCCCGCCGATGAGCGCCCCCGCCATGGCCACCGCGCGGCTGATGGAGACCTGGGCGCACGGCCAGGACGTCGCCGACGCCCTCGGTGTCGTCCGGCCGCCGACCACCCGCCTCCGGCACGTCGCCTGGATCGGGCACCGCGCCCGCGACTACGCGTACCTCGTCCGGGGCGAGCGCCCCCCGGCCGAACCCTTCCGGGTCGAACTCGTCGCTCCGGACGGCGAGTCGTGGACGTACGGGCCCGAGGACGCCGCCCAGAAGGTCACCGGCACCGCCCTCGACTTCTGCCTCCTCGCCACCCAGCGCGTCCACCGCGACGACACCGCCCTCACCGCCCACGGCCCCGACGCCGCGCACTGGCTGACCATCGCCCAGGCGTTCGCGGGCCCGGCGGGCACGGGCCGGGAGGCCGGTGCCATCCCCGGACCCCCCACCCCCGGGCCCCCGGCTCCCGCCCCCGGCGCCCCCGCCTCCACTCCCGGCGCCCCCGCCCCCGCGACCCCCACCCCCGGGAAGCCCTGATGGTCCTCCGTGTCGGCAACGCCTCCGGCTTCTACGGCGACCGGTTCGACGCCGTCCGCGAGATGCTCACCGGGGGAGAGCTGGACGTCCTGACCGGCGACTACCTCGCCGAGCTGACCATGCTCATCCTCGGCCGCGACCAGCTCAAGGACCCGGCCGCCGGGTACGCGAAGACCTTCCTGCGCCAGATGGAGGAGGGCCTCGGCCTCGCCCACGAGCGCGGGGTCCGGATCGTCACCAACGCGGGCGGCCTGAACCCCGCCGGGCTGGCCGGCGCCCTGCGCGCGCTCGCCGACCGGCTCGGCCTGCCCGTACGGGTCGCGCACGTCGAGGGCGACCGCCTGCCCGCCCGGGACGGCGCCCTCGCCGCCAACGCCTACCTCGGCGGCGCCGGCATCGCCGCCTGCCTGACGGCCGGGGCCGACGTCGTCGTCACCGGCCGGGTCACCGACGCCGCCCTCGTCACCGGACCCGCGCAGTGGCACTTCGGCTGGGGCCCGGAGGAGTACGACCGGCTCGCGGGCGCCGTCGTCGCCGGGCACGTCCTGGAGTGCGGCACCCAGGCCACCGGCGGCAACTACGCCTTCTTCCGCGAGCACGACCCGCGCCTCTTCCGCCGCCCCGGCTTCCCCGTCGCCGAACTCCACGAGGACGGTTCCTCCGTCATCACCAAGCACCCCGGTACCGGCGGCCTGGTCGACGTCGGCACGGTCACGGCCCAGCTCCTCTACGAGACGGCGGGCGCCCGGTACGCCGGGCCCGACGTGACCGCGCGCCTCGACACCGTACGGCTCACGCGGGAGGCTCCCGACCGGGTCAGGGTCGAGGGCGTCCGGGGCGAGGCCCCGCCGCCCACCCTCAAGGCCGGTCTCAGCCGGCTCGGCGGCTTCCGCAACGAGGTCGTCTTCGTCCTCACCGGCCTCGACATCGAGGCCAAGGCCGCGCTCGTGCGGGACCAGATCGAGGACGCCCTGGCGCGGGGCGGGTCCCGCCCGGCCGAGGTGCGCTGGGAACTGGCCCGCACCGACCGGCCCGACGCGGGTACCGAGGAGACCGCGAGCGCCCTGCTGCGGCTCGTCGTCCGCGACCCCGGCCCCGACGCCGTCGGCCGCGCCCTTACGGGCGCCGCCATCGAACTGGCCCTCGCCAGCTACCCCGGCTTCCACGTCACCGCCCCGCCCGGCAGGGGCGCCCCCTACGGGGTCTTCGAGACGGCGTACGTGGACGCCGCCGAGGTCCCGCACACGGCCGTGCTCCCCGACGGGACCCGGCGGGGGATTCCCGTACCGGCCCGCACCCGCGCCCTTGAACCCGTACCCGAGCCCGGGCTTCCGGAGCCGCCGGCGGAGGGGCCCGTCCGCCGCGTCCCCCTCGGCCGGATCGCCGGGGCCCGCAGCGGCGACAAGGGCGGCGACGCCAACGTGGGCGTCTGGGTCCGCACGGACGAGGAGTGGCGCTGGCTCGTCCACGCCCTCACCGTCGACCGGTTCCGCGCGCTGCTGCCCGAGACGGCGGACCTGCCCGTCACCCGGCACGTCCTGCCGAACCTGAGGGCCCTCAACTTCACCGTCGCCGGAATCCTCGGCGAGGGCGTCGCCTCCCAGGCCCGCTTCGACCCCCAGGCCAAGGCCCTCGGCGAGTGGCTCCGCTCCCGCCACGTGGACGTACCGGAGGAGCTGCTGTGACCGGCGCCCGGGGCCCCCGGAAGGCCGTCACCGCCCGAGGCCCCCGGAACGCCGTCACCGCTCGGGGCACCCACCGGGCCGTCACCGCCCGAGCCCCCCGGAACGCCCTCACCGCCCGGGGCCCCCGCCGGGCCGTCACCGCAGGCTCCCGCCAGGCACCCCGAGAGGAATCCCCGTGACCGTCCTCGCCTCCGCCCTCGACACCGGCGGACCCGACTACGCGGACGCCCGCGCCGCCATGCTCGACAAGCTCGCCGCCCTCGACGCCGAGCACGCCAAGGCCCTCGCGGGCGGCGGCGAGAAGTACACGGCCCGGCACCGGAAGCGCGGCAAGATGCTCGCCCGGGAGCGGATCGAACTGCTCCTCGACCCCGACAGCCCGTTCCTGGAGCTGTCGCCGCTCGCCGCCTGGGGCAGCGACTACGCCGTAGGGGCCTCCCTGATCACCGGCATCGGGGTCATCGAGGGCGTCGAGTGCCTGGTCACCGCCAACGACCCGACCGTGCGCGGCGGAGCCTCCAACCCGTGGACGCTGAAGAAGGCCCTGCGCGCCAACGAGATCGCGTACGCCAACCGCCTCCCCGTCGTCTCGCTCGTCGAGTCCGGCGGTGCCGACCTCCCCTCCCAGAAGGAGATCTTCATCCCGGGCGGTGCGCTCTTCCGCGACCTCACCCGCCTCTCCGCCGCCGGCATCCCCACGATCGCGGTCGTCTTCGGCAACTCGACGGCCGGCGGCGCGTACGTCCCCGGCATGTCCGACCACGCCGTGATGATCAAGGAGCGGTCGAAGGTCTTCCTCGGCGGGCCGCCGCTGGTCAAGATGGCGACGGGGGAGGAGAGCGACGACGAGTCGCTGGGCGGCGCCGAGATGCACGCCCGGACCTCCGGCCTCGCCGACCACTACGCCGTGGACGAGGCCGACGCCCTGCGCCAGGCCCGCCGGATCGTCGCCCGGCTCAACCACCGCAAGGCGCACGCCGATCCGGCCCTCGCGGAACCCCCCAAGTACGACGAGGAGGAACTCCTCGGGATCGTCCCCGGCGACCTCAAGACCCCGTTCGACCCGCGCGAGGTGATCGCCCGGATCGTGGACGGCTCGGACTTCGACGAGTTCAAGCCGCTGTACGGGCCGAGCCTGGTCACCGGCTGGGCGTCCCTGCACGGCTACCCGGTCGGCGTCCTCGCCAACGCGCAGGGCGTCCTGTTCGGCCCCGAGTCGCAGAAGGCCGCGCAGTTCATCCAGCTCGCCAACCAGCGGGACGTCCCGCTCGTCTTCCTCCACAACACCACCGGCTACATGGTCGGCAAGGAGTACGAGCAGAGCGGCATCATCAAGCACGGCGCGATGATGATCAACGCCGTCTCGAACTCGAAGGTCCCGCACCTGTCGGTGCTGATGGGCGCGAGCTACGGCGCCGGTCACTACGGCATGTGCGGCCGGGCCTACGACCCCCGTTTCCTCTTCGCCTGGCCCAGCGCCAAGTCCGCCGTCATGGGCCCGCAGCAGCTCGCGGGCGTCCTGTCGATCGTGGCGCGGGCCTCCGCCGCCGCGAAGGGGCAGCCGTACGACGACGAGGCCGACGCCGGCCTGCGGGCGCTCGTCGAGGCGCAGATCGAGTCCGAGTCGCTGCCGATGTTCCTCTCCGGCCGCCTCTACGACGACGGGGTCATCGACCCCCGCGACACCCGCACGGTCCTCGGACTGTGCCTTTCCGCGATCCACACGGCACCGGTCGAGGGCGCGCGCGGCGGCTTCGGCGTCTTCCGGATGTGAGGCCCCAGATGACCCCCACGACCCCACCGATCGGCTCCGTCCTCGTCGCGAACCGGGGCGAGATCGCCTGCCGGATCTTCCGCACCTGCCGCGAACTGGGCCTCTCCACCGTCGCCGTGTACTCCGACGCGGACGCCGGCGCCCTGCACGTACGGGAGGCCGACGCGGCGGTACGGCTGCCGGGGGCGGCGCCCTCGGAGACGTACCTGCGCGGCGACCTGATCGTGGCGGCGGCGCGCGCGGCGGGCGCGGACGCCGTCCACCCCGGCTACGGCTTCCTCTCCGAGAACGCCGACTTCGCACGGGCCGTGGCCGACGCGGGCCTGGTCTGGATCGGCCCGCCCCCGGCGGCGATCGAGGCGATGGCGTCGAAGACCCGCGCCAAGGAACTCCTCGGCGTCGAGCCCCTGGACCCGGCCGGGGTGACGGAGGCCGACCTGCCGGTCCTGGTGAAGGCGGCGGCGGGCGGCGGCGGCCGGGGCATGCGGATCGTACGCGAACTGGCTTCCCTTCCGGGAGAGTTGGAGTCCGCCGCGGCGGAGGCGGAGAGCGCCTTCGGGGACGGCGAGGTCTTCGTCGAGCCGTACGTGGAGAACGGGCGCCACGTCGAGGTGCAGCTCCTCTGCGACGCCCACGGCACGGCCTGGGCGCTCGGCACCCGGGACTGCTCCCTCCAGCGCCGCCACCAGAAGGTGATCGAGGAGGCCCCGGCGCCCGGCCTGTCCGCCGCCCTGGAGGCGTCCCTCCTGGACACGGCCGTCCGCGCCGCCAAGGCGGTCGGCTACGTCGGCGCGGGCACCGTCGAGTTCCTCGTCGCGGACGGCCGCGCGCACTTCCTGGAGATGAACACCCGCCTCCAGGTCGAACACCCGGTGACGGAGGAGGTGTACGGGATCGACCTCGTCGCCCTCCAACTCGCCGTGGCCCAGGGGGAGAAGCTGCCGCCGGAGCCCCCGGCCCCGCGCGGCCACGCGGTCGAGGCCCGCCTCTACGCGGAGGACCCGGCCCGCGACTGGGCCCCGCAGACGGGCGTCCTGCACCGCTTCGAGGTCCCGCGCGACGGCCGGGTCCGGCTCGACACCGGATACGTCTCGGGGGACCCGGTCGGCGTCCACTACGACCCGATGCTCGCCAAGGTGACCGTCCACGCGCCCACCCGCGCCGAGGCCGTCCGCAAGCTCGCCCACACCCTGGAGCGGACCCGCGTCCACGGCCCCGTCACCAACCGGGAACTCCTCGTCGCGTCCCTGCGCCACCCCGAGTACGCGACCGCCGGCGGCCTCGACACCGGCTTCTACGGCCGGAACCTGCCCGCCCTCACCGCCGCCCCCGCCGGCGAGGAGCACGCGGCCGTCGCCGCCGCCCTCGCCGCCGCGTCCGCCCGCCGGGGCCGCTTCGGCGGCGGCTGGCGGAACGTCCGCTCCCAGGACGAGACGCGGACGTACGGCGACCACGAGGTCCGCTACCGGCCGACGCGGGACGGCGGATACGAGGTCACGGCACCGGAAGGGGTACGGGTCGTGTCGGCCGCGCCGGACCGGGTGAGCCTGGAGGTGTCCGGCGTGGTCAGGCACTTCGAGGTCGCGGCGTACGGGGACGGAACGGTCCACGCGGGCCCGCACCGCCTCGCCGCCCGCACCCGCTTCACCGGCCCCGGAGAACAGACCGCCCCCGGCTCCCTGCTCGCCCCCATGCCCGGCACCGTCGTCCGGATCGCGGACGGCCTGGCCGCCGGCGACCGGGTCGCCGCGGGACAGCCGCTCCTCTGGCTGGAGGCCATGAAGATGGAACACCGCGTCGTCGCCCCCGCCTCCGGCACGCTCACCGCGCTCCACGCCGCCCCCGGCCGCCAGGTCGAGGTCGGCGCCCTGCTCGCCGTCGTACAGACCGAAGAACGGCCCGAAGCACAGGAGGACCAGTCCGCATGACCAGCATGATCGAGTCCGAAGAGCTGACCGCGCTCCGCACCGCCGTCTCCGCGCTCGGCCGCCGCCACGGCCCCGGCTTCGACCGGGCCACGCTGTGGGCGGAGGCCGGGAAGCTCGGCTACCTGGGCGTGAACCTCCCCGAGGAGTACGGCGGCGGGGGCGGCGGCATCACCGAGCTGTCGGTCGTCCTGGAGGAGGCGGGCGCGTCCGGCGCGCCGCTCCTGATGATGATCGTCTCGCCCGCGATCTGCGGCACGGTCATCTCCCGCTTCGGCACGGAGGAGCAGAAGCGGGCGTGGCTGCCGGGGCTCGCCGACGGCACGAGGACGATGGCCTTCGGGATCACGGAGCCCGACGCCGGATCGAACTCGCACCGCATCACCACCACGGCGACCCGCACGGAGGACGGCTGGGTCCTCAACGGCCGCAAGGTCTTCGTCTCGGGCGTGGACATCGCGGACGCGACCCTGATCGTGGGCCGCACCTCGGACGCCCGCACGGGGAAGCTGAAGCCGTGCCTCTTCATCGTCCCGCGCGACGCGCCCGGCTTCGGCCGCCGTCACATAGAGATGGAACTCGCCGCGAGCGAGAAGCAGTTCGAACTCACCCTGGACGACGTGCGGCTGCCCGCCGACGCCCTGGTGGGCGACGAGGACGCGGGCCTGCTCCAGCTCTTCGCGGGGCTCAACCCGGAGCGGATCATGACGGCGGCGTTCGCGATCGGCATGGGCCGGTACGCGCTCGCGCAGGCCGTGACGTACGCGAAGGAGCGCCAGGTCTGGAAGGACCCGATCGGCGCCCACCAGGCCGTCGCGCACCCGCTGGCGCAGGCGCACATCGAGCTGGAGCTGGCCCGCCTGATGATGGCGAAGGCGGCGCAGCTCTACGACGCGGGCGACGACCTCGGCGCGGGCGAGGCCGCGAACATGGCCAAGTACGCCGCCGCCGAGGCGTGCGTGAAGGCCGTCGACCAGGCGGTCCACACCCTCGGCGGCAACGGCCTCACCAAGGAGTTCGGCCTCGCCCGCCTGATCACGGCGGCCCGGGTGGCGCGGATCGCCCCCGTCAGCCGGGAGATGATCCTCAACTACGTGTCCCACCAGACGCTGGGGCTGCCGAAGTCGTACTGACGGATCGTCTCCCCGTTGGCTCCGCCGACCCGATTTCCGTAATCAGGGAGTCCGGACGTGAACGGCCTGTGTACGATCTCGTCACTTCGTGCACAGGTCGTTCACGCCTGTGGTCCACGCCCACCGGGGAGACGTACGTGTACACACCGCCGCAGCCTTATCCGTACGCCCCCCCGCCCCCGCCTCCGCCCCTCCGGCGCTGGTGGCAGCACCCGGCCCTGATCGTCGTGCTGCTCGTGGTCTTCCCGCCGGCCGGCATGGTCCTGGCCTGGACGAGCCTCTGGAAGCGGCCCCAGAAGATCGTGGCGACCGTCCTCTCGGGCCTGTGGTTCCTGCTGCCGTTCCTCGCCCCGGACCCGCCGAAGGACGACGCGAAGGCGGAGCGACCGGTGGCCACGGCCACCGCGTCCCCGAGCCCGACCCCGACCCCGACGCCCACCCCGTCGGAGGCCGAGGAGCCCCCGGTGATGCCCTCGCTCGTCGGCGGCGACTACGCGGCCGCCGAGCAGATCGTCACCGCCAACCTGGGCCGGGCCTACGCCGCCTACAAGGACGTCGTCCTCCCCGCCGAGTACGGCACGTGGCGGGTCTGCTTCCAGCGCCCGGACGCCGGCGCGCCGGTCACGTCCGTGGTGCCGGTGGTGTACCTGACGGAGCCGGGCGTCCCGTGCCCGAAGACGCCGAACGCGGTCCTCCACACGCCGACCCCGCCCCCGGCACCCCGGCCCACCACCCAGGAGCCGACCGTCGCCCCGGAGCCGACGCGCACCCGTGCCCCGGAGCCGGAACCGGAGCCCACCCGGGACGAGGACGCCTCCTCCGGCGGCGGTGACAGCGTCTCGTACGCCAACTGCGCGGCCGTCCGGGCCGCCGGTGCCGCCCCCCTCCACGCGGGCGAGCCCGGCTACAGCCGCCGCCTCGACCGCGACGGCGACGGCGTGGCCTGCGAGAGGTGATGCCGGGGGCCCCGCGAGCCGGGTCGCCGGGGAGGGGCGGGCGCCCGCGCGCATGACGTGCCGTGACGCGGGGGGCCACCGGCGTCACGGCACGTACGGAGGGTCGTCCAGACGCGCCGCGACGACGAGACCGGACGACGGGTCCGTCGAGGCCCGGTGCATCCTGGTCTGCCGTTCCAGCTCACGGGCGAGTCGGCAGACCCCGTCCGGACGGCTGGACGGCCGGGGCCCGGGGCCGACCCCGACGCACAGGGCTCCCGGACGCAGCAGCCGCACGAGGCGGTTCAGGCCGGCGAGTCCGCCGGAGCGGCGGGCCACGACGGCGAGGTCGAAGCGCGGCCCCTGGTACGTGCGCAGCCACCGATCGGCGTCGCCGTGCACGAACCGCACCCGGGGATCGTCACCGAGGTGCCGCCGCGCCACCTCCTGGAGGCCGGATTCGGTCTCCAGACTCACGAGCCGGGCGGCCGGGTCCATGCCGTCGAGCAGCCAGGCGGTACCGGCACCCACCCCCGTGCCCAGCTCCACGAGGAACCCGCCCCTCTTCGAGGCGGCGAGCGTGGAGAGGAGCGCTCCGGTCCGGTGGTCGCAGGACGGGATGGGTCCCAGGCCCCCGGCCTCGGCGAGGATGCCTTCGAGCCGGGCGGGAAGGCGGCGGGAGCGGTCGTCCGGTGCGGTCACCGCGTGAACTCCGCCCAGACGACCTTTCCCATGGGCCGGTCGTCGACGCCCCATGCCGTGGCGAGGGCGTCCACGATGAACAGCCCCCGGCCCCGGACGCGTTCTTCCGAAGGGCTGCGCCGCTGGGGACGGCGGCGGGTGGGGTCGTGCACCTCGATCCGTACCGCTCCGGGCTCCGCGACGACCACCACGAGGACGGAGTCGCCGGGTTCCGTGCCGTACCGGACGGTGTTGGTGACCAGTTCGCACGCGACGAGCCGGATGTCGTTCACCTGGTCGGGGGTGAGGCCGGGGACCTTGTCGTTGACGAGGTCCCGGACGTAGTCACGTGCCGCTCCGACGGAAGCCGGAGAGGCGACGAACCTCTTCTGAGGGGAAGGTCCTTCCGGTGCCGGGTGAGGAAGCACTCGTAACCCTTCCGGCTGCATGGTGACCACGCGAATCCCTCCGATCCGTGCGCTTCTCGGCACGTGGCTTCGCCACGGCGGCATGAGCGCAACGCAGTTGGTAAATCCATGCTGCTCGTTCACATCTCAGGCTGCAAGAGAAATCACTCGTTCGTAGAAATTTGCACACCTGAGTGTGGTCGGTGCCGGCGAGGGGTTTGACGGATGACAGGTGGCGACGCCGCACGGCAGACTGACTGGGCAACAGGTGGGCAGGGAGGGGACAGAGTGAGTGCGCCTACGGTGCGCCGGCGCAGGCTCGGCGCGACGCTGCGCGCTCTGCGTGGTGGCCGGACCCTCGAAGAAGTGGCCACGGCCTCCGGCGGTGTCTTCACCGTCTCCCGGATCAGCCGGTTCGAGAACGCCAAGAACGCGGCGAAGGCGAAGGACGTCGACGCGCTCCTCGACGTACTCGCGGAGCTGGGCGCCGAGGTGAGCGACGAACTGCGCAAGGCGTTGATCACCCTGACCAGGGAGGGGGCGCAGCGCGGCTGGTGGCACTCGTACCGGGGCGTTCTCACGCCCGTCTACGAGGACTTGATCAGCCTGGAGGCCGACGCCACCTCGATCGCCACCTGGCAGCTCGGAGTGATTCCCGGACTGCTCCAGACGTCGGAGTACGCGCGCGAGATCATCCGGGCGACCGCCATGTCGGACGCGGTCGAGGCCAAGGTCGACGCGTTGGTGGAGGTCCGTCTCGCGCGGCAGTCCATCCTCACGCGGGAGCGCCCGCTCACGTTGTGGGCCATCGTCGCGGAGAGCGCGCTGCGCACGCGGACGGCCGATCCGTCGATCATGCGGGACCAGTTGGGGCGGCTGCTGTTCCTCGGGGAGCGCCCGAACGTGAACATCCAGGTCCTCCGTTCCGACGCTCCGCCGCATGTGGGTCAGATGAGCAGCTTCTCGATCCTCGGGTTCGGGGACCATCCTGACCTCGACGTCGTCCACACCGAGTCGCTGACGGCCGCCCTGTACGTTGAGGAACGCGAGCACGTCGCCGTGTATCGGAATGCGATGCAGCTTCTCACCTCTGCCGCCGAATCCGTCGAGCGGTCGGCGGAAATGATCACAGAGATAAGGAACACCCTATGAACCACACCGCCGACGCCTCCACCCTGCCCGTCGTCTGGTGGAAGTCGACGTACTCGGACAGTGGTGCCCAGTGCGTCGAGTGCGGCATCGTCGATGCCGCCGGGCAGGTCGTCGCCGTCCGCGACAGCAAGGTGCCGACCGGCCCCGCCCTGCTGGTGAGCTTCGGGGCGCTCGGCGCCCTGGTCGGCGCGGTGCGGGACGGGCACGTGTAACCGCCCCGGCTCCCCGTCCCGGTGGGACGGAGGGTTCGCCCCGGTACGGCCCCGCGCTCCGGTGCGGGGCCGTACCGGTTCCCGGCCCCGCGCCGGTAGCGGACTTCCGCCCGGCGGCCGGGGCGGGCGACCGCCCTTCAGAAATCATGCATGCGTGCTTGATTGTTCTTCGGGGTACTGACAAGGTCGCCCCAAGTCGCCGCCCCACCCGCGATCCCCGTGTTCACCTACCACCTCTCCAGGGGGACCACCATGGTGTTCCACAGCGCGTACGAGGACGTTCCGGCCGTCTCGCTCCCCATCCACGACGCGGTCCTCGGCCGCGCCGCCGAGTACGGCGACACCCCGGCCCTCGTCGACGGGAGCGGCGACGAGGGCGCGCTCACCCTCACGTACGCCCAGGTCGACGCCTTCCACCGGCGCGTCGCCGCCGGGCTCGCCGAAGCGGGGGTCCGCAAGGGCGACGTGCTCGCCCTGCACAGCCCCAACACCGTCCTCTTCCCCGTCGCCTTCTACGCGGCCACCCGCGCCGGGGCGGCCGTCACCACGGTCCACCCGCTCGCCACCCCCGAGGAGTTCGCCAAGCAGCTCCGCGACTCCTCCGCCCGCTGGATCGTCACCGTCTCGCCCCTGCTCCCCGCCGCCCGCGCGGCGGCCGAACTCGCGGGCGGCGTCCAGGAGATCTTCCTCTGCGACCAGGCGCCGGCGGGGGACGCGGCCCGCTCGCTCCAGGCGTTCCTCGGCTCCTCCGGGCCCGTCCCCGAGGTCGTGATCGACCCCGGGGAGGACATCGCGGCCCTCCCGTACTCCTCCGGCACCACCGGCGCCCCCAAGGGGGTGATGCTCACGCACGCCTCGATCGCCACCAACCTCGCCCAGTTGGAGCCGTTCATCCCGATGGGGCCGGGTGACCGGATCCTTGCCATACTTCCCTTTTTTCACATCTACGGCCTCACGGCGCTGATGAACGCGCCCCTCCGCCAGGGCGCCACCGTCGTCGTCCAGCCCCGCTTCGAACTGGACGCCTTCCTCCGCGCCATCCAGGAACACCGCGTCAACGGCCTGTACGTGGCCCCGCCGATCGTGCTCGCCCTCGCCAAGCACCCGACCGTCGCCGACTACGACCTGTCCTCCCTGGAGTACGTCGTCAGCGCCGCCGCCCCGCTCGACGCCGCCCTCGCCGAGGCGTGCTCGAAGCGGCTCGGGCTGCCGCCGGTCCGCCAGGCGTACGGCATGACCGAGCTGTCCCCCGGCACCCACGTCGTCCCGCTCGACGCCGCGACGCCCCCGCCCGGCACCGTCGGCAGGCTGCTGCCCTCCACCGAGATGCGCATCCTCTCCCTGGACGACCCCGCGCGGGACGCCGCACCCGGTGAGGAGGGCGAGATCGCCATCCGGGGGCCGCAGGTCATGAAGGGCTACCTCGGCCGGCCCGACGCCACCGCCGCCATGATCGACGCCGACGGCTGGGTCCACACCGGGGACGTCGGCCGCGTGGACGAGGACGGCTGGCTCTTCGTCGTGGACCGGGTGAAGGAACTCATCAAGTACAAGGGCTTCCAGGTCGCCCCCGCCGAACTGGAGGCCGTGCTCCTCACCCACGACGGCATCGCCGACGCCGCCGTCATCGGCGTCACCGACGCCGACGGCACCGAGATCCCCAAGGCGTTCGTCGTCCGCCGGCCCTCCGCGCCCGGCCTCACCGCCGAGGAGGTCGTCGCACACGTCGCCGCGCGCGTCTCCCCGTACAAGAAGGTCCGCGCCGTGGAGTTCATCGAGACCGTCCCCCGGGCAGCGTCCGGGAAGATCCTCCGAAGGGAACTGAGGGACCGCACATGACCACACGCGTGACCACGACCGGGGAACGGGGCATCACCACCCTCACCCTGGACTCGCCCGCCACCCGCAACGCCCTCTCCGCGCCCCTCGTCGCCGAACTCTCCGACGCGCTCGCCGCCTGCGGCAAGGACCCGGCCGTACGGGCCGTCGTCCTCGCCCACTCCGGCACCACCTTCAGCGCGGGCGCGGACCTGAAGGCGCCCCCCAGCCCGTACGACTTCGTCGCCCTGCTCCGGCAGATCGTGGAGCTGCCGAAGCCCGTCGTCGGCCACGTCACCGGCCACGCGCGCGCGGGCGGCCTCGGCCTGCTCGGCGCCTGTGACGTGGTGGTGGCGGGGAAGGACGCGGACTTCGCCCTCACGGAGGTGCGGATCGGGGTCGCGCCCGCCGTCGTCTCCCTCACCCTCCTCCCGAAGCTGGAACCGCGCGCGGCGGCCCGGTACTACCTGACGGGGGAGCGGTTCGGCGTCCCCGAGGCGGTCGCCATGGGCCTGGTGACGGCGGGGGACGACGCCCTCGACGGCATCCTCGACGCCCTGCGCGCGGCCTCCCCGCAGGGCCTGCGCGAGTCGAAACTGCTGGTCACCGCTAGAGTCCTGGAGACCTTCGAACGCGACGCGGAGGACCTGGTGCGCAGGTCGGCCACGCTCTTCGTCTCCGCCGAGGCGCGCGAAGGGATGACGGCCTTCCTCGAACGACGGGACCCTCCATGGCGGCTCTGACCGCGCCCAAGCAGGACAGGAGCCGCGCCACCCGGCAGCGGCTCCTGGAAGCCGCCGTGTCCTGCCTGGCCGAGCACGGCTGGGCGGGTTCGACGGTCTCGGTCGTCGCGGAACGGGCGGGCGTCTCCCGGGGCGCCGCCCAGCACCACTTCCCCACCCGCGAGGACCTCTTCACGGCCGCCGTCGAGTACGTCGCCGAGGAACGCTCCCACGCCCTGCGGGCGCTCCCCGCCGGCGACCGGGGCGCGGCCGTCGCCGCCCTCGTCGACCTCTACACCGGCCCCCTCTTCCGCGCGGCCCTCCACCTCTGGGTCGCCGCCACCGGCGAGGACCAGCTCCGCGCCCGCGTCACCGAGCTGGAGGCCCGCGTCGGCCGCGAGGCGCACCGCATCGCCGTCGAGGTGCTGGACGCCGACGAGTCGGTCCCCGGCGTCCGCGAGACCGTCCAGGGCCTCCTGGACATGGCCCGGGGCCTGGGCCTCGCCACCCTCCTCACGGACGACCGCGCCCGCCGGGAACGGGTGGTCGCCCAGTGGGCGCGGCTGCTGGACGAGGCGCTGGGCGGCTGAGACCGCCGCCCGGGGGGACGGACTCCCGGCCCTCCGGCCCTCCGGCCCTTCGGCTTTCCGGCCCCCGGCCCCCCGGAATCAGACCCCCGGCCCCCGGCCTTCCGGCTCCCCGGAATCAGACCCCCGGCCCCCGGCCTTCCGGCTCCCCGGGATCAGACTCCCCGGACCAGTCCCCCGGATCAGATCCCCGGGATCTCCCGGGCGCGGAAGGCGGCCCGCACGGCGTCCGCCGCGCCCTTCCCGTACATCCGCTCCGCCGTCGCGACCGTCGTCCGCGCCGCCGCCTCGAAGCTGGTGTCGGGCGCGAAGCCGAACTGCGCGTTCACGATGATCCGGTCGGCGGTGCGGGCGCCGAGCGCCCGCCGGACGTCGAAGAGGGCCCGGGACCAGATCTCCCCGTCGGCGTGGACCTCCCCCTCCCGGTCCGCGTACGTCTTCGTGCCGTCGAGGCGGCGCAGGCAGTGCGGCGCCTCGCTGTACCCGGTGGAGTCCCAGTCGCCGACGCACGCCGGGTCGGCCTTCATCGGCCAGCCGTACTTCTGGATCGCGTGCGTGCCGACGGCCACGGCCAGGTAGTCGCCGAACGCCTCGCCGATGGCGCCGGACTCCGGGGTGGAGCCGAAGCCGGGGACCTGCGCGTGGTGCACGGCGTGGCCGTACTCGTGGACGACGACCTCGGCGTCCTCGGCGTCGTCCACCCCGCCCTTGCCGAAGCGGATCTCGGCCTTCTTGTCGGTGAAGAAGGAGTTGTCGGCGCCCCACTGGTTGAGCCGGACCGGCTGCACGCGGTCGTTGGCCCCGGGCAGCTCGGTGCCGAAGCCGAGGCCCTGGAGGTACTCCTGAGCCTCGTTGATCCAGAAGTACGCCATGACCTGCTCGAACCGGTCGTCGGAGCGGTCGTACGAGGCGGCGCCGGCGGCCTTCGCGGGCGCGCCGGTCTCGGACCGCACGCTCACCCACTTCCCGGACAGGGCGCCGCTCGCGTCGAGGTTGCGGAGGGGCGCGAGGGCGTACGCGGAGGCGGGGACGGCGTCCGCCGCGTCCTTGCGGTCGGTGAGGGCCTGGTCGCCGGTGGACTGGACGGGGTTCACCATGAAGACGCGCGCCTGGGGCGGGGTGGCGGCGGTGGCACCGGTGGTGGGCAGCAGGGCTGCGGCGGCCAGGGCGGCGGCGACGGCGGCCGCCGGTCCGCGGGGCGTGCGGCGGTTCATGGACATCCTCCTGCGGGGGACTGCTGCGACGGGACGTTCGTCATGCACTCGACATGCGAGGCGGTGATCCTCGCGCACCGTCCGCCGTCCTGAACAGATCTCCGCGCCCCCGTTCCGCTGTGACGCGGACCACACGCGACGGCCGCCCGTCGCAGTACCCTGTCCCCATGCCTCCGCTCGTACGCCGCCGCCACGTGGACTTCGTCCGCGTCACGAGCATGAGCTGTCGGCGCTCCGCCTGACCTTCCGGGGTACCGCTCCACGCCCCGGGGTCCCGCCACCGAGCCCCCAGCAGACCGGCACCCGAGGCCCCCGCCCCACCCCCGGCGGTCGGCCCGGGCACCCGTAGACCCCGCGGACACCTCATGAACAGCTCGTCCTCCTCGCAGCTCCCTGTCGTGGACCTCTCCGCCGCCGACCGCGGCCCGCAGGCCCGGAGGCTGCTCCACGCCCAACTCCACTCCGCCGCCCACGACGTGGGCTTCTTCCAGCTCGTCGGGCACGGCGTGACCGAGGCCGAGACGCGGGCCCTCACCTCTGCCGTACGCGCCTTCTTCGCGCTGCCCGAGGCCGACCGGCTCGCCCTCGACATCACCGGCTCGCCGCACTTCCGCGGCTACACCCGCGTCGGCGACGAACGCACCCGGGGCGCCCGCGACCAGCGCGAGCAGCTCGACATCGGTGCCGAGCGCCCCGCGCGCGTCCCCGCCCCCTGGGAAGCCCCGTACTGGTGGCTGGAGGGCCCCAACCAGTGGCCCGGGGCCCTGCCGGAGCTGCGCACCGCCGCCCTGCGCTGGATCGACCGCCTCGGCGGCGTCGCCGAGCGCCTGCTCCACGAACTGCTCGCCTCCATCGGCGCGCCCCCGGACTTCTACGACGACGCCTTCGGCCCGGACGCCCACCCGCAGCTGAAGCTGGTGCGCTACCCGGGCGGCGGCGACGAGGGCGACGGCCAGGGCGTCGGCGCCCACAAGGACTACGGCTTCCTCACCCTGCTGCTCCAGGACCGGGTGGGCGGCCTCCAGGTCCAGCGCGAGGACGGGGAGTTCCACGACGTGCCGCCGCTGCCCGGCGCCTTCGTCGTCAACCTGGGCGAGCTGCTCGAAGTGGCCACCAACGGCTACCTGATCGCCACCAACCACCGCGTGGTCTCGCCGCCCGGGGCGACCGAACGGTTCTCCGTGCCGTTCTTCCACAACCCGCGCCTCGACGCCCGGATCGCCCCGCTGGACTTCCCGTACGCCTCCACCGCCCCCGGCGTCACGACCGACCCGGCGAACCCGCTGTTCGCCGAATACGGACAAAATGTGCTGAAGGGGAAGCTCCGCGCCCACCCGACGGTGGCGGCCCGCCACCACGCGGAGCTCCTGTCGCGCTCCGGAGGTCAGCCGGTGATGTCGGCGTAACCCTCGATGTCGCGCGGGTCCCGCCGGCCGGGACCCGTGTAGCGGGCCGAGGGACGGACCAGGCGGCCGGTGCGCTTCTGCTCCAGGATGTGCGCCGACCAGCCCGCCGTACGGGCACAGCTGAACATCGACGTGAACATGTGCGCCGGGACCTCCGCGAAGTCCAGCACGATGGCCGCCCAGAACTCGACGTTCGTCGCGAGGACGCGGTCCGGACGCCGGTTGTGCAGCTCCTCCAGGGCGGCCTTCTCCAGGGCCTCCGCGACCTCGAAGCGCGGCGCGGCCAGCTCCTTCGCGGTACGGCGGAGCACGCGCGCGCGGGGGTCCTCGGCGCGGTAGACGCGGTGGCCGAAGCCCATCAGGCGCTCGCCCTTGTCGAGGGCCCGCTTGACGTACGCCGTGGCGTCGCCCGTCCGCTCGATCTCCTCGATCATGCCGAGGACGCGGGAGGGCGCGCCGCCGTGCAGCGGGCCGGACATGGCGCCGACCGCGCCGGAGAGCGCGGCGGCCACGTCGGCGCCGGTGGAGGCGATGACGCGGGCGGTGAACGTGGAGGCGTTCATGCCGTGCTCGGCGGCCGAGGTCCAGTACGCGTCGACGGCCTTGACGTGCTTCGGGTCGGGCTCGCCGCGCCAGCGGATCATGAACCGCTCCACGATCGACTGCGCCTTGTCGATCTCGCTCTGCGGGACCATGGGCAGGCCCTGGCCGCGCGCGGACTGCGCGACGTACGAGAGGGCCATGACGGCGGCGCGGGCGAGGTCGTCGCGGGCCTGCTCGGGCGAGATGTCGAGGAGTGGTTTGAGGCCCCAGACGGGGGCGAGCATGGCGAGCGCGGACTGCACGTCGACGCGGATGTCGCCGGAGTGGACCGGGATCGGGAACGGCTCGGCGGCGGGCAGGCCGGGGTTGAAGGCGCCGTCGACGAGCAGCCCCCACACGTTGCCGAACGAGACGTGGCCGACGAGGTCCTCGATGTCGACGCCTCGGTAGCGGAGCGCGCCGCCCTCCTTGTCGGGTTCGGCGATCTCCGTCTCGAACGCGACGACTCCCTCGAGCCCGGGTACGAAGTCGGACATCAGGCGGCTCCTCAATCGATGATCGATCAACCGAGTTGGTCGATGGTGGAAATCAACAGTCATCCAGCCGAAGAGTCTGTCCGGTTCCCATGATGCGGGGAAGCGTGACGTCCGGCACACTCCACCGATCCGCCGGGAGAGGATTGGAACCCTCCCGAGCGGGGCAGACTGGGCCACTGACGCAGAATGGGCCCGTGACCGACGCCGTGCCCGATCCCGCGACCGTGACTCCCGATTCCGTGACCGTGCCCCCCGACCTCGCGTCCGACGCCCCGGACCCCGCGACCGGGACGCCCGATCCCGATCCCCGTTCCGCGACCGGCCCCGCCTCCGCGACCGGCGTTCCGGACCCCGCCGCCATGCGCGAGCAGTACCGCACCGTGGAGCTTTCCGCGGCCGACCTCGCGCCCGGCCCGGTCGAGCAGTTCGCCCGCTGGTTCAAGGAGGCCGTGGAGAGCCCGGCGGTCCACGAGCCGAACGCGATGGTCGTCTCCACCGCGACCCCCGACGGCCGCCCGTCCTCCCGGACGGTCCTGCTGAAGCACTACGACGGGTCCGGCTTCGTCTTCTTCACCAACTACGACTCCCGCAAGGGCCGGGAGCTGGCCGCCAACCCGTACGTCTCGCTGCTCTTCCCCTGGCACCCGATGGCCCGCCAGGTCGTCGTCACGGGCCGCGCGGTCCGTGTTGGGCGCGACGAGACGGCCGCGTACTTCCGCACCCGCCCGCACGGCTCGCAACTCGGCGCCTGGGCCAGCCCCCAGTCCTCGGTGATCGGCTCCCGCGCCGAACTGCTCGCCCGCTACGAGGAACTGGCCGCCCGCCACCCCGAGGGCGAACGGGTCCCGGTCCCGCCGCACTGGGGCGGCGTCAGGGTCGTCCCCGACACGGTCGAGTTCTGGCAGGGCCACGAGAACCGCCTCCACGACCGCCTGCGCTACGTCCGCGAGGACGACGGCACATGGCGGGTGGAGCGCCTGGCCCCGTAGGGGAGACGCGCTGGGGCTCGGAGGTCTGGTGGGGGTCCCCCCCGTAAGGGGCCGGAGCCCCCGTAAGGGCCCGGAGACGCGGACGACCCGTGAGCCTTGGTCCCGTCCGCCTAGGTTCGGACAGGAGCCGGCCGGACTGACCGGCGACTCACGGGTCGGGTGACTGCGTTGGTGTGCGGCAGGGAGCCTGCCGGGGTGCACAGAGTGCGACGGCAGGCGTCAGCCCGCAGTCACCTCACAGGTCCGAAAAGAAATCATGTTTTCGGATCACCTCCTTTCGCGTGTACCCCCACCGTAGGCACCGTCCCGGCCCTCTTCAAGCGATTTATTCGCGCCCGCCGGGAGTCCGCGCGGCTCTCCCGTCCGTTTCCGAGGGGGCACTTCGGCCGAAGCCGGTGTGTTCCGCGTCACGTTCCAGTTGAATGGTCACAAGAGGGGAGAGTGCCGGGTGAGTGCTTTCACGGGGTCCGCGAGCGGCACCGCTTCCGTCTCCGGGGCCGGGGCCGATCTGCTGGCCGCGCTGCTCGACGGGATGGACGCGGCGCTCTGCGCCTTCGACGCCGACGGGACGGTCACCCACTGGAACCGGGAGGCCGAGCGGATGCTCGGCTGGTCCGCCGGGGAGGCGGTCGGGCGGCACGGGTTCGGGGGGTGGGCGGCGCGCAGCGCGGACGCCGCGGAGACCCTCGGGCGCCTGATGGACACCATGAAGGGGACCGGGCGGCAGGTCCACGAGTTCGTCCTGCTCCGCAAGGACGGCGGGCGGGTGCTGGTGCGCAGCCAGGCGGCCGGGGTGCGCGGTGCGGACGGCGCGCCCGCCGGGGTGTACTGCGCGTTCAGCGAGGTCCACGTCCAGCTCGACCTGGAGCGCTCGGTCGCCCTGAGCGAGGCCCTGTTCGACGACGCCTCCTGGGGGGTCGTCCTGGTCGACGCCGATCTGCGCCCCGCCCTGGTCAACGCCCACGCGGCCCGTGCCTTCGGGGCCGGGCGCACGACCCTGCTCGGGCGCCCGCTGGGCGAGGTCGTCGCGCACGGGGCCGAGGAGCTGGAGGCCGCGTTCCAGCACGTCCTGGCCGAGGGCGCGGCGCCCGCGTCCGCCGGGACGTGCGAGGTGTGGGTGACGCTGCGGACGCCCTCGGGGGAGCGGCGGCGGTGCTGGCGCAGCGGTTTCCTGCCCCTGTCCTCGCCGATGGCCGAGGCGGGGGCGGCGGCGCCGCTGGGCGTGGCCTGGCTGTTCCAGGACGTGACGGAGGAGCGGCTCGCCACGCGGGAGGCGGACCGGCTGCGGTTCCGGTGGAGCCAGCTGCACCGGGCGGGCGCGGCGGCGGCCGAGTGCGAGGACCCGGCGGAGGCGGCGGCGGTCCTGCTCGAATTCGCCCTGGCCGGGTTCGCGGACCACGCCCTGGTCGACCGGGTGCTGGGCGACCGGCGCCTGACCCGGGCCCTGGCCGTCCCGGCCACCGCTCCGGGGCCCGCTTCCCCGCCCGTGGGCGGCGGCATTCCGCTGCGGTACGGGCCGAGGCACCCGGCGTTCCAGGCGTGGGACCGCACGGGCGCGGTCCGGACGAGCGCCGGCCGTACCGCCGAGGTGTGGGCGGAGGCCCACCAGTGGCCGGGCGACGCGGCCCACGCCCTCTGCGTGGTCCTGCGTTCCCGGGGCCGGACCCTGGGCGTCCTCACCTTCCTGCGCGCCGCCTGCCGGCCGGCCTTCGAGCGGGAGGACGTGGTCTTCGCGGAGTCGGTGGCGACGGGGGTGGCGTCGGCCCTGGACCTACGGGACACGGTCTGAGGACGGGGCGGCGCCGGCCGGATCGGCGGCGGTCCGCACCCCTCCCGGCGTTCTCCGAGCGGGCGCGGAACGGCGGTCCGCCGGGCGGCGCGGACGGTCTCGAAGCCCGGAAAACGAGCCGGTCCTGACGGGGACTCGAAGGTAGGGTGTGGACCTTTCCCGAGACTCCGTGGGGGGATTCCATGAAAAGACTACGCATGGCCGGGGCTTTCATAGCCTGGCTCGCCGTGATGCTCACCGTGCTTCCGCTGACGGCACCTCAGGCCCGGGCCGAGACGGTGGAACCGGCGGCGCCGAAGGTGAAGGCGGTGACCTACAACCTCTGCGGCAGCGGGGGGACGGACGGGTGCGCCGTGACGGCACAGGCGAACAAACTTCGCTACGACAAGATCGACGATGAGACCTCGGCCACCGGCTGGAATGCCGACTACGTCTTCCTCGTCGAGGTCTGCGCGTACCAGTACGAGGCCATGAAGGCGAGGCTGGAGCCGAAAGGCTTCGTGGGGCAGTATGTCTCTACGCTGAAAAGCACCAAAAATATTTGCATGGACCCGGGGGACCCGTCCAGCGAACACAACCGCAATTACGGCATGGCCGTATTCGCGCGCGCTGATGCCGGTACGCCCTCGTTCGGCTACGATCTGGTGCTCGACGAGGCCAAGGATCTGCCGCCTACTTCTGATGGCTCCCCGCAGGAAAAAATCATCGCTCCCTGCCTGAAGACGACCCTCCGGGGGAGGACCACCTGGGCGTGTTCGGTCCACCTGTTCTGGTCGGGCTCGGACTCTCCGATCGTGGTGAAGGAAGCGGAGAAGCTGGCCGCTCAGGCCCGTTGGTGGGAGGACGTCACCGGAGTCCCCGTCATCCTGGGCGGAGACTTCAATGCCTATCCCTGGACTCTTGCGCAGGACCATTTCTATGAGCCGACCGTCGTCGGCGGTTCCGAAAAAACCAATCCGCGCGGCAGGTTCATCGAGGCCGACGAGACCGACCAGACGTACTTCTGGGGCGTCCCGGGTCTCAACAACTGCCCCGCCGGCGCCCTGCGTTGCAGGCGAGGTGCCACCACCTTCCTGGACAAGGTGGAAAAGGGGGTGAACAAGGGGAAGCTCGATTTCATCTTCTTCGGCTCCCAGTTCTTCCAGAACCCGTACGGCGAAGTGCTTCCCGACTTCCCGGACCTGGCGCCCGGCAAGTGGGTCTCCGACCACCTTCCGTACCGAGGCTCCGCGGAGTGGTCCTGTGGTCCCGCCGACGTGACCGACAGGTCCGTCCTGCGGCGTGACGCCAACGGGGGCCTGTACCGGCACGCACTCCAGGTCGACGGTGCCGACGTCACCCTCGGCAAGCAGTGCCGGGTCGGCAGCGGATGGAACCCGCTGACCGTCGCACGCCAGGGAACGGAACTCCTCGCGGCCGACACCGGCGGGCAGCTGTGGCACTACACGACCGGTCCCGACGACGGGGCCTACTCCGCGGCGACCAAGGACACCACGCCGAGGGGGACGGGCCTCACCGGCCTGAACGCCCTCGTCTCGGCCGGCGACTTCGACAACAGCGACGGCCAGGCGGTGCCCGACCTGATCGGCCGTGACACCGCCGGCAAGCTGTGGCTCTACACGGGCTACCTGCCGGAGGGCTCCTCCTCCCCGTCCTACCACCCGGGGAAGGAGATCGGCAGCAGCTGGAACGTCTACAGGACCCTGGTCGCGCCCGGCGACTTCACCGGCGACGGGAAGCCCGACCTGCTGGGCGTCGACGACGCGGGAGACCTCTACCTCTACGCCGGCGACGGCAGGGGCGGCTACTCCCCCCGCCTGGACATCGGGGACAAGTGGAACGTCTATACGGCCCTCGCCACTCCCGGTGACCTCAACGGCGACGGGAAGGCCGATCTGATCGGCCGCGACGCGGCGGGAACCCTCTGGTACTACCAGGGCACCGGAGCCGCTCCCTGGTACGGCGCACGTCGGCAGGTCGGCGGCGGCAGCCTCCCGGCCGGGGAGTTCTTCTCCTGAGACCGGGTGGCACCGGGCCGTGGCCGGGTGGCTGACCGAAGCCGCCCGGCCGTCCCGGCGGAGCCGTCCGGGCCTCCTCGTGACCGTTCACCGGCAGGACGCCGACGTGTCCGGCCGGTGAGGAGCCCGGGCGGCCCCGTCTTCGCGGTGCCGCTCCGGTTCGTCGGGGGCCGACCGTCCGTACCCGGCCTCCGACGCCGTGCGGGACGGGCCGGGACGGGTCGCCGCGGGCTCACGGGGAAGGGGCCCCTCATGAAGCCGAACAGTGAAGGATTCCGTGGGGGCGTGCGGGGCGTGCGGGGCGAGCGGCTGCGGCGGTACGGCGTGACCGCGGCGGCCGTGGCGGCGGCGGCCGTCGCCGGTGCCGTCGCCGTCGATCCGGACACCGCCTGGTACCGGGCGCTGCGCAAGCCCGCGTGGCAGCCGCCGCCGTGGACGTTCGGGGCGGTGTGGACGCCGCTGTACGCCTCCCTCGCGGTCGCCGGCGGGCACGCGCTGGGCCGGACGCGCGGACGCGAGCGGCGGCGGCTCGCCACGGGTCTGGGGGCGAACCTGGTCCTGAACGCCGGCTGGAACTGGTTGTTCTTCCGCCTGCGCAGCCCACGGGCCGCGCTGGCCGGGACGGCCCTGCTGGACCTCTCCAACGCCGATCTGATCCGCCGTACCGCCCGCGCCGACCCGGGGGCCGCCCGCGCCCTGGCGCCGTACGCCGCCTGGTGCGCCTTCGCCACCGCGCTCAACGCGTCCCTCGTCCGCCGCAACCCGTGACGGCGCCGGGCCCCGGGCGGGCGGACCGCCCCGGCGGGCCCCGGTGCCGGAGGCGGGGCCGGTCAGTGCCGGAGGGGGGTCCGACCGGCGTCGGAGGCGGGGCCGGTCAGTGCCGGTAGAAGATCCGGTCCCCGTACTCCGTCATCACGCGCCCGTTCCACTCGTGGCCCCCGTCCACGTTCCCGGAGCGCAGCAGCGGCGGCTCGACGCCGCGCCGGACCAGCTCCTCGGCGGCGGCGGCCATCGTGGCCTGCATCAGGGCGCTGGTGACGACGGTGGACGCGGGCGCGAAGGGGGCTTCGATGCCGTCGTGGGTCAGCTCCGCGTCCCCGACCGCGATCCGGGAGTCGAGGACGACGTCGCAGTGGTCCTTGAGGTACGACCCCGACACGTGGCGGGACTTCGTCTCCGTCGCGTACGCCACCGACGTGACGCCGATGACGGTGAGGCCGAGCGCGCGGGCGTTCATCGCCATCTCGACGGGCAGCGCGTTGCGCCCGGAGAGGGAGATGATGATCAGGACGTCCCCGGGCCCGACGGGGGAGGAGTCGAGGACGGCGCCCGCGAGGCCGTCGACCCGCTCCAGGGCGGAGCCCAGCGTGGCCGGCATGACGTCCACGCCGACGGTGCCCGGTACGGCGAGCAGGTTCATGAGCGCCAGGCCGCCGGCCCGGTAGACGACGTCCTGCGCGGCGAGGGAGGAGTGGCCCGCGCCGAACGCGAAGAGCCGGTTGCCGTTCGCGACGGCCTCCGCGATCGCGGCCCCGGCGGCGGCGATCTCGGCGGAGTCCCCGTCGCGCACCTCCTGGAGCAGGCCGATCGCGGCGTCGAAGAACTGTCCGGCCAGCTTGCTCTCGTCCATCGCGGCGGCTCCTTCTCGTCGTGGTCGCCGATCACGGTGCGGTCTGGACCATTGGTCTGTCAATACCGCCGTACCCGGCGCGGTCCGGTTGTCGGCCCGATGCGTCAGAATTGGGGCAGGGCCAGCGCACGACTCATCGAGAGGCACGTATGTCCGGACTGATCGACACAACGGAGATGTATCTCCGCACCATCCTCGAGCTGGAGGAGGAAGGTGTGGTCCCCATGCGTGCCCGGATCGCCGAGCGGCTCGACCAGAGCGGCCCCACGGTGAGCCAGACGGTGGCCAGGATGGAGCGCGACGGCCTGGTGGCCGTGGCGAGCGACCGCCATCTGGAGCTGACGGACGAGGGCCGCCGCCTCGCCACCCGCGTCATGCGCAAGCACCGGCTCGCGGAGTGCCTGCTCGTGGACGTGATCGGCCTGGAGTGGGAGCAGGTCCACGCCGAGGCGTGCCGCTGGGAGCACGTCATGAGCGAGGCCGTGGAGCGGCGGGTCCTGGAGCTGCTGCGGCACCCGACCGAGTCCCCGTACGGGAACCCGATCCCGGGCCTGGAGGAGCTGGGGGAGAAGGCGGAGGCGGAGGCGTTCCTGGACGACTCCATGGTGTCCCTCGCGGACCTGGACGCGAGCGGGGGCAAGACGGTGGTCGTGCGCCGGATCGGCGAGCCGATCCAGACGGACGCCCAGCTGATGTACACGCTGCGGCGGGCGGGCGTGCAGCCCGGTTCCGTGGTCTCGGTGACCGAGTCCCCGGGCGGTGTCCTGGTGGGCAGCAGCGGCGAGGCCGCCGAGCTGGGCGCGGAGGTCGCGGCGCACGTGTTCGTCGCGAAGCGCTGAGGCCGCGGCGAGCGGCGAGCGGCACGGAGCCGCGTGAGGGGCGTCCCGCCGACCGGCGGGGCGCCCCTCTTCCCGGTTTCGGGGGCAACGGCCCTCGTGCGTCCCGGTTTACGTCGGAATGGCCCCGCGCGTGCCTTTGCCGTGCCACGCTGGCCGGGGAGCCGGAGAGCCGGGGAGCCGGGGAGCCGGGGAGCCGGGGAGCGGGAGAGGGGTGGGGTCGTGCGACGGACGCGTTCCGCGTCGCGGACACCGGCCGCTCCGGCGGGCGGGCGGGGCCGGACGACAGAAGACCCCGGCGCCTTCCGGCGCCGGGGTCCGTCCTCCCCGGTGTCGACCTGGAGCCCCGAGCTCTCAAGGTCGTTCCCGTCGGACCGTTTTTCCCCGAGCGGTCCGCCTCCCGCTCAAGATCTCCCCTCGGCGGCGGGCGTCAACCCTTGAGGGCTGTCACTCGAACGAGGGGTGTTGCGTGGCAGAAGAGTGTTTTCGAATGCGAGTTCGATATCGTGGTGGGGTTCGACGGAAAGAGGGGGTGCCGGAGACATGGCGCGACGACTCGACGTCACCGGGGCCGACGGCGTCCGGCTGACGGCCTGGGACCACACGCCCGGACCCGCGGACCGGGCCGGCAAGCGGAAGCGGAAGCAGGGCCGGAGCCGGAGCCAGGAGGACGCCCCCGCCTCCGCTCCCGCCGTGCTCCTCCTCCACGGCCTGATGGGCCACGCGGCCCACTGGGCGGGCGCCGCGAGCCGTCTCACCGGCGGGCACCGGGTGGTCGCCCTCGACCAGCGCGGGCACGGTGCCGGCGAGAAGCCCGCCGACGGCCCCTTCACGCGCGAGGCGTACGTGGCGGACGCGGCCGCCGTGGTCGAGCGGCTGGGCCTCGGCCCCGTCGCCCTGGTCGGGCACTCCATGGGCGCCCTGACGGCCTGGCAGCTCGCCGCCGACCGCCCGGACCTCGTCCGCGCCCTCGTCATCTGCGACATGCGGGCCTCCGCGCTCGGGGCGGCCTCGCAGCGGGCCTGGCAGGACTGGTTCCGGAGCTGGCCCGTGCCCTTCCCGTCCCTGGACGCCGTGCGCCGCTGGTTCGGCGAGGAGGACCCCTGGGTGGAGACCCCGAACCCGGCCCGGGGCGCCTTCTTCGCCGAGGTGATGGCCGAGCACGCGGACGGCTGGCGCCCGGTCTTCGACCCGGAGCAGATGCTGGCCTCCCGCGCGACCTGGGTGTACGACGCCCACTGGGACTCGCTCGCCCGGGTCCGCTGCCCGACCCTCGTCGTCCGGGGCCTGGACGGCGAACTGGGCCGCGCCGAGGCCCAGGAGATGGTCCGGGTCCTCCCGCACGGGCAGTACGCGGAGGTCCCCGACGCCGGCCACCTCCTCCACTACGAGCACCCGGACGCGTGGCGCGAGGCCGTGGAACCGTTCCTGAACGGGGTCCTGACCCCGTAGCCCCGTACCGCACGGCCCGGGGCGCCGCCCCCGTCCGCGAGGCCGCCGGGTTCGTCCCCGACTCGGTCCGGGCGGCATCGCCGGGGTGCCGCCTCGCTGTTACTCGCCCCGGGCGATCCGCATGCGGTCGAACAGAGAGGGGAATAGCCCAGGTGCGTATGTTCGCGGAGTGAGCGATTCTGGGGGGAATCATGACGGATGACCTTCCCGATGCGGCCGACCCGGCTCGCCGCACCCGGCGCCAGAAGGCAAGGGCTCGGTTGAGGCTCCATCCGATAACGATCGCCCTATGGGGCTTCTTGCTGCTGGTGGTGGTGCTCGGCGTGATCATCGGGCGCACCCACCACGACACCGGCGAGCCGTGCCCGCCCGCCAAGGTCTGTGGTTTCGTCCGTTGAACCCGCCGAACCGGCCGAGCTCCCGCGGACGTCGTCCGGGCCGGGCATCCGTGCCTCGTTGATCCGCGGTCCCGCGTCGCCCGCCGAAGCCTCCGACGCTCCGTCACCGCCCTGCTCGCCGTCAAGGTCCTGCGCCACGATGCGGTGTGGCTCGGCCCGTGAGCGGGCGGGTAAAGCGGTGGTCGTCCGACGGGTTTCCCTGCCACGATCCGGGTGTGACCACGTTGTTCCTGATGGTCGGCCTGCCGGGGGCCGGAAAGACCACGCGGGCCCGGCAGCTCGCGGCGGAGCACGGCGCGCTGCGCCTGACGCCCGACGACTGGATGATTCCCCTGTTCGGCGAGGCGGAGGCGGAGGGGAAGCGCGACGTGCTGGAGGGGCGCATGCTCTGGCTCGCTTTGGAGGCGGTCAGGCTGGGCACCAGCGTCGTCGTGGACTTCGGCTGCTGGTCACGGGACGAACGGTCCGCGATCCGTTGGCTGGTGGAGGCCGAGGAGGCGTGCTTCCGCATGGTCTACCTGCCGGTGGACGACGAGACCCAACGCGCCCGTATCGCCCGTCGCCGGGTGACCGCCCCGGAAGGGACGCTGCCGATGTCCGAGGCCGACATCCTGTACGGGCGGGCGCACTTCGAGGAGCCCGACGCGGCGGAGCTGGAGGGCCGCAGGGCCGTCGGTCGGCCGCCCGGCCGGGCGGGCTGGCGGGAGTGGGCCGCCGACCGGTGGCCGTCGTTCGCGTGACCACCGCGGCCCAGGACGATCCGGCCGTGCCCCCACCAGCCCGAGATGCTTCGCCGGGCAGACGGGTCTTTCGGCACATGCCCTAGGTGTATTGACCCGCAGGGTTGTTGACGCGGGTGATGGGCGGGTGTCCGTCGAGTGCGGTGTGGCAGCGGTGGTGGTTGTAGGTGTGGAGGAAGTCTGCCAGGGCTGCTGTCCGCTCGGTGTTCGAGGTGTAGGGCTTGAGGTAGGCCCACTCGTCCAGGAGGGTGCGGTTGAAGCGTTCGACCTTGCCGTTGGTCTGCGGCCGGTAGGGGCGGATCTTCTTGTGGACGATGCCGGCCGCGGTCAGGGTGCGGGTGAACAGCTTGGACTTGTAGCAGGAGCCGTTGTCGGTCAGCACGCGTTCGACGGTGATGCCGTGAGCCTGGAAGAAGGCGTTCGCGCGTTGCCAGAAGGCGGCGGCGGTGTGCTGGCGTTCGTCGGGCAGGACCTCGCTGTAGGCCAGGCGGGAGTGATCGTCGACGGCGGAGTGGATGTAGCTGTAGCCGATCACCGGTTTGCAGCTCTTGCGTTCGGTGGTGGTGGCCTGGCGGTTGCGGTCGCCGGCCGTGCGGCCGACCGTGCGCCATCCGCCGCCGTCGGGGATGTTCCCGAGTTTCTTGATGTCGACGTGGACCAGTTCACCCGGTCGGTCTCGCTCGTAACGGCGGACCGGTTCGCCGGTGGGCCGGTCGAGCCAGGCCAGGCGGTTCAGACCGTGTCGGGCCAGGATCCGGTGGACGGTCGAGGCGGGCAGGCCCAGAATCGGGCCGATGCGGGCCGGCCCGGGTTTGCGATCGGTCCGCAGGCGGCAGACCTCCGCTTCGGTTGTTGCCGATGTGCGATGCGGGGTGCGGGCCGGGCGGCTGGAGCGGTCGTGGAGTCCGGCCTCGCCCTCGGCCCGCCACCGCCGGACCCACTTGTGAGCTGTGGGGCGGGATATCCCCCTCTCCGCGGCCACATGCGCGACCGGACGCCCGGCCAGAACCCGTTCGACCAGGATCCGCCTGCCGTGGACGGTCAGCCGGGCATTACGGTGGGACACGAAGACCTCCGTGCGTGGTGTGGAGCCTAGACACCTCCACCACACCGGAGGTCTTCGCCATGATCAAGACCCACCAGCGTTAACAACGCTCGTGATCAATACAGCTAGCGTCACCCCCGGGGCCGGCCGACCGTGGTCGGCCGGCCCCCTCTCGTACCGCACAGGGAGAATCCATGACCGACGCGACACCCTCACGTTTCATGCGCCTCGTCCTGCGCATGGACGCCCTCGCCACGTCCAGAATCGGAACCCTTACGCTGATCCCCGTCCTGATCGTGCTGGTCAGCACCGACACCCTCGTGGGCTACGTGGTGGCAGGAGTTCTCTTCTCAACCATGGTGGCCGTTGGTGTGGCCAGTCGCCTCCACGAGCGACGCAACGGCCACCCCCTTCACAGTTGAAGCACCCAAGCCCACCTCCCTCGCGGCGGCCCCGGACTTCGTTCTGCGCACGTGCCGATGCCCTGCCGGGCAGCGTTCGAGGTGCCGGGCTCGGTGAGACCGGCGGGGATCAGGGGGCCTCGGAAGCCTGATCCCTCCAGCGTCGTGCGGGGGCACGGCCTCGCGCGGAGCGCCGAAGACGCGGCGGAGCTGGAGGGCCGTCGGCCCGCCGCCCGGCCGGGCGGGCTGGCGGGAGTGGGCCGCCGACCGGTGGCCGTCGTTCGCGTGACCACCGCGGCCCAGGACGATCCGGCCGTGCCCCCACCAGCCCGAGATGCTTCGCCGGGCAGACGGGTCTTTCGGCACATGCCCTAGTGGAGGCCGTATCCCGCGGCTTCGAGCAGGGCGACGGCGCCGACGTTGGCCAGGGCCGCCGCGAGGAGGTACCCGACGGGCGCCCGGACCCCGGCGCCGGACGTCCTGGTCTGCCACCACACGAACGCCGCGAGCAGGACGCCGGCGACCGGAAGCAGGACGGCCATGCCCGTGAAGTGGGGTACGGCCCCGCCGATCGCGATGATCCCGCAGGCGCCGAGCAGCACCCCGCGCCCGTCGAAGCGGACACCGGTACGGTCCGGGCGGTCGTGCACCAGGGTCGCCGCTCCGGTCAGGGCGACCACCGCGAAGGGGACGCCGGCGAGCAGGCACGCGCGCCAGTTCAGGTCCATCGGGAACAGCCAGGTCGCCAGCAGGCCGAGCGCCGGACCGCCGCCCGCGATCGCGACGTAGGTCCCGAACGCCTTGCGGCGTTCCCGGGGGTCGGTGAAGGAGGCGGACACCAGGACCGGCGCGGACGACGAGACCAGCGCGGCGAAGGCGCCCTGCAGGGCACGGCCCGTGATCCACACGCCGGAGGTGGGCGCCATGCCGCCGAGGACGGCTGCCGCCGCGAACCCCGCCAGGCCGACCAGCAGCGTTCTCCTGCCGCCCAGGAGGTTCGTGACGCGGGAGCCGAACAACAGCAGGACGACGAAGGCCAGCGTGTAGGCGAGGGGCATGGTGTCCAGGTAGACGGTGGAGGACACCCTGATGTCGTGGTGCGGGAGCCCCAGGTCGCTGTCGGCCCCCCTCCACATCATCGCCGTGTTGGAGAACGCCGCGTCGAACAGCACGACCGACTGGGCCAGGGCGAGGGCCACCAGGCCCCACCAGCGCCTGGGGAGGGGGGCCTCCGGGGCCGGGTCCGGGTCCGGGGAACGGGCGGGAGCCGTCGGGACGTACGCGGGCGACGGGGGCGCCGTCCGGACGGGCTGGACGCGGGCGGCGGCCGGCCGCGCGGCGACGGCATCGGCGGGCGCGGTGGGAGCGGGTACGGCAGGGGTGGACGGAGCGGGGGCGTAGTCCAGCAGGTGGGCGGCGCGGCGGCCCAGCTGGGCCAGTACCGCCCCCGGCAGCCACTCGCCGTCCTGGTCGCCCGCCGTGCGCGCGGCCACCTCGCGGGGGGTGGGCCGCTCGGCCGGGTCCTTGCGCAGGCACGCGCGGACGAGTTCGACGAGCGAGTCCGGTACGCCGGTCAGGTCCGCCTCCTCCTCCGCGATCCGGAAGAGGTGCGCGTTCAGGCCGCTGTCCGTGGCGCCGAAGAGGAGACGGCCGGTGGAGGCGTAGACGAGGAGGGCGCCCAGGCAGAACACGTCGGACGCCGGGGTGAGTTCGAGGCCGCGCACCTGTTCCGGCGACATGAAGCCGGGCGAGCCGATCAGCATGCCGGTGCGGGTGTGCAGGCTGTCCCCGGCCAGGCCGTCCATCGCCCGCGCGATGCCGAAGTCGATGACGCGGGGGCCGTCCACGGTGACCAGCACGTTGGACGGCTTGAGGTCACGGTGGATCAGCCCCGCCCCGTGCACGGCCTCCAGGGCGAGGGCGAGGCGGTTGGCGAGGGTGCGGACGGACCGCTCGGGCAGCGGCCCGAAGTCCCGCGCCACGACGGTGGTCAGGTCGGGTCCGGGGATGTACTGGGTCGCCACCCACGGCACGGCCGCCTCGGTGTCGGCGTCCAGCACGTCCGCCGTCCAGGCCCCGCCCACCCGCCGGGCGGCGGCCACCTCGCGGGCGAACCGCCTGCGGAACTCCGTGTGTTGGGCGTGCTCGGCCTGGACGACCTTGACCGCGACCGTGCGTCCCAGGTCGGAGCGGCCCAGGTAGACCAGGCCCATCCCGCCCGCGCCGAGGCGGGCGATCAGGCGGTACGGGCCTATGGACGACGGGTCTTCCTCTGTCAGCTGTTCCACTGCGCTGTTCCCCCTGGCCGGCTGCGGAGACCCCACGGTAGAACAAGGACCGGAGCCGTCGGCGCGGATCGCCGGGAGAACCGGGCGGCCCGCCGTCACACCCCCGAGACGAACGCGGCCCAGGCGGTTGGGGAGACCTCGAAGGAGGGGAGGCCGGTGTCCTTGGAGTCGCGGACGTGGACGGTGTGGGGGCAGGTGGCGACCTCGACGCAGGCGCCGCCTTGGTCACCGCTGTAGGAGGACTTCACCCAGGTGACGGCGACCTCGACGCAGTTGCCGCCCTGGTCACCGCTGTAGCTGCTCTTGAACCAGTTGGGGTCGGTGCTCATAGCTCTCGTGCCACCTGTTCGATGATGCGTGCGGATTCCTCCGGGGTGTGGGCCTGCGCCCGCAGGGTGCTGTAGCGGGCGAAGACGTCTCCCACGTCCGGCTGCTCGCTCACAAAGTACCTTCCGCCCTGCCCTTCGACGTAGACAAGTTGACCTCGGCGTTCCTCGGTTTCGAGGAGGATGAAGGGCCCGTTCAGCCCGGCGTGGGTCTTGGGCCTCTCCGGCATCACCTGGATCTCGACGTTGCGCAGACCGGTCATGTCGAGGATGTGGAGGAGGTTCTTCCGGAGGACATCCTCCCCGCCGAGAGGCTTGGTCAGTGCGGCCTGTTCCAGGACGAAGGTGACCAGCGGCTGGGGCTTGCGGAAGAACAGTTCCTGCCGCTTGAGCCGTGCGGCGACGCCCGCCTCTATCTCCTCGTCCTCCAGCGGCGGGACCGCCGAGTTGAAGACGGCCCGCGCGTAGTCACCCGTCTGGAGAAGTCCGGGAATCAGATGGTTCTCGTACCAGTGGATGCCCGCCGCCCTGGCCTCCTCCCACAAGTAGTCCTCGAACCACGCCGCGACGCCGCTCGCCGTCACCTCCTCGGCCACCGCCAGAAGTGCACCTTGTGCACTCGTCATCTCGTCCGCGATGACGACGAAGTTTCCCTTCGCGCGCCGTTCCCCGCGTTCGATCATCGCCACCTGGGACTTGGAATATCCGGTCTCCCGGCCCAGCGCCTCCTGCGAGACGCCCGCGCGCTCGCGGTGGAAGCGCAGGAGGGCACCGAACGCCTTCGAGGCTCCCGGGGCCTTCTTCTTCTCGTGGTTCACACCCGACCTCCCGAGTGCACAGTCCCGCACAACCGGACTGTGTCGCTGGTCACAGGAGACCACGGCCGGAAGGCTGGCCGCATGAATCTGCGCAAGACGCTTGACATCAAGCCCACTTGGGTCCCCCTGAACGGGCACGCCCTCCGGCACGCGGGTGTGCACTTCGACGCCGTGCGGATCGGTGGGTTCCTCGGTGAGGACGTGGCGTACCGCCTGATGGCGTTCACGGACTTCCGGGCGGGGCCGATCGTCCGGGAGGCGAAGGGGGCGCGGAACCTGTACTTCCTGGTTCCGCCGCGCACGGCGGCGGAGTACGCGTGGCCGGCGCCGGTGCGGGCGCTCAGCGGTGGGGGCGGGAGCGAGGCGTACGTGGGGATTCCGGCGCTGCACGGGGCGACGTGGCCGCTGGACTGGCGTTCACGGCCGACGCTCGAAGATCCGTTCGTGGAAACGGAGTTGTTGCATCAACTGGTGAAAAGTGCTGTACGGTAATCGCAACGTCACGCTCTGTGAAAAGAGCGGCCCCCGAGGGTGCGCCAACACACCTCGGGGGCCTTCACTTCTGGCCCCCATAGAAAGACCAGAAATGTTTCGTCATGTTATCGCTCCCGCACGTTCGTACACCAAGGCCGCGAACGAAGTCGTACGCCACCGGTACCTGAACAGCGACGCCAAGGTCCTCCTCCTCTACGTGCAGGGCCTCCCCGAGACCGAGGCGGACAAGTCGCTCGGGGAACACGCGGATGACCTGGGGATGCGGCCCCGGGAGTACCAGCGGGCGAAGAAGGCGCTGGCGGCCGGCGGGTACCTGTACGAGTGGAAGACGCAGGACCACCGGGGCCACTGGAGCACCTCCCAGTTCCTCTCCAACGTCACCCTCACGCGTGAAGAGGCGGCGGCGCTCCGGAACGGCGCACCGGCACGGAAGGAGACGGGAACCGGCGGACCGAGTGGTGCGAACCCGGCGGTCGGTTTCCCGGGGGCACGGTCGGCCGGTGACCTTCCTCCGGAGGAAGAAGACCGGGGGAAGACCTTCTCCCACCCACCCACCGAAGAGCCGCCGACCGAAGAGTCACCGGTCGAGAAGCCATCGGTCGAGAAGCCACCGGTCGAGGAACCGCCGGCCGGGCCCGAAGTGGCCACGGCCGAGCGCCTGCTGCTCTCCCTCCGGCACCAGAGCCGGGACCTGCTGCTCGGCGTCTGGGAGGCCCGGGGCCTCGCCGAGGCGGCGGCGGAGTGGCTGCGGCGCGGGGTGTCGGTCGCGGAGCTGCGCCACGCCCTGACGGCCCATCTGCCCGCCGGGGGCGTCCGGTCGGCGGCGGGATTCCTGCGCCACCGCCTGACGGAGAAGCTTCCGGAGCGACCGTCGAAAACGATCGGGACCGCTCCTGCCGGAGGCGGGATCGTGATCTGCGAGGGGCCGGGCAGGGAGCACACGTTCCGGCAGGTGGGCGACGAGACCCACTGCCGCTCCTGCCGCCGGGACCGGGCCCGTGCGCGGTCGGAGTCGGAGCCGAAGCCGGGCGGCGGGCCGGTGGCCTGGCGGGACCACTTCGACAAGGTCGCCCGCGGGGTCATCACCTGAGCCGTGCCGGTCGGCGCCGTCCGCTGCTGATGGGCGACCAGTTCCTGGAGGCACGTGATGGTGTTCGCCGGGGACGGAAGAATCGGGTGATCATCGCCTCATTCGCCGCCGGCCTCGCATGTGGAATTGCGGCCGGAGGCGCTTCGGCAGGAGCCCGCGCAGTAATCGCCGGTGTTCTGGTCGGCGTTGCTGCCGGGAGGTAAGGGAACCGGAAGTCTTCTCGCGGTGACATCGCGGTGGCGGACGTCAAATGAACCCGCGAGGGGACCCGCTTTTCGGACCGTTCGAGTGGGCTGATGTCCGGCCGCCCCGCCACCCGCTCCAACTGGCTCGGCGGCAGGCGACGCTCCACCGGAATCCTTACCGATCGCACCCTCCTGGGCGTCCGCCTCTACAACCCGATCATTGGGCGGTTCTTCTCCGCCAACCCGGTTTGCGGCGGCGGAGACATCGCCTACGCCTCTCCCGGCGATCCCGTCAACCAGTACGACCTCGACGGAAAGAGCTGATGGAGCGCGACCAAGAGGTTCGTCAAGCGCAACAAGCGGAACACCGCGCTGACCGCGGTTGGCTTCGTGTCCGGCCCAGGCACCGCTGCCGGAGCATTCAGGGCATATCTCCTATTCGTGCCGTGAGCGAAACCCGCAGCCTTTTATGTGACGCACGGCAGGCGTGCCGCATATGCTGCAGGAAGGGTGTTCGGTCGTGGAGCATGCGCCGACAGTGCCCGTTCCTCCGTGTGTCGCTGCGCGAAGCGCGGCAAGAGGTACGGATCCGCGAAGAACTCTCCAGGGGGAGCGCAGGGTCATCACCGGAAAGCGCGCGGGGCGAAGGAGAACCCTGGAGGAAGCCCCGGCGGTCGGCTCAGCGCGAGACTCGGTCGGCGACTCACATTCTGGTAAGGCCTGAAATGAGAATCGGGAAGAAGAAGTCAACGCTTGAAAATCTCCTACCCGAAGGCTCCTGGATCGATTCTCGTCCAGCCCTGAAGGAAGACGGCAGGTTCGAAGATCTGCTCTTCGAGGTCGATCATCTGGAGGCGGCTTTGACAGGGGCTCTCGGCGCAAATAGTGTCCAGCTCGAAGCGATCGCGGCGGGAATCCTGGAGCAGTTCGAAAGAGCCCAGCAGGAAATGACCAGGTTCGGCGACGAAACCCTACTCGCAGGTCTGCCGGAATGGGTCGCGAGTCTTCGTACCGCATTCGAAGAGTACGCAAATGAGCCCCGGGGGCGCTGAGGGCGTGCCACGCACCGTGACGCGGGCCCCCGTCCTCACTCCATGGACCTGAACCTGTGACGACGGCTGCCCCTTTCCACGAGGTAAACCGGTCGCCCCCCCACCCTGTACCGAGCCGTTTACACCCTGAGGCACAGGGGTGAAATGGTCTGGTCGGTGAAGGCGGTGACGCGACAGAGCCCCTCGTCGTCGGCGTGGTGATCCCACTCGTCACGCCGGCGACTGGGGGGCTCTGTTGGTTCCACCCGGTAGCGGCAGACCTGGTCCTGGACAGCGACGAGTACGGCAACCCCCGCACCGGCCGGCCCGCCACCCGCTCCCACTGGCTCGGCGGCAAGCAGCGCTCCAGCGAGACCCTCACCGGCCTCACCCTCATGGGCGTCCGCCTCTACAACCCGGTCACCGGACGGTTCCTGTCCATCGACCCGGTCTACGGAGGCGGGGACAACCGCTACGGCTACCCCGGCGACCCCGTCAATCAGTACGACATCGACGGAAAGAACTGGTTCACGAAAAAGTGGAACCGATTCAAGCAGACCAGAGCCGGCGGGTGGATTGCAAGAAACCGGGGGAACATCGTGAAGGGGCTGGCGATCGGCGGTTTCGTCGCATGCACCTTCGCGACAGCCGGTGCCTGTGGCGTCGTCGGTGGAATCGCTTTCGGGGCATCTGTAGTCAACCGCGGGTATGATTTCGCGAAGTACACGCATAAGAATGGATGGCGACGGAGGTTATTTGCCAAATTCGCTGGCGGGGTCGCCCTGGACACTGTGGGGTGGCGACTTCGGGCGGTTCGAAACGTCGGGTGGTTTGGAAGCCGTCACCTGCCGTTCCGGTATGCTGCGAGGACGCGGGCAGGGCAGCGGCATCTCTACCGCCAAGCATCGGCATTGACATGGAGCCTTCTCGGCTGGTAGTCGTGTGACTCTATTCACTTACCCTTCAGGGTGAACAGGAAAAGGGAGTGGCGAGCATGATGCCCGCCACCCCCTTCGGAAATCATGAACGAGGTAGGCATTATGCCGAATGGCATGCCCATCGAAATCGCTGTAGGTTTCATCTTGCCTTTGGGGTTCTTTCTTTGGGATGCGTTCCGGCGTCCTCGTGAGCCTTGGTTCAAGTTCTTGCTGCCCTCGGGCTATATTATGCTCGCCGCCGGCATCATTTATTTTGCCGTGCCTCTCATTGTCCTTGGTGGAGTAGTGATGGGTACCGGTTTGGCCGCAACAAATATCTGGCGCTGGAAGAGGCAGTGATTTCTATTTAATGAACGACGCAGGCGACCCGGCTTTCCGTCGTTGACGAAGCTCTTCTCCGCCGAGCCGGTGTACTCACCAGGCCGCAGTCGACCATCGGCCGCCACTACCGGCGACGTCGCCCTCCAGCTCCCGCTGGACCCGGCCGAAGCCCCCCTGGTCCTGGACAGCGACGAGTACGGCAACCCCCGCACCGGCCGGCCCGCCAGCCGCTCCCACTGGCTCGGCGGCAAGCAGCGCTCCAGCGAGACCCTCACCGGTCTCACCCTCATGGGCGTCCGCCTCTACAACCCGGTCACCGGACGGTTCCTGTCCATCGACCCGGTCTACGGAGGCGGGGACAACCGCTACGGCTGCCCCGGCGACCCCATCAACCAGTACGACCTCGACGGCAAGTGGTGGAGCTGGAAAAAGACGAAGCGCTGGATCAAGCGACACCGAGTTGGGATCGCAGCCGCTGGAGCCGGATTTGCGTGTGGCCTGTTTACAGCTGGCCTTGCGGCCGCAGGGTGCGCCATCGCAGCCGTCGCCGCTGCGGGAGCCGGGGCAAAGTGGTATGGGAACCGAAAGGCTTCGATTGGCTCCATTGCGCGTGCCGGCGTCGCTGGAGCCACAGGTATCGGTCCCTTTGGCGCCACATGGGGCGCGGCTGCGCGCTACGGCATAAAGAGGGGCGTCAACCGTTGGGCCGCCAAGCGCTATGTCGTGACGGGACGCCATCGAGCAGTGTTCGTTCGCCATCGCAAGAAGAGTTCCTGGTGGTCGAGTTGGCGTCGATGAGATAGCTTCCATGGGTCCGGCTCCCTGAAGTCCTCAGGGAGCCGGACCCCTCCATTCTGATAGAGAAAATAGGAGCGCCATGAACGAGCCGCAGAGGAATTCCATCGCTTTCTTCTTCCTCGGGGTCCTTTCCTTCATTGCGGGAATTGCCTTCTGGTTGATTTACGGGAGGGACTCCGCGACGGTGCCTTTTGTCTGCTCTGCAGCTATTCTTTGCGCCGCATGGGTGTTCGGGCACTTCGCGCGGCGTGATGAACAAAAGGTTGATCCCACCGAATAGGAATATCCGCGACGGGCTCCAGGCGAATACAGCGGCCAGCTCACCTATCAGGGCAAAGAGGATTCGTGTCGTCGCTATACCGGGTACCGTGGGTCCGGTAGCTGCCGATGACCTGGAGCTATCGAGTTCTTTCGTGTAGTAACTCGACAGTCGGAATGAAAGTTGAATGAATGGGAGAAATATCAGTTCTGCTGCTGGGTGCAGCTCGCGGAGCGTTGAAGGCCTTTGGTGCGTTCCTTGAATTCCTCAACCTTCGCGCAGGATATAGAGGGCTGAAGTCTGACTTCCTTTATGCGCGTAGGAGGCGTGAGAAGTAGAAAAGGTCAGGCCGACTCGTACTGTACGAGTCGGCCTGATTCGTTGCGGGCGAGGGGGAGGCTCCCTCGATTGCCCACGGTGTGCGGACGTCAGACGATTTTGATCACCGGGGGGCCGGTAGACCGTGACACTCCGCTCAGCCCCTGCTCACCGCCGTCAGGATCTCCGGCAGGCGGTCCGCCGCGCGCGGGGCCGCCAGCTTGAGGCCCGCCCGGACCAGGAAGGCGCCGTAGAGGACGCCGGCCGGGAGCAGGAGCCAGAGGAGGGAGTGCCGGTCGGCGAGGTGGCAGTACAGCGCCGCGCCGATCAGCGGGGCGCACAGCAGCGCGGCCGCGAACATGCCGCCGAAGATCGAGATCCAGGCCAGCCCCGCCTGCCCCGGAGCCACGTTCTTGTAGCCGCTGTCCTGGGGGATCGTGTACGGGAAGAGCGCCGAGGCCACCGCGCCCGTCCCCAGCATCGCGCCGAGCAGCCCGAGCGCCAGGCCCAGCGCCTCCGGCAGGCGCGACCAGTCGCCCAGGAAGGCGGTCGTCAGGACCGTGACGAGGATCGAGTACGGCAGGGTGACGGCGAGCATCGCGAGCGCCCGCGCCCGGAGTTCGGCGTAGGCGTCGGCCTTCGTCGAGATCGTCTGCGCCACCATCCAGAACGCCGACGAGTCCTGGCCGAACTGGTTGTACATCAGCGAGCCGAGCATGCCGGAGGCGAAGCAGGCCCAGTAGACCGAGCCCGCCCCCTGGACCGCGTTGAAGACCGGCACGATCAGGCCGAGGGCCAGCGAGGTCACCCAGGCCGCCTTCGTCTTCGGGTCCCGCCACGCGTACCGCAGGGTGCGCTCCATGACCGCGCCCGTGCGGCCCGCCGGCAGGACCCGGCCGAGGAACCCCGTACCGCCGTCCTCGCGGACGCCCGACGGGGCCGCGCCGATCGTGGAGCCGTCCGGCTCGACCATCAGCCGCTCCAGGCTCCGCCGCCACCAGTGCACGAGCGCCGCGAGGCCCGCCGCCGTGATCAGCAGCCGGGCCGCCGCCACCGCGTACGAGCCCTCGCTCGCCGCCTCCACCGCGCCGATCGCCGAGGCGGGCGGCAGCCAGCCGACGACGGACACGGCCGGCGCGATCGAGTCGAGGCCGCCGGGCTGCCCGAGGCGCTGGGCGGCGAAGTTCACGACCTGCATGCCGACCGCGATGACCAGGCCGCTCAGCAGCGCCAGGTCGCGTCCCTTGCGGGAGGTGAGGAGCCGGATGTTGGCGGCGGCCACGGCCCGCGACAGCGCCACGCACGCGACCGTCACCAGCGGTACGGCGAGCACGGCGGCGACCGTCCCGGCCACGCCGTGCGCCACGGACAGCGCCGCCCCGAACACCACGAAGAGGGTCAGCACGGGGCCGATGCCCACCAGCGAGGCCACCAGCAGGGCCCGGATCAGCGGGCGCGGCAGGAGGGGCAGCATCACCAGGCGCGACGGGTCCAGGGTCTCGTCGCCGCTCGGCACGAACAGCGGCACCATCGCCCACGCGAGCGCGAAGATCCCGGTGAGGAGCACCGCGACCGTGCCGGCGGCGGTGTTGCCCCGGAGCGCGACGAAGGCGAGCACGATCCCCGCCGCGAGGAGCAGGGCGAAGACGCCGGAGGCGATGTACGCGGTGGTCCGGCCGCCCGACTGCCGCAGCCCGTTGCGCAGGAGGGAGAGCTTGAGACGTACGAAGACGGAGGTGAGGGAGGGGGCGTCCCCGGAGGGCGCCGCGGGGACGGGAGCGGGAGCGGGGGACGTCGGGGTGGTGGGGGCGCTCATCACCGGGCCCCGTCCGTCGTGTCCGTGTCCGTACCTGTGGCCGTAGCCGTACGCGCGCCCGCGTCCGCCGTGCCCGTACCGCCCCCGGCGCTTCCCGTGCGGCCGTTACCGCTGCCGCCGCCACCGCCCAGCCAGTCCAGGGAGTCCCCCGCCGCGTCGCGCCCGTTCGCGCCCACCAGTTCCAGGAACGCCGCCTGGAGCGAGGGCGCGGTGCCGCGCACCTCGGCCAGGGGGCCCTGGGCCCGGATGCGGCCCGCCGCCATCACGGCGACCCAGTCGCAGAGCGACTCGACCAGCTCCATGACGTGACTGGAGAAGACGACGGTCGCGCCGGACGCGGTGTAGCGCTCCAGGACGCCCCGGATGGTCTGCGCGGAGACCGGATCGACGCCCTCGAAGGGCTCGTCGAGGAAGAGGACCTCGGGGTTGTGCAGGAGCGCCGCCGCGAGCCCGATCTTCTTCCGCATGCCGGTCGAGTAGTCCACCACCAGCTTGTGCTGCGAGCCGGACAGGCCGAGCACGTCCAGGAGCTGGGCGGCGCGCTTGTCCACCTCGGCTCCCGGCAGCCCCCGCAACCGGCCCGTGTAGGCGAGGAGTTCGCGGCCCGACAGGCGCTCGAAGAGCCGCAGGCCCTCCGGGAGGATGCCGATGCGGGCCTTGACCCGGGCCACCGATTCGGGACCGGCCCACACGTCGTGCCCGGCGACCAGGACGCGTCCCGTGTCGGGCCGCAGCAGGCCGGTGATCATGGAGAGGGTGGTGGTCTTCCCCGCCCCGTTGGGGCCCACGAGCCCGATGAACTTCCCGGCGGGCAGGACCAGATCGATCCCGTGCACCGCCACCTGCTCGCCGAAGCGCTTCCCCAGCCCCTCGACGCGCACCGCGGGTTCCCCGCCGTCCCCCCGCGCGGTGTCCGCCCCGAACGCCTTCCCGGATGCCTGGTCGGGCATGTTCCGTCAACCCCTCGTTCGTCCCCGTGACTTACGCGCCCCACCCTAAGGGCGGCCCCTCCGGGGGTCGCGGGGGCCTCGGGGACCTCAGGGGTTCCGGGGACCTCGGGGACCTCGGGGA
The DNA here is from genome assembly GCF_055591945.1 of Streptomyces sp. NPDC041191. Lineage (NCBI taxonomy): Bacteria > Bacillati > Actinomycetota > Actinomycetes > Kitasatosporales > Streptomycetaceae > Streptomyces > Streptomyces sp. NPDC041191. Next base: position 348,319 of record NZ_JBVIZC010000002.1, on the reverse strand, counting down.
CTTCGGAGGCCGGACGGACCCGGACCCGGGCCCGGCCCCGGCCCCGGCCCCGCACCCGGGAAACGGTCTCTCCCGTTCCTCTTCCCTTGCGCCACAAGGAAGTTGGAGGATGCGCCCATGAGTGAACCTGCGGCCGAGCCGCCCGCCGACGCGGCGATCACGTACCTCACGGCGCTCCAGGGGAGACTGGCGGCCGACGGCTGCACGGTGATCCCGACGCGCTGGAACGGCCGCCCGGTGGTCACCGGCTTCCGCGCCGACCGCAAGGCCCGCTGGTTCGGGACGAAGGCCGAGCTGTCCGTCTTCGCGGCCGCCGTCCCGGTGATCGACGCGGCCGTCCTGGCGGAGTTCACCGAGTGGTCCATGCGCTACGCCAAGAGCCTGCGCGGAGGCATACCCGGTGCCCGCAACGCGGCCCTGGTGCTCCCCGCCCTGGTGAGCGCGCGGGTCCGGCCCGAGGCGGCCCGGTGGGCCGCCCAGGACGCCCGGCTCCTCGACGCGACGCTGATCGGCCGCCCCCTCGCGGTCGAGACCGCCCCCGACGCCGTACGGACCACGATGTACCGGGGCCGGACCGCCTGGGGCGGCATGTTCACGGGCCACGTGCTGGAGAAGGCCGCCCTGTACTTCCCGTGAGGCCCCGACGGGTCCCCGGGGCGGCTCCCCGGGGCGGGGCCGGCCGACGGGGGCGCGCCGACCGGCGGACCCGCCCGGGTCCGGGTCCGGGTTCGGGTCCGGGTCCGGGTCCGGGTCCGGGTTCGGGTCCGGGACCGCCCGGCCCCCGGGTCACCGCGTGCGGGACCTCGCCTCCGCCGCCTCCCGCCCGCACGCGTACGCGAGGGCGCTGATCAGCTCCTCCGCGTCGGGCAGCCAGCGGTTCGCCGGGGTGGGGCGGTGCGCCCACTGCACGGCGCCCCGGCCGCCCACCCGGGTGGGCGGGGCCGCCACGTAGTGCCCCTCGCCGCGCGTGGTGAGGTCGAGGGAGGCCGGGACCCAGCCAAGGCCGCGGACCAGGTCCGGGACCTTGGCGGCGGCGCCGGGCAGGACGAAGAAGTACATCCGGCGGTCCGGGGAGCGGGTCACCGGACCGAGCCCCAGCTCCATGCGCTCCATGCGGGCGAGCGCGAGGAAGCCCGCCGACTCGGGGACCTCGATCGCGTCGAAGGAGCGGCCCGTCGGCAGCAGGATCGCGGCCCCGGGGTGCTTCGACCACATCCGCCGGGCGCCCGCGCCGCTGCCGGTCGCCTGGGTCGACCAGTCGGGCCGGACCGCGTGGGCGCCGGGCAGCGCGCAGTCGTCCGCGCCGCACGAGCAGCGCTCCCGGCCCTCGGCGGCCTCCAGCCAGGTGCCGGGGAACACGTCCCAGTGCCTCTCTTCCGCGTACCGCACGGCACTGTCCAGCAGTGTCTCGCCGCGCTGCTGGGGGATCTGGGGGATCTGGGGGGCCTGTACGGCTTCCGTGACTCCGAAGGTCTTTTCCACGATGAACACAACTTCTCCCGCCATCCGGGGTTACGGGCGCGGCGGAGGAGCGGGGTGGGGCGGCGGCCCCGCACACGGGGCGCACCGGTGCACGGGCGGGGGCGCGCGGAGGGGGCGGAGGGGCGGGGCGGGTACGCACCGGTGGGGGCGTCGGAGAGGGCCCGTGGCCGGCGTGTCCGGTTTCGCGTGTTCGCATCGGCATTGACCGGATATTCGCCGGGCAGTGATCCCTTCTCATCGATCGCCGCACGGCTTCAGGGAGTACTCATGGCAGCCAGGCCACTCATTCCGCGCCAGCTCAACGAACGGCTCCAGGCGCTCATTCAGGAGGCGGGCTGCTCCAACGCCGGCCTCGCCCGCAGGGTCAACACGGTCGGCGCGGAACGCGGCCTCGACCTGCGGTACGACAAGACGTCCGTGGCGCGCTGGCTGCGCGGGCAGCAGCCACGCGGCCGGGCGCCCGGGATCGTCGCGGAGGCGCTCAGCCGCAAGCTGGGACGCACGGTCACGGTCGACGAGGTCGGCATGGCCGGCGGCCGGAACCTCGCCGCGGGCGTGGGCCTCCGGTTCGCGCCGACCGTGCCCGGGGCGATCGAGCAGGTCTGCGAACTGTGGCGCAGCGACGTGGGGAACCGGGACTTCCTGTCCGGCTCCGCGGTGGTCTCCTCCGCCCTGGTCGAGCCGAGCCGGGACTGGCTGATCACCGGCCCGGACAGCCACGTCGCCCGCACCGCGGGCGCCCGCGTCGGCGTCTCGGACGTGGCGGCGGTGCGGGAGACGACGGCCTCCCTGGTGGACCTCGACCGGCGCTTCGGCAGCGGGCACGTGCGCCCGGTGGTGGTCCACTACCTGGACAGCGTGGTGGCGGGGATGCTGTCCGGCTCGTACCGGGAGGCGGTGGGAAGACAGCTCTTCGGGGCGGCCGCCCGGCTGACCGAACTCGCCGGGTACATGGCGGTGGACACGGGGGAACCGGGCCTCGCCCAGCGGTACTACATCCAGGCGCTGCGGCTCGCGCAGGCGGCCGGGGACCGGGGGTACGGCGGCTACGTGCTCGCCGCCTCGATGAGCCACCTCGCCGCGCAGCTCGGAAACCCCCGGGAGATCGCCCAGTTGGCGCGGGCGGCGCAGGAGGGGGCGCGCGGGAAGGTGCCGCCCCGGGCGGAGGCGATGTTCCTCGCGGCGGAGGCGCGCGGGCACGCGCTGATGGGCGACGTCCGCGCCTTCGAGGCGGCGGCGGGCGGCGCCGCGCGGGCCCTGGAGCAGGCCGACCCGGAGGCGGGGGACGAGCCCGCGTGGATCACCCACTTCGACGGGGCGTACCTGGCCGACGAGATGGCCCACTGCTACCGGGACCTGGGGCGCGCGCGGGAGGCGGCGCGCGCGGCGGAGGAGTCGATCGCCGGGCATCCGGCGACGCGGACGCGGCGGCGGGCGATCGGCCTCGCCCTCCTCGCCTCGGCGCAGGTCCAGCAGCGGGAGGTGGAGCAGGCGTGCCGGACGGGCGCGCGGGCGCTCGAACTCCTGGGCACGCTGCGCTCGTCGAGGGGCGCGGAGTACCTGGAGGACCTGAAGGAGCGCCTGGAACCGTACGCGGCGGAGCCGGCGGTACGGGAGTTCGGGGTGCGGATGGAGCTGTCCGTGGCGTAGGCGGATCGCCCCGGCCGGGGTCCCGGACCCGTCCGTCCGCCCCCTCCGTCCGCTCGCGTGAACCAGTTGTGTAACCGGTCTCACACGTGTGTGCGGAGCTCCAGGCCCACCCGGTAGCGTGAACCGACGATTCCGTAGGTCCATCAGTAGGAGTCCCGGTGACGCAGAACGGACAGGGTCCGGAGCCGCAGTACCCGGCGGTGCCCCCCGCGCACGACGGTGCCCCCGGGGGAGCACGGCCGTGGGACGGCGCCTGGGGCTCCGCCGACGGCCGGCCGGGCGGGCAGCCGCTGCCCCCGGCGCAGCCGCTGCCCCCGGAGGCGGCACCGGGCGCCGCCGACATGCAGTCCACCCAGTACCTCCCGCCGGTCCGGGACCCGCAGCCGGGGTACGGCTATCCGCCCCCGGCCGACGCGGACATGCAGGCGACCCAGCACATCGCGCCGGTGCCGGGCGGGATGCCGCCGGTCCAGGGCTCGCGGCCGGGGTACGGCTACCCGCCCCCGGCCGGCGCCGACATGCAGGCCACGCAGCACATCGCGCCGGTCCCGCCGCGGCGGGACGGGGGCGACTCGACCCAGTTCCTGGGCACGGGTTCGCTCCCGCACCAGGGCCGGGGCGGTCACGAGGGCCAAGACGGTCACGGCGGTCACGGCGGTCACGGTCCCGGCGGCCCCGCCGGGGCCTCGGACGCGACCCGGTACATCACCCCCGTGCCCCCGGCCGAGCCCGGGGAGCGGCAGCCGCCCGCCGAGTTCGACAGCCTGTTCCGTACGGAGGCCCCCCGCGCCCCGCAGGGCCACCAGGCGCCGCCCCCGGCCCCCGCTCCGTACCAGCAGCCCCCGCAGCACCACTACCAGCAGCCCCCGCACCACCAGCCCCCGCAGCCTCCGCAGCAGTACGGCTACCAGGACGCCTACTACGACGACGAGGAGCCCGCGCCGCGCCGCAAGTCGCCGGTCGCGCTGATCGCCGCCGTCGTCGTCGGCTGCGCGGCCGTCGGCCTCGGCGCCGGGGCCCTGCTCAGCGGCGGGGACGAGGAGAAGACCTCCGGGACGGGCGGGAAGCCGGTGGCCGGCTCCGTGGCGCCCTCCACCGGGGGGCGGAGCGAGAAGCCGGCGGACCCGGCCGACCCGGCGGAGCCGCAGGCGCGGGAGCTGGGCAAACTGCTCGCGACCAGCAGCGACAGCCGTGACACGGTGATCAGTTCGGTCGAGTCCATCAAGCAGTGCAAGAACCTGGACAAGGCCGCCTCGGACCTCCGGGGCGCCGCCGAGCAGCGCCGGAGCCTGGTCACCAAGCTCCAGTCGCTGTCGGTCGACAAGATCCCGGACAACACCACCCTGACCGCCGCGCTCACCGAGGCGTGGAAGGCGTCGGCCGCCGCCGACGACCACTACGCGGCCTGGGCCGACCAGATGAAGTCGGACAAGGCGTGCAAGGGCGGCAAGGCCCGCTCCACCAACCAGCTCTCCGCGGCGAACGCCAAGAGCGGCGAGGCCACCCGGGCCAAGCGCAGGGCGTCCGGACTGTGGAACCCGACCGCTGAGAAGTACGGACTGGAGAAGCGGTCCCCCACCCAGCTCTGAGCGCCGCCCCGCCGATCGGGGTGGAGACCGGCGGACCGGGACGGGCGGACCGGCTCGTCCGGCTCCGCCCCGGTGCGCCGGGGTCTCGTCGTGCGGGTCAGGCGAGGGAGGTGAACGTGGTGCCCTCGCCGGCGTACAGGGGCGTCACCTGGCGGGTGAACACCGAGTTCCACGCGCCCGTCGAACGGTAGACGTACGTGCCGGCCGCCCCGTACGCGACCAGGTCGGGGCGGCCGTCGTTGTCGAGGTCGCCCGCGCCGACGAGCTGGGAGAAGGCGTTCCAGCCGCCGCCGACGCGGACGCGGGGGGCGAAGGTGCCGTCGCCCTTGCCGAGGTAGAGCCAGAGGACGCCGTCCTTGTCACGGGCGACGAGGTCGCCGGCGGACGCGCCCGCGACGTCGCCGGTGGCGGTGATCTGGTTGTAGGCCCCCCAGCCGCCGCCGATCCTGACGCGGGACGCGAAGGGCGCGGACCAGTTGCCGGTGCCCTTGTAGAGCCAGAGGACGCCGGCGGTGTCGGTGGCGAGGAGGTCGGACCGGCCGTCGCCGTTCAGGTCGCTGCCGCCGGTGAGCTTGTTGTAGGCGCCCCAGCCGCCGCCGACCCGGATGCGGGGCGCGAAGGTGCCGTCGCCCTTGCCGAGGTAGCTCCAGAGGACGCCGGAGCCGTCGAGGCCGACCAGGTCGCCGTGGACGGCGCCCCCGGTGTTCCCGACGGCCTCGATCTGCCGGTACGCGTTCCAGCCGGAGCCGACCGGGCTCCGCCGGGCCGCCTTGACCTGCCCGTTCACCGGCCGGTCGCGCAGGTCGTCGCGCCACAGCACGCCGGCGGCGTCCCGGGCCAGGAGGTCGGTGGAGCCGTTGTCCGTGAAATCGTGCGGGTTGGGCGTCCGGCCGAGTTCCATGCGCCGGACGTCCCGGACGGTCTCGCCGATGCCGTCGACCTGCGTGGCCTCCATCGCGACCGTGTACGTGCCGTTCGGCGCGTCTTCGGTGAAGGGCGTGAGGGATCCGAAGACCTCGCCGGCCCAGTCGAAGGAGAAGCGGGAGGTGCCGTCCGTGACGGGGGCGAGGTACTGGCGGAAGACCTTGCCCGTCGCGAGGTGGGTGACCGTCACGTGCATGGTGGCGTCGGGGCGCGACAGCGTCCACCCCAGCGCCACCTTGCCGCCGCTCCTGTCGAGGTCGACCGTCGCGGGGACGTGCGACCGCACGACGGCCGGCGGGGCGCCGAGATCCATGTCCGCGATCCTGGTGACGGTCAGGGAGCCGTCCTCCGCGCTCCCCAGCCGGAACAGGCCGCGGGTGCCGTCGGGCCGCTCGCCGCTGACCACGGAGGTGCCGTCGCCCGCGGCCGCCAGGCCGGTCGTACCGGACCCGCCGGTGACGGGGCGGCTGTCGCCGGAGGACAGGGAGTAGGCCCGGACGCCCGCCCGCGGGTTCCCGAGGATCAGCCACGCGCCCGCGAGCGCGGTGAGGTCGGTCTCCGCGGAACTGAGGGTCTTCGTGGTCCGCGTCGGGTTCTCGCCGCGCGAGACCGCCGTGAGGGTGATCGCGGTGCCCTTGCGCTCGTACCAGCCCACGTACGACTCGGAGAACAGCAGGTGGCTGAAGTCGATGCCGCCCTCGGCGGCGCCGTACGTGAGGACGACGGTTCGGGAGGCGAGGTCGATGACGGACCGGCCGCCGGCCGTCGAATCGCTCTTGTTGGCCATGTGGCCGACGAGGACCTGCCCGTTCACGATCGGCGCGTCGCTCCAGAAGTGCTGGGCGCGGGCGGGCAGACCGGTCACCGGCTCGGTGTCGAGCACGGCGCCGTTCCTGGTCACCACGAGCAGCTCCGCCTCGCCGTCGCCCTTCTGCACCTGCGCGAGGACGCTCGTCGGGCCGAGGACGGTCACGTAGGAGGCGTTCAGGGAGGAGAGGTCGATGGTCACGCCCGGGGCGGCGGGGTCGGCCATGTTCCGCAGGGTGACCGCGCGCATGTCACGGGCGGACGGCGTGTCGCCGACGACGAGCACGTCGCCGCCGGCCGAGGCCCATCCGCCGCCGGCCGGCACCGTGACCGGGGTCGGCGCCCCGCCGTCGTACGGGGTCCAGAGCAGTGCCGAGGCGTCGGCACCGGACGGGAACCGGTCGTGCGTGAGAAAGCCCGAGGGGCCTGTGGCCAGGACTTCGGCGCCCGTCGGGAAGACGGGCAGGGCACCGGTCTCGGCGGCCGCCCGGACGGCGGGTGCCGCGAAGGCCGCCGGTGCCGTCGCCAGGGTGCCGGTGCCGAGGACCGTGACGGCGAGGACCGCCGTGACGGCCGGGGCGAGGCGGGTGCGGGTGGTGCGGAATGGCAAGGCGAACCCCTCTGAGGACGGTGGGCACGGGAGTGCCGCGCCCGATCGGACTCGTGGGCGGGGGGAATGGTTGCGCGAGGACGCGGCTTCTTCCTGAACGCACCTGAACGCACCTGAGCGGGTACCGGCGGTGATCACCGCCCGGTGCGGCGGAAGGCGTCGCGGGGAAGCGCCCCGCCCCCCCCGCGAGGCGGGAAGGGGCTCAGGAGGCGCCGAGGACGGTCGCGCCGACGTCGACGAAGCCGGGCCGCTGCGCCACGAGGCGCCCCTGCCGGACCACCTGGAAGGTCACCTCGTGGTTGACGATCCGGGGGAAGCCCGGGGCGCCGAGCAGGTCCTCGTACTTCCAGCGCAGGGTGGGGGTGAGGCCCCCGGTGTCGATCCGTTCGCCCCGGTCGAGGGCGCGGGAGACGTGCTCGGCCGTGACGCGGTCCCGGTCCAGGCCCTCGACGACCTCCTTGAGGACCGTGTACGCGATCCAGGTGGTCTGGACGCCCGGGTCGGCCGGATCGACCCGGTTGTCCACGAACGCGTGCTCCTTCACGACCTCGCGCATCGGCGCCCATCTCCGGTCGTCCGCCTCCGGGTACCAGCCGGTGACGAGCGCGCCCTCGAAGGGGCCGCGGGCGCCCCCGGTGCTGTCGATCACGGGCTGGCCGACGCTGCCGAGGATCGAGGAGATCCGCACGTCACCGCCCTTCGCGCGCTCCTCCTCGGGGAGGCGGCGGAAGGAGTCGAAGAAGATCTGGGTGCGTTCGCCGAGCACGGCGGTCACGCAGCCCCTCCCGTCCCCGCCCCCGGCCGCGGCGCGGGCCCGCCCGGCCTGCCGGGTGTACTCGGCGGCGTCCTCGGCGGCCGGGACGTCGACGGCGCCGCGGTGGCGCGCCCCGCGCAGCCCGGCGTCGAGCAGGTCGGGGAACCGGTCCCCGGCGAGGGTGTCGGGCCGGACGAGGGAGACCTTGTCGCAGACCTCCGCCAGCTGCCGGCCGTGTCCCGCGACGAGGGTGGCCTGACCGCCGTTGACGGGGTACGAGAGCGGGCTGGTGAACTCGTCCTCCGTGATGCCGTACCCGCCGATGTACGGGATTCCGGCCGCTTCGAGGGGGGCCATGAAGGCCCGGCCGTTCTGGCTGTACGAGCCGACGACGGCGACCGCGTTCTCGCGGACGGCCCGGCGGGCGCAGGCGGCGGCCCCCGCGGAGGTGTTCTGCTCGTTGCAGGTGAGGACGCGCAGCTCGTGGCCGTCGATGCCGCCGCGGGAGTTGACCCACCGGGCGTACGCCTGCGCCATGGCGGGCATGCCGGGCATGTTGGTCGCCCGGGTCCGGTCGGGGGCCCAGGTCATCACGGTGACGGGCTCCCTGGAGCCCCCCGTGGCACCGGGGAGCACGCCGCACCCGGTGAGCAGCGACGCCCCGGTCGCCGCGGCCGTGACGTACGCGAGAAGTGGGGTCAGTCGCCTGCCGCTCATGGGCGCCCACGCTTCCGGCCCGTCCGTAACGCGGAAGGGAGCGAGGGTTGACGCTGCGTGACGAGGGGGTGAACAGCGGGGCGGGAGGGGGCGCATCCGCCCGGCCGGGAAGGGAACGTACGATCGAACGGTGTCCAGTTCCGTGTCCAGCCCCCTCCCCGGCCAGGCGGCCGGTTCCGGCCCCGGTCCGGCCTTCGGTCCCGGCCCGGTCCCCGGTCCCGGTTCGGTGAACCCTTCCCGTCGCGGCCGTCGCTCCTCCACCATGGGCGGCATGCCGCTCAACGACATGCCGTGGTGGCGCTGGCGCAGCAACGTGCGCTCGGCGCTGCACATGCTCTCCGACCCCGCGTTCCACGAGACGGTCTGGCTGGCCGGCCGGGAGGGGTACGGCGACGTCACCGACGCCGTCTACCGCCTGGTCGAGGAGACCTGGCTCGACAACTGGTCCGCCGAGAAGTACGTGGGCGCGATCTTCCGGGACTCCGGCGAGGCCGCCCTCGTCGATGTCGCCGTCCTGCGGGTGCTGCGCATCCTGCACCAGGTCGGACCCGACGCGCCCGTCTCGGCGTACCTGGAGCACCAGGGATGGCCGGAGGCCGTACGGGCGGCCCGCGAGGCCCACGTACGGCTCGCCCTGGCCGACGGCGAGGACCCCGACACGCCGCCGCACTCCCTCGACGCGCTCCGGGCCGCGACCCGGACGTGAGGCGTTCCGCCTGACGGACGGTGCGCCTCCGTCCCGGCCGGATGTGGCAGGCTGACAGGATGACCGACCAGTACGTCCTCACCCTCTCGTGCCCCGACAAGCAGGGCATCGTGCACGCCGTGTCGAGCTTCCTCTTCGTCACCGGCTGCAACATCGAGGACAGTCAGCAGTTCGGGGACCGGGACACCGGCCTCTTCTTCATGCGGGTCCACTTCTCGGCCGAGGCACCCGTGGACGTGGAGGAGCTGCGGGCCGGCTTCGCGGCGGTCGGGGACGCGTACGGCATGGAGTGGCGGATCAACCGGGCCGACGAGCGCATGCGGGTCGTGCTCATGGTCTCGAAGTTCGGGCACTGCCTGAACGACCTGCTGTTCCGCTCCCGGATCGGGGCGCTGCCGGTGGAGATCGTCGCCGTCGTCTCCAACCATACGGACTTCGCGGAGCTGGTCGGCTCGTACGGGCTGCCGTTCCGGCACATCCCGGTCACCCGGGACACCAAGGCGGCGGCGGAGGCGGAGCTGCTCGACCTCGTGCGGGAGGAGAACGTCGAGCTGGTCGTCCTCGCCCGCTACATGCAGGTCCTCTCCGACGACCTGTGCAAGCAGCTCTCCGGCCGGATCATCAACATCCACCACTCCTTCCTCCCGAGCTTCAAGGGCGCCAAGCCGTACCACCAGGCGCACGCCCGGGGCGTGAAGCTGATCGGGGCGACCGCCCACTACGTGACGGCGGACCTGGACGAGGGCCCGATCATCGAGCAGGAGGTCGAGCGCGTCGGCCACGAGGTCACCCCCGACCAGCTCGTCGCCATCGGCCGCGACGTGGAGTGCCAGGCCCTCGCCCGCGCCGTCAAGTGGCACGCGGAGCACCGCATCCTCCTGAACGGCCGCCGCACGGTCGTCTTCGCGTAGGGCGCGCGACGGAGGCCCCGCCCGCCCTCCGGGCGGACGGCGCCCCTTCCGGCACGCGCCCCGGCGCGGACCGGTCCGTCACAGCCGGCTCAGCGACACCGCCGCTCCCAGGACGTCGCGGATCGCCTCGCGGTCGCCGTCCTGGCCGACCGCCGCCTCCTCGGGGGAGACGCGTCCCGCCACGAGCCGGCAGAACTCGACGCCGTCCATCGCGACCTGCGCCACCGCCAGCTCCGGGTCGCCGAGCGCGGCCGGGGAGTCGAGGGCGATGTACCAGTGGCCGCCGCCCGCGCCCTCGATCTCCAGGTGGAGGGAACGGCCGGGGGAGCCCGCCGTGACCAGGCTCCGGGCGGGCGAGGCGAGACCGGTGCGGCGGCGGTCGGCCAGGGCCGCCGGAAGCTGCCGCGCCGCCAGGTCGACCATCCCGTGCAGGTGGGCGCCGCAGGGCGGGTCGTACGGGTACGCCACCGCGTGCGCGATGTCGTCCGCGTGCAGCCAGCACGCGAAGGCCCGCTCCAGGAGCGAGTCCCGCAGCGGCAGCGCGAAGTCCTTGTAGGTGACCGTCAGGTCGGCCACCTCGCGCCCGGCGAACGAGGCCGCGCGGATCAGGGCGTGGCTCTGGTCCCGCCAGGGCTCGCGCAGCGCACGGCCCGGCGGCCGCTCCAGAGCCGACCAGAACGCCTCCGTCCGCTCGGTCGGCGACAGTTCGGGCGTGCCGGCGCCCAGCGGGTCGTCGAGTCCGAGGGCGGTGGACACCAGGCCGTCCACCGCGAGGAGGTGGCCGATCACCCCGGCGACGGTGGACTTCCGCCGGGCCGGCCGGTCCTCCTCGTACCACGCGAGCCGCACCGGCGCGTGCCACTCGGAGTCGCCGATGTCCCGCAGCAGCGCGTCGAGCCGGGCGGTCTCCGCGTCGTACGGCGTGACCCAGCCGGGGATCGGGACGCGGGCGGGGCGGCGCCCCAGGCAGCTCTCCAGGACCCGCGAGCGCAGCAGCGGGTCCAGGTCCAGGTCGCGGTCCTCGTGGAGCAGGGCCACGGCGTCGCGGAGCCGCAGCGCCTCGTCGGCGCACGGGGCGCAGTCGGTGAGGTGGTCCTCGACGGCCCTGGTCTCCCCGGCGGAGCACGCCGAGAGCGCCCAGGCCCCGAGCAGGGACTTGAGCACTCCGTGGGTGAGGACCGGCGCCTCCGGCACTTCCCGGCCCGTCGCCGTCTCCCTCTCCGTCGTCGCCCCCGTTGTCTTCGGCTTCGTCTTCGGCTTCGGCTTGGTCTTCGGCTTCGTCTTCGTCATCAGGTCCGTCGCCGGGGCCGCGGGGCCGGCCGCCGGCCGGTGCGGTGTCCGGGGGACGCGCGCGGCGCCCTCCGCCCCGCTCACGGCATCCGTCCGCAGTCGGGCGGGGAGGTCCCTCCGAACGGCCGGGTGTGCGCCGTGGAGAGGAGCTGGAGGCCGAGCCTGAGGCGCCGGCGGGCCTCGTCCTCGGTGACCCCGAGGTCGGCGGCGGTCTGCCGGTAGTCCCGCCGCCGGAAGTAGGCGAGTTCGAGCGCCTCCCGCAGCGGCGTGGGCATCGACGTCACGATGTAGTCGGCGCGGGCCGCCACCGACACCCGCCGCACCTTCCGCTCCAGCTCCTCGGCGGTGCCGGCCCCGGTCTCGGCGTACGCCGTCGCCTCCGTCCGCCGCAGCCGGTGCACGGCCCGCCGCTGGGTCAGCCCGGCCACCCACGAGCGCATGCTCCCCTGCCGGGGGTCGTAGGCGTCGGGGTGCTCCCAGATGTGGCAGAAGACCTCGCGGGTGACCAGGTCGGCCGCGTCGTCGTCGTCGAGGACCCGGTGGGCGAGGCTGTGCACCAGCGAGGCGAACCGGTCGTACAGCTCCCCGAGGGCGGCGGCCTCGCCGCACGCCAGCCGCTGCTGCATCCTGCGGTCCCAGCGCGGTGGTGTGTCCTTCGCCATGCGCTCCTCCGCCCCCTGCCGGCCTCCCGGTTCCCTTCCAAAGTAATGCGCCGTGCAGAGAACGCACTCCTGTTTGCCGCAAGTGCGCCCTTGACGCGGGCGTGGATGGTAAGGAAGGCGGCGCCCGTCGCGGGACGTCCTCCGTCCCGGGTCCGGCGCGCGGAGCCCCGGACGCGTCCCGTCGGACGGTGACGGAGCGTCGATGCCGTCCGGTTTCCTCCGACCCGGCCGTCACGGCCCGGAGTCGGACACCTGCTCCGGTACGCTCCGTGGGATGCGAGCGCGCGCCGAACCGGATCGTCCCGGCGCCGCCCCCGGGGCGGCTTCGGAACCGGGGCCGTGCGCCGTTCGCGCCCCCCGGGAGCGCCCCGTGCGCTCCTGTTCGACTCCCCGCGGAGTGCGTCGCACAGTATGGACCACGCGTACTCCTTCGCGCTGGAATATGCCCGAAGCGGTTGTTGCGGTGACTGTACGTCAACCATGCTGTGCCGTAAGGGAATCACGTTCCGTAAGGACGTCGATGGCTGTGAGGCGCGAGGCGATGTGTCCGCCGGTTCGGATGGTGTGAACGGTGCAGGTGCTTCAGGTTCAGTTGCAGGTCGGGCCCGACCCGGCGGAGGTGGGGCGGGCCCGGAGGTGGGCCAGGTCGCGGCTCGCCGGTTCGGGCGTGAAGGAGGACGAGCCGCTGGCGGAGGCGCTGGTGCTGATCATCTCGGAGCTCGTGACCAACGCCGTGGTGCACACGGGCTGTCCGGCCGTGCTGCGGATGCTGTTCGCGGCGGAGGGCCGGGTGCGGGTCGAGGTGGCCGACGCGAGCGACCGTCCGCCGCGGCCCCGCCGCGCGGAGGGCGACGACACCAACGGGCGCGGTCTCGAATTGGTGGACGGCCTCGCGGACCGGTGGGGCTGGCAGGCCGAGGGCACCGGCAAGAGCATCTGGTGCGAGGTGGACCGGGCCCCGGTCCCGCCCGTGCCCGTGGTGACGCCGGCGGCCTCGGTGGCGCCCGGCCGGGTGCCCTGTTGACGGTTCATGACGTTTTGCCCACCCTGGGGTGAGTGATCCGTGGCGAGGGGAGTCGAGGGCCGCGCGCCCTCGGCGAGTACGGATCGCGTCCGGGCGGCGGCGGCCGTGCCGTGCTCGGGGCGCGCACGAGCGCGCCGCCGCCCGGACGCCCACCCTTCCGGGGCGGCCCCGGGTCCGCGTCCGCGTCCGGGGCGCGGAACGACCCCACCGGGCCCGACCGTTCACGCGGATCGTCCCGTCTCCGCGCCCGTGGCGCGGAACGTGCGCCGGTAGGACGACGGGGGCACCCCGATCGCGCTCATCAGGTGCGTCCGCAGTGACTGCGCCGTGCCGAAGCCCGCGTCCCGCGCGACCCGTTCGACCGGCAGGTCGGTGGACTCCAGGAGGTGTCGGGCCCGTTCGATCCGCTGCCGGGTGAGCCACTGTCCGGGGCTGATGCCCGCCTCCTCGCGGAAGCGGCGGGTGAACGTCCGTACGCTCATCGCCTCGCGCCCGGCCAGGTCCCGCAGCCGGATCGGCTCGTGGAGATGGGCGAGCGCCCACGCCCTGGCCGCCGTCGTGCCGTGCGTCCCGGCCTCCGGCAGGGGCCGCGCGATGTACTGGGCCTGGCCACCGTCCCGGTGCGGCGGCACGACGGTCCTGCGGGCCACGTCGTTGGCGACGGCCGCTCCGTGGTCGCGGCGCACGATGTGCAGGCACAGGTCGATCCCGGCGGCCACGCCCGCCGAGGTGAGGATGTCGCCGTCGTCGACGAAGAGCACGTTCGCGTCCACCCGCACCTTCGGGAAGAGGCGCTGGAAGTGCTCGGCGGAGGCCCAGTGGGTGGTGGCCGGGCGCCCGTCGAGGAAACCCGCGGCGGCGAGCACGTACCCGCCGGTGCAGATGGAGACGAGCCGGGTGCCGGGCCGGATGTGCGCCAGGACGGTGGCCAGTTCGGGCGGCAGCCTGCCCTCCTCGTGGACCGGCCCCAACTCGTACGAGGCGGGGACGACGACCGTGTCGGCGGTGGCGAGGGCCTCCGGACCGTGCTCCACGTGGAGGGAGAAGTCGGCATCGGTACGGACCGGGCCGGCGGTCGGGGCGCAGGTCACGACCTCGTACAGGGGCCGCCCGTCCGGGGCCAGGGCGCGGCCGAAGATCCGGTGGGGAATGCCCAGTTCGAAGGGGAGGAGGCCGGGCAGGGCGAGGACGGCGACGCGGTGCGGCGACGGCTGCGGCACGGGTGGTGCTCCCTCCGGAAGCGATGGTGGTGCGGGCGGAAAGTGAGGGTGGGGCCGGATGAAGAGCGGTGGCGGTGCGAGCGGAAACCGACGGTGGTCCGGACGAAAAGCAGTGGTGGTCCAGACCTGTTGCTGGTAGCTGTTCTTGTTCGTGACGGACCTTACGCGCAAGCGCGCGATCCCCGAACGGACTCCCGCACCGGCCGGGCCCCCGCCCCTCTGGAACCGCGACTTCCGGCTCTTCTCCGTCGCCCGGGGCGTCGCCGTCTTCGGCGAGGGCATGGTTCCGGTCGCCTATGCCGCCGGGCTCCTCGGCGCCGGACACCCCGGCTCCGCCGTCGGCTACGCGCTGGGCGCCTGGACGGCCGCGTTCGCGCTCTTCGTGCTCTTCGGCGGCGTCCTCGCCGACCGGTTCACCGCCCGGCGCATGATGATCCTCGCGGACCTGCTGCGGCTGCCCGGCGCCGCCGTCCTCGCCGTCTCCTTCGCGCTCGGAAGTCCACCCCTGTGGGTGGTGTACGCCCTCTCCGTCGTCAGTGGCGTCGGCGCCGCCCTCTTCCAGCCGGGCGTCGCCTCCACGATCCCGCGCATCGCCCCCGACGTGCAGCGCGCCAACGCCGTCCTGCGGGTCGTCGAGGCCCTGACGGTCATGGCCGGTCCGGCCGTCGCGGGCCTGCTCGTCGCCTTCCGGGGCGCGGGCGCCGCCTTCGCCGTCAACGGTGCGACCTTCGCCGTCAGCGCCCTCTGCCTCGCCCTGACACGGATCGCGCCCCTCCCCTCCGACTCGGTCCGGCGCGCCTCCCTCGGCACCGAACTGGTCGGCGGGTGGCGCGAGTTCCGGTCCCGAAGCTGGCTGTGGGGCGTCATCTCCATCTGGACGGTGTACGGGCTGACCGTCGCCGGGCCCATGGTGCCGCTCACCGCGAGCCTGGTCACCGGGGAGCACGGCTCGGCCGCGTACGGCGTGCTGATGGCCGTCAACGGCGCCGGGAGCGCGGCCGGCGGCCTGCTCGCGCTGCGGCTGCGCCCGCGACGGCCGCTGGCGTCGGGCGCGGTCGCCCTGCTCGGCCTGCCGGTGAACCTGGTCCTCCTCGGCCTGGGCGCGCCCGTGGCGCTGCTCGGCGCGGGCCAGTTCGCCGGCGGGGCCGCCTTCGCCTTCTGGCTGGTGATGTGGTCCACCGCCGTCCAGACGCACGTCCCGCAGGAGGCGCTGAACCGCATGCACGCCTACGACGTGGCCGGATCGCTCCTGATGATGGGCGTCGGCCGCGCCCTGTCCGGGCCGGTCGCGGCGGCCCTCGGCACCGAGCACGTCCTGCTCGCCGGGGCGGGCGTCGCGGTCCTCGTGGTGGCGGCCCTCCTCGCCGTCCGCCCGATCAGGACGCTGCCGCGGGTGTGACGCGCGGGGGGAGCGGTCGCCCGCCCGTCCGGTGCGTCCCCGCCCGCTCGGCGCGCCTCCATCCGCCCGACGCGCTCGTCCGGCGTACCCCCGGCACCCCCGTGGCCCGATTCCTTGCAAACCTGTCGTCCGGGCCAGTGGTGGCGGCCGGCGGCGGCCCGGGATGCTCGACCGCATGGCCCAGACAACCCAGACCCCCACCCGCACGCCCGGCGACGGACCGGTCCGCACCCCTCGTGTCCACCGCGCCTGGTCCGTCGCGGCGGTCACCTTCGTCACGATCACCGGAGCCGCGGCCTTCGCCTCCCTGCCGGGCCTGCTGATCGAGCCGCTGCACGGCGAATTCGACTGGTCGCGCGGCACGATCGGCCTCGCGGTCTCGGTGAACCTCGCCCTCTACGGGCTGACGGCCCCGTTCGCCGCCGCCCTCATGGACCGCTTCGGCATCCGCCGGGTCGTCGCGGCGGCCCTGGCGGTCATCGCCGCCGGTTCGCTCCTCACGGTCGGCATGACCGCCCCCTGGCAGCTCGTCCTCTACTGGGGCGTCCTCGTCGGCCTCGGCAGCGGCTCCATGGCCCTCGCCTTCGCCGCGACCGTCACCCACCGCTGGTTCACCGCCCGCCGGGGCCTGGTGACCGGCATCCTCACCGCCGCCGGGGCGTCGGGCCAGCTCGTCTTCCTGCCGCTGCTCTCCTGGCTGGTCGAGCACCACGGCTGGCGGCCCGCCGCCGTGACCACGGGGCTCGCCGCGCTCGCCGTCGTCCCGCTCGTCCTGCTGCTGCTCCGCGACCACCCGGCGGACGTCGGCCTCGCCCCGTACGGCGGGGAGTACGCGGACAAGCCCGCCCCCGTCACGGGCGCCGCCCGCCGGACCGTCGCCGTCCTCCTCAAGGCGGCCCGCACCGGCCCCTTCTGGCTCCTCGCCGGGTCCTTCGCGATCTGCGGCGCCTCCACGAACGGCCTCGTCAAGACGCACTTCGTGCCCGCCGCCCACGACCACGGCATGCCGGTGACGGCGGCGGCCGGACTGCTCGCCGTCATCGGCGTCTTCGACGTCGCCGGCACGGTCGCCTCCGGCTGGTTCACCGACCGCTTCCCCGCCCGCAGGCTGCTCGCGGTCTACTACGCGCTGCGCGGAATCTCGCTCTTCTTCCTGCCGGTCCTGCTCGCGCCGTCCGTGCACCCGCCGATGCTGTTCTTCATCGTCTTCTACGGCCTGGACTGGGTGGCCACCGTCCCGCCCACGATCGCCCTGTGCCGCGAGCACTTCGGCGCGGATTCCGCGATCGTCTTCGGCTGGGTCCTCGCCTCCCACCAGGTCGGCGCGGCCGTCGTCGCCTTCACGGCCGGCCTGGCCCGCGACGCCTTCGGCACCTACGACGTCGTCTGGTACGCGTCGGGCGCCCTGTGCGCGGTGGCGGCCCTGATGGCCCTGGTCATCGGCGGGTCCCGGACGGAGACGGCGCTCCCGGCGGGAGCGTGATGTCCCCAGGCCGTGGCGGCGCTGCTCACCCGCCCGGCGCGGCAGGGCTGGTGCGGCTCGCTCCTGGTGTGGGGCGCGCTCGCCGTCGTGGGCGTCTTCACGGCGGGCGGGGTCTTCCTCCACGTCACGGGGTGACGGCCGGGTCCGTACGCCGGGGGCTCCCCGTCATTCCGGGAGTTACGGGAGGGCTCGGCCCGGGTCCCCCTCCAGCCAGGACGGGTCCGCGAGGAGGGTCTGCAGTTCGTCGACGAGCCGGGCCGTGTGGAACCCGTCGGCGGCGGCGTGGTGCACCTGTACCGCCAGGGGGAGCAGGGTCCGGCCGTCCCGCTCGGTGTAGCGGCCGAGCGTGAAGATCGGTGCGAGGTGGTCCCAGCCGTTGCCGCCGATGTTGAGGTTGAACCCGGTGAAGGACGCCCAGGGCAGGCTCGACACGTCGAACGCGTTGGCCGGCGGCGCTCCTCGGGGGAAGAAGTCGGTGGCGCGGGCGTGCTCCGCGAGCAGGGGGGCGGCCACGTCGTGGAACGCGCCGAAGTCGGGGTCGTGGTCGGCCCACACGCACGCGAACGTCTCGCGTTCCGGGTTGAACACCGTGAAGGCGGGGTGGACGACGGGCCAGACGGCCGGTTCGCCCGACGCGGTGAGGCACATCCTGAACTCGTCGTGACGGTTGACGACCGTGGAGAGCGCCCAGACCTGCGCGACGTAGGACTTGCGCCGCGAGCGCCGCAGGGCCGCGGCGAACGCGGTCACGTCCAGCTCCACCGTCATCGAGTACGTGCACGGAACGAGCCGGCGGTAGTGCTCGAAGTGCTGTCGGCGCGGCCACGTGTCGAGGTCGATCGGGAGGGGAACGTCCATCCGGTCATCGTGTCAGCCGCCGGGCGGGAACCCAACCGGATTGCCGGGCCCGCCCCTTCGGACGGCAGTCCGCTCCGGACGGCAACCCGCCCCTTCGGACGGCGGCCCCCTCCGACCGGCGGCCCCCTCCGACCGGCGGTCACGGCACCGGGGGCCGGGGCGGGCGCCGCCGCGCGAGGCTTCAGGCGCGCCCGGCCCTCGCCGCCCGGCGCGCGATCGCCCGCGCGATCCTCTCCGCGTCGATCGCCAGCTCCCGGAGCATGCCGCTGATCGGGTTGGTGAACCCGGTGAAGTACAGGTCCGGCGCCTCGCGCGGGCAGCGGGCGCCGTGGACCACCGGCCGTCCCCGGTCGTCGAGCACGCCCAGGTGGCCGACGAGCGGTTCCAGGGCGCGGCGGTAGCCGGTCGCCGCGATCACCGCGTCCGGGGTGATCCGGGTGCCGTCCGCGAGGAGGACGTCGTCGCCCTCGAAGCCCTCGACGGCCGCGACGATCTCGACCTTCCCGGCCCGCACGGCGTCGACCAGACCCACGTCCTGCACCGGTATCGCCCCCTGCCGCTGGCGGGTGGCGAGACCGCTGTCCGGCCGGGGCAGCCCGTACGCCGTGAGGTCGGGCGCGGCGGCGCGGGCCATCACCGCCCCCAGCCGGTCCACCACGGCCACCGGCAGCCGCCGCACCAGGATGCCGGTGCGCTGGGCGGGCCAGCCGAGCGTCGTGCGGCGCACGATGTGCGGGACCGTCCGCACCGCGAGCCGCACCCGCGCCGCGCCGCCCCCGGCGAGGTCGGCGGCGATCTCGGCGCCCGTGTTCCCGGCGCCCACGACCAGGACGTCCTTCCCCTCGTACGGCCCCGGGTTCCGGTACGCGCGCGCGTGGCTCAGCTCGCCCCCGTACGTCTCCCGTCCGGGCCACTCCGGGAGGTACGGGGTGTGGTTGTACCCGGTGGCCACCACGACCGCGCTCCCGGTGAGCCGGCGCCCGCCGGTCGCGTGCAGGACCCAGTCCTTCCCGGACCGCTCGACGCGGAAGACCTCGACGCCCGTCACGACCTCCAGCTCGTGCTTCTCGGCGTACGTCTCCAGGTAGCGGACGACGTCGGCGCGGGCGACCCAGCGGCCGAACGAGCGGGGCACCTTCAGGCCGGGGAGCCCGGAGAGCCGCCGGGTGGTGTGCAGGCGCAGCCGGTCGTAGTGGGTGCGCCAGGAGGCGCCGACGGCGTCGGACCTCTCCAGGACGACGGCCCGCACGCCCCGTCCGCGCAGGGCGGCGGCGACCGCGAGGCCGCCGGGCCCGCCGCCGACGACGTACACCGGGGGGACGGGCGGGGCGGGGGGTTCGTGCGGGGTGGTGACCATGTAGGCCGAGCGTAATGACGTGTACACGTGGTGGGTCTCGGCCGGGAGGGGGTTCGGTTGCGAATCGGTCACGCGCCCGTCCCCTCCCGGGTGTTCAGAGCGCGCCGATGTTCCGCCAGAGCTGGCTGCTGCTGCCCGCGTTGCAGGTGGTGCCCATGACGAACGGCGCGGCCGTCAGGCACTCACCGGTGTTCACGTTCTTGAGGGTCCGCCCGGAGGAAGTCGTGGCGCCGATCTTCCACGACTGGAGGCTGGAGCCGTTGCAGGCGGCGGCGGTCGCGCCAGGGGTCCCGTTCGGCTGGAGGCAGTGGCCGGTCTTCTTGTTGACCAACCGGAAGGTGCCGTTGGCGCCGGGCGAGTAGGTCCAGGCGTACGAGATGGTGCCGCTGTTGGGCGCGGAACCACACGTGTAGGTGTTGGCGGAGATGGCGTACCCCGGGTTGGCCTCGGCCAGGCACTTCCCGTTGGAGGCGTTCTCCAGGGAGTACGTCCCCGAAGGCGCCGAACCGCCGCCGCCGGTCGCCGGGGGCGGTGCGGGCTTCTGGGTCGTCGGCTGCGGGGCGGGGCGGGTCGTCGTCCCGCCGCCGGAGGGCACGGTCGGGTTCGATCCCCCGCCGCCTCCGCCCCCCGCGCCGGAGCCGGAGCCGGAACCGGAGCCGGAGCCCGATCCGCCGGGCAGGGAGCCGGTGCCGGTGTCGGTGCCGCCGCCTCCCCCCGCGCCGCCGCCTCCGCCGCCCCCGGCGGGCGGGGGCACGGGCGGGAGCGGGGCGCCGGGGGAGGCGCCCGGCGGAGTCGAGGACGCCCCCGTGGACGGCGACTGCGACGCCGTGGGCGTCCCCGTGGAGGGCGTACCCGTCCCCGGCGAGGCCGTCCCGGGCACGGCGGCGGGCTGCGAGGCGACGACGGACGGCGACGCGGAGGTCTCCGGGGCCGCGCCGAGCCGCCCGATCTCGTACGGGCCGAGGGCCACGGTCAGGGTGGTGCCGGTCGCCACGACGACGGGCACGGCGAACGCGGCGATCCGGTTGCGCCGCTTCCGCCGCTCACCGGGCACGTTCCCGGCGGCGCCCACCGCGCCGGGGGAGAGGGTCACGGGCGCGTGCGGGCCCTGCGGAGTGAGCGAGGCCGTCGGCACGTCGGGGACGCCCGTGACGGCCGGGTCGGTCCGCTCCAGCTCCGCGAGCTGTTCGGCCGTGGGAGCGCCGGAGGCGAACTCCGCGCGCTCACCGATGCGTTCGGTGACGGCGGCGGGCCACGCGGCCCCTTCCGCCCCCTTCGCGGCGAGGGCGGTCAGCTCGTCGGCGGTCGGCCGGTCCGCCGGGTTCTTCGCGAGACATCTCCGTACGAGCTCCGCGAGCGCGGGGTCGTCCTGCGCGAGGCGTCCGACGTCGGGCTCGGAGTGCACGACCCGGTACAGCAGGCCGGGACCGGAGCCGTCGCCGAACGGCGGCCGACCGTTCGCCGCGTACAGCAGGAGGCTGCCGAGCCCGAACACGTCCGCCGCCCCCGTCAGCTCCCGGTCCGCGACGGCCTGTTCGGGGGCCATGTAGGCGGGCGTGCCGATGACCATGCCGGTCCTGGTCAGCCGGCTCTGGTCGGCGGCGCGGGCCACGCCGAAGTCGATGAGGGACAGGCCGTCCCCGGTCAGCATCACGTTGGACGGCTTGAGGTCCCGGTGCACCATGTCGGCGCCGTGCACCACCGCCAGCCCGGCCGCCGCGTCCCGCAGGAGCCGCCACAGGACCGCGCCGGTCAGCGGACCGCCGTTGAGCCGGATCGCCTCGTTGAGGGTGATCCCCGGGATGAACTCGGTGGCGAACCACGGCGGCTTCGACGTGCGGTCGCTCGCCAGGAGCTTGGTGTTGGCCCCGGCGGGCAGCCGGGCCAGGTTGTCCAGCTCGTGCCCGAAGTGGCTCAGGAAGTCCGCGTCCTCCGCGAGGATCGGCAGCACCCGCTTCACGGCGGCGAACTTCCCCGGCACGGCGCCGAGGTAGACCCGCCCCATGCCGCCGGACCCGAGCACGCCGAGCAGCCGGAACGCGCCGATCCGTCGCGGGTCCTCCGGCTCCAGCGGCGTCGCCCCGCTGCCGCTCAGACCGTCCGGGCTGGAATTGTTGTTCGACTCCCCCTGCATGGGCGTCAGCCTAACCGAGCTGTCGACCACCAGGGAGCCGCCAACTGTGTTTCGCTGCAACGCAGTTGAAGGAGCGATGAAAGAACGATGAAGTCCCTGGTGGGGGGCCGCCGGGACGGGGCCCGGCCCATCGGGCGGGCCCTAACCGGACCGGACCGGAAGCCCGCGCAACAAGGTGTCGAGGAACACCTCGAACGGCGGTTCTTCGGGCGCGTTCCCGGCCGCGCCCAGCCACCGGACCACCCCGAATCCGAACACCTGCCAGCTCAGCTCGGCGTCCCCCTCCTCCGCACCGGCCGCCCGGAACGCCGCGACGACCCGCTCCCGCAGCCGTGCGAACGACTCCGGGTGGTGACGGTGGGGGCGGGCGACGTGAGCGGCGTACCCGGGCACGGCCAGGAACTCGTCCCGCATCGCACACGCGAGCCGCGCGAGCCACTCCCGCCAGTCGCCGGCCCCCGGCTCGTCCCCGGGCAGTACCCGCTCGACCATGACCTCGCTGACCAGGTCCAGCACGCCGTCCCGGTCGGGCACCCACCGGTACAGCGACGAGTGCGACACCCCGAGACGGGACGCCAGCTCCCGCATGGTGAGCGTGTCCACGTCCCCTCGCAGCGCGGCCTCGACGATCAGCTCGCGACTGAGGCGCGCGGGCCGCCCGGGCCGGTTTCCGGTCGTGTTCCTCGGGTTCGTGGTCATCGGGGCAAGGCTATGCCGGACTTATTAGTGACCAGCGGTCACTAATACCTCTACACTCGCGCCCATGGACACAGGAGAGACGCGCGGGACCGGAGTGCACGAGATCGACGCGACCGGTCTGCCCATGCCCGAAGCCCAGGACCTGGTCCTGCGCGAACTGCGCGCCCTCACCGAACGGGCCGCCCCCTTCGCCGCCGTCCTCCTGATGCCCGCGCCGGAAGGACGCCCCGCCGGCGGCCCCGCCACCGACCGCGTCCGCGCGCTCAGGGAACTCCGCCCCGGCCTGACGGCCCACTGCCGGGGCCTCGCCTTCGTGGCACCGGCCGACATTCCGCGGGAACGGGCCAGGGCCGTCCACAGCGGCGAAGGACTCTGGGGCTGTCCGACGACGGCCACCCAGGACGCGGAGGCGGCACGCGCCTGGGCGCGGAGCCGGTGACCCGGACACCGGGCCTCCGGGCGCGTGGATCGCGGCCGGTTCAGGCGCCGAGCGCCGCCACGACGTGCGGGGCCGCCTCCGCCAGGGTCGGGAAGTGCCGGTGGGCGTCCGGGTGCGGGTCCGGGACGTTGACCGTCCAGACCGTCATTCCCGCGTCGAGCCCCGCCCGCACCCCCGAGGGCGCGTCCTCGATCACCAGGCACTCCGCCGGGTCCGCGCCCAGCCTCTCGGCGGCGGTGAGGTACGGGACGGGCGACGGCTTGCCCTCCGCCACCGAGGCCGCGTCCACGATCAGCCCCGGGAGCGGGAGCCCGGTCCGCCCGAACCGCCCCCGCACCCGGTGCTCGTAGTTCGACGTCACCAGGGCCCACCGGTCCGCCGGGAGCGCGGTCAGCAGCCCGGCGGCCCCGTCGAAGGCCGCGTACGTCCCCGTGCGCACGTCCTCGTCCTCCAGCGCGTGCAGGAGCGCGAGGCACGCGGCCGGGTCCTCGGCCGGCACGACCGCCGCGAACGTCTCCACGGGACGGGTGCGCAGCGCCACGGCGTACACCTCGTCCCCGTCGAGCCCGTACCGCGCGGCCCACGCGTGCCAGACGCGACGCTGGTTGGCGACGGCGTCCATGAGGGTGCCGTCGACGTCGAAGAGGACGAATTTCTTCCTGGTCACACGGTGGAGGCCACGTCCACGAACGCCGCCCAGGCGGCCGGGGCCACCGCGAGCTGGGGCCCGTGCGGGACCTTGGAGTCACGGACGTGGACGGTGGTGGGGTGGGCGGCTACCTCGACGCAGTTGCCCCCTTCGGGGCCGCTGTAGCTGGACTTGTGCCAGTCGTAGGCGACCTCGATGCAGTTTCCACCCTCGGAGCTGCTGTAGCTGCTTTTGAACCAGGCCAGTTCCGTGGTGCTCATCGTTCTCCCAGCAGTTTCTCGATCCAGTCCAGGGACTCGCGAGGTGTGAGTGCCTGCGCCCGGATGATCCCATAGCGCTCGGTATACGCGCGCACCTCTTCCGGGTCGGTGATCAGCCGGGAGTGCCCGTAGATCTCGGTGTACGCGACCTCCCGCCGCCCCTTCGCAGTGATCAGGGTGAAGGCGCCATCCAGGTAAGGGTGTTCGTCCTTGTCCTGCGGCATGATCTGGAGCTCGATCGTGCGCCGCCGGGCCACTTCGAGGATGCGCAACAGTTGCTCGCGGTGCACCTTCGGGCCGCCGAACGGACGGAGGAGGACGGCTGCCTCCAGGACGAAGCTGATCGTCGGCGCGGGCCACTGGTCGAGCAGCACCTGCCGTGAGATCCGGTCCGCCACCCGCTTCTCGATGGTCGCCTCGTCCAGCATGGGACGGCGGTGCTCGAACAGCGAGCGCGCGTACGCGGGCGTCTGGAGGACGCCCGGCACCGCCTGCACCTCGTAGTAGTGCAGCGCGACCGCCCTCGCCTCCTCGTGGGCGAAGTCCCGGAACCAGTCCGGATGCCGCACCCGTGCCCGCGCCAGCGCCTCCCGCACGTCGTCCGCCGCCGCCGCGAGGACCCCGCCCGCGTTCACCACCGGGTCCACCCGTACCAGGAAGTCCGGCTGCGGAGTCCGTACGCCCCGTTCGACCGACGAGACCAGGTCCTCGCTGCAGTGCACCAGCTCCGCCAGGTCCGCCTGGCTCAGGCCCGCGTTGCGCCGCAGGACCTTCAGGATCTTCCCCAGCGCCCGGAAGAGGTGCGCCGTACCGTCCACTTCGGAGGGCCGTTCCGGCCTCTCCTCCTCGTTCCCCGACATCCGTACCGCCTTCTTGGCGTGCCCGTACCGTTACGCAGCGTCGTCACGTCGCTGCTGGTCAGCGTAGGGTCGGGGCTCCACTCTCGGGGCATGAAGTCAGAAACCACCACCCCCACCGGTGAGTTCGTCCTCCGTCTGTCGGCCACCCGCCGGGGCGCGCGCCTGGCGCGTCTGCTGGGGGTGAACCAGCTCCACGACTGGGGCGTGACCGGCTCCGGGGCCGAGGCCGCCGAGCTGGTCCTCGCCGAACTCGCGAGCAACGCCGTCCGCCACGGCCGGGTGGCCGGGCGGGACTTCGAGGTGCGGATGCGGCCCGGCGGGGACCACGTGCGGATCGAGGTGTCCGACGCGCGCGGCGAGCACGGACCGTCACCGGTGCGGACGCCCGACGAGGGCGGCTACGGGCTGCTGCTCGTCGCCGCCCTCGCGAGCACGTGGGGCGTGAAGGAGCGGGAGGTCGGCAAGACGGTCTGGGCGACCGTCCCGCTGGCGTCCCGCCCCGTCAGGCGAAGCGGTCGAAGGTGAGCGGGGGGTTGTCGCGGAGGACCGAGATTCCCACGCGCGGCCGGAAGGGGGACTGCCAGGAACCCGTTCCCCGGTACAGGTACGCGGTGTCGTCGGGGCCGGTGGCGTACAGGTCGGCGCGGCCGTCGCCGTTCACGTCGCCGACGCCGATCAGCTCGCCGTAGCCGTTCCAGCCGCTGCCGAGCCGCATGCGCGGCGCGAAGGTCCCGTCGCCCTTGCCCAGGTACAGCCAGAGGACACCGGCGGTGTCACGGGCGACGAGGTCCCCGGCCGGGGCGCCCGCCACGTCGCCGACGGCGGTGATCTGGTTGTAGGCGCCCCAGCCTCCGCCGAGCTTCACGCGCGGGGCGAAGGGAGCGGTGTCCTTGCCGGTGCCCCGGTGGAGCCAGAGGGCGCCCGCCCTGTCGACGCCGAGGAGGTCGGAGCGGCCGTCCCCGGTGAGGTCGCTCCCGGCGGTGAGCGTGTGGTACGTGTTCCAGCCGCCGCCGATCCGGGTGCGGCCCGTGAGCGTGCCGTCGCCCCGGCCCTTGTACAGCCACAGGTCGCCGGCCCGGTCCCGGGCCACGAGGTCGCTCACGGCCGAGCCGCCGAGGTTGCCCGCCGACTCGATCCGGTCGTAGACCTGCCAGCCGCCGCCCAGGAGCGATCCCCGGAGCCGGTAGGTATCGTCGAACCACTGCGACGGGAACACCTCGTGCAGCCGCAGCCGGCCCGAGGAGTCGCGCGAGACGACGTCGGGCGAACCGTTGCCGTCGTAGTCGTGGAGCGCGGGCCCGCGGGTGAGCGTGAACGAACCGGAGGCGCGCAGGTTCGGCCCGATGCCGTTGCGCGGCGCGGCGTCGATCGCCCAGGTGTACGCCCCGCTCGGAGCGCCGGACGCCATGTCCGGATCGCCCTTCCACGCGACGTCGCCCTTCCAGTCGAAGTCGATCCGCGAGGCGCCGGGGTCCATCGGGTACAGGGTCTTCTTCTTCGTCGCGCCGGTCTTCGTGTGGCGCAGGGTGACCGTCAGCGCGACGTTGCTCCGGGACAGGGTCCACGACAGCGGGATGTGGCCGTCCGAGGCGCGGGGAGAGACCGTGGCGGGCACGGAGTGGCCGAGGAGGGTCACCTTCGTCGGTTCGCCGGTGCTCGCGACGAACACGGCGACCGGCGCCCCGTCCGCGCCCGGGGCGATCCGGTACAGGCCCTCGCCCTTCGTGACCGTCCCGCCGCGCACCAGCAGCGCCCCGTCCGGAGCGGGGGCGGAGGAGAGCTGGTGGTCCAGGAGCGTGCGGGTGGCGGTCGTCCGCAGGGAGCGGGCGGTCAGCGCGTACAGCGGGTCCGGGGAGTAGGCGCTGATCCCCTGGCGCTGCCCGTACGTCACCCAGTCGCCGACCAGACCCACCGCGACGTCGGAGGAGGTGCCGACCGGGAAGTACTGCGTACGGCCGCCGCCGCGCTCGGCCACGTGGACCGCCGGGCCGCCCCCGGGGCCGGTCCCCACCCAGGCCACGTGGGTGGCGGAGAGGGCGAGCGGAACGTCCTGGTCCGCGGCGGCGGCGATCTGCCGCTTCTCCGTGACGGACGCGGTGGCCAGGTCGATCAGGGCCCAGTTCCACACCGTCCTGCCGCCGCTGAGGGTCTGGAACCTGAGCAGGGCGTGGGAGGCCGTGCCGGCGACGGTGAACGCCTTGCCCGTGACGGCCGGGAGGCCCGTCACCGGACGCGTGACCGGGACGCCGCCGGACCGGTCGCGCAGGGAGATCTCCCCGCCGGTGCGGAGCAGGACGGTGGAGCCGGCGGCTCCCGCGAAGCTCGTGCCCGGGGTGAGGGGGACGGAGAGCGTCGTCTCTCCCGTGACCGTGTCCACGAGATCGACGTTGCGCGGGCCGTAGAGGGCGACCGCGTCGGAGGCGTACGACGGGAAGGACGCCAGCTCGGAGGGGAAGGCGGTCGTCGACCCGTCGGAGAACCGCGTCCAGACCTGGTCGATGCCCCGCCCGCTGCCGGTCCAGGACAGGAAGCCGGTCGTGCCGGCGCCGGTGACCGTTCCGCCGCTCGGGAAGGGCACGACCGCCGTCGTGCCGGCCGCTCCGGTGACGGCGGGGGGCGGGGCGGGCGCCGGTGCGGCCGTCGCCGGGGTGGCCGCACCGGCGCCGAGGGTGACCGCCAGGACGGTGGCGACCGCGGCGGAGACGCGGTGCCGGGTGGTGCGTACGGAGTGCAAGGGTCCCCCCGGGAAGGCTCGTGTGCCGCGCGAGATCCCGTGCGGCACATGAACAGACCTTCGACGGGGGCGGGTGGTTGTACGCGCTGCGGCGACGGGCCGCCGGACCTCCCCGGCGCCGCCGCCTACGCCCGCTCCACCACGCCCCGCACGTACGCCGCCTGTCCCGCGTGCTGGAGGCCGTCCGCGATCACCGAGACCAGCCGGACGCCGAGGGTGACCGGCGGGTCCCAGGCCGTGTCCACCACCCGGTCCAGGTCCGCGTCCCCCACCGCGCCGACCAGTCCGGCGGTCCGGTCGCGCACGGCGTCGTGGTAGCCGAGCAGCAGCTCGGCCGGGGCGCGGACCCGCCCCACCTCGGCGCTCGTCTGGCCGTACCCGGTCGCCCCGTCGGGGAACGGGAGGCCGAAGCGGTCCGCCCAGCCGCCGGCGGTCCACACCTGTTCCGTACCGAAGGCGTCCGCGAGGTGGTCGTCCTGGACGCGGGTGAGGTGCCAGACGAGCCAGGCGATCGGATTGGCGTCCGGATCGATCCGGACGGCCAGCTCGTCCTCCGTGAGGCCCTCCACGGCCCCGTGGACGGCCTCGCTCACCCGGCCGAACGCGTCGGCCAGCAGATCGGCGGTCTTCATGGGTCTCCTTCCGGTGCCGCTTCCGCGACGGGGTCGGTGATCAGGAACGCCCCTCCCGCCAGCGTTCCACCTCCGCCTCCACGTCGAACGGCCCGAGGTGCAGCGGGGGGCCGGCCGGCGGGCGGAGCAGGGCCTCGGCGATCTTCGTGTTGATCTCGCCGAGGAGACGGCGGACCTGGCTCTCCGAGACGGCGGCGGCCACCGCCGCCTCCGCGTCCTCGGCCTCCTTGCGCAGGGCGAGGGAGGGCGGCAGCACGGACGCGCCCTCGCGGTGCATCTTGCCCTTGATCCACCACAGCTCGTCGTACGGGGCCGAGTCGTCCGGAAGGGGCTTCCCGAAGCCGGGCAGGCTCCGGAACTCGCCCCGTTCCGCGGCCTCGCGGATCTGCTTGTCCACGAACGACTCGAAGCCCACTCCGGGCGGCTTGCGTTCGGTCATGTGTCCAGACTACGTATCCGGCCCGTCCGGGGTGTGGCCGTCGCGGTCTACTGCGCCGCGCGGTCTTCCGGCACCCTGGGGTCCGCCCGACGCGCGCCACCCCCCGCCCCTCGTCACCGCCTCGCACCGGAGGACGCATGCGTGCACGGATCACCCCCCTCGGCACCCTCCTCGCGCTCGTCGCGGGCCTGCTCACCGCGCTCGTGACCACGACCCCCGCCCAGGCCGCGCCGCTCTTCAAGGCGCCCTTCGCCTGTGGCCAGAAATGGACCTACAGCCACCACTCGGCCGAGGTCCGCCAGGCGCTCGACTTCGTCCGTTCGGACGGCGGCGCCACCGCCGGGGCCCCGGTCCTCGCCTCGGCGTCCGGCACCGCCTACCGCTACTCCCAGCCGTCCGGCGCCGGGAACTACATCGTGATCGACCACGGCGGCGGCTGGAAGACGTACTACTTCCACCTCAACGCCTACTCGGTCGCCCACGGCGCCGCCGTCTCCCAGGGCCGGCAGATCGGCACCACCGGCTCCACCGGCAACAGCTCCGGCGCCCACATCCACTACGAACAGCTCTACAACGGCGTCGGCCAGAACATCGTGATCAACGGCGTCTCCCTCGCGCCCTACCCCGGGTCCTACGGCTCCAAGCACCTGACCAGCGACAACGGCTGCTCGGGCGGGAGCGGGAAGTACTGGGTCGACACCTTCGCCAACGCCACCGGCTACGCCCAGGCCAACACGAACGACGCCCAGGGCGTGCTGAACGCCGGCACGAACTACGTCTACTGCAAGGTCTGGGGCCAGGAGGTCCGCGACGCCTCCGGCAACTACAACCACTGGTGGCTGCGGACCGACCTCGACACCGTGTACGCCGGGAAGAACGGCCGGGGCGCGTACGTCTCCGCGTACTACCTGTCCCGCTGGGGCAACGACGAGGCCCGCGACAACAACGGAACCGTCGTCCCCACCTGCTGACCACCCTGCCGGGGCCGGTCGGCGGCCCCCGGAAAGGGCAGGAGCCCCGCTCGTGCCGCGAGGCACGGAGCGGGGCTCCTTGGGTACTGCTCTAGTCGTTGGTGATCGACCACCCGGGCACTTAGGCCGGGGTGACGTTCTCCGCCTGCGGGCCCTTCGGGCCCTGCGTGACGTCGAAGGTCACGGTCTGGTTCTCCTCGAGCGAACGGAAGCCGTTCGCGTTGATCGCGGAGTAGTGGACGAAGACATCCGGGCCGCCGCCGTCCTGGGCGATGAAGCCGAAGCCCTTTTCAGCGTTGAACCACTTGACGGTTCCGGTAGCCATAAGCCCTCCTTGGGCCAAAGGGTTGCCCTGCTCCAGAACCTGCAAAGAAGTCTGAAAACTACAAAAGCCTGCGGGTCACATGCTCCGCAGGCTCTGTACTGCAAGGGAAACCAAACTGCAACTTGCGACGAGCCTAGCACGCGGACCACGCGAGAGGGTAGAGGTGAAGATCACTTCACCCACGTGTTTGAACCTCCTCCGGCCGCTGACGCGCGTGCCCCGGCGGCGCCCGCCGCGCGGGGCGGGTCTAGCCTCGCGATGTGGACAAAACAACCGGAGACCACCAGCGCAGCAGGCCCCGCGTGGGGCACATCCAGTTCCTGAACTGCCTCCCCCTCTACTGGGGCCTGGCCAGGACGGGGACGCTCCTGGACCTGGAGCTCACCAAGGACACCCCCGAGAAGCTCAGCGAACAGCTCGTCCGGGGCGACCTCGACATCGGCCCCATCACCCTCGTCGAGTACCTCCGCAACGCGGACGGCCTGGTCGCCCTCCCGGACATCGCCGTCGGCTGCGACGGCCCGGTCATGTCCTGCGTGATCGTGTCGCAGCGGCCCCTCGAACAGCTCGACGGCGCGCGCGTGGCCCTCGGCTCCACCTCCCGCACCTCCGTGCGCCTCGCCCAGCTCCTCCTCGCCGAGCGGTACGGGGTGGAGCCCGACTACTACACCTGCCCGCCGGACCTCGGCCTGATGATGCGGGAGGCCGAGGCCGCCGTCCTCATCGGCGACGCGGCCCTGCGGGCCTCGCTGCACGACGCGCCCCGGCTCGGCCTCCAGGTCCACGACCTGGGCCTCCTGTGGAAGGAGTGGACGGGCCTCCCGTTCGTCTTCGCCGTGTGGGCGGCGCGCGAGGACTACCTGGCGCGCGAACCGGAGACCGTCCACGAGGTCCACCAGGCGTTCCTGGCCTCGCGCGACCTCTCCCTCGAAGAGGTCACCAAGGTCGCCGAGCAGGCGGCCCGCTGGGAGGACTTCGACGCGGCGCTCCTGGAGAAGTACTTCCGCACCCTCGACTTCCGCTTCGGCCCCGACCAGCTCGCGGGCGTCCGCGAGTTCGCCCGCCGGACCGGCCCCACGACCGGCTTCCCGGCGGACGTCACCGTCGAACTGCTGCCGCCCGCCGCACGCCCGGCTCCCTGACCGGGTCGGCCACGGGCCCCTGGAGCCGCCGGCTGACCCACTCCAGGGACCCGGCGCCCAGGCCCGCCAGGTAGCTCCGGGCGTTGTGTCCGCCGCCCGGGATGACCTGGAGGCGGCTCTTCACCGGCCCCCCGGTGTGCGCCCGGACGAACCGGCGCACCGACGGGCCGATCACGGACTCCCGCGAACCGAGCTGGAACGCCAGGTACACGTCGTTCCCCGGCGTGTCCGGGCGGCGGGCCAGGGCCGCGGCGAGCCGCCCGGGGTCGTTCGCCCGCCGCTCGGCCTCGTGCCCCCGCCACAGCGGCGAGTCCGGTACGACATCGGGCCCGGAGGCGATGGCGGCCTTGAACCGGTCCGGGTGCTGGAGGACGGACTTCAGCCCGACGAAGCCCCCGGACGAGAACCCCATGAACGCCCAGCCGTCCCGCGAGGCGAACGTCCGGAAGTTCGCGCGGACGAAATCCGGTATGTCCTCGGTGAGCCAGGTGCCCATTCTCGGGCGGCCCGGAATGTCACTGCCGTCGTAGTAGTGGCGGGCGTCCGGGTTGAGGACGGGCATCGCCACGATGAACGGCAGGCTCTTCCCCTCGCGGGACCACCGGGAGATGGCCGACTGGAGCCCCATGGCCGGGGAGCGCCAGTAGTTCACCGGATACCCATGCCCGCCCGGCAGGGCCACGAGGACCGGGAAGCCGCTGCGGGCGTACCTCGGTTCGAAGTACTGCGGCGGTGCCCACACCCACACCTTGCCCGTGAACCCCGACTTCCGGCCGATGAGCGTGGTGACGCCGATCCTGGTGCCGTCGTCCACCGTCCCCGCGACCGCGAACAGCGCCCTCGGCCCGGTCGGATAGACCGTCACGGGCCGCCCGGGCACCCTCGCGGCGGTCGCCGGGCCGGACGCGGGCCCGCCGAAGAAGAGGGACGCCTCCCCGTCGGTCTCGCGGCCGCCGGCGAGGGCGAGCACCACGGCGAGCAGGAGGACGAGCACGGCGGCGACGGGGCGGGACCTCCGGGGCGGACGTGTCACGGCGCGACTCCGGTTCCTTCGGGACGGCGGGAGAGAGGGGGAGACGGGGGAGACGGGGGCGGTGGGGGCGGTGGGACGGGGGGCGGTGCGGAGGAAGGGAATGGTGAGGGCGATAGGGACGGTAGGGGCAGGAAGGCCCCGACGGGGGCGAATCGGCCCGTTCCGAGCCGAAAGAGGGGGTCGTGTCCGGCGCGACCACCCGTCCGCCGCACCGCCGCCCGGCCGCCCGTACCTCCCCGCCCCACCCTGCGGAAGCCGCCGGAACCCCTGGCGTACGCTGGTTCGGTCCGTCAAATCCTCCGAAAGGGACGCGTCCGGTGACCGAGAAGGCCGAACTCCAGTCCGTTCTCGACCGCGCAGCCGAAGGCGGCCGGATCACCCCCGAGGAGGCGCTCGACCTCTACCGCTCGGCGCCCCTGCACGCCCTCGGCGCCGCCGCCGACGCCGTGCGCCGCCGCCGGTACGCGGGGACCGAGCACATCGCGACGTACATCATCGAGCGGAACATCAACTACACGAACGTCTGCGTGACGGCGTGCAGGTTCTGCGCCTTCTACGCCGCGCCGAAGGACACGAAGAAGGGCTGGACCCGGGACCTCGACGACATCCTGCGCCGCTGCGCGGAGACCGTGGAGCTGGGCGGCACCCAGATCATGTTCCAGGGCGGCCACCACCCGGACTACGGCGTCGAGTACTACGAGGAGCACTTCGCCGCCATCAAGGCCGCGTTCCCGCAGCTCGTCATCCACTCCCTCGGCGCCTCCGAGATCGAGCACATGGCCCGCATCTCCGGCGTCCCCGTGGAGGAGGCGATCAGCCGCATCCACGCCGCCGGCCTCGACTCCTTCGCCGGCGCCGGCGCCGAGCTGCTGCCCGAGCGCCCCCGCAAGGCCATCGCCCCGCTCAAGGAGTCCGGCGAGCGCTGGCTGGAGATCATGGAGATCGCCCACGGCCTCGGCGTGGAGTCCACCTCCACCATGCTCATGGGCACCGGCGAGACCAACGCCGAGCGGATCGAGCACCTGCGGATGATCCGCGACACGCAGGACCGGACGGGCGGCTTCCGGGCCTTCATCCCGTACACGTACCAGCCCGAGAACAACCACCTCAAAGGCCGTACGCAGGCCACGCTCTTCGAGTACCTGCGGATGATCGCGATCGCCCGGATCTTCCTCGACAACGTCGCCCACATCCAGGGCTCCTGGCTGACCACCGGCAAGGAGGTCGGCCAGCTCTCCCTGCACTACGGCGCCGACGACCTCGGCTCGATCATGCTGGAGGAGAACGTCGTCTCCTCCGCCGGGGCGAAGCACCGCTCCAACCGCCTGGAGATCATCGACCTGATCCGCAAGGCGGGCCGCGTCCCGGCGCAGCGCTCCACCACGTACGAGCACCTCGTCGTCCACGACGACCCGGCGAACGACCCGGTCGACGAGCGCGTCGCCTCCCACATCTCGTCCGTCGCGATCGAGGGCGGCACGGCCCACCCGGAGCTGAAGCTCCTCGACGCCCGCTGACGCGCGTGCTGACGATCCACGTCGCCGAGGCGTCGCCCGAGACCGCCGTGCTGGTCGACGGCGGTCTGATCGCCGCCGTCGGCCCGTACGAGGACCTGGTCGCCGTACGCCCCGACGCACGGGTGCGGGAGTGGCCCGGCATCCTCACCCCCGGGCTCCTCAACCCCTTCGCGCCCGAACTCCTGGAGGGCGTGTACCACCCGGATCCCCGGGAGGCCGAGGGGTTCGGCACCGAACCGATCCCGGGGGAGCGGGCGCAGCGGATCTTCCGGGCCGACCCCTCCCGGCGCGGCGCCTCCGCCCGCCGGGGCGTGCAGCGGCTCCTCGCCCACGGGACGGTCGCCGTCGCGGGCGAACTGCGGAGCCGGGCCGCCGCGGACGCCGTGCGCCGGGCCGGACTCGCCGTCGGCCGCCGCCCGGAGCGGCTTCCCGGCCCCCCGTCCTTCTCCCCGCAGCCGCTGGTGCTGCTGCCCGCCCCGGTGCCGGGCGGCCCCGCCCGCTTCGCCGTCTTCGACGTCCCCGACCGGGCGGCCCTGGTCCGCCTCGGCGCCTCGACCTGCGTCGCCACCGTCCTCGGCGGCCGGCTGGTCCACCGGTCCCACTGAACGCGTCCCGGCGGACCGTCCGGGCGCGCCCCGCCGGCCGGTCCCATGCCTGTCCCGCCGACCGGTCCCGTGCGTGCCCTGCCGGCCGGTCCCGTGCGTGCCCTGCCGGTCGGGGCGGGAGGCGCCCTGAGACAATGGGGCCGCCCGCCCGTCTCCGATTCTGCGAGGCCGAACGCCCGTGACCCGCGCCACCCTGGACAAGCAGCCGCACGAAGTCGCCACCATGTTCGACGGCGTGGCGGCCAACTACGACCTCACCAACGACGTGCTCTCCCTCGGCCAGGACCGGCGCTGGCGCAAGGAGGTCGCCAAGGCGGTCGACGCCCGCCCGGCGCAGAAGGTCCTCGACCTCGCCGCGGGCACGGCCACCTCCTCGCAGCCCTTCGCCCGCGCGGGGGCGTACGTCGTGCCCTGCGACTTCTCGCTCGGGATGCTGCGGGTCGGCAAGCAGCGCCACCCGTGGATGCCGTTCACGGCGGGCGACGGCACGCGACTGCCCTTCCGCGACGACGTGTTCGACGCCGTCACCATCTCCTTCGGGCTGCGCAACATCCAGGACACCGAGCAGGCGCTCCGCGAGCTGTACCGGGTGACGAAGCCGGGCGGCCGGGTCGTCATCTGCGAGTTCTCGCACCCCACCTGGGCGCCGTTCCGCACGGTGTACGAGGAGTACCTGATGCGCGCGCTGCCGCCGGTGGCCCGCGCGGTCTCCTCCAACCCCGACGCGTACGTGTACCTCGCCGAGTCCATCCGGTCCTGGCCGGACCAGCCCACCCTGGCGGGCATGCTCGCCGGGGCGGGCTGGTCGAAGGTGGCCTACCGGAACCTGACGGGCGGCATCGTCGCCCTGCACCGCGGCTTCAAGGCCGCCTGACGACCCGGACCCCTTACCGCGCGTACAGCCCGTAGCCGCCCACGCCCGTGTACACCGCGTCCGCGACGCTCCGGTGCACGAGCGTGCCGTTCACGCGGTCCGTCGGCGGGGTGTGGAGCTCTCCGCCCGTCTGCAGGGTGGTGGAGCCGCCGCCGTCCAGGTTCAGCGCGTCGATGATGCCGAGCTCGGGGGAGGCGAGCAGGGCGGCGAAGCTCCGCAGGTAGTCGCCGTCCTCGTTGGCCCGCCCGGTGAGGGTGACGAGCACCGGGCGGCCCCGCACGTTGGTGCCGAGGGCGGTGCGCGAATCGGTGCAGATCAGGGTGGTGCCGTCGGCCCCCTTCTCGGTACCGCTGCACGAGTCGGGCAGTTCGGCCGGGACCTCCCCGGAGCGCAGCAGCGGGTGGAAGGAGCTCACGACGTCGACCGAGTCGTCCAGCGGGATGTCCCGGTCCATGGTGACGTCGTGGAGCTTCTGCCCGATCGTCACCGTGTCGTCGCGGACGAGCCGCTCACGGAGCCACCGGGCGCCGTCGCCGACGCCCTGGAGGACGTGCCCGCCCGCGGGCACGGACGTCCCGCCGCGGCCCTCGTGGGCGTCCGTCACCACGCCGTGCGCGTCGACGACGACCTCGAAGCCGGGGTCGGCGGTGGCGGCGACGGCCGGGTCCGTGCCGGGCTTCGGGACGGGAACTCCGTAGTCGTCGGTGAAGACGACGATCTCGTCGGGGTCGGTGAAGACCGGGGGACTCGCGCCGACCTGGACGTCCTCGGCGTCGCGCGCGCAGTGTGGGGCGCGGCCCGGGGTCCGGTTGACGTCGTCGATCCGGACGCTCTCGCCGGAGGACGCGGTCAGCTTCAGGTCGGCGCGGAGCTTGGTGATGTACGGGAGGCCGTACTGGATCACCGCGCCGGAGCTGCCCTTGCCGCCGCTCCAGCAGCCGGAGCTGTGCAGGACGCCGTCGGTGGCGGAGACACCGGTGTGTGCGACGGTCTTCCTGGCGCCCGCTCCGGCGGGTTCGAGCTGGAACAGGCCGCCGTTGACGCCCGCGTGGGGGTGGCGGGTGGGGACGGGGGTGACCTGGGCGAGCTGCTCGGGGAGCGTCTCGGCGGTGGAGTCGTTCGTGCCGACGGTGGCCTCCAGGGTGAGCGCCCCGGCGGTGGGGTCGATCTCGACGATCTGGAGGACGCGGGCCTCGGCGCGGTTGTCGGGGGTGGTCTCGGTCCAGGTGGTGCGGGTGACGCCGGGGGCGACCGGGACGGGGGTCCCCTGGGTCCAGCGGGCGGTGAGCGGGCTCGGGGCCGGTTCGCCGGCGCCGGAGGCGGTGGACACGGGGGAGGTGAGGACGAGGGCGGCGCCGAGCGCGACGGCGGCGGCGGCCCGGCGGCGGCGGTCGGCGGTCATGCGCAGGCCGCCGTTCCGTCGACGAGCTCGTGCGAGCGGAAGGTACCGGCGAACGGCGCCGGGACGGTGGTGCTGTCGCCGCGCAGGACGACGTACGCGCCGAACCTCTTCTGGCTCGCGGGGTCGGGCCAGCTCCCGGTGTACGTCGGTTCGGGGTAGAAGCAGACGTGCTTCCGCGTGCGGTTCCAGACGGACCGGGGCGCGGCCTCGGGGCCGTAGCTGCTGCCGTAGTTCCGGGTGGCGGGGTCGGTCGCGGGGAGGTGGACGGTCATCGGGCCTCGGCCGTTCTGCTCGGTGAAGGTGCAGACCCGGTTGTCGGGGCAGCGCTCGTAGCCGGTGAAGCAGAGCGCGCGGGACGGGACCAGCTTGTGGGCGCGGACGGCACCGGCCGCGTACGCGTCCTTGTTGCCGGGCTTGACGGTCTCCAGGCGGCCGCCGTACCGGGGGCCGCCGTAGACGCAGGCCCACAGGGCGGTGTTGTTCTTCGCCGAGAGGGTCCTGCCGTCCCAGGCCGCGTCGTAGCTCTCGGCGGCCTGCCGGTCGGTGAAGTCCTTCCGCTCGCCGGTCCCGCCGGCCCCGGAGTAGAGGCAGAGGGTGGCGGGCGGGCAGTCGTCGAAGGGGGCGGGGTCGGCGTTCGCGGGCAGCACGAGGAACACCGAGCAGAGGAGGGCGAGGGCGGCCGTGATCAGCGCGCCCCGCCGTGGGTCGATACGGAGGTCGGTCACGGATGATCATCGTGCCATCACCCTGGGCACGGGGGAACGGGTGTTCGCCCCCGAAAGACGTCGGAAGGCGTCGGCGGGCGACCCTCCGGTCCCGGCGCGACCGGCCCCCATAGACTGCGACACGTCCTCATCGCCCCACCACCGGGAGACCCGCCGTGACCGAGCAGCCCCTCTCCGAGCACAGCGCCGATGTGATCGTCGTCGGGGCGGGCCCGGCCGGTTCCACCACGGCGTACTACCTGGCCAAGGCCGGACTCGACGTCCTCCTCCTGGAGAAGACCGCCTTCCCGCGCGAGAAGGTCTGCGGCGACGGCCTCACCCCCCGCGCCACCAAGCAGCTCGTCGCCATGGGCATCGACATCTCCGAAGAGGCCGGCTGGCTGCGGAACCGGGGCCTGCGGATCATCGGCGGCGGCGTCCGCCTGGAGCTGGACTGGCCGGACCTCGCCTCGTACCCGGACTACGGACTGGTCCGCAAGCGCGACGACTTCGACGAGCAGCTCGCCCGCCAGGCGCAGAAGGCCGGGGCCCGGCTGTACGAGCGCTGCAACGTCGGCGCCCCGATCCTCGACGACCGCACGGGCCGGATCACCGGCGTCCACGCCAAGCTGGGCGAGGAGAAGCGCGAGGTCACCTTCCACGCCCCGCTGGTCGTCGCCGCCGACGGCAACTCCACCCGCATCTCCCTCGGCATGGGCCTGCACCGGCGCGAGGACCGGCCGATGGGCGTCGCCGTCCGCACGTACTTCACGTCCCCCCGGCACGACGACGACTACCTGGAGTCCTGGCTGGAGCTGTGGGACCGGCGCGGCCCGCAGGACCGCCTCCTGCCCGGCTACGGCTGGATCTTCCCCATGGGCGACGGCACGTCCAACGTGGGCCTCGGCATCCTCAACTCCTCGAAGGCGTTCCGCGAGCTGGACTGGCGCGAGGTCCTCAAGGCGTGGTGCGCCTCCATGCCGGAGGACTGGGGCTACACCCCCGAGAACATGACGCAGCCGATCCGGGGCGCCGCCCTGCCGATGGCCTTCAACCGGCAGCCCCACTACACCAAGGGGCTGCTGCTCGTCGGTGACGCGGGCGGCCTGGTCAACCCGTTCAACGGCGAGGGCATCGCGTACGCCATGGAGTCGGGCCGGATCGCGGCGGACGTCATCGTCCAGGCCCACGCCCGCGCGACCCCGGCCCAGCGCGAACTGGCCCTGCGGAACTACCCGCAGGTCCTCAAGGACACCTACGGCGGCTACTACACGCTGGGCCGCGCCTTCGTGAAGCTCATCGGCAACCCGAAGGTCATGAAGATCGCGACCCAGCGCGGCCTCACCCACCCGCTCCTGATGAAGTTCACCCTGAAGATGCTGGCCAACCTCACCGACCCGACGGGCGGCGACGCGATGGACCGCATCATCAACGGACTGTCGAAGGTGGCGCCCCGCGCCTGACCCGGGCCCGGCACGCCGGAGGGCCGTCACTCCCCCGAGGAGTGACGGCCCTTCGCCGTGGAACGGGAACGCTCAGAGGATGCGCACGGCGCCCGACGGCGGGTCCCAGTCGAGCGAGCGCTCGACCACGCCGGTGGACGAGTTCTGCGCGCCGACGTACTTGCCGCCGCCCACGTAGATGGCGACGTGGTACGAGCCGCTGCGGCTTCCCCAGTACAGGATGTCGCCCGGCTGGAGGTTGCCCAGGGAGACGGAGGTGCCCATGCTCGACTGCTCGTACGAGATGCGCGGCAGGTCGATGTCGGCCTGGCGGTAGGCGGCCTGGACGAGGCCGGAGCAGTCCCACGAGTTGGGGCCCGTGCCGCCGGTGACGTAGGAGTCGCCGACCTGCGCGCGGGCGAAGGCCACGATCGCGGCGGCGGAGCCGCTGGGGGCCTGGGAGCGCTCCTCGCCGGTGGAGGCGCCGGAGCCGCCGTCGGAGGACGAGCCGCCGGAGGACGACGAGCCGCCGTCGTCGGACGCGGTCGTGGCGACGGTGGCGAGCTGGGTGCGCGCACGGCTGCGGGAGGCGCGCTCGGCGGCCTCCTCGGCGGCCCTGCGCTCCTGCTCGGCCTTGAGGCGGGCCTTCTCGGCGCGCTCGGCCGCGGCCTTGCGGTCCGCCTCGGCCTTGGCCTTCGTGGCCTCCTTGGAGGCGTTCAGGACGGCCGCGTTCTCCAGGCTCCGGAGGTTCTGGTCGAGCGCTTCCTGCTGGGACGCCTCGGCGGAGGCGGCGACCGCGCTCGCGAGGCCGGTGCCGGTGCCGAGCGAGCCCAGGGTGGGCATCTCGATGGTCTCGGTCACCGGATCGGCACTCGCCGGCCCGGCGGCACCGGCCACCGCGATGGTGCCGAGGACGCCACCGGCGACTCCGGCCCGGAGCGCGAGCTTCGAGGCGCTGCGGCGGGGCTTCCGGTGGCTGGGTATGTGAGCGGAGTGGGACATGGGAACAACCGCTATCAGGGCATCAGGGTTCCCTTCAAGAAACGTGGATTGCGCCACAGTTACGTTCGGAACCTGTGAATCCGCTTCCCGAGCAGCCTTATTGACGCCGTAACGGGCAAATCGGGCGCCGGTCATCCGGGGCTTGATCAAGGGTTTTCAATGAAAAGCCCGAATTGCCCGACGCCTACCACCTCTTGACGCCGTTGGCCAAGCCCTCTTCTTTCGGGGCGTCAGGCCGGTGACGCACGTCACACCGGAGTTCGTGAAAACGCGCACGCGTCCACCTCCGTCCGCGCGACCCCCCGACCGGGCGACGGGCGCCCCCTTTATCACCCCCGGACGATCTTTCGCCAATTTGCCTGTACGTGCCATCGCTTGATAGTGCGAAACCCCCTCCGATCAGCGATTTCCGGTGCGGTTGTCACATCTGGTGATCGCCTGGGCGCTTCGCGCGACAAGATCACCCCTCATCCGGCTTCATGATCGTTCGTCAGGTGGTGGAGATCACAAACTCACTGCCGTACCCCGTGTCGCAGATCACAGAGGGGCAGGCATAAGATGCGGGGCAGCCGGGCTTGTGAACTGCCTCACATGGGGGTGATCTTTCACGGTCCGGTGGTGCGGTCCAACGGTCAAGGACGACTGGAAGGAGCGAGGAGCGTGAATGCGTACGCGCCCGTCCTCGTGCTCGGCGCCCTGGGTGCGGGGTTTGCGATCTTCTCCGTGGTCATGGCCACGCTTATCGGCCCAAAGCGGTACAACAGGGCGAAACTTGAGGCGTACGAGTGCGGCATCGAGCCGACACCCACGCCCGCCGGGGGCGGCCGCTTCCCGATCAAGTACTACCTGACGGCGATGCTCTTCATCGTCTTCGACATCGAGATCGTCTTCCTCTACCCCTGGGCCGTCACCTTCGACGCCCTGGGGCTTTTCGGGCTCGTGGAGATGCTGCTCTTCGTGCTCACCGTCTTCGTCGCCTACGCCTACGTGTGGCGGCGCGGCGGCCTGGAATGGGACTGAGGGGCTGAGGGGCACCTATGGGACTCGAAGAGAAACTCCCGAGCGGCTTTCTGCTGACGACGGTCGAACAGGCCGCGGGCTGGGTGCGCAAGGCGTCCGTCTTCCCCGCGACCTTCGGCCTCGCCTGCTGCGCCATCGAGATGATGACCACCGGAGCCGGCCGGTACGACCTGGCCCGCTTCGGCATGGAGGTCTTCCGCGGCTCGCCGCGCCAGGCCGACCTGATGATCGTGGCCGGCCGGGTCAGCCAGAAGATGGCCCCCGTCCTGCGGCAGGTCTACGACCAGATGCCCAACCCCAAGTGGGTCATCTCCATGGGCGTCTGCGCCTCCTCGGGCGGCATGTTCAACAACTACGCGATCGTGCAGGGCGTCGACCACATCGTCCCCGTCGACATCTACCTGCCCGGCTGCCCGCCGCGCCCGGAGATGCTGCTCGACGCGATCCTCAAGCTCCACCAGAAGATCCAGGGCTCCAAGCTCGGCGTGAACGCCGAGGAGGCGGCGCGCGAGGCGGAGGAGGCGGCGCTCAGGGCGCGGCCGACCATCGAACTGAAGGGCCTGCTGAGGTGACCGGCGCACGCGCGGCCGCCGGGCCGCAGACCGCGAAGAATCCCGCGTCCGCGCGCCGCGCGGGCGGAGAAGGGAACGGGGCAGCACAGTGAGCGACGAGACACCCAACCCCGACAAGGAGCTGAGCGCGCAGAACCTGCCGGGCCAGCGCGGGGACCACGGCGAGGAGGTCCGCGTCCAGCGCGGCATGTTCGGCGCGCAGAGCGGTGCCGACACCTCCGGCTACGGCGGCCTCGTCCGCTCTGTACGGCTCCCCGGCCCGGCCGCCCGCCCCTACGGCGGCTGGTTCGACGAGGTCGCCGACGAGCTGGAGGGCGCCCTGGAGGAGCAGGGGCTCCTCCCGGAGAACGCCATCGGGAAGACGGTCGTCGACCGCGGCGAACTCACCTTCCACATCGAGCGCGAGCACCTCGTCCGCGTGGCCCGCACCCTGCGCGACGACCCGGCGCTCCGCTTCGAGCTCTGCACCGGCGTCTCCGGCGTCCACTACCCGCACGACAAGGGCCGCGAGCTGCACGCCGTCTACCACCTGCGCTCCCTGACCCACGGCCGGCTGATCCGGCTGGAGGTCACGGCCCCGGACGCCGACCCGCACGTCCCGTCCCTCGTCGCCGTCTACCCGACGAACGACTGGCACGAGCGCGAGGCGTACGACTTCTTCGGCATCGTCTTCGACGGCCACCCCGCCCTCACCCGGATCATGATGCCGGACGACTGGCAGGGCCACCCGCAGCGCAAGGACTACCCCCTCGGCGGCATCCCCGTCGAGTACAAGGGCGCCCAGATCCCGGCTCCGGACCAGCGGAGGTCGTACTCGTGAACACCCCCAACGCCTCCGCGCGGGAGACGACGGAAGGCACCGTCTACACGGTGACCGGCGGCGACTGGGACGAGGTCGCCCGCTCCGCCGCGCGGGCCGACGACGAGCGGATCGTCGTCAACATGGGACCCCAGCACCCGTCCACCCACGGCGTGCTCCGCCTCATCCTGGAGATCGACGGCGAGACCGTCACCGAGGCCCGCTGCGGCATCGGCTACCTCCACACCGGCATCGAGAAGAACCTCGAATACCGGACCTGGACGCAGGGCACCACCTTCGTCACGCGCATGGACTACCTGACCTCGTTCTTCAACGAGACCGCGTACTGCCTCGGCGTGGAGAAGCTGCTCGGCGTCACCGATCAGATCCCGGACCGCGCGAACGTCGTCCGCGTCCTGCTGATGGAGCTGAACCGGCTCTCCTCGCACCTGGTCTGCATCGCCACCGGCGGCATGGAGCTCGGCGCCACCACGATCATGATCTACGGCTTCCGGGACCGCGAGATGATCCTGGACCTGTACGAGCTGATCACCGGCCTGCGCATGAACCACGCCTTCATCCGCCCCGGCGGCCTCGCCCAGGACCTCCCGCCCGGCGCCGTCGACGCCGTGCGCGAGTTCGTGAAGACCATGAAGAAGAACCTGCCGGAGTACGACAAGCTCGCCACCGGCAACCCCATCTTCAAGGCCCGCATGCAGGACGTCGGCCACCTCGACCTCGCCGGCTGCATGGCCCTCGGCGCCACCGGACCGATCCTGCGCTCCGCGGGCCTCCCGCACGACCTGCGCAGGACCGACCCGTACTGCGGCTACGAGACCTACGACTTCGAGGTCCCGACCGCCGAGAGCTGCGACTCCTACGGACGCTTCCTGGTCCGCCTGGAGGAGATGCGGCAGTCCCTGCGGATCGTCGAGCAGTGCCTCGACCGCCTGGAGCCGGGCCCGGTCATGGTCGCCGACAAGAAGATCGCCTGGCCCGCGCAGCTCGCGCTCGGCGCCGACGGCCTCGGCAACTCCCTCGACCACATCAAGAAGATCATGGGCACCTCCATGGAGGCCCTCATCCACCACTTCAAGCTGGTCACCGAGGGCTTCCGGGTCCCGCCCGGCCAGGCGTACGCGGCCGTCGAGTCCCCCAAGGGCGAACTCGGCGCGCACGTCGTCTCCGACGGCGGCACCCGCCCCTACCGGGTCCACTTCCGCGACCCGTCCTTCACCAACCTCCAGGCCATGGCCGCGATGTGCGAGGGCGGCCAGGTCGCCGACGTCATCGTGGCCGTCGCCTCCATCGACCCCGTGATGGGAGGCGTCGACCGATGACCGAGCAGATCAGCCTGGGCATGCCCCAGCTCCCCGCCCCCGGCTACCCGGCGGACGTCCGCGCCCGCCTGGAGGAGGACGCGCGGGCGATCGTCGCCCGCTACCCGGACTCCCGCTCCGCGCTCCTGCCGATGCTGCACCTCGTGCAGGCGGAGGAGGGCCACGTCACCCGCACCGGCATGGCCTTCTGCGCCGACGTCCTCGGCCTCACCACCGCCGAGGTCACCGCCGTCGCCACCTTCTACACCATGTACCGCCGCAAGCCCTCCGGCGACTACCAGGTCGGCGTCTGCACCAACACGCTCTGCGCGGTCATGGGCGGCGACGCGATCTTCGAGGAGCTCCAGGAGCACCTCGGCGTCGGCAACGGCGGGACCACCGAGGACGGCAAGGTCACCCTCGAACACATCGAGTGCAACGCGGCCTGCGACTTCGCGCCCGTCGTGATGGTCAACTGGGAGTTCTTCGACAACCAGACCCCCGAGTCCGCCAAGAAGATGGTGGACGACCTGCGGGCCGGACGGACCGTCGAACCCACCCGCGGCGCCCCGCTCTGCACCTTCAGGGAGACCGCCCGCATCCTCGCCGGCTTCCCCGACGAGCGCCCCGGCGCCGTCGAGGCCACCGGCGGCGCGGGCCCCGCCTCCCTCGTCGGCCTGCGGCTCGCCAAGGGCGAGCAGCCGCACCACCGCGTCGTCCACCCGCGCGGCGAGACCACCGGACCGGGCGAGGACCCCGGACGCGGCGACACCTCCGGACAGGAGGGGAAGTGATGACCTTGGCAACCGAGATCAACAACAACAGCAGTCCCGAGAAGCTCCTCGCCCCCGTCCTCTCGGCCTTCTGGGACGAACCCCGCTCCTGGACCCTGGAGACCTACGAACGGCACGAGGGCTACCAGGGACTCCGGCGGGCCCTCGCGATGAGCCCCGACGACCTCATCGCGTACGTCAAGGACTCCGGCCTCCGCGGCCGCGGCGGCGCCGGCTTCCCCACCGGCATGAAGTGGCAGTTCATCCCGCAGGGCGACGGCAAGCCGCACTACCTCGTCGTCAACGCCGACGAGTCCGAGCCCGGCACCTGCAAGGACATCCCGCTCCTCTTCGCCAACCCGCACTCCCTCATCGAGGGCATCGTGATCGCCTGCTACGCGATCCGCTCGAACCACGCCTTCATCTACCTGCGCGGCGAGGTCGTCCCCGTCCTGCGCCGCCTCCACGAGGCCGTCCGCGAGGCGTACGCCGCCGGCTACCTCGGCACCGACGTCCTCGGCAGCGGGCTCGACCTCGAACTCACCGTGCACGCCGGCGCCGGCGCGTACATCTGCGGCGAGGAGACCGCCCTGCTCGACTCGCTCGAAGGACGGCGCGGCCAGCCCCGGCTGCGGCCCCCCTTCCCCGCGGTCGCCGGTCTGTACGCCTGCCCCACCGTGGTGAACAACGTCGAGTCCATCGCGTCCGTTCCCGCGATCCTCCACCGGGGCAAGGAGTGGTTCACCTCCCTGGGCACCGAGAAGTCCCCGGGCTTCACGCTGTACTCGCTCT
The DNA here is from genome assembly GCF_055591945.1 of Streptomyces sp. NPDC041191. NCBI lineage: Bacteria > Bacillati > Actinomycetota > Actinomycetes > Kitasatosporales > Streptomycetaceae > Streptomyces > Streptomyces sp. NPDC041191. Next base: position 303,738 of record NZ_JBVIZC010000002.1, on the reverse strand, counting down.
CCGGGCACGTCGCCTCGCCCGGCCAGTACGAGGCCCCCCTCGGCGTCACCCTGCGCCAGCTCCTCGACATGGGCGGCGGGATGCGCCCCGGCCACCGCCTCAAGTTCTGGACGCCCGGCGGCTCCTCCACCCCCATGTTCACCGACGAACACCTCGACGTGCCCCTCGACTACGAGGGCGTCGGCGCCGCCGGTTCCATGCTCGGCACCAAGGCGCTCCAGTGCTTCGACGAGACCACCTGCGTGGTCCGCGCCGTCACCCGCTGGACCGAGTTCTACGCCCACGAGTCCTGCGGCAAGTGCACCCCCTGCCGCGAGGGCACGTACTGGCTCGTCCAGCTGCTCCGTGCCATCGAGAACGGGACCGGCACCCTTACCGACCTCGACAAGCTCAACGACATCGCCGACAACATCAACGGCAAGTCGTTCTGCGCCCTCGGCGACGGCGCCGCCTCACCGATCTTCTCCTCCCTGAAGTACTTCCGCGAGGAGTACGAGCAGCACATCACGGGCCGGGGCTGCCCCTTCGACCCCGCCAGGTCGACCGCCTGGGCGGACAACCACAAGGAGGTGACCGCATGACCGTCATCGCGTCCACCCCCAGTGGCGGCGGCAGCGCGCCGGTACCGCCCGAGGACCTCGTGACGCTGACCATCGACGGCGCCGAGATCTCCGTCCCGAAGGGGACGCTGGTCATCCGCGCCGCCGAACAGCTCGGCATCGAGATCCCGCGCTTCTGCGACCACCCGCTCCTCGACCCCGCCGGCGCCTGCCGCCAGTGCATCGTCGAGGTCGAGGGCCAGCGCAAGCCCATGGCCTCCTGCACCATCACCTGCACCGACGGCATGGTGGTGAGGTCCCAGCTCACCTCGCCCGTCGCCGAGAAGGCCCAGCACGGCGTGATGGAGCTGCTGCTCATCAACCACCCGCTGGACTGCCCCGTCTGCGACAAGGGCGGTGAGTGCCCCCTGCAGAACCAGGCCATGTCCCACGGACAGGCCGAGTCCCGCTTCGAGGGCGTCAAGCGGACCTACGAGAAGCCGGTCGCGATCTCCACCCAGGTGCTGCTCGACCGCGAGCGGTGCGTGCTGTGCGCCCGCTGCACCCGCTTCTCCAACCAGGTCGCGGGCGACCCGATGATCGAGCTGATCGAGCGCGGCGCGCTCCAGCAGGTCGGCACCGGCGAGGGCGACCCCTTCGAGTCGTACTTCTCCGGCAACACCATCCAGATCTGCCCGGTCGGCGCCCTCACCTCCGCTGCCTACCGCTTCCGCTCCCGCCCCTTCGACCTCGTCTCCACCCCGTCCGTGTGCGAGCACTGCGCGGGCGGCTGCGCCACCCGCACCGACCACCGGCGCGGCAAGGTCATGCGGCGGCTCGCCGCCGAGGACCCGGAGGTCAACGAGGAGTGGATCTGCGACAAGGGCCGCTTCGGCTTCCGGTACGCCCAGCAGCGCGACCGGCTCACCACCCCGCTCGTCCGCGACCGCGCGACCGGTGAACTGAAGGCCGCCTCCTGGCCCGAGGCCCTGGAGGCCGCCGCCCGCGGTCTCGTCCGCGGCCGGACCGGCGTCCTGACCGGCGGCCGGCTGACCGTCGAGGACTCCTACGCGTACGCCAAGTTCGCCCGGGTCGCCCTCGGCACCAACGACGTCGACTTCCGGGCCCGGGTCCACTCCGGCGAGGAGGCCGACTTCCTGGCCTCCGCCGTCGCCGGACGCGGACGCGACCTGGACGGGACGGGCGTCACGTACACCTCGCTCGAAGCCGCCCCGGCCGTCCTCCTCGTCGGCCTGGAGGCCGAGGAGGAGGCCCCCGGCGTCTTCCTGCGGCTCCGCAAGGCGTGGCGCAAGCGCGGACAGAGGACCTACGCCGTCGCCGCCTTCGCCACCCGGGGCCTGGAGAAGGCGGGCGGCACCCTGCTGCCCGCCGCCCCCGGCACCGAGACCGAGTGGCTCGACGCGCTCAGCTCCCGGGTCGGCCTGGAGGGCGACGGACTCGCCGCCGCCGAGGCCCTGCGCGAGGAGGGCGCCGTCATCGCCGTCGGCGAGCGCCTGGCGGGCGTGCCCGGCGCGCTCACCGCCGCCCTGCGCGCCGCGGCCGCCACCGGCGCCCGGCTCGTGTGGGTCCCGCGCCGCGCCGGCGAGCGCGGCGCCGTCGAGGCGGGCGCGCTCCCGGGGCTCCTCCCCGGCGGCCGGCCCGCGACCCACCCCCGCGCGCGCGAGGAGGTCGCCGCCGTCTGGGGCGTCCGCGAACTCCCCGTCCGCCCCGGCCGCGACACCGGCCGGATCCTGGAGGCCGCCGCCACCGGCGAACTCGCCGCCCTGCTCGTCGCGGGCGTCGAGGTCACCGACCTGCCGGACCCGGCACGCGCCCGCGAGGCCCTGGACGCGGCCTTCGTGGTCTCCCTGGAGCTGCGGCCCGGCGAGGTCACCGACCGCGCCGACGTCGTCCTGCCGGTCGCCGCCGTCGCCGAGAAGACCGGCACCTTCCTCAACTGGGAGGGCAGGGCCAGGATGTTCGAGGCCGCGCTCAAGCCGGAGCAGATGACCCGGCAGCCCGCCCCGGCCGACACCCGCGTCCTGCACATGCTGGCCGACGCCCTCGACGCGCACCTGGGCCTGCCCGACGTGCAGGCCGTACGGCGGGAGCTGGACCGGCTCGGCGGCCGGTTCGACGAGCGGACCACCGGGCCCGCCGAGCCCGGCCGGCCCGCCCCCCGGCCCGGCGAGGGCGAGGCCGTCCTCGCCGGACACCGGCTCCTCCTCGACCTCGGACGGCTCCAGGAGGGCGACACCGCCCTGGCCGGCACCCGCCACGCGGCGGTCGCCCGGCTCTCCGCCGCCACCGCCGCCGCCACCGGCGTCAAGGACGGCGACCTCCTGGAGGTCAGGGGCCCCGCCGGCTCCGTCGCCCTCCCGCTCCGGGTCACCGAGATGCCCGACCGCGTGGTCTGGCTCCCGCTGAACTCGACCGGGCACGGCGTCCTCTCCGACACCGGCGCCCGTCCGGGCGACCCGGTCCGCATCGGTCCGGCGGCCCCCCGCCCCGCCGGCGTCACGGAGGTGCAGGCATGAGCGTGCCGCTCGCCGCTGAAGACCTGTCCATGTTCGGCACGGACCCCTGGTGGCTCGTCGCGGTCAAGGCCGTCTTCTGCTTCGCCTTCCTGATGGTGACCGTGCTCTTCTCCATCGTGTGGGAGCGCAAGGTCGTCGCCTGGATGCAGCTGCGCGTCGGACCCAACCGGCACGGCCCCTGGGGCCTCCTCCAGTCCCTCGCGGACGGCATCAAGCTGATGCTGAAGGAGGACGTGATCGTCCGCCGCGCCGACAAGGTCGTCTACGTCCTGGCCCCGGTCGTCGCCGCGATCCCCGCCTTCATGGCCATCGCCGTGATCCCCTTCGGCCCGGCGGGCAACGAGGTCTCGATCTTCGGCCACCGCACGGCGATGCAGCTCACCGACCTGCCGATCGCGATGCTGTACGTCCTCGCGGTCGCCTCGATCGGCATCTACGGCATCGTCCTCGCCGGCTGGTCCTCCGGCTCCACGTACCCGCTCCTGGGCGGCCTGCGCTCCTGCGCGCAGATGATCTCGTACGAGATCGCCATGGGCGCGGCCTTCGCCTCCGTCTTCCTCTACTCCGGGTCGATGTCGACCTCGGCGATCGTCGAGGCGCAGGCGGACCGCTGGTTCGTGATCCTGCTGCCGGTCTCGTTCATCATCTACGTCGTCACGATGGTCGGCGAGACCAACCGCGCGCCCTTCGACATGCCGGAGTCCGAGGGCGACCTCGTCGGCGGCTTCAACACCGAGTACTCGTCCATCAAGTTCGCGATGTTCATGCTCGCCGAGTACGTGAACATGGTGACGGTCTCGGCCGTGACGACCACCCTCTTCCTGGGCGGCTGGCGGGCCCCGTACCCCCTCTCCGCCTTCTGGGAGGGCGCGAACCACGGCTGGTGGCCGATGCTCTGGTTCGTGATCAAGGTGCAGCTGCTGCTGTTCTTCTTCATCTGGCTGCGCGGCACCCTGCCCCGCGTCCGCTACGACCAGCTCATGAAGCTCGGCTGGAAGGTCCTGATCCCGGTCTCCGTGGTCTGGCTGATGCTGGTCGCCACCGTCCGGGCGCTGCGCAACGAGAACATCGCGTTCACCCACATCGTCCTGTACGTGGCCGGGGCCGTGCTCGCCCTGCTCCTCCTCTCCTTCGTGGTGGACCTCTTCCGCGACCGGAAGGCGGGGACGGCGGCGCCCGCGCCCGAGGACACGCGCCCCTTCGACCCGATGGCCGGAGGCTTCCCCGTGCCGCCCAAGCCCGGACAGTCCCTGCCGCCCGCGCCCCGGCGCCGGTCGCGGCACCAGCGGGACCTCGTCGCCAGCGGCGCCCCCGACACCGCTACTGCGAACGACGGAAAGGAGACGGACGGTGTCTGACTTCCAGAATCCGGTGGCCGGTTTCGGCGTGACCTTCAAGGCCATGTTCAAGAAGCGGCTGACCGAGCAGTACCCGGAGCAGCAGAAGACGACCGCGCCCCGCTTCCACGGCCGGCACCAGCTCAACCGTCACCCCGACGGCCTGGAGAAGTGCGTCGGCTGCGAACTGTGCGCCTGGGCCTGTCCCGCCGACGCCATCTACGTGGAGGGCGCGGACAACACGGACGAGGAGCGCTACTCGCCCGGCGAGCGCTACGGCCGCGTCTACCAGATCAACTACGCCCGCTGCATCCTGTGCGGCCTGTGCATCGAGGCGTGCCCCACCCGCGCGCTGACGATGACCAACGAGTTCGAACTCGCCGACTCCTCCCGCGCGAACCTGATCTACACCAAGGAACAGCTCCTCGCGGGCCTGGAGGAGACCATGGTCGACACCCCGCACGCGATTTTCCCCGGCATGACCGAACAGGACTACTACCGGGGCCTCGTCACCGAGGCGGCGCCCGGGACCGTCCGCCAGGCCGCCGTCTCCCAGGGGGAGAAGGACGACCACGAGGAGGTGGACGCGTGAGCACCACCCTCGCGGCGTACGCGACCTCCACGGGCGAGGCCGTGCAGTTCTGGGTCCTCGGCACCGTCGCCGTCGCCGGCGCCCTCTGCACGATCCTCCTGCGCAGGGCCGTCCACTCCGCGCTCTGCCTCGCCGGTACGATGATCGTCCTCGCGGTCTTCTACCTGGCCAACGGCGCGTACTTCCTCGGCGTCGTCCAGATCGTCGTCTACACCGGCGCGATCATGATGCTCTTCCTCTTCGTCGTCATGCTCGTCGGCGTCACGGCCGCGGACTCGCTGAACGAGACCCTGAAGGGGCAGCGCTGGTGGGCCGCCGCCTGCGGCCTCGGCTTCGGCATCCTGCTCGCCGCCGGCATCGGCAACGCCTCGCTCACCGAGTTCACCGGACTCGGCGCCGCCAACGGCGCGCGCGGCGGGAACGTCGAGGGCCTCGCCGCCCTGATCTTCACCAAGTACGTCTTCGCCTTCGAGATCACCGGCGCGCTCCTCATCACCGCCGCCGTCGGCGCGATGGTGCTCACCCACCGGGAGCGCACCGAGCGCGCCCGCACCCAGCGCGAGCTGGCCGAGCAGCGCGTACGCGAGGGCACGCAGGTGCCGCCGCTGCCCGCGCCCGGCGTCTACGCCCGGCACAACGCCGTGGACGTCGCTGGCCTGCTGCCCGACGGCAGCCCGGCGGAGCTGACCGTCATGGGGACCCTGCGCAAGCGGGGCCAGATCCGGGACGTGTCCGCCGAGGCCATGGCCGACCTCAAGGCCCTGGAGCAGCGCTCCGAGGAGCGGCTCGGCCGGAACCGGGACGAAGAGGAGGCCACCCGGTGAACCCCGTCAACTACCTGTACCTCGCCGCCCTGCTGTTCACCATCGGCGCCGCGGGGGTCCTGATCCGGCGCAACGCGATCGTCGTCTTCATGTGCGTCGAGCTGATGCTCAACGCCTGCAACCTCGCGTTCGTCACCTTCTCCCGCATGCACGGCAACCTGGACGGCCAGATCATCGCCTTCTTCACGATGGTCGTCGCCGCCGCGGAGGTCGTCGTCGGGCTCGCGATCATCGTGTCCGTCTTCCGTGCCCGCCACTCGGCCTCGGTCGACGACGCAAGCCTGATGAAGCTGTGAGGGGCTGACCGTGGAAAATCTCATCGCTCTGCTCGTCGGGGCACCCCTGCTCGGCGCGGCCGTCCTGCTCTGCGGCGGCCGGCGCCTCGACCGGACCGGCCACTGGATCGGCACCCTGTTCGCGGCCGTCTCCTTCGGCATCGGACTGACGCTCTTCGCCGACATGCTCGGCAAGGGCGCCGAGGACCGGGCCCTGCACCAGCGGCTCTTCACCTGGATCCCCGTCGAGGGATTCCAGGCGGACATGGCCTTCCGGCTCGACCAGCTCTCCATGACGTTCGTCCTGCTGATCAGCGGGGTCGGCACCCTCATCCACGTGTACTCCATCGGGTACATGGAGCACGACGAGCGCCGCCGCCGCTTCTTCGGCTACCTGAACCTGTTCGTCGCGGCGATGCTCCTGCTCGTCCTCGCCGACAACTACCTGCTCCTGTACTTCGGCTGGGAGGGCGTCGGCCTCGCCTCGTACCTCCTGATCGGGTTCTGGCAGCACAAGCCCAGCGCGGCCACCGCCGCCAAGAAGGCGTTCCTGGTCAACCGGGTCGGCGACATCGGCCTCTCAATCGCCATCATGCTCATGTTCACCACCTTCGGGACCTTCGCCTTCGGGCCGGTCCTGGAGGCGACCGGGCAGGCGTCGCAGGGCACGCTGACCGCGATCGGCCTGATGCTGCTCCTCGCGGCCTGCGGCAAGTCGGCCCAGGTGCCGCTGCAGTCCTGGCTCGGGGACGCGATGGAGGGCCCGACCCCGGTCTCCGCCCTCATCCACGCGGCCACGATGGTGACCGCCGGCGTCTACCTGATCGTCCGCTCCGCCGACATCTTCAACGCGGCGCCGGACGCGCAGCTCGTCGTCACGATCGTCGGCGCCGTCACGCTCCTCTTCGGTGCGATCGTCGGTTGCGCCAAGGACGACATCAAGAAGGCCCTCGCCGGGTCCACGATGTCGCAGATCGGCTACATGATCCTGGCGGCCGGCCTCGGCCCGATCGGCTACGTCTTCGCGATCATGCACCTGGTGACGCACGGCTTCTTCAAGGCCGGGCTCTTCCTCGGCGCCGGTTCGGTCATGCACGGCATGAACGACGAGGTCGACATGCGGAAGTACGGCGGCCTGCGCACGTACATGCCGGTCACCTTCGTCACCTTCGGCCTCGGCTACCTCGCGATCATCGGCTTCCCCGGCCTGTCCGGCTTCTTCTCCAAGGACAAGATCATCGAGGCGGCCTTCGCGAAGGGCGGCACCGAGGGCTGGATCCTCGGCGCGGTCACCCTGCTCGGCGCGGCCGTCACCGCGTACTACATGACCCGCGTGATGCTGATGACCTTCTTCGGCGAGAAGCGCTGGCAGCCCGCGCCCGACCCGGACCGCACGCCCGACGCCGAACCGGCCGCCGGGCACGCCGCGGGCCGCATGCCGCACCCGCACGAGTCGCCGAAGTCCATGCTGATCCCGATGGTGCTGCTCGCCGTCGGATCGGTCGCCGGAGGCGCGGTCTTCGAGTTCGCCGGGTTCGTCGAGTGGCTGGAGCCGGTCACCGGCTACGCCCACGGCCACCCGCCGATCAGCGCCGGGGCCGTCACCGCCGCCACCGTCGCCGTCATGGTGGTCGGCGTCGGGCTCGCCTACCTCCAGTACGGGCGCCGGCCGGTCCCGGTGGTCGCCCCGCGCGGCTCGCTCCTCACCCGGGCCGCCCGCCGCGACCTGCTCCAGGACGACGTCAACCACGCCGTGTTCGTCACGGGCGGCACCCACCTCACCCGCTCGCTCGTCTACCTCGACCACTCCCTGGTGGACGGCGCGGTCAACGGCACCGCGGCGGCCTTCGGCGGCCTCTCCGGCCGGCTGCGCAAGCTCCAGAACGGCTACGCCCGCTCGTACGCGGTCTCCATGTTCGGAGGTACGGCGGTGCTGATCGCCGCGACCCTGCTGATGAGGGCGGTGTAACTGTCATGTCCTTCCCGCTCCTTACGGTGACGGCAGCGGTGCCGGCGGTCGGTGCGATCCTGACCGCCGCCGTGCCCGCCGCCCGCCGCACCGCCGCCAAGTGGCTGGCGCTGCTCGTCTCGCTCGCCACGCTCGTCCTCGCCGGGATCGTCTTCGCCCGCTTCGAGCCCGGCGGCGAGCGGTACCAGCTCACCGAGTCGTACGCCTGGATCAAGGACTTCGGCGTCCGCTACGAGCTGGGCGTGGACGGCATCGGGGTGGCGCTGATCGCGCTCACCGCCCTGCTGATCCCGTTCGTGATCCTGGCGGGCTGGCACGACGCCGACCCCCTGGAGACGTCCTCGAAGCGCTGGCGGCCGACCCAGGGCTTCTTCGCCCTGATCCTCATGGTCGAGGCGATGGTGATCCTCTCCTTCGAGGCCACCGACGTCTTCCTCTTCTACATCCTGTTCGAAGCCATGCTCATCCCGATGTACTTCCTCATCGGCGGCTTCGGCGACCGGGCCCACGCGGGCTCCGACGAGAACGCGGCGGCCCAGCGCTCCTACGCGGCCGTCAAGTTCCTCCTCTACAACCTGGCCGGCGGCCTGGTCATGCTGGCCGCCGTCATCGGCCTGTACGTGGTCGCGGGGAACTTCTCGCTCACCGAGATCGCCGGGGCGCGGGCCAACGGCTCCCTGGAGATGGCGACCAGCACCGAACGGTGGCTGTTCCTCGGCTTCTTCCTCGCCTTCGCGGTGAAGGCGCCGCTGTGGCCGCTGCACACCTGGCTGCCGAACGCGATGGGCGAGGCGACCGCCCCGGTCGCCGTCCTCATCACCGCCGTGGTCGACAAGGTCGGCACCTTCGCGATGCTCCGCTTCTGCCTCGGGCTCTTCCCCGAGGCGTCGAAGTGGGCCACGCCCGTGATCGTCGTCCTCGCCCTGATCAGCATCGTCTACGGGGCGCTGGTCGCCGTCGGCCAGCGGGACATCAAGCGCCTGATCGCCTACGCGTCGATCTCGCACTTCGGCTTCATCGTCCTGGGCGTCTTCGCGATGACCAGCCAGGGCCAGTCCGGCGCCACGCTCTACATGGTCAACCACGGCCTCTCGACCGCGGCCCTGCTGCTCGTCGCCGGCTTCCTGATCTCCCGGCGCGGCTCGCGGCTCGTCGCGGACTACGGCGGAGTGCAGAAGGTCGCCCCCGTGCTCGCCGGCACCTTCCTGATCGGCGGGCTCGCGACCCTCTCCCTGCCCGGACTCGCGCCGTTCGTCAGCGAGTTCCTGGTCCTGGTCGGCACCTTCGCCCGCTACCCGGTGGCCGGCGTCGTCGCCACCACCGGCATCGTCCTGGCCGCGCTCTACACCCTCGTCCTGTACCAGCGGACGATGACCGGGCCGGTGAAGGAGGAGGTGCGGAGGATGCCGGACCTGCGGCCGCGCGAGCTGGCCGTCGCCGTCCCGCTGATCGCCGCCCTGATCTTCCTCGGGGTCTTCCCGAAGCCGCTGACGGACGTCGTCAACCCGGCGGTCCGGCACACCATGTCCGACGTCCAGCAGAAGGACCCCGCACCCGAAGTGGAGGCGGCCAAGTGAGCACTTCCGCCGTCGCAACCCCCGTCCCCACCCTGTGGGCGACCGCCGCCGGGCCGCTGGAGAAGATCCCGGCGCCCCACATCGAGTACGCCCAGCTCGCGCCCGTGCTCATCGTGGTCGGCGCCGCGCTCCTCGGCGTCCTCGTCGAGGCGTTCGTCCCCCGCAGGGGCCGCTATCCGGTCCAGGTCCTCCTGACCGTCCTCGCGCTCGCCGCCTCCTTCGCCGCCGTCGTCGTCCTGGCGGCCGGCGGGTACGGCACCACCAAGGCCCGCATCGCGGCCATGGGCGCCGTCGCGGTCGACGGACCGGCCCTCTTCCTCCAGGGGACCATCCTCCTCGCCTCGGTCGTGGCGGTCTTCACCTTCGCCGAGCGCAGGCTCGACCCGGCCGACCACGGCCACCGGGTGGACTCCTTCGCCGCCGAGGCCGCCGCCGTCCCCGGCAGCGACCACGAGAAGGCGGCCGTCAGGGCCGGTTTCACCACCACCGAGGTCTTCCCGCTGGCGCTCTTCGCCATCGCCGGCATGCTGGTCTTCCCGGCCGCCAACGACCTCCTGACGCTCTTCGTCGCCCTGGAGGTCTTCTCCCTCCCGCTCTACCTGCTCTGCGCCGTCGCCCGCCGCAAGCGGCTGATGTCGCAGGAGGCCGCCCTCAAGTACTTCCTGCTCGGCGCCTTCTCCTCGGCCTTCCTGCTCTTCGGGATCGCCCTGCTCTACGGCTACGCGGGCACCGTCTCGTACGCCGGCATCGCGAACGTCGTCGACGGCACGGTCGCCTCGGTGAACCCGGCGCTCGCCGGCACCATGGGGAACGACGCGCTGCTCCTCATCGGCTTCGCCATGGTCCTGACGGGTCTGCTCTTCAAGGTCGGCGCCGTCCCGTTCCACATGTGGACCCCGGACGTCTACCAGGGCGCCCCGACCCCGGTCACCGGCTTCATGGCCGCCGCGACCAAGGTCGCCGCCTTCGGCGCGCTGCTCCGCCTGCTGTACGTGGTGCTGCCCGGCCTCACCTGGGACTGGCGGCCGGTCATGTGGGGCGTCGCGATCGTCACCATGCTGGGCGGCGCGGTCATCGCCATCACCCAGACCGACATCAAGCGGCTCCTGGCGTACTCCTCCGTCGCGCACGCCGGGTTCCTGCTCGCCGGCGTCATCGCCGCCACCCCGAGCGGCATCTCGTCCGTCCTCTTCTACCTGGCGGCGTACTCCTTCGTGACGATCGGCGCCTTCGCCGTCGTCACCCTGGTCCGGGACGCGGGCGGCGAGGCCACCCACCTCTCCAAGTGGGCCGGTCTGGGCCGCCGTTCGCCGCTGGTCGCGGCGGTCTTCGCGGTCTTCCTGCTCGCCTTCGCCGGCATCCCGCTGACCTCCGGCTTCTCCGGCAAGTTCGCGGTCTTCAAGGCGGCGGCGGAGGGCGGCGCGGGCGCCCTCGTGGTGGTCGGCGTGATCTCCTCGGCGATCGCGGCCTTCTTCTACATCCGGGTCATCGTGCTGATGTTCTTCAGCGAGCCGAAGGCGGACGGCCCCACGGTCGCCGTGCCCTCGGCCCTGACGTCGCTCGCCATCACGGCGGGCGTGGCCGTCACCCTGGTGCTCGGCCTCGCGCCGCAGTACTTCCTGGACCTGGCGAACCGGGCGAGCGTGTTCGTCCGGTAGGCGCCCGCGCACGCACGAGGGGCCCGGCTCGCACGAGGAGCCGGGCCCCTCGGCGCACTTCACCCCCGCCGGGCGCCGTGACATCGTGGACCTCGCACCGAATGGTCTGTACCAGTCGTGGAGGGATGGTTCCATGCGCGGCACCACGGTCTTACCCGGAGCGCCCTGCGCCGCCCCGAGGAACGGCGACCCGCCCGTGCACCGGCTCGAACTGCGGCTCCCCGACCGGGTGCCCTTCGCCGCCGGGGGGTTCGACGCGATGGGGCCGATGTCGCGGGCCGCGTACCCGCACCGGCACACCTTCTACGAGATCGTCCACGTCGTCGAGGGGTCCGGGGTCCACGTGCTCGACCTGGAGCGGTACGAGGTGCGGCCGCCCCAGCTCGGGGTGATCCTGCCCGGACAGGTGCACCACTGGGAGGGCGTGCGCGGGCTCGAAGGGTCGCTCGTGCTCTTCACGCCCGAGTTCCTGGTCGGCGGGCCCGGCGGCGAGGAACTGCTGCGGCGGCTGGGGGAGCGGCCCTGGGCGGACCTCGACGCCGCCACGCACGAGCGCACGGGCCGGCTGATGGCGGAGCTGGCCGAGGAGTACCGGCACGGGGCCGACGGATTCGCCGGGGTGCTGCGGTCCCTGCTCCACGTCCTCCTGGTGCGGGCCGCCCGGCTGCCCGGCGGCGGGGACCCGCCACCGCCGCCGGGCCCGGCCGGGGAGTTCCTGCGGCTGGCCCGTACCGCCGGGGCCGCCGGGCTCTCCGTACGGGAGTGTGCCGACCGGATCGGGGTGACGCCCGGACACCTCACCGAGGTGGTGCGGGCGGCCACCGGCCGCACCCCCGCCGCGCTGCTCCGCCAGGAGCGGGCGCGGGAGGCGCAGCGGCTGCTCGTGTCCACCGGGCTCTCCGTGCGCCAGGTGGCCGCGCGCGTCGGGTTCGACGACGCCGCCTACTTCTGCCGGTTCTTCCGGAGGGAGGTCGGGTGCAGCCCCGGGCGCTTCCGAAAAGACCACGACCGCCGTGTTCCGTCCATCGAACCCGGTGCCGCGGGCCCCTAGGTTCGTTGCCGATCCCGCCCCCCATCCGAGGAGCCAGGCACATGGACCACGAGAACAGCACCGGGCACGTCAGCCGCAAGACCGTCCTGCGCGCCGCGCTCGCGGCCGGCATGGCGGCCCCCGCCGTGCTCATGGGCGTCCCCGCGCTCGCCCGCACCCTGACGGACGGCGGGGAGGCGCCCGCGCTCACCCCCACGTGCGACGACGGCGACGACCCCACGCCGGCGCAGATGGAGGGCCCGTACTTCAAGCCCAACTCCCCGCTGCGGGCCAGCCTCCTGGAGTCCAACACCCCCGGCGTCCGGCTCACCGTCAGCGGGTACGTCTTCGGGCTCGCCTGCCGGCCGATATCCGGCGTCCTGCTCGACTTCTGGCAGGCCGACACCAACGGCGCCTACGACAACACCGGGTTCCGCTTCCGCGGCCACCAGTTCACCGGCGCCGACGGCTCCTTCAAGCTCACCACGATCGTGCCCGGCCTCTACCCGGGCCGCACCCGCCACATCCACGTCAAGGCGCAGGCCCCCGGCCGCCCGGTGCTCACCACGCAGCTGTACTTCCCGAACGAGCCCCGCAACAACACCGACAGCCTCTTCGACCCCCGGCTGCTCATGACCGTGCGGGACGCGGGCGGGGCGCGCGAGGCCGCCTTCGACTTCGTCCTGAACGTGGCGCAGGACCCGGGCCCCACGCCGACGCCCACCCCGACGTCCACCGCGACCACCCAGCCGCCGGGGGGCAGCTGGGCGGTCGGCACCGCCTACAAGGCCGGGGACGCCGTCACCTACGCCGGGTCGGGCTACGTGTGCCTCCAGGCCCACACGGCCCAGCCCGGCTGGCAGCCGCCCAACGTCCCCGCCCTCTGGCGGGCCGCCTGACGGTCAGGCGGTGACGGCGGGGGCGATCCGGCCCCGGACCTCGCCCAGGGCGACCCGGGCGCCGTCCGGGCCGGGCGCCCACGCCGTGAGGACGACCTCGTCGCCGTCCTCCAGGAAGGTCCGCTTCCCACCGGGCAGGTCGAGCGCGTCCCGCCCGTTCCAGGTCAGCTCCAGGAGCGAACCGCGCTGGTTCACCTCCGGCCCGGAGACCGTCCCGGAGCCGTACAGGTCGCCCGTGCGCAGGGAGGCGCCGTTCACCGTCATGTGGGCGAGCTGCTGGGCCGCCGTCCAGTACATCGTCGAGAACGGCGGCTCGGCCACCACCTCGCCGTTGATCTCGACGGAGATCCGCAGGTCGAAGCCGCCCGGCTCCTCCTCGTCCGCGTCGTCCAGGTACGGCAGGAGGGGGAGGTCCCGCGCGGGCGGGGCGGTCCGGGCCGCGTCCAGGGACTCCAGGGGCGTCACCCACGCCGAGACCGAGGTCTGGAACGACTTGCCGAGGAACGGGCCCAGCGGCACGTACTCCCACGCCTGCACGTCCCGCGCCGACCAGTCGTTGAGCAGCGTCACGCCGAAGACGTGCTCCCGGAAGCCGCTCAGCGGCACCGGCCGGCCGAGCTCCGACGGCGTGCCGACCAGGAAGCCGACCTCCGCCTCGATGTCCAGCTTCACCGAGGGCCCGAAGACCGGGGCCGGGTCGGTGGGCGCCCTGCGCTGCCCGCAGGGGCGCACGACGTCGGTGCCGGAGACCACGACCGTGCCCGCGCGCCCGTGGTAACCGATCGGCAGGTGCTTCCAGTTGGGGGTGAGCGCGTCGCCGTCCGGGCGGAAGATCCGGCCCACGTTCGTCGCGTGGTGCTCGCTCGCGTAGAAGTCGACGTAGTCCGCGACCTCGTACGGCAGGTGCAGCGTCACCGCGTCCAGCGGGTGCAGCAGCGGTTCGACGGCCGCCCGGTGCGCGGGCTCCGTCACCCAGGCCGTGAGCGCCCGGCGGACCTCGCTCCAGACGCTCCGCCCGGCGGCGAGCAGCGGGTTGAGGCCCGGCCGCGCGAGCAGCGACGCGTGCGGGGAGCCGAGCGCGTGCGCCGCGGCCCCCGCGTCCAGCACGTACCCGCCGATCCGGACGCCGAGCCGGCGCCGGCCGGGCTCCTCGGCGGTGGAGAAGACGCCGTACGGGAGGTTGTGCGGACCGAAGGGATCGCCCTCGGCCAGGTCGAGCGGGCTGTGCTCGGACATCGGTGCTTGCCTCGCTTTCCACGGGTGTGGAGGACACGTTACGGGGCGGGCCGCCGGGCGCGGATGACATGGATCACAGCGAAAGCGCGACCTCCGTGAGCAACTGCCCGCCTTTGCTCGGTTTGTGGCCGGGACGGGCCCCGCACCGGTTCCGAGCTGCGCGAACAGGGAGTCCAGGGTGCGGTGCGAAGATCTACGATCGCCACGGCGACGTGCCGCGTGAAGCGACCGCGGGCACACGCGTCCGCTCGTCCCCGGCCCCCTGACCAGGAAAAGGTCCACCCCATGAAGTTCCGCCGCATCCTCGCGACCGCCGTGGTCGCCGCCGCCACCGCGCCGGTCGTGTTCCTGTCCACCGCGCCCGCCTTCGCCGACACCCCGCCGGTCCCCGGGCAGACGCGGGCGGCGTCCACGCACGAGGAGCTGAAGGCCGCCGTCGCCGAGGCGCGGGAAAAGGTCGACGCCCTGGTGGCGCGGCGCGCGGCTCTCCTGAAGGACATCGAGGAGAACAACATCGACCCGGCGCTGAAGACCGAGCTGGCCGAGGCGAGGAAGGCCGCCGCCCTCGCCAAGGCGGCCCGGGAGGAGGCCGACCGGAAGCTGGCCGAGGCCGAGAAGGCCCTGGAGCTGCTTCCCGGGACCGCCACCGACGAGGAGAAGGCGCTCGCCGGGAAGAACGTCGCCGACGCGCGGAAGGCGGCCGGAACCGCCGCCGAGGCCGAGGCCGCCGCCGGTCTCCGGCTCGACGGGGCCGGCACCGCCTGGGACGACGCGAGGGTCGCCCTCGCGCGGAGCTACAGCATCCTCACGGAGGACCTGAAGAAGGCGGAGAAGGAGGCCGCCGACGCGCAGCGGGCCCTCGACGCGTTCGAGGCCGCCGCGGGCGGGGGCGGCGGGACGGCCACGACGCCGCCGGCCACGACGCCGCCGTCGGCCCCGTCGGCCACGCCGCCGCCGTCGTCGGCCCCGTCGGCCACGGTGTCCGCCACCGCCTCCGCCACCGCCTCCGCCACCGGCGTCCCCCGCACCGCTCCGCAGGGCGGTGCGTCCTCCGCCCCCGCGACCGGCGCCCTCGCCGCCACCGGGTCGGACGACGCCCTGCCGCGGCTCGGTCTCCTCGCCGCCGGGACCGTCGCCCTGGGGGCGGGCGCCCTGGTCGTCGTCCGTCGCCGCAGGGCGGGTACCCGGGCGTAGGCGCGCACGGCGGCGGAGCCGGGTCCCCCGTGCGGGCGCCCGGTCCGCCGTGCGGGAAGCCGGGGAACCGGCTCGCCGGCCGCCCGCCGCACGCCACCGGGGAGGGCGCTCACCGGCCGGACCGATCCCGACACCCGTTCGGGACGAAGCGCTCGCCGGTGGACGTATCCTCCGACACCGAACATACCGGGGTGACGGGAAGGCGCCCATGGTGATCGAAAGGTGACCGGATACGCTGGCTTGAGCGAATCCGGCGACACATCGACAATCCGTGTGATCGTTCCGGGCGCTCGTCACCCACCGTGTGAGCGCCGGCAGGCGTCAGCAGACAGGAGACTCCCTCGTGACCGTCGTCGGGCCGTTCGGTCTTAGCGTGCGGGACCAGGCTCTTGAAGCCGATGTCCAGACCGGTCTGGCGGCCGTGGAGGCGGGCCTCCTGGACGCCACCAAGAGCGATGTCCCCTTCATCACGGAGGCCGCGCAGCACCTCGTCCTGGCCGGGGGGAAGCGTTTCCGCCCGCTCCTCGTGATGCTCGCCGCCCAGTTCGGCGACCCGTACGCGCCGGGCGTCGTGCCCTCCGCCGTGGTCGTGGAGCTGACCCACCTCGCCACGCTCTACCACGACGACGTCATGGACGAGGCCGACGTCCGGCGCGGCGTCCCCAGCGCCAACAGCCGCTGGGACAACTCGATCGCCGTCCTCACCGGGGACTTCCTCTTCGCCCGCGCCTCCCACACGCTCGCGGACCTCGGCCCGGAGGCGGTGCGCATCCAGTCCCAGGCGTTCGAGCGCCTGGTGACCGGCCAGATCCTGGAGACCGCCGGACCGGCCGACGGCCGCGACCCCGTCGACCACTACCTCGACGTCCTCGGCGGCAAGACCGGCTCCCTCGTCGCCGTCGCCTGCCGCTTCGGCGCGATGATGGCCGGCGCCGACGAGAAGGTGGTCGAGACCCTCACCCAGTACGGGGAGCGGCTCGGCGTGGCCTTCCAGCTCGCCGACGACGTGCTCGACATCGCCTCCGACTCCCACGAGTCCGGCAAGACCCCCGGCACCGACCTGCGCGAGGGCATCCCCACCCTGCCCGTCCTGCGCCTGCGCGCGGCCGCCGCCGCCCACGGGCGCCCCGAGGACGTCGAGCTGGTCGCGCTCGTGGACGGCGACCTCACCGACGACGCCCGGCACGCCGAGGCCCTGCGCCGGCTGCGCGCCCACCCGGCCCTGGAGCAGGCCCGCCGGGACACCGTGCGGTACGCGGAGGAGGCGCGCGCGATGCTGGCGCCGCTGCCGGACGGGTACGCGAAGTCGGCGCTCGCGGAGCTGTGCGACGCGGTGGTGCACCGGGCGGGCTAGGCCGCGTCCGGAAAATTCCGCTCGGGCCGATCCGGAAGGGACGGCCCGGTGCGCGTTCCGAAGGCCCCGTCCGGCCACCGCCTTTGCGGAAGGAGACGTTCCGCCCGGGGCGGTCTCAGGGGCGGGTCATCCCGAAGGGGTACGCGAGGTTGATCCCGGGGGCTGACGCCTCCGGGGCCCCCGTTCTGGTCAGATGATGACATCGGCCGATCGGGCCGTTCGAGACCACCTCAGGGCTCACGGAGGTAGCGGAAACCATGGCAGCGAACGAAGTCCCCAGCGAGACCCGCGGCGGGATCCGGCGCCGGGCGGGCCGGTACGCCGTCCCGGTCGCGGTGGCCGGCGTGGCGGCGGCGACCATCGGTCTGGTCCCGGCCCTCGCGGCGTCCGGCGACCCGGACCTGCCGGAGATCACGGCCCGGCAGCTCATCGAGAAGATCGCCGCCTCGGACACCCGGGCCCTGTCCGGCACCTTCAGGATCTCCACCGACCTGGGCCTGCCGGCCCTCGGCGGCCTGGTGCCCGGCCTCGCGGGTCCGGGCGGCGGCGGGGCCTCCACGGCCGACCCCTCGGCGAAGCTCACCGAGCTGGCGACGGGCACCCACACGCTGCGCGTGGCGGCGGACGGCCCCGAGCGCCAGCGCCTCACCCTGCTCGACGGCTCCGACGAGTACAGCCTGATCCACAACGGCGACGACGTCTGGGCCCACGACGGCAAGTCGAACGAGGTCTTCCACGAGAAGGGCGCGGCCGGCGGTCCGGAGGAGCGCGAGGAGCCGCCCGTGACGCCCAAGGAGCTGGCGGACCGGATCCTGGAGGCGGCGGACGGCACCACGTCGGTCACGGTCGACGGCACGGCCAGGGTCGCGGGCCGGGACGCGTACCAGCTGGTGATCCGGCCCGAGCAGCGCGGTTCGACCGTCGGGTCGGTGCGGATCGCGGTGGACGCGGCGAACGGCACTCCGCTGAAGTTCACCCTCGCGTCGGCCGAGGGCGGGAAGCCGGTCGTGGACGCGGGCTTCACCAAGATCGACTTCTCCCGGCCCGCGGCCTCGGTCTTCGCCTTCGAGGCGCCGAAGGGCGCGAAGGTGACGGAGGGCGCGGCGGACAGGGCGGACGGGCACCCCGGGCTCCCCGGGAAGAACGCGCCCGAGGACCTCGGGAAGGGCTTCGCCGAGGGCTTCGGCAAGGGTCTCCCCGGGCTGGGCGGGGGCGCGGCCGGGAAGGGCCCGGAGGTCATCGGCGAGGGCTGGACGACCATCCTGAAGCTCGACACCGGGGCCCCGGCGCCGAAGGCCGGCGAGGCGCCGAAGGAGCTCCAGGGACTCCTGGACTCCTTCGGCGACAAGGTCACCGGGACGTTCGGCTCGGGCACCCTCTTCAGGACGAAGCTGGTGAACGCGCTCCTCACCGACGACGGCAGGGTCTACGCCGGCGCGGTGACCAAGGACGCGCTGGTGGAGGCGGCGAACGCCGGCAGGTGACGGACGGTTGGGACCCCGGGCGGGCCGGGGGCGATGGTCACCGGCCCGCCCGGGCGTTTCTCCGCCTTCCCGGACGCGGTTACGGGAAGGT
Organism: Streptomyces sp. NPDC041191; assembly: GCF_055591945.1. Taxonomy (NCBI): domain Bacteria; kingdom Bacillati; phylum Actinomycetota; class Actinomycetes; order Kitasatosporales; family Streptomycetaceae; genus Streptomyces; species Streptomyces sp. NPDC041191. Next base: position 285,142 of record NZ_JBVIZC010000002.1, on the reverse strand, counting down.
CAGCTTGAAGCCGTTGATGTAGCCGGTGTCGGCGGCGGCCTTGTCCTGGACGCGGAGCTTCCAGACGCCGTTGGCGACCTCGGTGGAGGCGTCGACGGTGTAGGTCTGGACGATGTTGTCGGCGCTGCCGCCGGAGCGGTTGCTGAGGCTGTAGACCGAGCCGTCGGGGGCGATGAGGTCCACGATCAGGTCGCCGCGGTAGGTGTGGACGATGTCCACGCCGACGGCGAGGTTGCTGGGGGCGTTGCCGGTGACGCCGGTGACGGTCACCGAGGAGGTCACCGCGGCGCCGTTGTCCGGGACGGCGACGTCGGCGGTGTTCTCGAAGACCTTGCCGGTGGGCGGCGTGGTGCTGCCGGCGGACAGCGTCCACACCGCGTGCGCGACGGCGTCGCTGTTGCGGTCGAGGGCGGTGTCGTTGATGTTCGCGGTGGTGTCGCAGGAGGAGTGGTAGCAGCGGTCGAACGCCTGGCCGGAGGTGCCGCCCCACTTCTGGGCCTGGGCCGCCGTCTTGACGTAGTCGGCGCCGCTGAAGAGGCCGCCGACCGGAACGCCGACGTTCTTGAACGGGGCGTGGTCGGAGCGGCCGTCGCCCTCGGTCTCGATCTCGGTCGGGACGCCGAGGCCCGCGAAGTAGCTCTTGAAGGTCTGCTCGATCGTCGGGTCGTCGTCGTAGACGAAGTACCCCGGGTTGGGCGAGCCGATCATGTCGAAGTTCAGGTAGCCCTTGAGCTTCGCGCGCTCGGTCGTCGGCAGGTTGTTGACGTAGTACTTCGACCCGACGAGGCCCAGCTCCTCGGCGCCCCACCAGGCGAACCGCAGGTGCTTGGAGGGCTGGTAGCCGGTGCGGGACACGGTGAGCGCCGTCTCCAGGACGGCGGCGGAACCGGAGCCGTTGTCGTTGATGCCGGCGCCGGCGGCGACCGAGTCGAGGTGCGAGCCGGCCATGAGGACCTGGTTCGGGTCGCCGCCCGGCCAGTCGGCGATCAGGTTGTAGCCGGTGGCGCCGCCGGAGGTGAAGGTCTGGAGGGTGGTGGTGTAGCCGGCGGCGTCCAGCTTCGCCTTCACGAAGTCGATGGACGCCTTGTAACCGGCCCGCCCGTGGGCGCGGTTGCCGCCGTTGGAGGTGGCTATCGACTGGAGGCTCGTCAAGTGCTGCTTGACGTTGGCGAGCGATATGTCGGGCGCGGCGGTGACACCCGCGGCTCCGGCCGGGGCGGCGGAGGCGCTGGTCCCGGCGAGGCCGCCGAGGGCGAGCGTCGCGAGGGCGGCGGCCGCGGTGACGCGTCTGGGCACGGAGAGGTTCATGTGGGGGCTCCGGATTCCGAACGGGGATGGGACGGAACGTGCGAGACGCCTCGGGCTGGGAGCCACGAGGCGTTGGAGCTGTGCGCGTGCAGGAGCTGTGTTCAGTTGTTCGGTAGTTCTTTTGTGCGTGCTGAATATTCAGTGACGGGTTGACTTCGCGTCAAGAGCAGAAACCGGTCAGGGCCGTTCGCTCAGCGGACGACCCCGGCCGGGGCGGGGGCGAGGACGGGGACGCCCCCGCCCCCGCGTGGCTCAGCGCGTCGGCGCGCCGGTCTCCGGGAAGCCGTAGCCGGTCCAGTTCTCGACGACCCGACGGCGCACGTCCTCGGGGTAGGAGTTCCGGAACGACGCGGTGACGCCCCGCGTCACGCCCTCGAACTGCTCGGGCAGCAGACAGCTGACGACGGACTTCCCTCCCCGGCCGGCCCGCACCTCGTCCTCGGTGAGGTACGGGACCATGGGGATGCCCGGCGCCTCCGGACAGACGTGGTGACCGGTGACGGGATGGTGGCGGGTGGCCATCGCCCACACCACCTGGTCGATGTCGGTGACGTCGATGTCGTCGGCCACCAGGATCACCTTGGGGACCAGCCACCCGGTGTGGGAGCCGAAGAGCACCTCCGCCACGGTGTCGGCCGGCTCCTTCTCGGTCGTACGGAGCCCGGCGCCCTCGGAGGGGTACCCCTTCGCGCGCCCCGGCGCCCTCCGGGTCCTCCGCCGGTACGACGCGGAGGGCCGGATCGCCGGAGGCCGCCTCCTGGAACTCCCGGACGACCCGGCGGAGGGCTTCGACCGGGCCCTCACGGAGGCGTTCGCGGACCCGGCCGTGGCCCTGGTCCACGTCCGGGCGGTTGAGTACGGCTGCTTCCACTTCGAGGTCCGCCGCCCCTGACGGGGACGCGGAAGAGCCCCGCCGCGCTCCCGTGACCGGGGACGCGGCGGGGCTCCCGCACCCTGCCCGGCGTCAGTTGCCGCCGAGCTTCCCGTCCTTGACGCCGTTCACGAAGGCGGTGAAGGCGGTGGCGGGGAGGCTCAGGGTAGGGCCGGCGGGGTTCTTGGAGTCGCGGACGGGGACGGTACCGTGCGCGGGGACGAGGTTGACGGCGACCTCGACGCAGTTGCCGCCGTTGGAGCTGTAGGAGGAGGTGAACCAGCGGGGGGACTCGGTCGTCACGGGGTGCCCTTTCGTGCCTCATCGATCATGGCCACGGAATACGCCTGCGACAGCGATTCGGCCTGCAGTTGATGGTAGGCGGTGAGCAGGGGCAGGACGGCGGTGCTCTCGCGCTCCACGTGCCCCTGGGCGTGCGACTCGGCGTACGCCACCATGGACCGGTCCGCCAGGGTGAGCAGGTTGACCGGGAGGTTGAACGGCCGGCGCTCCCCCATGCTGAAGGGGGCCACCTGGAGCACGCCGTTCGGCTGCTCGGCGAACTCGGCCAGCCGCCTCAACTGGGCCTCCATCACGGCGTGTCCGCCGACCGGGCGGCGGATGCAGCTCTCGTCCAGGACCACGAGCATCATGGGCGGACGCTCGCGCGCCAGCGCGGCCTGCCGCCCCGCCAGGAACGCGACGCGCTCGGCCGCCTGGTCGGCCGTGATGGAGCCGCGCCGCACGTCGCCGTCGGCCAGGGCCTGCGCGTACTCCGGGGTCTGCAGCAGGCCGGGGATGATCCCGATTTCGAACAGCCGGATCTCCACCGCCCGGCTCTCGTACCCGACGTACTCCGGGAAGCCCTCCAGGAGCACGCCGTGCCGCATCTCGCGCCACTCGCGCTCGAACGACTGGCTGGTCCCGGCGAGGCCGAAGAGCTTGTCGGCCCTCCGGGAGAACGGCAGGGTCGCCGGCTTGCGGCCCGTCTCCACGGCCGAGATGTGCTGGCTGGAGCATTCCATCGGGCCGGCCAGGTCCTCCTGGATCCAGCCGCGCTCCTCCCGGAGCTTGCGCAGGCGCGCTCCGTAGGCTGCCTGCGGGCTGGACTCCGGCCGTAGTTCCTTACGGTTGACCACGAATCGTCCTTCGGGTGCGGCAAGTTGAAGGAGGGCCACTCTAGGATACTCCGCGCACCCTCGGTAGCGGTTCCGCTACATACGGGAGTCCCCGCGTGCGGAGGGGCACGCCCGGCGGCACCCTCCGGCGGCGGGTCCCGACGGGCGTCCTCCGGGGCGCGGGCCCGCGCTCACGGGCCCGTGAGCAGTTCCAGCAGGCGCGTCACCGCCGCGTCGGCGTCGGGGCGGTGGACGGCGTGGACGGCGGTGTCGAGGTAGCCGGCGTTCCCCCGGAGCGGGACGAACCGTACGCCGGTGACGGCGAGGTGCCGCAGCCCCTCGGGCAGGAGGCTCACGCACAGCCCCGCCGCGACGTAGCTGAACAGGCCGCTGAGGTCGTCGGCGGTCGCCGTGCCCCGGGGGGTGAACCCCTCCTGGTGGCAGGCGAACCGGACCTGCTCGGCGAGGACGGGCAGCGCGGCCGGGTCGGGCAGGACGAAGTCCTCGTCCCGCAGTTCCGCGAGGCCGATCTCCTCCGCGCCGGCGGTCCGGTGGCCGCACGGGACCGCCGCGCCGATCCGCTCGGTGGCGACGACCCTGTCGACCAGGTCGTCGGAGAGCCGCGCCGGGTCGCGCAGGAAGCCGAGGTCCAGCGCCCCGCTGCGCACCCGGTCGGCGACCTCGGCCGACGAACCGTGTCGGAGCTGCACCCGGAGGCCGGGCAGCCCCTCCGCCACCCGGCGCAGCATCGTGGGCAGGTAGAGGTGGCTGAGGAGGCTGACGTAGCCGACCCGGACCTCCCCCTCCAGGCCGCCGGCGACCCGCCGGGCCCGCGCGACCGCGGCGGACTGCAGGTCGAGCAGCCGCCGCGCGTCGGCCGCGAACGCCTGGCCGGCCGCGGTCGGCCGCACCCCGCCCGGCCCCCGGTCCAGCAGGCGCGCGCCCACCGCGCGTTCCAGTCGCTGGATCGCCTGGCTGAGCGGGGGCTGGCTCATGCCGAGCCGTTCGGCGGCCCGGCCGAAGTGGCCCTCCTGGACCACGACCAGGAACTGTTCCAGCGGGCGGCGGGACAGATTGATATCACCAGGGATATGAGGCACTACACCACCATATATTGGACAGACCTGGGTGCCGGGGTGTCGACTGGAATCCGACGCCCGGACCGGCCGGCCCGGACGCGGCACCCGTCCGGCTCCGTTCGGCTCCGTTCATTCCGTTCGTCCTGTTCATTCCGTTCGGCCCCGTTCGGTCCAGCCGGGTTGTCTCCTTCCGGGGGGCCGCTTCCCATGGGAAGAGGAGCGGCCCCGGGCCGCCTCCGACCGGTCGCTCTCGGTCCGTTCCCGCTTTCTCCGTCTCTCTCTGTGGGGTGATCTCCGTGGCGGTCGTGACGATCGTCGGTGCCGGCGTCATCGGCATCTCCTGGGCCCGTCTGTTCGGCGCGGCCGGCTGGGAGGTGCGCGTCAGTGACCCCCGGCCAGACCTGCGCGAACTGGTGGACCGCGAACTGGCGGGCACGCCGGTCGTGGCGACCGGCGACCTGGCCGAGGCGGTCGCCGGAACGGACTTCGTACAGGAGTCCGGACCGGAGCGCGTCGAGATCAAGGAGCAGATGTTCGCCGCGCTGGCGGCGCACACGGGCGAGGACGTGGTGCTGGCCTCGTCCTCCTCGTCCCTGCTGCCGTCGGTGATCGCCCGGGGGAACCCGGCGGCGGACCGGATCGTGATCGGCCATCCCTTCAACCCGCCGGAGCTGATGCCGCTGGTGGAGGTGGTGCCGGGACCGGAGACCTCCGGCCGCGCGGTGGACCGGGCGATCGAGGTCTACCGGGGGCTGGGGAAGCTGCCGGTCCGGCTGAAGAAGGAGATCCCGGGCTTCGTCGGCAACCGGCTCCAGAAGGTCTTCAACGACCAGTGCGCCTACCTGGTGCAGCAGGGCGTGATCGACGTGAAGGACCTCGACGACCTGGTCCGGGCCTCGCTCGGCCTGCGCTACGCCACGATCGGCCCCTTCGAGAGCGGTGTGCTCGGCGGGGGACCGGGAGGCATGCGGCACCTGGCCTCCCACGTCGGCTCGCAGATGACCTTCGAGCCCGGCGAGGCGGACCCGGCCCGGATGGGCGAGGTACTCGACGCGGTCGAGGAGGCGTACGGCACCGGCGAGGAGGCGTACGAGCGCCTCGCCCGGCTGCGCGACGGACGGACCCGCGCCGTCCTCGCACCGCTGGGCTGGCCGGAACCCGCCTCCGCGGACGGCGACCGGCGGTGACCACGGGCCGCCGGGCCGGCCCGGCGGCCCGACCGCCACGACTCCACGGCCCGGCGGCCCGACCACCACGTCCCCGCGGCCCGGCGGCCCGACCATCAACGTCCCCACGGCCCGGCGGGCCCGACCACCACGTCCCCACGACCCGGCGGCCCGACCACCACGACCCCACAGCCCGGCCGGCCCGACAGCCCGACCAACCCGACCGGCCCGGAACGCGGGACCGGCGGGCCGAGAAGAAGATTCCGAGAAGAGAAACCGTCATGCCGAAGCCGACAGAACTGCTCGCGCTCCAGATCATCCCCGGGAAGGTGCTGCGGGTGAGCCTCCCGGACGGCCGGGTGCGCACCCTGACCGACCAGGCGGGCGACGCCCCGGACGGGATCGTCGTGGAGTCCGGCGCCGTCTACTGGACCACCATGGGCGTCCCGACGAGCGACCCCGACACGCCGGGCGAGGCCGGGCACGACTTCTCCCGCCCCAACGGCGGCCTCCACGCCCTGGACCTGGACGGCGGCTCTCCGCGCGAGGTGCTCCCGCAGGGGGCGCTGACCACCGGCAAGCAGCTGACCGGTGACGGTGCCGGGACGCTGTACTGGGGCGACCGGGAGGGCCACCGGGTCAGCCGGGTCCGCACGGACGGCAGCGGCCTGACCGACCTCGTGGTGAACCCCGCCGGGGACGGCATCATGGCCGAGTGCGTCGGCGTGGCGGTCGATCCCGCCCGGGGGCACCTGTACTGGACGCAGAAGGGACCGGCCAAGGGCGGCCGGGGCCGCATCCTCCGCGCCGGCCTGGAGATCCCGGCGGGCGAGACCGCCGCGAACCGCTCCGACGTCGAGGTGCTCTGGAGCGACCTGCCCGAACCGATCGACCTGCACCTCGACGGCGGCTGGCTGTACTGGACCGACCGGGGCGCGCCGCCTGCCGGCAACACGCTCAACCGCGCGCCCGTCCCCGAGGCGGGCGCGGCGGGGCGGGCGCCCGAGATCCTCGCCGACGGGTTCGCGGAGGCGATCGGCCTCGCCGTCGACGGCGAGGAGGGCATCGCGTACGTGTCCGACCTGGGCGGCCACATCCGCGCCGTCCCCCTGCCGGGCGGTCCCGCCGACGGACAGGAGCCCCGCGAGGTCGCGGCCCTGGGAGTCCCGCTGACCGGACTGTGCTTGGTGCCCCGGGACCCGTCCGGGCGCCCCGAGTAGACCCTTCACCGCGCGCCGGAACGTGACGGAACCCGGGAGCATGTCCAGCTCCCGGGCTCCAGCTTGCCACCCATGTGCGCACACCGGCGGCGTTCGAGAACCGCGGGTCATCTTGAGATCGACGTGTTCTGCCTTTGAACTACAGCGCCACGGGAGAGGCGCCGGGGGGACTTGAACCCCCATCCGTGGATGTTCGCCCACGCTCGGTCGGTCCGGTGTTCGGCGGCGAATACTGAGACTGGAGCGAGAATCTGAGTTTCACGGGGCCGCCTCTGCCAGGCTTGGGCCACCCCCGCACATGGTGCGGGGGGAGGGATTCGAACCCCCGACCGACACCCCTTGATCAGCTTCGACATCAGTTTCAGCCTGCGCTCATCGCGCACCCTCCGCTCGCGACGGAGGGCGTATGTGGGGCTACCGGAAGAGGTAGCCGAACACCGCGTCGCCGACCCGCTGGTCGGTGACCTCGGTGCCGTTCGCCTCCTCGCGGGCGAACTTGACGGCCTGCTGGAGCTTCTCGACGCGGTCGAGGAGCTCGTTGACCCGCCGGGCGGGCAGCGCGCCGGAGAACTTCACCGTGGTCCAGTAACCGACCGGGACGTCCTCGTAGTACACCTCGACCTGCGCCGGGTGCTTCTCCGTGGCCTCGGCCTTCACGTGGTTGCGCGGGACCTTCTTCGTGCGGATGGTCCGCACCGGGTCCGTCTTCCACGAGTCCGTCGAGGGGTCCAGGCTCCACGACTCGGAGGCGTCGAGCACCGGCAGCTTGCGCACGAAGGCGTGCAGGTCGGCGAGTTGCTTCTCCAGGAACAGCAGGTACGTGACGGGCACCTGGGGCAGCAGCACCGTACCGTCGACCACCACGTCCGCGACCGCGCACCGGTTCGCCCAGTCCTTCGTCGCGGTCACGTCGAAGAGCCGCGTCAGCGTCCCGGCCGTCGTCCGCAGGGCGTCCTCGGCCTTGATCTGCACCCGCGTGGACTCGGGCGGCAGCTGCTCGCCCTCCTCGTCCTTGGGCTGGTAGGTCCGGGAGATGCCGGCCAGCAGGGCGGGCTTCTGCACGTCCTGGTGGGCCTGGGCGAGCTCCTGGAGAGCCTTGGACTTGACGCCCTTTTCGACGGCGATGATCTGATTCAGCTTGGGCACACGGCGAACCTAACAACCCCGCGCCGTACGCACATCCGATTAAACGAACGTCCTTTTCCCGCCGGCCACCGGACTAGAAGAAGGTGTACGTGGTGAGGCCGAACAGGTTGGCGAGCGCCACCAGACCGAGGGCCGTGCCGCCGGCCAGCAGGGGAAGGGCGAGGACCAGCAGGACGACCAGCCCGGCGGCGAACTGGGCGGCGTTGCGGCGCCGCAGCTGGTTGACGTCCGGGTTCCGCGGGTCGTAGACGATCTCCTCCTCGTCGCGGCCCCCGTTCGAGCCCCGGTACACGCCCGGTGCCCCCTCCGCGTCGGTGAACAGGTAGACGTACAGCGCGTCGGGGTCCCCCCGGTCGACGGACCCGGAGTTCTCCCGGCGCCCGTCCACCGTGATCCCCCGCACGGCCAGGACCCAGCCCTCGCGGACGGGCTTACCCCCCAGGGCGGCCAGGGCGACTCCGCCGCCGACCGTCATCGGGACGAACAGCCAGCAGAAGGCCCCCGCCCAGTCCTCCGTGACCAGCAGCGCCGCCATCACCAGGAAGAACGCGGCGGCGACGGCCACGCCCGGCCGGACGGCGGGAAGACCCGGACGGTCCAGGGGCTCGGTGACGACCAGGGCGGAGCCGGAGACGTGCAGCTCGGCCCCGTCGCGCACCGGCAGCGCCCCGCGCAGGACGGCGGCGAAGCGCCGCACCGCGCCGGGCCCGAGGGAGGTCAGCGCGTGGGTCCGCGCGGCCTCGGGCTCCTGCCCGGTCAGCACGACGGCGAGCGTGCGCCCACCGGGGCCGCGCACCTCCACGCGCTCGATCGCCGCCACCGGTATCCGCCGGAGTTCGCGTCTCGACCCGAGCAGCAGCTCTCCCGAGCGCAGCCGGGCGCGCCGTCCGAGGAAGCCGTGGAGCACGAGCGGGGAAGTGGTCGCCGAGGTCATCGCCCCACTGTAGGGACGGCCCGTCCGCCGCGTGGGCGCGGCCCGGAAAACCCCTCGCCGGACCGGTTCGGCCCGGCCCGGCGAGGACGTGCGCAGCCGCTGACCTCGCGGCGGAAAGGCGCGCGGTACCGGCTCCGCGAGGAAGCCTCCACTCCGGCCCGCAGGGTCTCCGGGGCCGGGTCCGGGGCGGACGCAACGAGCACCGGGCGACGAAACCGAGGGGGCGCCCATGCGCTGTATCGGCTGCGGGGAGCCGGTGCGGGGAGCCGGTGCGGGGAGTACGACGATGCCCCGCCCTGCTCCCATGTCGGGTGGCAGGGCGGGGCATCCGGTGTGACCGGCGCGGGTCGGCACTACGCTGCCTTCAACACCTCCACGGCGTGGATGCGTTCGCGAAGATCACGGACTACAGGGGAGTTCCGGGGCATGCCCAGGGTCCGCAGCTTGTCGAAGTGCTCATCTCCCCGGGCCGTCGACAGGACTTCGTAGTCATCGAGGAACCGCCCCCATGTCGTGCAGGCTTCCTCCACGTGGCCGTACTCGTACTGTCTCTGTGCGAGTACGGCGTGCGCGTGCAACCGTCCCTGCCGTTCGGAAGGGGACATGACCCGGAGGGAAGACCGGAGGGACTTGATCGAAGCTGCCAGGTCCCGCGACTCGTAGTGCACGTGTGACACGTGGAACAGAAACGCGGCCCGGTCGTACCCGCCGACGGCATCGCGCCGGGAGTCCGCCCGGGAGAGGGCTGTTTCCGCTTCCTTCAGCCGTGCGACCGCACCTTGGCGGTCACCGACCATGGCGGAGGCATGGGCTTGCTGACCCCGCAGAAACGCAACGAGCCGTGGGCCTGCCTGGGGCGCCGCTTCGGCAGCCGAGTCGGCGTACTCCAAAGCCTTGCGCCCGTGGCGGAGATGGGAGGCTTGCAGACTCATTCCGCGAAGGGTTCGGCAGTACGTGAGCTGGTCGCCGGACTCCCGAGCCAAGTCGAGCGCGTGCAGGTAGTAGGTCTGTCCCAAGCCGTGCGCCCGCTCGTACATGGCCATCCACCCAGTCAAGTAGGTGAGATCCGACGCGGCGGAAAGCATGTCGCGGTGAACGCCGGCAGAGGCGTCGGCGCGCAGGTAGCCCGCGACCGTGTTCACGAGGAATGCGGCGGCCATCGGCCGCGCATGACCCCCGCCCAGGTCATCGAGGATGTCTGCGATCTTGTCCGTCATGCGGCGGACGGTCTCGACTTCGCCCCGCCCGATACGTCCGGTCGGCCGGGTGAGGCGGTCTCGGTCATCCGCATGCGCTTGAGACACGAGAGCGGAAAAGGCTGGAACTGTGAGGGCGGCGGAGTACAGCCCCGCAGCTAAGAGCTTGCGGCGGGATGGGTTCATGTCTTCCTTCCCGAGATCGATCAGGGACTCCACGGTGTCGCGCCGGGAAGCGCTCAGGTCGCCCGACGGACGCTGCAACCCTGCTTCGGCGTAGGTCACGGGGCGCCCCAGTCGTCGTTCCAGGACAGCAAGGATTACGCCTCTGACCTGTGACTTTGGCTGAACCCCTTGCTTCCACTGGGATACGGAGGGCTGACGGTAGTTCAGGGAAAGCCCGGCCTCTGCGCCAAGACGGTTCACAGCATGCGCGAACTTCGTCTCTGAGTATCCGGCCTGTTCAAGGAGGGTGCAGAGACCCTGATTACGCCGTGCTTCGGAAGCTGCGGGCATACCGACCCCTAGCGCTTATGAGTCTTATGTTTTGGCCTCCCCGCAACGGTACCGGCCTATGCGTCTCGCGCGGTTGGCTCAGCATGCACGAACGAACTGCACGGTCGGGAACAAGTCCGTTCCCGGGGAGGTGAAGCATGGATTCCGGCAAGTGGGTCCCCACCGCCAGACGTTACGCGGTGGACATCAGCGGCAACACGCCCCGACTTGGCAGGGTGACGCGTTGCCAGGACGGACGTGTGTTCTTGCGCCCTCCAGGGGGCGGGGCCGAGTGGGCCGCTCCGCCCGAGAAGGTTCGTCGCCTCACCGAAGCCGAATGGGCGAGTATCCGTGTCGTCACCACGCCCGTGCCGGGAGCGCAGGCGTGAGCCGAGTACTGGCGCTGGTCAACTGGACCTTACGGGCCGACCGGGACGACGACGCCCCGCCGGTCACGTACCGGTTCCGGTGCCTGACGCTCAACGACGACGACACCGAGTGCGGCGCCGAGGGCGAGCCGGTCACAGACCCGGGAGCGGCGCAGGACTGGACGTTCGCGCACCTGCGTGAACACCCCGAGCACACCGGTTACGCCGGAGTCGTCGAGCTGCCCTACGTGATGTGGCGTGAGGGGCGAGCGTGACCGGGGAAGCGCCAGCCTTGCCCATCGGCTGATTTCCGCGCGGAGGGTCTGGGATACGGCACAGGTCGGGAAGCCCCATGGTCGCTCGGACTCTTCCGGAAGCCCTCTCCGGGGCCGGCACGCTCGCCGTGGGCACCGCCGGTCACGCTCGGGGGAAACGGTCCGTTCCCGATGCTCCCACCGGATTGCGCGTGCGGGCGACGGTCCCGGAGGAGCGGCATGGGAGCGGGTCCGGGTCGATGAGCCCTTGTCCACGGTCGTACCCGATGCGGATCGTGCTTACGGACTGTGCGTACGGCTCGTCGGACGTCACCGTTCGGGAGGCCGAGGGGTTGTAACCACCGCAAGCGCGCGACCGGCGCGCTCCCCGGCTCAGAGAAAGGCGTGTTCATGAAACGAGTTGTCGCCCGGCTGTGGCGGCTCATCCGGGGCCCCCTGCAATGGCGCGTCCTGTGGCTCGCCCACGCGAAGTTCATGGTGGGTGTCACGGGCGTAGTCCGTAACGACCGGGGGCAAGTCCTCCTGCTCAAGCACCGGATGTGGCCTCCGGAGCGGCCGTGGGGGTTGCCCACGGGCTATGCGATCAAGGGCGAGGAGTTCCCGCTGACCATCGTCCGGGAGGTCAGGGAAGAGACCGGACTCGACGTCAAGCCCGGCCGCCTGGTGTGCGTGAAGAGCGGCTACAAGCTCCGCGTGGAGGTCGCCTACGAAGCGCTCCACGTCGGGGGTGACCTGGCCATCGACGGTTTCGAAATTCTGGAGGCACAGTGGTTCGACCCGAATTCACTGCCGCCGGGAACGCAGGACTCCCACCGGCAGCTCATCAAGGGGGAAATCCCCTCGTAGCCACGCTGGCGCCCAACGAAAGCGTGGTCGGCGCGCGGGCCCTCGACGTGCTGGCCGCACTCCGTGCGGATGTGTCCCCCCTCACGGAGGGCCACCCGGACCACACCTTCCGTACGGCGTCCGACCGTCTGGCCCACTGGCGGGCGTCGGGCATCGACACGTCCCCGTTCCACAGTGGTTTCTGCGCCGCGTGGAACCGCTACGCCGAACTCGGACTCTCGCAGATGCTCCCCCTTCACCGGGTGGTGGTGGGGGCGGAGTCCGTACGGACCGGTGCGTTCGGCGGGTTCCACCATCCCGCCCAGGGGTATCGCCACATACAGATGTTCGCGGTGGTGACCATGTACGGGCCGCTGGAACGCGATGTCCCCGAACGGCCGGAACTCGCTCTGCTCGATCTGTTATGGGCGTACGCCCATGACTGCCTGCACTACGGCTCGCGGCGTCGGTACGTGGACATCGGGGGCGAGCCGGTCCGCACTCAGTACGGCATCAACTTCCGCCGTGTCTCGGGGCGGAGCTATTCCGCCACCGACCCGACAGATGTCCGGTACACGCGCAATCTCGGAGTGATCATGGAGGGAGCGTGCGACCGAGAAGCCCGCCGCATCACCCGAGAAGTCGCTGCCCGCGTCGGCATCCACGAACCCGAGGACCCCGCCGGGCGGCTCGCCTTCCGGGACGTCACGGGAACGCTCACGAACGATGACGTGTCGGCTCCGCCCGATGAGCGCGCCGACGAGCCCACTCGATACGCCGGAGCGCTCCGCCGCTACGAATCCGGGGTAAATCGGCGGTACGCGTTGTTCCTGGACGAGTTCGCCCCGGGGGAGGGAGATGCGTTGCACAACCTCTTGGTGCGCGCGGTGATCAGTGGAGACACGCCGGCTCTCTCGGGGTGGCTCGACTCGCGGCACGGCCCCGGGACGTTCGCCGGCGCCTTCCTCGCGGACACCTACTTCACTCCGCCCGCCGGCTGACTGTCGGCAGCCGGTACCGCCCCGTCCGTACGTTGCCCCCGTGGCGTGCGGGCGGGGCCCCTTGTCTCTACCGAACCGGGGACCGGCCCATGTTCCGGTCCACTGCCGTGTGCCGTGTGCCGTGTGCCGTGTGCCGTGTGCCGTGTGCCGTGTGCCGTGTGCCGTCTGTCGCCCGTCGAAACCGTCCGTGCCGTGGTGGACGGGCAGCCCCCGCCCCCTACTGGACGCAGAACTCGTTCCCCTCCGGGTCCGCCAGGACCACCCACGACCCCGACGGCTCGTCCACCTCCCGCAGGACCGTCGCGCCGAGGCCGCGCAGGCGGGCGACCTCCTCGTCGCGGGTGCCCTCCTCCGTGTGGAGGTCCAGGTGGAGGCGGTTCTTGGTGGTCTTCGGCTCCGGGACGCGCTGGAAGAGGATGCGGCGGCCCCGGCCCGTGTCGGTGGCCTCGTCGTAGGGGTCGTCCGGGTGGCGCACGGCGGCGAGGTCGCGCCAGCCGAGGCGTTCGCGCTCCGTGCCCCCGTGGACGGTGGCCGTGGCCTCCAGGGGGGCGGCGCCCAGGTCGAGGAGGCGGCGGACGAGGCCGCTGTGGTCCTCCTCCCGGTAGCGGAGGGCGCCCGCCCAGAAGGTGGCCTGGGCGTGCGGGTCGACGGCGTCGAGAACGAGCTTCCAGTGCAGTGCGTTCATGTAACCAGTTATAGTGGTTACATGCCTCGGACCGCTACCGGAACGACCCTCTCGCACCACGACGGGCAGACCTTCCGCTTCGACGCGGGCGCCCTCTGCCTCGAACTGCTCCTCACCGGCGGTCCCGGCCCGGTCGCCTCCCGGTACGAAGTCCTCGACCGCGCCGAGGGCCTGCTCGCCTGGGTGCGGACCTGCCGGCTGGCCCCCGGCCCGGACCTGACCGTCACCGGCGCGGAGCTGGCGGCGGTACGGGAGACGAGGGACGCCCTCTGGGGCCTCGCCCTCGCGCGGGCCGAGGGGAGGCCGTACGCCCCCCGGGAACTGGCGGTGGTCAACGCCGCCGCCACCGGCGCGCCCCTCGCCTCCCTGATCTCCGCCGACGGCACGCGCGCGTGGGCTCCCGGCGCCACCGGGGCCGGGCTCCTGGCGACGCTCGCCCGCGACGCGGTGGACCTCCTGACCGGGCCGTACGCCGACCGGATCCGGGTCTGCGGCGCCGCCGACTGCTCCCTGCTCTTCGTCGACACCTCGCGTCCCGGGCGCCGCCGCTGGTGCTCGATGGACCGGTGCGGCAACCGCCACAAGGTGCGGGCCCACCGGTCCCGCACCCCTTCGGAAGGAGAAGCGTGATGCCCGTGGGACTGACGCGGGACGCCGGCTGGGAGATCGGCGTCTCGAAGACCCTGCCCCTGCCCGTGACGGCCGTCTGGGACTTCCTGGTCTCTCCCGGGGGCCTGGCCCTGTGGCTCGGGCCGGGCGCCTCGCTGCCCCCGGCGGGCGACCCCGCCCTCCGGAGCCTCCGGCCCCGCGACCGGGTCCGCCTCTCGTACGGCGGGACCGTCCTCCAGGTCACCGTCTCCCCGGCGGGCGACGGCCGGACCGTCCTCCGCTTCCACCAGGAACACCTGGCCGACGCGGAGGAACGCGAGCGCCGCCGCGCCCACTGGAAGGCCGTGACGGCGGAGATCGCACGGACCCTCGCTCCCTAGGGGGCGGGGACCCGCAGGTGGTCCAGCAGCCCCTCCGGCTCCGGGTACGGCTCCTCGCGGGGGAGCAGCGCGCGGGCCCCGTCGAGGTCACCGGCCCGGACCAGCGCGTGGACGCGGTGGGCGAGCGGGGTCACGTCGGTGACGGACACCGTCCACTCGTCCGCGTACCGCCGGACCGCCTCGCCCGACAGACCGAGCTGGAGCGAGCGGTACGGGAGCGGACGGAGGCGCAGGTCCCGCTCCGGGTCCCACTGGACCCGGGCCGGGGCGCCCCGCAGCTCCCGCCGCCATGCGTCCCGGTCGGGATGGAGGCCGCGTTCGTAGTGGGAGAGGCAGGCGTTCCGCAGGGCCCACTCGAAGCCCTCGCGGGTGATCTCCACGGCGAGGACCGTCTCCTGGCCCTCCTTCGTGCCCCAGCCCGAGCGGTACATCATCCACAGGAACGACGGCTTGATCCACGTCATGCGGTCCCGCTTCCAGAGGGCCGGAAACCGTCCCTCCCGCGCCGTCGGCAGCCCGATCGCGGGCGGGTACGCCTGGTGGACGGTGACGGTACGGGCGGTGTGGACCGCGCGCACGCGGTACCTCGGCTCTTCCGGTTCTTCCATGCGCCTCAGGGTGGGCGAAGTCCCCGGGCGGAGCCATCGATTATTCCGGCCGGAGCCGTTCCGCCGTTCCGCCGTTCCGCCGTTCCGCCGTTCCGCCGTTCCGCCGTTCCGCCGTCACGCCCGGCGCGTCGGGGCCGCGGGTGCCTCGGCCCCCGACGGAACCCCGGCCTCCGGCGCCCCGGCCGCCTGGACCGCCGCCGCCCCGGCCGCCGCTCTGCTGCGGCGGCCCGTGCGCAGCGCGTCCCAGGTGAGGATCGTCAGGGCCAGCCAGACGAGGGAGAAGCCCGCCCACCGCTCCGGGGGCATCGCCTCGTGGAAGTAGAGGACGCCCAGGAGGAACTGGAAGGTCGGCGCGAGGTACTGGAGGAGCCCGAGCGTCGACAGCGGTACGCGGATCGCCGCCGCGCCGAAGCAGACCAGCGGGACCGCCGTGACCAGACCGGTGGCGGCGAGCAGCGCGGTGTGACCGGCGCCGTGCGCGCCGAAGGCCAGGGTGCCCCGGGTCCCGAGCCAGACCAGGTAGGCGAGGGCGGGCAGGAACTGGACGGCGGTCTCGGCGGCCAGCGACTCCAGGCCGCCGAGGTTGACCTTCTTCTTCACCAGGCCGTAGAGCGCGAAGGAGAAGGCGAGGACGAGCGAGATCCAGGGCGGCTGCCCGTATCCGATCGCGAGGACGAGCACGGCGGCGAAACCGATCCCGACCGCCGCCCACTGCGCCGGGCGCAGCCGTTCCTGGAGGACGAGGACGCCGAGGGCGATGGTGACGAGCGGGTTGATGAAGTAGCCGAGGGACGCCTCGACGACGTGGCCGCTGTTGACGGACCAGATGTACAGGCCCCAGTTCACCGTGATGACGGCGGCGGCGACGGTGATCAGGCCGAGCTTGCGCGGGCTGCGCGCCAGCTCCCGTATCCAGCCCCAGCGGCGCAGCGCGAGGAGGGCGAGGGCGACGAAGACCAGGGACCACGCCATGCGGTGGGCGAGGATCTCGATCGCCCCGGCGGGCTTGAGGAGCGGCCAGAAGAGCGGGACCAGGCCCCACATGCCGTAGGCGCCGATCCCGTAGAGCAGTCCCGCTCGTCCCTCGTCGTCCTTCTTCACCGGACCTCCCGCCCCGTACCGTGCCGCCCTGCCGGCCGCTCTGCCGACGGTAGCTCCGCACGGGGCGGGTTGTCATGCCCGTACCGCTATACGGTCATGACGGCCGGTGCGCCTCGCGGACGGCGGCCGGCGCCCCGGGCCGGTCCTCCCGGTCCCGGCGCCCCGGGCCCCGCGGGCGGACGTCAGCCGACGACCGTCCAGGTGTCGTTCCCGGTGAGGAGCCGTCCCAGGTCGCCCCTGCCGTGCCGCTCCACGGCCGCGTCGAGCTGCTCGGCCATCAGGGCGTCGTAGACCGGCCGCTCCACCGACCGGAACACCCCGACGGGGGTGTGGTGGAGGGTGTCGGGGTCCGCGAGTCGGGAGAGCGCGAAGGCGGTGGTGGGGGAGGCGGCGCGGGCGTCGTGGACGAGGACGCGCGCCTCGTTCTCCGGGGTGACCGTGACCACGTGGAGGTCGCCGGTGTCGGGGTCCCGCACGACGCCCTTCTCGTTCTCCGCGCCGAAGCGGATCGGCTGCCCGTGTTCGAGCCGGATCACCGCCTCCCGCGCCCGGTCCTTGTCCTTCAGGACCTCGAAGGCGCCGTCGTTGAAGATGTTGCAGTTCTGGTAGATCTCCACGAGCGCGGTGCCGTCGTGCTCGGCGGCCTGCCGCAGCACCTCGGTCAGGTGCTTGCGGTCGGAGTCGACCGTACGGGCCACGAAGGAGGCTTCCGCGCCCAGCGCGAGCGAGACGGGGTTGAAGGGCGCGTCGAGCGAGCCCATCGGCGTCGACTTGGTGACCTTGCCGACCTCGGAGGTGGGGGAGTACTGGCCCTTGGTCAGCCCGTAGATCCGGTTGTTGAAGAGCAGGATCTTGAGGTTCACGTTGCGGCGCAGGGCGTGGATCAGGTGGTTGCCGCCGATGGAGAGCGCGTCGCCGTCGCCGGTCACGACCCAGACGGACAGGTCGCGGCGCGAGGTGGCCAGACCGGTGGCGATGGCCGGGGCGCGACCGTGGATGGAGTGCATCCCGTAGGTGTTCAGGTAGTACGGGAAGCGGGAGGAGCAGCCGATGCCGGAGACGAAGACGATGTTCTCCTTCGCCAGGCCCAGCTCCGGCAGGAAGCCCTGCACGGCGGCGAGGACGGCGTAGTCGCCGCAGCCGGGGCACCAGCGGACCTCCTGGTCCGACTTGAAGTCCTTCATGGACTGCGGGGCCCCGGCCTTTGGCACCAGGCTCAGGAGCGAGTCACTGCGCGGCTCAGCCATCGATGGCCTCCTTGAGGACGGCGGCGAGCCGTTCGGCCTTGAACGGCATGCCGTTGACCTGGGTGTGACTGCGGGCGTCGACCAGGTACTTCGCCCGGATCAGGGTCGCGAGCTGACCGAGGTTCATCTCCGGGACCACGACCTTCTCGTACCGCTCCAGCACCTCCCCGAGGTTCTTCGGGAAGGGGTTGAGGTGGCGCAGGTGGGCCTGGGCGACGGGCAGCCCGGCGGCCCTGAGGCGGCGGACGGCCGCCGTGATCGGCCCGTAGGTGGAACCCCAGCCCACGACCAGGGTGGACGCGCCGTCCGGGTCGTCCACCTCCAGGTCCGGGACCTCGATGCCGTCGATCTTGGCCTGGCGGACGCGGACCATGAAGTCGTGGTTGGCGGGGTCGTACGAGATGTCGCCGGTGCCGTCCTGCTTCTCGATGCCGCCGATGCGGTGCTCCAGGCCGGGGGTGCCGGGCACGGCCCACGGGCGGGCGAGGGTCTCCGGGTCACGCTTGTACGGCCGGAAGACCCCGGTGCCGTCCTCCAGGGCGTGGTTGGGGCCGGTGGCGAAGGGGGTCCTCAGGTCGGGCAGCTCGGCCGTGTCCGGGACGCGCCAGGGCTCGGAGCCGTTGGCCAGGTAGCCGTCGGAGAGCAGGAAGACCGGGGTCCGGTACGCGAGCGCGATCCGGGCCGCCTCCAGGGCCGCGTCGAAGCAGTCGGCGGGCGTCCTCGGCGCGACCACCGGGACCGGCGCCTCGCCGTTGCGGCCGTACATCGCCTGGAGGAGGTCGGCCTGCTCGGTCTTGGTCGGCAGGCCGGTCGACGGGCCGCCGCGCTGGATGTCCACCACCAGCAGCGGCAGTTCGAGGGAGACGGCCAGGCCGATCGTCTCCGACTTCAGCGCCACGCCGGGGCCGGAGGTGGTCGTCACGGCGAGGGAGCCGCCGAAGGCCGCGCCGAGGGCGGCGCCGATCCCGGCGATCTCGTCCTCGGCCTGGAAGGTCCGCACGCCGAAGTTCTTGTGCCGGCTCAGCTCGTGCAGGATGTCCGAGGCCGGGGTGATCGGGTACGAGCCGAGGTAGAGCGGCAGGTCCGCCCGGTCGGCGGCGGCGATCAGCCCGTACGACAGCGCCAGGTTCCCGGAGATGTTGCGGTACGTGCCGGCCGGGAACGCCTGCGCGGCCGGGGCGACCTCGTAGGAGACGGCGAAGTCCTCGGTCGTCTCGCCGAAGTTCCAGCCGGCCCGGAAGGCGGCCACGTTGGCCTCGGCGATCTGCGGCTTCCCGGCGAACTTCCGGCGCAGGAACGCCTCGGTGCCCTCGGTCGGCCGGTGGTACATCCACGACAGCAGCCCGAGCGCGAACATGTTCTTCGACCGCTCGGCCTCCTTCCTGGGCAGGCCGAACTCCTTCAGGGCCTCCAGGGTCAGCGTGGTCAGCGGCACCGGGTGGACCCGGTAGCCGTCCAGCGAGCCGTCCTCCAGGGGCGAGACCGCGTAGCCGACCTTGGCCATGGCGCGCTTGGCGAACTCGTCGGTGTTGACGATGATCTCGCCGCCGCGCGGCACGTCCCCGATGTTCGCCCTCAGCGCGGCGGGGTTCATCGCGACCAGCACGTCCGGCGCGTCGCCCGGGGTCAGGATGTCGTGGTCCGCGAAGTGGAGCTGGAAGGACGACACGCCCGGCAGCGTCCCGGCGGGGGCCCGGATCTCGGCCGGGAAGTTCGGCAGCGTGGAGAGGTCGTTCCCGAAGGACGCCGTCTCCGAGGTGAAGCGGTCGCCCGTGAGCTGCATGCCGTCGCCCGAGTCGCCCGCGAAGCGGATGACCACCCGGTCGAGCCGGCGGACTTCCTTCCCGGTGCCGTGCGGGGACGTCGCCGGGGCACCGCGCTGCTCCCCGAGCAGGGCCTCACCGGCCTCGCTGCTGACCTGGCTGGTCACTGAACTGGACCTCCCTCGTCGCAGGGGGGCTCTCCGCCGGAGGCGGGGAGCGGCTCGGGGAGCGGCCGGCCGATCACCGTCCGTCCCGTCGCCCACCCTACGACGGGAAGGGGGAACCGCCCGGGACTTCTCGCATCGCGGACCCGGTTTCGGGACGCCCTTTTGCCCGGTGACGTCCCGTTGTGCCGTCACCGGGCGCATTTGGAAGATCGCGTTCCGTTTCACTCCCGGGGGTGCGCGGCGGGCGCCCGGGGCCGCGCGCCGGTCCTTCAGGACCTCAAGACCTCAAGACCTCAAGACCTCAAGACCTCAGGTACGTCAGCACCGCCAGCACCCGCCGGTGGTCGCCCTCGCTCGGCGAGAGCCCCAGCTTCAGGAAGATGTTGCTGATGTGCTTCTCCACCGCGCCGTCGCTCACCACCAGCGCCTTCGCGATCGCCGAGTTCGTCCGCCCCTCCGCCATCAGGCCCAGGACCTCCCGCTCGCGCGGGGTCAGGTTCGCCAGGACGTCCTGCCGGCGGCTCCGGCCGAGCAGCTGCTGCACGACCTCCGGGTCCAGGGCCGTACCGCCCCCGGCGACCCGGACGACCGCGTCCACGAACTCGCGGACCTCCGCCACCCGGTCCTTCAGGAGGTACCCCACGCCCCGGCTGGAACCGGCGAGCAGCTCGGTGGCGTACTGCTCCTCCACGTACTGCGAGAGGACCAGCACCCCGAGCCCGGGGTGCTCCCCGCGCAGCCGCACCGCCGCCCGCACGCCCTCGTCCGTGTGCGTCGGCGGCATCCGCACGTCCGCCACCACCACGTCCGGCAGCGCGCCCGCGGCGGCCAGCTCCGCCACCGTCTCCACCAGGGCCTCGCCGTCACCCACCTTGGCGACGACCTCGTGCCCCAGGTCGGTCAGGAGCCGGGTCAGCCCCTCCCTCAGCAGCACCGAGTCCTCGGCGATGACCACGCGTACCCGCCCCGCCACGTCCCGCTCTCCCACGCCCCACAGCCCTTACGTTCCGGTCCTCGGATGAGGCCCCCAGCATCCCATCCGGGGCCCGCCGTCACGCACGTGTCCGCCAGGGCAGTTCGACGGTCGCCGTGGTCGGCCCGCCCGCCGGGGAGTCCACCACCAGGACGCCGTCCACCGCCCCGATCCGCTCGGAGAGCGCCTCCAGACTCCGCCCGGCCGCCCGCTCCGCCCCGCCGGTCCCGTCGTCCCGGACCTGGAGCATCAGCCGGTCGTCCGCGCGCCACACGTCCACCCGGGCGCTCCGGGCCCGCGCGTGGTCGGTGACGTTCCGCAGGAGCTCCGAGACCGTGAAGTACGCGAGGCCCTCGATGGCCGCGGCCGGCCGTTGCGGCAGGTCCACGTCCACCGACACCGGGACCGCGCAGCGCGCGGCCACCGCCGAGAGCGCCGCGTCCAGGCCCCGGTCGGTGAGGACGGCCGGGTGGATGCCCCGGGCCAGGTCCCGCAGCTCCCGGAGGGCGAGCTTCACCTCGCCGTGCGCCTCCTCGACCAGGACCGCCGCCGCCCCCGGGTCCTCCGCCAGCCTCTCCTTCGCGCGCCCCAGGTCCGTGGCGAGCGCCGAGAGCCGGGCCTGCGCGCCGTCGTGCAGGGCGCGCTCGATGCGCCGCAGGTCGGCGGCGGCGGTGTCCACCAGGACGCCCCGGTCCGACTCCAGCTCCGTCACGCGCGAGGCCGGCCGGGACGGGCCGAGCAGCCCGGAGACCAGGAACCGGTCCACGGCGACGAACCCGCGCAGCACCCACGGCCCCGCCAGCACGACCGCCAGGCCGACCAGGCAGGTCGCCGTGACCTCGAAGGGAGAGTCGAGGAAGAAGTCGTGCGTCCCGTCGCCGTACAGCTGGAGGCCCTCCTGTCCGGTGTACGCGGGGAACACCCACCGCCACAGCGGATAGGTGAGGAAGGCCCAGCCCCACGCCCAGAGCGCCGTCGTCACCGAGAAGGTGAACACCGCCCAGGGCAGGTGCACGACCGCGTACAGCAGGTGCCGCCAGGACGCCCCGCTCTTCAGCACGGCCCCCATCCACGAGAACGCCCCGCCGGTCCGGCCGCGCACCGGCTCCGGCGCCGCCACGTCGAGGCCGAGCAGCGCCCGCGCCCGCGCCCGCTCCACGACCCCGAAACCCCGGCACAGGGCGAGCGCCCCGGCCAGGACCGGCACCCCGAGGAAGGTGATCAGCAGACCGGCGCCGGCCGAGACGAGGGAGACGGAGAGCGAGAACCAGCAGACGCTCAGGGGCAGCCCGATCAGCACGTACCCGAGGGCGCGCCAGGTGCGGCCCTCGAACGGCGCGCGGATCGCGGCGGGGAGACGGGGAGAGGCCATGACGGACGTCCTTCTCTGCTGGTGGGCGGGGAGCGTGTGTTCCAGGGTTCCGTCCCGGCGGGCGCCGGACCATGAGGGGAGTCGGCGTCTGCGGACGGGGGTTTTCCCCACCCCGGGCGGCCGGCGGGTCCCGTCCGGCCGGTCAGCGGGCCGACGGCCGCCCCCGCCACGGCAGTTCCGCCGTGACCGTCGTCGGGCCGCCCTCGGGGGAGTCCACGACGAGGACGCCGTCGACCGCGCCGAGCCGTTCCGCGAGCCCGGCGAGCCCCGTACCGCCGTCGAGGCGCGCCCCGCCGGCCCCGTCGTCCCGGACCTGGAGCATCAGCCGGTCCCCCGCCCGCCACACCTCCACGGAGGCCGACCGGGCGCGGGAGTGCTTGGAGACGTTCTGGAGCAGCTCCGAGACCGTGAAGTACGCGATGCCCTCGATCGCCTCCGCCGGACGTTCCCGGAGGTCGGCGTGGACCGTCACCGGCACCGTGCAGCGCGCGGAGACGGAGGACAGGGCGGGGCCGAGCCCCCGGTCGGTGAGCACGGCCGGGTGGATGCCCCGGGCCAGGTCCCGCAGCTCCTGGAGGGCGAGCTTCACCTCGCCGTGGGCCTCGTCGACCATCGCGGCGGCGGCCTCCGGGTCGTCGTGCAGCTTCTCCTTGGCCAGGCCGAGCCCCATCGCGAGGGCCACGAGCCGGGCCTGCGCGCCGTCGTGCAGGTCGCGCTCGATGCGCCGCAGGTCGGCGGCGGCGGTGTCCACGACCACGCCCCGGTCCGACTCCAGCTCCGCGATCCGCCGCTCCAGCTCGTCGGAGGGCGCGAGCAGCCCCCGGACCATGCCCCGGTCGGCGTTGGCCAGCCAGCGGGACACGAAGGGCAGGACCGGCCAGAGGACGACCAGCGAGACCAGCGTGACCGTGAACGTCAGGATGCCCCAGGGCAGCCGGATCAGCCCGTACAGCTGGGTCCGCCAGGCCACCGGGTCCTTCAGGGCGGTCCACAGCCAGGGCAGGAAGCCGTCGTGCCGGGGCAGCGGGGACGGCTCGGGCACCGCGACGCCGAGCAGCGCCCGGCCCCGGGCCCGCTCCGACCGGCCGAGCAGCCGGGCGCCGCCGAGCCCGAGGGCGAGCAGCGGCAGGCCGACCACGGTGACCGAGAGGCCCACGCCGAGCAGGACGCTCACCATCGCGTACACGAAGCCCACCAGCGTCGTGAGGAGGTTGGAGAGGAGGAAGACGATCTCCTTCCAGGTCTCCTTCCCGTAGGCGGGACGCGGGCGCGCCGGGGAGGCGGCGGGCGTGACGGCGGGATCGTGATCGGTGGTCATGGACCTCAGGGTGCCGGGTCGGGGGCGCGCGGCACCATGGGGGAGGTGGGCCGGTGGGAGGGGGGATATCCCCACCGGGGCGCTCCGGGGACGCGGCCGGGGCGCCGCCGGAACACGGCCGGGGCGCCGCCGGAGCGCGGCCGGCCCGCCGCCGGGACTCCGCCGCCGCCCCGGCGGAGAGGGTGCCCGCACCTGCTTACGACCCCTTTGACAGGGCCTAGACTCGCGTGCGTACAGATGCGTACAGAACAGAAGTGACCCATGGGGCACCCGGACCGAGGGGCGGACGTGCGGGAACCGACCGTTGTCGCGGCCGACGCGGCGGACTACTTCCAGACGTACTCCGCCGTCGGCCTGCTCGCCGTCGTCGGCGTGCTCTTCGTCGCCGTGGCGTTCGGCGCCGGACGGCTGCTGCGGCCCGTCGTGCCGACGCCCGAGAAGCTCCTCACGTACGAGTGCGGCGTCGATCCCGTGGGGGAGGGCTGGGCGCACACCCAGGTCCGCTACTACGTGTACGCCTTCCTCTACGTGATCTTCGCCGTCGACTCGATCTTCCTCTTCCCCTGGGCGACGGTCTTCGCCGCGCCCGGCTACGGCGCCACGACCCTGGCCGAGATGTTCGTCTTCCTCGGCTTCCTGGCCGTGGGGCTGCTCTACGCGTACAAGAAGGGCGTCCTGGCATGGACGTAACACCCGGAACCGGCCCCGTGCCC
The DNA here is from genome assembly GCF_055591945.1 of Streptomyces sp. NPDC041191. NCBI lineage: Bacteria > Bacillati > Actinomycetota > Actinomycetes > Kitasatosporales > Streptomycetaceae > Streptomyces > Streptomyces sp. NPDC041191. Next base: position 261,204 of record NZ_JBVIZC010000002.1, on the reverse strand, counting down.
CTCCCCGCCCCGAAGCTGGGCACGCTCGCCCGGCTGGCCCCCGAGCCGATGAAGGTGGTCCTCAACTGGGGCCGCCGCTACAGCCTGTGGGTCTTCAACTTCGGCCTCGCCTGCTGCGCGATCGAGTTCATCGCCGCGTCGATGGCCCGGCACGACTTCATCCGGCTCGGCGTGATCCCCTTCGCGCCCGGCCCGCGCCAGGCCGACCTGATGATCGTCTCGGGCACGGTGACGGACAAGATGGCACCGGCCGTGAAGCGCCTGTACGAGCAGATGCCCGAGCCGAAGTACGTCATCTCCTTCGGTGCCTGCTCCAACTGCGGCGGCCCGTACTGGGACTCGTACGCGGTGACGAAGGGCGTCGACCAGATCATCCCGGTGGACGTGTACGTACCGGGCTGCCCGCCCCGGCCCGAGGCGCTGCTCCAGGGCATCCTCAAGCTCCAGGAGAAGATCGCCCGGGAGAACCTGGCGGAGCGGTACGCGACGGCGGCACCGCCGCAGGCGTCGGTGGCCGAGCTGACGAGCCCCCTGACTCCCCCGCCGGGAGGCACGGCATGAGCACGCACGCGTACGACTCCCTCCCGGACTCCGTGACCGAGGTCTTCGGCGCGGAGGCGACGGCGGAACGGGCGTACGACCTGCTGACGGTCGACGTCCCGCCGTCCTCCTGGACCGAGGTCCTGACCACGGCCCGGGACACGCTGGGCTGCACCTACTTCGACTGGCTGAGCGCGGTGGACGAGCCGGGCACGGGCTTCCGGGTCTGCGCGCACGTGGTGGCCCTCGGCGGGGGCCGCCCGCGCCGCCTCCTCGTCCGCACGACGGTCCCGCACTCCGCGCCCGTCCTCCCCACGGCGGTGGAGGTGTACGCGGGCGCGGGCTGGCACGAGCGCGAGACCCACGAGATGTTCGGCGTGGACTTCACGGGCCACCCGAACCTGGTCCCGCTGCTCCTCCCCGAGAACTTCGAGGGCCACCCGCTGCGCAAGGACTTCGTCCTCGCGGCCCGGGTCGCCAAGGCGTGGCCGGGCGCGAAGGAGCCGGGCGAGTCCCACGACGGCGGCCCCAAGCGCCGCCAGATGCTTCCCCCGGGCGTCCCGGACCCCAACGAGTGGGGCCCCCTCAAGGGCCGGCTCCCCCCGGCTCCGGCCCGCGCCGAACGCCCGGCGCGCCGCACCCGCACGGCGTCGGAGGGCACGGCGTCCCAGGACCCGGCGGCGGCCCCGGTGCGCCGTTCCCGTTCGGTGTCGGAGGGCTCGGCGAGCCAGGCGGCGGCTCCGGTGCGCCCTTCCCGCCCGGCGGCCGACGGATCGGCGAGCCGGGCCGCGGGGACACCGGACGCTTCGGCGGGTCCCGCGCCCGAGACGGCCCGCCCGCCGCGTCGCAACCGCTCCGCGTCGGAGGGTTCGGCCAGTCAGGCGGCGGGGACGCCGGACGCGCCGGTGCCCCCGGACACCGCCGCCGCGCCCCCGGCGGCCCGCCCGCCGCGTCGCAACCGTTCCGCGTCGGAGGGGTCCGCGAGTCAGGCGTCCCCGGAGCCGACGCGTGCGGAACCGACGCCTCCGGAACCGACGCGTACGGAACCGGCGCCTCCGGAACCGACGCGTACGGAACCGGCGCCCCCGGAACCGACGCGTGCGGAACCTGCGTCCTCGCGGCCGGTCCCTCCGGCTTCCCGGCGCCCCCGCAGCGCGGACGCCCCCTGGCACCACGCCCGTCCGGCCTTCGACGAGGAACCCGCCCCCGAGGCCGGGGCCGGTACGGCTCCTGGGGCCGGTACCGGCACCGCGCCCGGTACCGGCACCGCGCCCGAGGCCGGCACCGCTCCGGAAGCCGACACGGCCCCCGAGCCCGACGCCCCGGGGCCGGACGTCCCCACCCCCGACGCCCCCGCCCCCGGCGCTTCGGGGCCCGACGCCCCGGGACCGGACACCCCCGCCCCCGATGCTCCCCGCCCCGAAGAAGAACCACCGACCGACCCCACCCACCCCGCCGGAGGCGATCCCGCGTGAACGACGTACTCGACGTCGCCCTCCGGCTGCTCGTCGTCTTCGCCGTCTTCCTCGTGCTGCCCCTCGTCGTCGGACAGGCCGAGCACAAGGTCATGGCCCACATGCAGGGCCGCCTCGGCCCCATGTACGCCGGCGGTTTCCACGGCTGGGCCCAGCTCGTCGCCGACGGCGTGAAGTTCGCGCAGAAGGAGGACGTGGTCCCCAAGGACGCCGACCGGCGGATCTTCCAGCTCGCGCCGGCCGTCGCCCTCCTCCCGTACCTCCTCGTCCTCGTCGCGATCCCGGTCGGTCCGGGCGAGGGGGCCGTCGGCCTGGTCGTCGACGCCGGCGTCTTCTTCGTGCTCGCCGTCATGGGCGTCGGCGTCCTCGGCAGCCTCATGGCCGGCTGGGCGTCCGCGAACAAGTTCTCGCTGCTCGGCGGTCTGCGGACGGCCGCCCAGCTCCTCGCGTACGAGCTGCCGATGCTGCTCGCCGCCGCCTCCGTCGCGATGGCCGCCGGCACCGTCTCCCTCCCCGGCATCCTGAACGCCTTCGCGTGGTGGTGGGTGCCCTGGCAGATCACCGGCGCGCTCGTCTTCTTCGTGGCCGGCCTCGCGGAGCTCCAGCGGCCGCCGTTCGACATGCCGGTCGCGGACTCGGAGATCATCTTCGGCGCGTACACCGAGTACACCGGCCTCCGTTTCGCGCTCTTCCTGCTCGCGGAGTACGCGGGCATCGTCGTCCTCTGCGGCCTCACCACCGTCCTCTTCCTCGGCGGCTGGCACGGCCCCCTCGGCGCCGACGGCCTCGGCTGGGTCTGGACCCTCCTGAAGACCGCCGTCCTCGCCTTCGTCGTCATCTGGCTCCGGGTCAGCTACCCGCGCCTGCGCGAGGACCAGCTCCAGAAGCTCGCCTGGACGGCGCTCGTCCCGCTCGCCCTCGCGCAGATCGCGCTCACCGGCATCGTGAAGGTGGCGATCCAGTAACCATGCCCCCTCTTCTCCCGCCCTCCCGGCCCGGCATTCCCGGTTCCGGCCTCGCCAAGGGCCTCGCCGTCACCCTCCGCACGATGACGCGGAAGACCGTCACCGCGCAGTACCCGGACGCGCAGCCCGAACTCCCGCCCCGCACCCGGGGCGTCATCGGCCTGTTCGAGGAGAACTGCACGGTCTGCATGCTCTGCGCGCGCGAGTGCCCCGACTGGTGCATCTACATCGACTCCCACAAGGAGACCGTGCCGCCCGCCGCCCCCGGCGGCCGCGAGCGCAGCCGGAACGTCCTCGACCGGTTCGCCATCGACTTCGCCCTCTGCATGTACTGCGGCATCTGCATCGAGGTGTGCCCCTTCGACGCGCTGTTCTGGTCGCCCGAGTTCGAGTACGCGGAGACCGACATCCACGAGCTGACGCACGAGCGCGACAAGCTCCGCGCGTGGATGTGGACGGTCCCGGAACCGCCCGCGCTCGACCCGCGCGCGGAGGAACCGAAGGAGATCGCCGCCGCGCGCAAGGCGGCGGAGAAGGCGGCGGCAGCGGCCGCCGAGGGGGAGCAGCGGTGATCCTGACAGCAGCGCGGGCGGCCCAGCAGGCCGCCCAGGGGAACGGCTTCCTCTCGCCCACCGGCGTCGAGATCGCCTTCCTCCTCGTCGGCCTCGTCACCCTCGGGGCCGCCGTCGTCACCGTCACCACCCGCCGGCTGGTGCACGCCGCCCTCTGGCTGGTCGTGGCCCTCGGCGGGCTCGCCGTCGAGTACCTGCTCCTGACCGCCGAGTTCATCGCCTGGGTCCAGGTCCTGATCTACGTCGGTTCCGTCGTCGTCCTCCTCCTCTTCGGCCTCATGCTCACCAAGGCCCCCATCGGCCGCTCCCCGGACACCGACTCCGGCAACCGGCCGGTCGCCCTCGCCGTCGCCGCGACCGCCGCGGCCGCGCTCGTCTGGGTCGTCGTGGACGCCTTCCGCACGACCTGGATCGACCTGGACGGCGCCGTCCAGGGCTCCACCGAGGTCACCGGCTCGGTCCTCTTCCGGCACTGGGTCCTGCCCTTCGAGGCGCTGTCGGTGCTGCTGCTCGCCGCGCTGGTCGGCGCGATCGTCCTCTCCCGCAAGAAGGACACCGGGAAGACCGCGACGAAGGACGGAGCCGCGCGCTGATGCACCTCGCCCACCCCGCCGTCCTCGCCGCCCTCCTCTTCTGCACCGGCCTCTACGGCGTCCTCGCCCGCCGCAACGCGATCCTGGTCCTGATGTCCGTCGAGCTGATGCTCAACGCCGTCAACCTCAACCTGGTCGCCTTCGACGTCTGGCTCCGCGACGCCCTCCACGCCGGCCAGGCCCTCACCCTCTTCACCATCGCCGTCGCCGCCGCGGAGATCGGCATCGGCCTCGCGATCGTCCTGATGGTCCACCGCGCCCGCGGCACCGCGGACGTCGACCGCCTCCGCGACACGGCGGAGCACGCGGACCAGGACCAGGACACGGCCCCGCACGCGGGCCCGCACGACGAGAAGGCCGAGGCCGCCGCGTGACCACCACCACCCTCGCCGTCCTCGTCCCCCTCCTGCCCTTCCTCGGCTCCGCCGCCGGACTCCTCCTCGGCCGCGCCGCGCCCGGCTTCGTCCGCCCGCTCGCCGTCCTCCCGACCCTCGCCGCCGCCGTCCTGGCCGTCCTGGTGGCGGTCCGCCAGGGCGGCGGGAGGGCGATCGACGCCGCCACCCCGCTCACCCCCACCGGCTCGGTCCCGATCGACCTGGCCCTGCACGTCGACGGCTTCGCCGCCCTCGTCGCCGTCCTCGTCGGCGTGGTCGCGACCTGCGTGCAGGTCTACTCGACCGGCTACCTCCGCGAGGACCCCCGCTACCCCTCGTACGCCGCGCTCGTCTCCCTCTTCACCGCCGCGATGCTCCTCGTCGTCTACTCCGGCGACCTGATGGTGCTCCTGGTCGGCTGGGAGGTCATGGGCATCTGCTCGTACTTCCTCGTCGGCCACTACTGGGAGACCCCCGAGGCCCGGTCCGCCTCCCTCAAGGCGTTCCTCGTCACCAAACTCGGCGACGTCCCCTTCCTCATCGGGCTCTTCGCGCTCGCCACCGACGCCGGCACCTTCCGGATCACCGGCGTCCTCGGCGCCGTCGCGACCGGCGGCCTCGACCACCCCACCGTGATCGCGCTGCTGCTGCTCGCCGGCGTCGCGGGCAAGTCCGCCCAGTTCCCGCTGCACACCTGGCTCCCGGACGCCATGGCCGGCCCCACCCCCGTCTCCGCGCTCATCCACGCCGCGACGATGGTCGCCGCCGGCATCTACTTCACGGCCCGGCTGCTGCCCGTCTTCGCCGCCTCCGCCGCCGCGATGACCGTCCTCGCCGTGATGGCCGCGATCACCATGGTCGGCTCGGCGCTCGCCGCGCTCGCCCAGGACGACATCAAGCGGGTCCTCGCCTACTCGACGATCGGCCAGCTCGGCTACATGGCGGGCGCCCTCGCCGTCGGCGACCGGGGGGCCGCCGTCTTCCACCTCCTCTCGCACGCCGCCTTCAAGGCGCTCCTCTTCCTCGCCGCCGGCGTGGTCATCCACGCCGCCGGCACGAACTCGCTCACCGCCATGTCCCGCGTGAGCGGCCTCGCCCGGCGGGTCCCGGACGCGTACTGGACGATGACCGTCGCCCTCCTCGCGCTCGCCGCGATCCCGCCCTTCGCCGGCTTCTTCTCCAAGGAGGCCGTCCTGGTGGCCGCCGAGCACACCGCGCTCGGCGACCGGACCGCCGCTCCCGCCGGGGCCGGCTGGACCGTCCTCGTCGCGGGCCTCCTGACCGCCCTGCTCACCGCCGCCTACGCGCTCCGCCTCTGGCTGCGGACCTTCCGGGGCCGGGGCGCCCCGGCCCCCCGGCACGCCCGTCAGCCGATCGCCATGACGAGCGTCCTGTGGGTCCTCGCGATCCCCTCCCTCGGCTTCGGCCTGGCCGTCCGGTACCTCCCCGACTGGTTCGACGGGCACGGGCTGACCCCGACCCCCGCCACCGCCGTCCTCGGCACCGGCCTCGCCGTCGCCGGAGCCGCCGTCACCTACGCGGTCTGGCGCACGCTCGCCGTCCGGGCCCCCGCCGTCCCCGCCCCGCACGTCGCCCACCCGGACGCCGACGCGGGCCTGGTCGAGGCCGAGGCGCTGCACCTGCCGCACCCCGCCGAGGACCCGGCCGACCCCGGCCGCGCCCTCCTCGGGCCGCTGTACCGGCCGGCCGCCGACGGCTTCCACCTGGACGCCGTCCACCGGGCCGCCTTCGTCCGTCCCGTCCTCGCCGCCGCCTCCCTGGTCCGCTTCCTGGACCGCGAGGTCGTCGAGACGTACGTCCGGGGCGCCGCGGGCTCCGCCAGGGGCCTGGGGTGGCTCGTCCGCCGCGCCCAGACCGGCAACGTCCAGACCTACCTGAGCGCCCTGCTCGCCGGCTCCGTCGTCCTGGCGATCGTCGCCGTCGCCCTCGCCAACGCCGCCGCCGGAGCGTGAGCCGTGATCGACATCAGTGAATCCGTGATGCAGTTCCTCCTCCTGCTGGTCGTCGCCGGCCCGCTGGCCGGCGCCGCCGCCGCCCTCCTCCCCGCCCCGCCCGGACTGCGCGGGAAGTCACCCGACCAGGCCGTCCTGCGCCACGGCGTCACCGTCACCGGCGTGATCCTGCTCGCCGCGGTCGTCCTCGCGGCCGGCTTCGACCACGACCACCCGTCGACGATGCAGGCCACGACGGACATCAGCTGGATCAAGGCGCTGGGCGTGCGCGTCCACCTCGGTGTCGACGGCATCTCGCTGCCCCTCCTGCTCCTGACCGCGCTCCTGAGCTTCCTCTGCGCCCTGTACAGCTACTTCAGGATGCCGGACGGGCCCTCCCCCCGGGCCTTCGTCGCCCTGCTCCTCGTCCTGGAGTCCGGCACCCTCGCCACCTTCGCCGTCCTCGACCTCGTCCTCTTCTTCCTGGCCTTCGAGACGGTCCTCGTCCCGATGTACTTCCTCATCGCCCGCTGGGGCGGCGGGGGCAGGCGCGCCGCCGCCACGAAGTTCGTCCTCTACACGCTCCTCGGCTCCGTCGTCATGCTGCTCGGACTCCTCCTCGTCGGCGTGAAGGCGGGCACGTTCGACATGGTGGCGCTCGCCACGGACAACAACCGTGGACTGAGCACGTCCGTGCAGGTCACCGCCGTTCTCGCGATCGGGATCGGGCTCGCGGTGAAGACCCCGATGTGGCCCCTGCACAGCTGGCTCCCGGACGCCCACACCGCCGCCCCGACCGTCGGCTCCGTCCTCCTCGCCGGCGTCCTGCTCAAGATGGGCACCTACGGCTTCGTCCGGATCGTCCTGCCGATCGCCCCCGAGGGCATGCGGACCTTCGCCCCGTACCTCGCCGCCTTCGCCGTCGCCGGGATCATCTACGGATCGCTCGCCTGCCTCGCCCTCGCGAGGCCCGGCAACAAGGGCGACCTCAAGCGCCTCATCGCGTACTCCTCCGTCGGCCACATGGGCTTCGTGCTCCTCGGCATCGCCACCATGACCCCCACCGGCGTCAACGGCGCCCTCTTCGCCAACATCGCCCACGGCCTCGTCACCGGACTGCTCTTCTTCCTGGCCGGCGCGATCAAGGACCGGTACGGCACCGCCGACCTCGACACCCTCGCCGGCGCCACCGGGGCCGCCCTCTACGGCCGCGCCCCGCGCCTCGGCGCCCTCCTCGCGTTCGCCGCCGTCGCCTCCCTCGGCCTGCCCGGCCTCGCCGGCTTCTGGGGCGAGATGCTCGCCCTCTTCGGCTCCTTCGACCCGGCCCCGGGCCTCAGCCGCCCCGCCTTCCTCACCTTCACGGCGATCGGCGCCCTCGGCACCCTGCTCACCGCCGCCTACCTCCTGATCGTCGTCCGCCGCGTCTGCATGGGCGGTCCTCGCCCCGCCGGGGAGACGGCGATCGCCGACGTCCAGGGGTACGAGTTCGCCGCCTGGACCCCGCTCGTCGCCCTCACCGTCCTCGCCGGACTCTGGCCCGCCGTCCTCCTCGGCCTCACCGACCCGGCCGTCCAGAAGCTCCTCGCCGGAGGCACCCAGTGACGTCGCCGCTCGTCCAGTCCGTCGACTGGCTCACGATCGCGCCCCCGACCCTCACCGCCGCGGTCGCGCTCGCCGTCCTCGTCGCCGACCTCTTCGTCCCCGAGGAGCGCAAGCGGTTCCTGGGCGCGGCCGCGACCGCCGGCCTCGCCGCCGCCCTCGCCCTCCTCCTGCCGCTGCGGTCCGGCGACCGCTCCACCTTCTGCCTCACCCCCGACACGCGGGTCGAGGCGTGCAGCTACACCGCCGACCACTTCACCCTCGTCGTCCAGCTCCTCGTCCTCGGCGGCGCGCTCCTCACCGCGCTGCTCTCCCTGGACGCGACCCGCGAGGGGCTCCCGGCCGGCGAGTACTGGTTCCTGCTGCTCTCCTCGGCCGCCGGCGCGGCCCTGCTGCCCGCCTCCCGGGACCTCGCCACCCTCGTCGTCGCGCTGGAGGTGGCCTCCCTGCCCGCCTTCGCGCTCGTCGGCCTCAAGCGCGGCGACCGCATGTCCGGCGAGGCCGCCCTCAAGTTCTTCCTCTCCTCCGTCACCGCGACCGCCGTCACCCTGCTCGGCGCGAGCTTCGTGTACGCGGCGACCGGCACCCTCCACCTCACGGAGATCGCCCACCGCCTCGGTGACGTCCCCGGGCAGCTCCAGACCCTCGCCGAGGCGGGCGTCGCCCTCACCCTCGTCGGCTTCGCCTTCAAGACGGCCGCCGTGCCCTTCCACTTCTGGGTCCCCGACACCTACGTCGGCGCCCCGCTGCCCGTCGCCGCCTACCTCTCCGTGGTCGGCAAGGCCGTCGGCTTCACCGGGCTGATCCTGGTGACGGTCGTCGCCTTCCCGTCGTACGCGGACGTGTGGGGCCCGGCGCTCGCCGTCCTCGCCGCGCTCACCATGACCGCCGGGAACGTCGCGGCCCTCCGCCAGGCCACCACGCGCGCGTGGAGCGCGGTCCGGCTCCTCGCCTGGTCCTCCGTCGCCCAGGCCGGCTACCTCCTGGTGCCGATCGCCGCCGCCGCGTACTCCGGCGACGACCAGATCGGCGCCACCGTCGCGTACGCCCTGATGTACGCCGTCGTGAACCTCGGCGCCTTCGCGGTCGTCGTGCTCGTCGCGCGCGGGCGCCCCCGGAACCGGATCGAGGACTACCGGGGCCTGTACGCCACGCGCCCCGCGGCGGCCCTCGCGCTCGGGTTCTTCCTCCTGAACCTGGCCGGTCTGCCCCCGGGCGTCATCGGCCTCTTCGCCAAGGTGACCGTCTTCTCGTCGGCCGTCGACGCGGGTCTGGGCTGGCTGGCCGTGGTCATGGCGCTCAACGTCGTGATCGCGCTGTACTACTACCTGCGCTGGACGGCCCTGCTCTTCCGGACCCCGGAAGAAGAGCCGGCGGGCTCGGCCGCGGTGCCGGCGACGGGCCGGGAGACGGCCGCCCCCCACCGGGTCCCCGCGCCGCTCACCGCGGCCATCGCGCTGACCGCCGTCGCCGGGGCCGTCCTGTCGGGCTATCCGCAGTTCGCGCTCCGCTTCGCGGCGAACAGCCTCTTCTAGACCCCACGACACGGCATCCAGAGTCACCGAGGAGCAGAACCCCGTGCTGAACGGATTCAAGGACTTCATACTTCGCGGGAACGTCATCTCGATGGCCATCGGTCTGGCCGTCGGAACGGCGTTCACCTCCGTCGTCACGGGGTTCAGCAAGGCGTTCATCACCCCGCTCATCGGCCTCGCCACCGGCACCGTCGGCAACTTCAACGACGCGACGTTCAGCATCGGCAGGACCGTCTTCCCCTACGGCCTGGCCATCTCCGTGACCATCGCCTTCGTCATCACAGCGGCGGTGCTCTACTTCCTGATCGTCGTCCCGATGACGAAGATCCAGCACAGGTTCGCCAAGGAGAAGGCCGCCGACCCCAAGTCGGAGAAGCGGGACTGCCCCCACTGCTACAGCGAGATCCCGGCCATCGCCTCCCGCTGCGCCCACTGCACCGGCGAGGTCGAGCCCGCCGCCGGCATCCTGGAGAAGATCGAGGTCCCGGCGCCCCGCTGATCACCCGAACGGCCCACGGCCGGCCCCGGCGCGGCCGGGGAACCCGGGCCCCCCGCCTGGCGTTGACCAGTACGGGAGGGTCCACTGGACGTGGGGGTCCCTCCCGGACGAAATCCGGGGGAGGACCACCGCGAAGAGAAGGGTTCCCCTGCCGCACCACCTGGAGGGCGTACCGTGCACCGCCGGCACAACGGGCTGAGGACCGCCGTACTCCTCGGAGGGCTCTCGGCCCTCATCATCGTCATCGGCAGCTTCTTCGGCCGTACGGGGCTGCTCGTCGCGCTCGTCGTGGCGCTCGGCACCAACGCGTACGCGTACTGGAACAGCGACAAGCTGGCGCTGCGGGCCATGCGCGCCCGCCCGGTCAGCGAGTTCGAGGCGCCCGCGCTCTACCGGATGGTGCGCGAGCTCTCCACGCAGGCGCGCCGGCCCATGCCCCGGCTCTACATCTCGCCGACCCGGGCGCCCAACGCCTTCGCGACCGGCCGCAACCCGCGCAACGCCGCCGTGTGCTGCACCGAGGGCATCCTCGCCCTGCTGGACGAGCGGGAGCTGCGCGGAGTCATCGGCCACGAGCTGAGCCACGTCTACAACCGGGACATCCTCATCTCCTCGGTCGCGGGCGCGCTCGCCTCCGTGATCATGTTCCTGGTCAACTTCGCCTGGCTGATCCCGGTCGGCCGCTCCAACGACGACGAGGGCCCCGGACTGCTCGGCATGCTGCTGATCATGATCCTCGGCCCGATCGCCGCCTCGGTCATCCAGCTCGCCGTCTCCCGCTCCCGCGAGTACGAGGCCGACGCCTCCGGCGCCCAGCTCACCGGCGACCCGCTCGCCCTGGCGGGCGCCCTGCGGAAGCTGGAGGCGGGCACCAAGCAGCTCCCGCTGCCGCCCGAGCCCCGGATCGAGACCGCGAGCCACATGATGATCGCGAACCCGTTCCGCCCCGGCCAGGGCCTCTCCCGGATGTTCTCCACCCACCCGCCGATGGCCGAGCGCATCGCCCGGCTCGAAGAGATGGCAGGCCGACGCCCGTGAAAACGATCCTGAACGTCATATGGCTGGTCCTGTGCGGCTTCTGGATGTTCCTCGGCTACCTGCTCGCGGGCGTCCTGCTCTGCGTCACGGTCATCGGCATCCCCTTCGGGCTCGCCGCCTTCCGCATCGGGGCCTACGCCCTGTGGCCCTTCGGCAAGACGGTCGTCGACCGCCGCGACGCGGGCGCCCCCTCCTGCGTGGGCAACGTCCTGTGGCTGGTCCTCGCCGGCTGGTGGCTGGCGCTCGGCCACATCACCACCGGCATCGTCCTCTGCCTCACGATCATCGGCATTCCGCTCGGCATCGCGAACTTCAAGCTGATCCCGGTCTCGCTGCTGCCCCTGGGCAAGGAGATCGTCTCCACGGACCACGCCACGGGCGTCCGCGTCCCGCAGGGCTACTGAGGGGCCGCCGCCGGCCCCCACCGGCCGGCGTGCCCCCGGCCGGTACCCATCCCGCGCGACCGCGCCCCGGGGCCTACGTCCGGTCGAAGGTCCAGACGAGCGCCACCTGCCCGTCTTCCGGAACGCCCCCGGCGCGGCCGTACGTCGCCCGTGCCGCCGCGTTGTCCTCGTCCGTGACCACCCACATGCCGTAGCAGCCGCGTTCGCGCGCCAGGTCCGCGAGCGCCGACGTCAGGGCCCGGCCGACGCCGTTCCCGCGGAACGGCTCGTCCACGCCCAGCTCGTACAGGAACATCTCGGTGCCCTTGTCCGGGTGCGTCATCTCGACGCCGGTGACCATCCCGGCCGGGACGCCGTCCACGGAGGCGATCAGGAGGTGGTGGCGCCCGTCCGCGAGGAACCGCTCGGTCGCCTCCGGCCGGGGACGCGAATCGAACAAGTGGCCGGCGTTCTGGACGTCCTCGGCCCGGGTGACACGGCGGATCTCCATGCGGGAATCCTGACAGGTCCCGGTGCGGAGGACACCGGATTTCTTCCCGCCGGAACCCCCGCCCCCGGGGCCGTGCCCCGCGCCCACTCCGAGATCCGCGCGACCGCCGCACCACGGATTTCCCGCCCGGCCACCGCCGGGCCGTCAGCGGGGCGGACGCCGCCCGGCGCCGTACCGGAGCCCGGTCTCCCGCAGGGTGATGTTGAGCCGCCCCCTCAGCCCGAGGGCGGGCTCGGCCGTCCCCGGGAACACCCGGGGCACCCCGTGGTGCGCCCACCGCGACGGACCGCCGAAGACGAACAGGTCCCCGGAGGCCAGCTCGACGTCCCGGTACGGGCGCCCCCGGTTCTCCTCGTTCCCGAAGCGGAACACGCACCGGTCCCCGAGGCTCAGCGACACCACCGGCGCCCCGGAGCGCTCCTCCCGGTCCTGGTGCATCCCCATGTGCGCCCCGGGCGCGTAGAAGTTCACCAGGGCGGTGTCCGGCGCGAAGCCGCCGTGCTCCCCGCAGGCGTCGGCGACGGCCTCCCGCCCGAGCGCGACCAGCCAGTCCGGCAGCGGTTCCCCGACGGCGTCGAGATACCGGTACGGCACCCACCGCCGGCCCAGGCACAGCGACCGCACCGACATGACGCCCCCGCCCGGCAGCACGGTGTGCCGGTAGGGCACCGGCCCGCGCCCCCACGCCCGGCAGGCGTCCACCAGCTCCCGCTGCCGCGAGAACGGCAGCCACCCGGGCACGTGCACGGCACCGGGCGCCACCTCGGTCCGCTCGCGCGGAAACAGCCCCTCGCTCACACGAGGACCCCCTCCAGGCCCAGCAGCCGCTCCTTGCGGTCGAGCCCGGCCGCGTACCCGCGCAGTGCCCCGTCGGCCCCGATCACCCGGTGACAGGGCCGCACCACGAGCAGCGGGTTGCGCCCGATCGCGGTGCCCACGGCCCGCACCCCGGCGCCGGGGGACCCGACCCGCCGGGCGATCTCCCCGTACGAGACGGTCGTCCCGTACGGGATCTCCTCCAGGGCCGCCCAGACGCGCCGCTGGAACTCCGTACCGCTCGCGGCGTACGGCAGGTCGAACCGGTCCCGTTCACCGGCGAAGTACTCGCGCAGCTGCCCGGCGGCCTCCTCGAAGGCGCCGGGCGCGCGCGTCCAGCCGTCCCCGACCACGACGGCGCCCTTCTGCCCCGGCAGGGACAGCGAGCGCACCACGGTACGGCCCCCGGGGACGAGCTGCCCGACGAGCAGCATCTCGCCCAGGGGGCCGTCGACGTACGCGTACACGGTCATGACTGGTTCCTCTCCCCGTACGGGTCTTCCACGACCCAGTGTGCGGGGCCGCCGGCGGGAGGGCTGGCGGGATTCGGACACGGCCCTCGACGTCTAGCGGTAGTTCACGAACTGGATCGCGAAGTCGAAGTCCTTGCCCTTGAGGAGCGCCTGCACGGCCTGGAGGTCGTCCCGGCTCTTGGAGCTGACCCGCAGCTCGTCGCCCTGCACCTGGGCCTTGACGCCCTTGGGGCCCTCGTCCCGGATGGTCTTCGCGACCTTCTTGGCGTTCTCCTGCGAGATGCCCTCGGTGACCGACGCGAAGAGCTTGTACTCCTTGCCGGACAGCTGCGGCTCGCCCTCGACGTCCAGCGACTTGAGCGAGATCCCGCGCTTGATCAGCTTGGACTGGAAGATGTCGAGGATCGCCAGGACGCGCTCCTCGCCGTTCGCCTGCATGAGGATCTTCTCGCCCGACCAGGAGATCGAGGCGTTGGTTCCCTTGAAGTCGTAGCGCTGCGAGATCTCCTTGACGGCCTGGTTGAGGGCGTTGTCGACCTCCTGCCGCTCGACCTTGGAGACGATGTCGAAACTGGAGTCGGCCATGACTCGTGGCTCCTTGCTCGGATGCTGTGGGGTACAGCGCAAAGCCTAGGGGGTGAGTCACGGCCCGAACCGCTGATCAACCCGGTGGCGGACCACCCCCGGGGATCGGGTATTGTTTACGTCGTTGCCAGGGAGAAACGCCGGAAGGCGGGTCCGACGGGCGACGATCCCATGGCGGTGTGCCCGAGTGGCCAATGGGAGCGGACTGTAAATCCGTCGGCTTAGCCTACCCAGGTTCGAATCCTGGCGCCGCCACGCGATGTTGAAGGTCCCCGGTGTTCGCACCGGGGACCTTCTTCGTTCTTCCTTCTCCGGTCCTGCGGCTCCCGCCGGGGTCAGTTCCCGGCCACCGTCCGCACCGCGACCGCGGCCGGGACCGTCCCCGTGACCAGTTCCAGGGTGAGGCCGGCGGTCGCCGGGGTCTCCAGGAGTTCCGCGAGGACCGCGGCCACGTCGTCCCGGGGGACCTGCCCCCGGCCGGTGCGGGCCTCCAGGCGGACCAGGCCCGTGCCCGCGTCGTCCGTGAGGGCGCCGGGGCGCAGGATCGTCCAGTCCAGGGCCGTACGGGAGCGGATCTCGTCGTCCGCCGCGCCCTTGGCCCGCAGGTACGCGTCGAAGACCCCGTCCCCCGGGTGGGACGCGTCCGCGCCCATCGAGGAGACGACGACGTACCGCCGCACCCCCGCCAGCTCCGCCGCGTCCGCGAAGAGCACCGCGGCGCCCCGGTCCACCGTCTCCTTGCGGTCCGCGCCGCTCCCCGCGCCCGCGCCCGCGGCGAAGACGGCCGCGTCGGCGCCCCGCAGGACGTCCGCGACCTCCTCGGCCGACGCCGACTCCAGGTCCAGGACGACGGGCTCGGCACCCGCCTCCCGCAGGTCGTCCGCCTGTTCCGGCCGGCGGACGATCCCCACCGGTTCGTGTCCGCCCGCCGAGAGCAGCCTCTCCAGGCGCAGGGCGATCTGTCCGTGTCCTCCAGCGATGACGATGCGCATACTCACGACCGTACGACGGGACCGGCCGGAGGGCTTCCCGGTCCGGGCGGCCGCCCGGGGCGCGCCTGCCGCGGCAGGCCGGGCGCCGCCGCCGAGTCGCAGTACTCCCGCACCGCGCTCGTCCGCGCCACCACCCGTCCCCGGTGCACCACGATCCGGCTGTACGCGAGGGACAGCACGCCCGCGAGACGCGTGCCCCGCACCGCCAGCAGCTCCGCCGGGAAGCCCGCCTCCACCCGTACCTCCGGCAGCCCGAGCACCGCCCGCGCCCCCGCGCCCACCGCCCCGTACGCCTCCCCCGGGGAGAAGCCGCCCAGGGAGGCGAGGAGGTACGCCGCCTCCAGCGGGTCCCCGCGCCCCACCGGGTTGGCCGCGTCCCGCAGCGCCCCGCTCCCGGCCGCGAGCCGCACCCCGGCCGACCGCAGCAGCCGCGCCGGCGCCCCGCCCCGCGCCCCCGCCCCCGCGCAGCCGCCCTGCGGCAGGCACACCACCGCCACCCCGGCCGCCGCCAGCCGGTCCGCCGCCCGGCCCGCCACGTCGGGAGGGAGCCGCCCGAGCCCCGCGCACGGCCCGACCGTCACCCCGGACCGCAGCCCCCCGGCCATCGCCGCGAACCGGGCGAGCCACGCCGGATCGTCCCCGTCGGTGTGCAGGTCCACCGGTACGCCGTGCTCCGCCGCCACCTCCAGGACCGCCTCCGCGTACCCCGCCGGGTCCGGATCGAGGTCCGGACGGCCGCCGACCGCGTCCGCGCCCGTCCGCACCGCGTCCCGCAGCAGCGCGCGTCCGTCCGCGCCCGCCACCCCGGTGAGCGGACCGGGCACGGCGACGGCGGCCAGCTCGCAGAGCCCGCGCAGCGAACGCCGGGCCCCGAGCACCCCTTCCAGGGGGCCGAGCCCGCGGGCACCCCCGATCCCCACGTGCGCGCGGAGCGCGGTCGCGCCGTGCCCGAGCTGGAGCAGCGCGGCCTCCGTGGCCCGGCGCCGCACCTCGTCGGAGGCGTACGAGAGGGGGCCGGGGGAGTCGGCGGAGAGCGCGGTGTCGGCGTGGGCGTGGGGCTCCGCCGGGGCGGGCAGCAGCAGATAGCCGCTGAGGTCGACCCGGGCGCCCGGGCCGGCGGGGGCGAGGCTGCCGGCGGTGCCGACCGCCTCGATCCGCCCGCCGGCGAGCCGTACGTCCACGGTCCGCCCGTCCGTGAGGCGCGCGTGCGAGAGCAGGAGCGGGACCGGGCCGCCGGCGGCTCCGGGCCCCTCCCCGGGCGGCGGGGACTGCTTGCTGTCGGCCGGCATCGGGCTCCTCGGCGCTCCTCGGCATCAAGATCACGCGGCGTGGGCCGAGCCTAGGGGCGCCCGGAACGGCCTTCGCGGAGAAGCGCGACGGACGTCCCGATGAGGGCACGTGTGGCGTACGGGACGCCTGGTGGGGGCACCCGGGCGGGCCCGGGGAAACGGATTTGGGGGATGGGCCGGGGAGCGTGTAATGTCTTCCTCGCTCGCCCCAATAGCTCAGTCGGTAGAGCGTCTCCATGGTAAGGAGAAGGTCTACGGTTCGATTCCGTATTGGGGCTCTGGTGAGAAGGACCCGTCTTCGGACGGGCTCCGGATCATCAAAGCGGTGTAGCTCAGTCGGTAGAGCAAGCGGCTCATAATCGCTGTGTCACCGGTTCAAGTCCGGTCACCGCTACACACGGTAGCCGATTGTGGGGTCGGTCCTTCGATCGGCTACCCTTTTATGCGTTCACCCGTCCCACCGTCCGTCCAAGGAGCACTCACGTGGCTGCCACCGACGTCCGCCCGAAGATCACGCTGGCCTGCGTGGAGTGCAAGGAGCGGAACTACATCACCAAGAAGAACCGGCGTAACAACCCGGACCGTCTTGAGATGAAGAAGCACTGCCCCCGCTGCAACTCGCACACCGCGCACCGCGAGACGCGCTGATTCAGGCTCGTACACGAGGCCGTCCCCACCAGGGGGCGGCCTCGTGTCGTTTGTCCACCGTGGTTTCATCGGCACCAGTTCCAGAGATCCAGCAGGAGGTAGCGAGTCCATGGCGCTCGACCAGTCCTTCGTGGGCCGGACCTATCCGCCCACCCCGCCCTACGAGGTCGGCCGCGAGAAGATCCGCGAGTTCGCCGAGGCGATCGGGGACGCCAACCCCGCCTACACCGACCGGGAGGCGGCGAAGGCGCTGGGCCACCCCGACGTGATCGCCCCGCCCACCTTCGTGTTCGCCATCACGTTCAAGGCGGCCGGACAGGTCGTCGAGGACCCGCAGCTCGGCCTCGACTACAGCCGGGTCGTGCACGGTGACCAGAAGTTCGCGTACACCCGCCCCGTACGGGCCGGGGACCGGCTCTCGGTCACCTCGACCATCGAGGGGATCAAGTCCCTCGCCGGCAACGACGTCCTGGACATCCGCGGCGAGGTCCACGACGAGACCGGCGAGCACGTCGTGACCGCCTGGACCAAGCTCGTCTCCCGCGCGCCCGAGGGGGTCTGACCATGACCGCGAAGATCGCCTACGACGAGGTCGAGGTCGGCACCGAACTGCCCGCGCAGACCTTCCCCGTGACCCGCGCCACCCTCGTCCGGTACGCCGGGGCCTCCGGGGACTTCAACCCCATCCACTGGAACGAGAAGTTCGCGGTCGGGGTCGGCCTCCCCGACGTCATCGCCCACGGCATGTTCACCATGGCCGAGGCGATCCGCGTCGTCACCGACTGGGCCGGCGACCCCGCCGCCGTCGTGGAGTACGGCGTCCGCTTCACCAAGCCCGTCGTCGTCCCCAACGACGACACCGGCGCCCTGATCGAGGTCGCCGCCAAGGTCGCCGCCAAGCTGGACGACGGCCTGGTGCGGGTGGACCTCACCGCGACCAGTGCCGGCCAGAAGGTGCTGGGGATGAGCCGGGCCGTGGTGCGGCTCGCCTGAGACGTTCCATCCGCGGATGAAATCTTTCATCCGCGGATGGAACGTACGCTTGGCCCCGTGCAGCTCCTCAACGACGCCCCCCTCGCCCCCCTCACCACCTTCCGTCTCGGCGGCCCCGCCACCCGTCTCGTCACCGCCACCACCGACGACGAGGTGGTCGCGGCCGTCCGTGAGGCCGACGACGCCGGGACGCCGCTGCTGATCATCGGCGGCGGCTCCAACCTGGTCATCGGGGACAAGGGCTTCGACGGCACCGCGCTCCGGATCGCCACCACCGGCTTCTCCCTCGACGGGACCCGTCTGGAGCTGGCCGCCGGAGAGGTCTGGACGGACGCCGTCGCGCGGACCGTCGAGGCCGGGCTCGCCGGGATCGAGTGCCTGGCCGGCATCCCCGGCTCGGCCGGTGCCACCCCGATCCAGAACGTCGGCGCGTACGGGCAGGACGTCTCCGCCACCGTCACCGAGGTCGTCGCGTACGACAGGACCGCGCGCGAGACGGTCACGCTCACCAACGCCGAGTGCGCCTTCTCGTACCGGCACAGCCTCTTCAAGGAGCACCCCGAGCGGTACGTCGTGCTGTGGGTCCGCTTCGGCCTGGAGGACGCCGGCGGGCTCTCCGCGCCGGTCAAGTACGCCGAGACCGCCCGCGCCCTCGGCGTCGGGGTCGGCGACCGCGTCCCGGCCGACCGGGCCCGCGAGACCGTCCTGAAGCTGCGCGCGGGCAAGGGCATGGTCCTGGACCCGGAGGACCACGACACCTGGTCGGCCGGCTCCTTCTTCACCAACCCGGTCCTCACGGCGGACGCGTACGAGGCGTTCCTCGCGCGCGTGGCCGAGCGGCTCGGCGCGGACGTCGCCCCGCCGGCCTTCCCCGCCGGCGACGGCTTCAAGACCTCGGCGGCCTGGCTGATCGACAGGGCGGGGTTCACCAAGGGGTACGGCTCAGGGCCCGCCCGGATCTCCACCAAGCACACCCTCGCCCTCACCAACCGGGGCGGGGCGACCACCGAGGACCTGCTGGCCCTCGCCCGCGAGGTCGTCGCGGGCGTGCGCGAGGCGTTCGGGATCACCCTCGTCAACGAACCGGTGACGGTGGGCGTCACCCTCTGACGCGGGGGCCGACACGACGCCCGCTCTTCCCCGGGCGGACCTCCCCGGCCGCGCCGGGCTCCCGCGACGACTCCGCCCGCGCCCCCCTCGCCCCGCCGAGGGGGGTCAGCCGCCGATCCAGTCGTCGATCCCCGCCAGCAGCTTCGCCCGGACGCCCTCCGGCGCCGCCGAGGCCCGCACCGACTGCCGGGCCAGCTCCGCCAGCTCCGCGTCCGTGAACCCGTGGTGCCGGCGGGCGATCTCGTACTGGGCCGCGAGCCGCGACCCGAAGAGGAGCGGGTCGTCGGCGCCGAGCGCCATCGGCACGCCCGCCTCGAACAGGGTCCGCAGGGGGACGTCCTCGTGCCTCTCGTACACCCCGAGGGCCACGTTCGACGCCGGGCAGACCTCACAGGTCACCCCGCGCTCCGCGAGCCTCCGCAGCAGTCGCGGGTCCTCCGCCGCCCGCACCCCGTGGCCGATCCGCGCCGCCCGCAGGTCGTCCAGGCAGTCCCGCACCGACGCCGGTCCCGCCAGCTCGCCGCCGTGCGGGGCGGCGAGGAGGCCGCCGTCCCGGGCGATCGCGAACGCCCGGTCGAAGTCCCGGGCCAGGCCGCGCCGTTCGTCGTTGGAGAGCCCGAAGCCCACCACGCCCCGGTCCGCGAACCGCACCGCGAGCCGGGCCAGGGTGCGGGCGTCCAGGGGGTGCTTCATCCGGTTCGCGGCCACCAGGACCCGCATCCCCAGGCCGGTGTCGCGGGACGCCGACTCGACCGCGTCCAGGATGACCTCGAGCGCCGGGATGAGCCCGCCGAGGTGCGGCGCGTACGAGGTGGGGTCGACCTGGATCTCCAGCCACCCCGAACCGTCCCTGACGTCCTCCTCGGCCGCCTCGCGGACCAGCCGCCGGATGTCCTCGGGGGAGCGCAGGCAGGAGCGGGCGATGTCGTAGAGCCGCTGGAAGCGGAACCAGCCGCGCTCGTCGGTCGCCCGCAGTTCGGGGGGCGTGCCGCCGCTCAGCGCCTCGGGGAGGTGCACGCCGTACTTGTCGGCCAGCTCGATCAGCGTCGTGGGCCGCATCGAACCGGTGAAGTGCAGGTGCAGGTGGGCCTTGGGCAACAGGGTGAGGTCGCGGGAGTCGTTCGGGGAGTTCGGGGGGTGTCCCTCGGAAAAGGCCAGCATCGATCGATCCTGCCGTACGCGAATGACCGGGAACACCCGCTTTCCCCGATCGTGGCCCGTCCGAACGCAGAAACGGGCCCCGGTTCCGAAGAACCGGGGCCCGGGCAATCACCGAATTCGAGGATTGTTCTTCTACTCCGTCGCCTCCGCGAGCAGCTTCTGGATCCGGGACACGCCCTCCGCCAGGTCCTCGTCACCGAGCGCGTACGAGAGGCGCAGGTAGCCCGGGGTGCCGAACGCCTCGCCCGGCACGACCGCGACCTCGGCCTCGTCCAGGATCAGGGCGGCCAGCTCGACCGAGGTCCGCGGGCGCTTGCCGCGGATCTCCTTGCCGAGGAGCGCCTTCACCGACGGGTACGCGTAGAACGCGCCCTCGGGGGTCGGGCAGTACACGCCCTCGATCTCGTTGAGCATCCGCACGATGGTCCGGCGGCGCCGGTCGAAGGCGGTGCGCATCTCCGCGACCGCGTCCAGGTTCCCGGAGACGGCGGCGAGGGCCGCGATCTGCGCGACGTTGCTCACATTGGAGGTGGCGTGCGACTGCAGGTTCGTGGCGGCCTTCACGACGTCCTTCGGGCCCACGATCCACCCGACGCGCCACCCCGTCATCGCGTACGTCTTCGCCACGCCGTTGACCACGACGCACTTGTCGCGCAGCTCGGGCACGATCGCCGGCAGCGAGGTGAACTTCGCGTCGCCGTAGACCAGGTGCTCGTAGATCTCGTCCGTCAGGACCCACAGGCCGTGCTCGACGGCCCAGCGGCCGATCGCCTCGGCGTCCGCCTCGCTGTAGACCGCGCCGGTCGGGTTGGACGGCGACACGAAGAGGACGACCTTGGTCTTCTCCGTGCGGGCCGCCTCCAGCTGCTCCACCGAGACCCGGTAGCCGGTCGTCTCGTCGGCCACGACCTCCACCGGGACGCCGCCCGCGAGCCGGATCGACTCGGGGTACGTCGTCCAGTACGGAGCCGGGACGATGACCTCGTCGCCCGGGTCGAGGATCGCGGCGAACGCCTCGTAGATCGCCTGCTTGCCGCCGTTGGTCACCAGGACCTGGGAGGCGTCGACCTCGTAGCCGGAGTCGCGCAGCGTCTTGGCGGCGATGGCGGCCTTCAGCTCGGGCAGGCCGCCGGCCGGGGTGTAGCGGTGGTACTTCGGGTTCTTGCACGCCTCGACGGCCGCCTCGACGATGTAGTCCGGGGTCGGGAAGTCGGGCTCGCCCGCGCCGAAACCGATCACCGGACGGCCGGCGGCCTTGAGGGCCTTGGCCTTGGCGTCGACGGCGAGGGTGGCGGACTCGGAGATCGCACCGATCCGGGCGGAGACCCGACGCTCGGTGGGAGGGGTAGCAGCGCTCATGCGGCCCATCGTCCCAGACCGCTTCGGGGCCGGACACACAGGTTTCACGGACCGGACAGGAACGGTCATTCCCGGTCGTACGCGCGTTCCCGAGCGGGCCGACGCGCCTTCCGGGCGCTTTCTGTTCGACGTAGGGGCCCATCACCACGTATGCTCACTGCTCGTTGGCCCGCGCCGAACCACGTCGCACGATGCGGTAGGTTGGTGGGTACCGACAAAGGGTCGTAGCTCAATTGGTAGAGCACCGGTCTCCAAAACCGGCGGTTGGGGGTTCAAGTCCCTCCGGCCCTGCTACACACACCGCCAGGTGTTGTGCGCATGTACGTACTTCATTGCACCGCCGTGCGGCTCCACCCGGGCGCGGCACGGCCGACCCGGAATCAGGTGAGAGATCGTGACGGACGCCGTAGGCTCCATCGACATGCCTGATGCCGACGACGAGGCCGCAGAGTCGAAGAAGAAGTCCCGTAAGGGCGGAAAGCGCGGCAAGAAGGGTCCTCTGGGCCGTCTCGCGCTTTTCTACCGCCAGATCATCGCGGAGCTCCGCAAGGTCGTCTGGCCCACGCGCAGCCAGCTGTCGACGTACACCACTGTGGTGATCCTCTTCGTCGTCATCATGATCGGCCTCGTCACCGTGATTGACTATGGCTTCCAGGAAGCAGTCAAGTACGTCTTCGGCTGACTTTTTGTTCCACCCCATCTGTATCGCAGGAAGAAGCAGCCACCGTGTCTGACGCGAACCTGAACGACGCCTTCGAGTCCGAGTCCGTCGAGGACGAGCTGGACATCGTCGAGGCCGCCGACGAGGACCAGGCCGACGCTGCTGACGACATCGCGGGCGAGGCCGCCGAGGAGACCGCTCCCGAGGCCGAGGACGACGAGTCCGGCGACGACGAGGGCGACGAGACGAGCACCGCCGCGGCCGACGGGTCCGGCGACGACGCCGAGTCCGACGGGGCCGAGGACGCCGAAGCCCCGCAGGCCGTCGAGACCGACGAGGACGCCGAGGCCGAGGTCGAGGTCGAGGAAGCCGCGGAGGAGGCCGAGCCGGTCGACCCCGTCGCCGCGCTCCGCGAGGAGCTGCGCACCCTTCCCGGCGAGTGGTACGTCATCCACACCTACGCGGGTTACGAGAAGCGCGTGAAGGCCAACCTGGAGCAGCGCGCCGTCTCGCTCAACGTCGAGGACTTCATCTACCAGGCCGAGGTCCCCGAGGAAGAGATCGTCCAGATCAAGGGCGGCGAGCGGAAGAACGTCAAGCAGAACAAGCTCCCGGGTTACGTGCTCGTCCGCATGGACCTGACGAACGAGTCCTGGGGCGTCGTCCGCAACACCCCCGGCGTCACCGGCTTCGTGGGCAACGCCTACGACCCGTACCCGCTGACCCTGGACGAGATCGTCAAGATGCTCGCCCCGGAGGCCGAGGAGAAGGCCGCCCGCGAGGCCGCCGAGGCCGAGGGCAAGCCGGCTCCGGCCCGCAAGCTGGAGGTCCAGGTCCTGGACTTCGAGGTCGGCGACTCGGTCACCGTCACCGACGGCCCCTTCGCGACCCTCCAGGCCACGATCAACGAGATCAACGCCGACTCGAAGAAGGTCAAGGGCCTCGTCGAGATCTTCGGTCGCGAGACCCCGGTCGAGCTCAGCTTCGACCAGATCCAGAAGAACTGATCCCACGGTTTTCCGTCCAGGTCAGAGCGGCTCTCGCTGGGGGTATCCCCGCTCGCGGGGGACGCTCTGACCTGCTCGGTTTTTAGCCGCGCTTCTATACCCGTTATCGTTGTGCGGTATGCCTCCATCCGGATGACCGGACGGCGGGCTGAACACTCTCACTAGGACCCGGAGAGAGCAATGCCTCCCAAGAAGAAGAAGGTCACGGGGCTTATCAAGCTCCAGATCAACGCCGGCGCGGCCAACCCGGCCCCGCCGGTCGGCCCCGCGCTGGGTCAGCACGGCGTCAACATCATGGAGTTCTGCAAGGCCTACAACGCCGCGACCGAGTCGCAGCGTGGCATGGTCGTGCCGGTGGAGATCACGGTCTACGAGGACCGTTCCTTCACCTTCATCACCAAGACTCCGCCGGCCGCGAAGCTGATCCTCAAGGCCGCTGGTGTGGACAAGGGATCCGGCGAGCCGCACAAGACCAAGGTCGCCAAGCTCACGGCCGCCCAGGTCCGCGAGATCGCCTCGGTCAAGCTGCCCGACCTGAACGCCAACGACCTGGACGCCGCGTCGAAGATCATCGCCGGCACCGCCCGTTCCATGGGCATCACGGTCGAGGGCTGATCACCCCCCTCGTGACCAGTGGGAGGGCCGAGCGCTGGCCCCCACCACGACTCCACACCTGCCACGCGGCCGAGCCGTGTGGCGCAACTCCACAGGAGAAGAAGTGAAGCGCAGCAAGGCTCTCCGCGGCGCGGACGCCAAGGTCGACCGCGAGCGGAACTACGCTCCCCTCGAGGCCGTCCGTCTCGCCAAGGACACCGCCACCACGAAGTTCGACGGCACCGTCGAGGTCGCCTTCCGCCTGGGTGTCGACCCGCGCAAGGCCGACCAGATGGTCCGTGGCACCGTGAACCTTCCGCACGGCACCGGCAAGACCGCCCGGGTCCTGGTCTTCGCGACCGGTGACCGTGCCGAGGCCGCGATCGCCGCGGGCGCCGACATCGTCGGCTCCGACGAGCTCATCGACGAGATCTCCAAGGGCAACCGCCTGAACGAGTTCGACGCCGTGGTGGCCACCCCGGACCTCATGGGCAAGGTCGGCCGCCTCGGCCGCGTCCTCGGCCCGCGTGGTCTCATGCCGAACCCCAAGGTCGGCACCGTCACCCCCGATGTCGCCAAGGCCGTCAACGACATCAAGGGCGGCAAGATCGAGTTCCGCGTCGACAAGCACTCGAACCTGCACTTCATCATCGGCAAGGTCTCCTTCGACGAGACGAAGCTGGTCGAGAACTACGCTGCGGCCCTGGAGGAGATCCTCCGTCTGAAGCCGTCCGCCGCCAAGGGCCGCTACATCAAGAAGGCGACCCTGACGACGACGATGGGCCCCGGCATCCCGCTGGACTCCAACCGCACCCGCAACCTCCTCGTCGAGGAGGACCCGGCCGCGGTCTGAACCCCCCGGGTTCACTGAGTGGTCACCGGCCCCCGCCCCTCCTCGGAGGGGCGGGGGCCGGTTCTTTGTTACGTTCGGGGCCGCAGGCCCCCGGTCAAGAGGGGGAACGAGAAGTGGGGGGACGCATGAACGGGTCCGTACGGAAGCGCGCGATCGCCGTCCTGGCGGTCCTGGCCGTCGCGACGGGCGTCGCGGGGTGCGAGGACGGCGGCGGTACGAAGAAGGCGGCCGGCTCCGCGTCCGCGACGGCGACGCCGGGCACGCAGAGCCGCGAGGAGGCGGCGAAGGCCGTACGGGCCGCCTCCGAGAAGACCGCGGGGGCCGGAGGCGCCAGGGTCGAGATGCGCCTCTCGGTGAGCGGCGGCCGGGCGCCCGGCAGCAGCACGTTCACCGGCGTCCGGAGCTGGAAGCCCGCGACCGCGGACCTGAAGGTCACCGACTCGACCTACCTGGCCGACGTGCCCGGCGCCCCCGCCGAGACGCGCGTGCTCGCGGTCGGCGGGGTGACCTACGTGGACGTGGGCGCCGCGCAGACCGCGCAGACGGGCGGCAAGCGCTGGATGAAGGTCGATCCCGCGGAGGTGGGCGCGGAGGACGGCCTCGCGACCCAGCTGACCGCCGGACTGAACGGCGTGAACCAGGACCCGGCCGGAGAGCTCGGCCTCCTCGCCGCCTCCCCGACGCTGAAGCACCTCGGCCCCGCCAAGGGCTCCGCCGTCGCGGCACAGGTGTACGAGGGGGAGCTCCCGGGAGGCAGAGAGATGGAGGTCTGGATCGGCACGGACGGCCGGCCCGTGCGGACGAGCGTCCGGACCGAGGCCGACGGGGCGCTGACGAAGCTCACCACGACCTACACCGGCTACGGCGCCCGGACCGGCGTCCGGGCCCCGGCCGCCGGCGACACGTTCGGCTTCGCGGAGCTCCTGAAGAAGATCGGCGGGAGCCGCAGTCAGGGCTGATTTGCCCCTGGCCGACCCGGTCGCGTACTCTTCCACAGAAGCCAAAGACCGCTGGTCGTCGCTGTGCCGTCAAGGCGCGGTGGCCGAAGGATTCGCTGAGACGCGAACGACCCGCGCAGGTGATTGTGGAAGAGTTCCCGGGTCCTCGTGACGCGGTCGAGCTGAGCCCCGAGCGCCTGCGCCGGGGCGTTTTGTTTTGTCAGCCCCTTCTGAGCGGTCCTCATCACCCGGAAGGAGGCCGACGCTCTATGGCAAGGCCCGACAAGGCTGCCGCGGTGGCCGAGCTTGAGGACCAGTTCCGCAGCTCGAACGCCGCCGTGCTGACCGAGTACCGGGGTCTCACCGTGTCGCAGCTCAAGACGCTGCGTCGTTCGCTCGGTGAGAACGCCCAGTACGCCGTGGTGAAGAACACGCTGACCAAGATTGCGGCCAACCAGGCCGGGATCACCGCGCTGGACGAGCACTTCGCTGGTCCGACCGCGGTCGCCTTCATCACCGGTGACCCGGTGGAGTCGGCGAAGAGCCTGCGTGACTTCGCCAAGGAGAACCCGAATCTCATCATCAAGGGCGGTGTCCTTGATGGCAAGGCGCTCTCCGCCGATGAGATCAAGAAGCTCGCGGACCTCGAGTCCCGCGAGGTTCTGCTCAGCAAGCTGGCCGGCGCGTTCAAGGGCAAGCAGTCCCAGGCTGCCTCGCTCTTCCAGGCGCTGCCGTCGAAGTTCGTCCGCACCGCGGAGGCGCTTCGCGTCAAGCTCGCCGAGCAGGGCGGTGCCGAGTAATTCGGCTCGCGCATTGATCCGCGCCGCCTAGCGCGCGGGTCGCAGCGGGCCGTTACGCCCGCCTCTACACACATCCGGCACCTGCCGAATTAGTTGGAAGGATCGCCCATCATGGCGAAGCTCTCTCAGGACGACCTCCTCGCCCAGTTCGAGGAGATGACCCTCATCGAGCTCTCCGAGTTCGTGAAGGCCTTCGAGGAGAAGTTCGACGTCACCGCCGCCGCGGCCGTCGCCGTCGCCGGTCCCGCCGCTGCCGGTGCCCCGGCCGAGGCCGAGGCCGAGCAGGACGAGTTCGACGTCATCCTCGAGGGTGCCGGCGACAAGAAGATCCAGGTCATCAAGGTCGTGCGCGAGCTCACCTCCCTGGGCCTCAAGGAGGCCAAGGACCTCGTCGACGGCACCCCGAAGCCGGTCCTCGAGAAGGTCGCGAAGGAGGCCGCTGACAAGGCCGCCGAGGCCCTCAAGGCCGCCGGTGCCTCCGTCACGGTCAAGTAAGACCGTTTCGAGTCGCTGAAGCAGACTCACGCTCCCGTGTAACGCGGGAGCACCGAAGGGCGATCATCCACATGGGTGGTCGCCTTTCGGCGTTCCCGGCGACGGGCGCGGCGGGGGTCCTGGGGGCCGCCGGAAGCGGAGTATGGTGATCTTCGCCGTGCGCCTCGCGGAGCGGGAGCCCTTGACGAACCGCACGCAGCGCGCAATTCTCAGGACGCGTCGTCACAACGATCCGTATCCGAGGCATGGATCGACGGCGGAACGGGCAGTATCGAGGTGCGCCACACGGCGCGAGGTGCAGCGGAGTTGAGTGCAACGAGGGTCGCGAAGATCTCGCCCTGGACATCAGTGAGCCAAGTGGCTACACTGACCCTTTGCGCTGCCTGTTAGCTGCCCCCTGCCCGTCACCAGGGGCATACCTTCGCATCCGCTTCACCGTCCGACCCCGTCTGACCTGGCCTTTCGGTCACATCAGGAAACGTCTGCCGTGAAGCACTGCTGGGGACCGGTACGCGCGTAGTGAGTCCGAGCCCTCGGAAGGACCCCCTCTTGGCCGCCTCGCGCAACGCCTCGACCAATACGAACAACGGCGCAAGCACCGCCCCGCTGCGCATCTCCTTTGCAAAGATCAAGGAGCCCCTCGAGGTTCCGAACCTCCTCGCGCTGCAGACCGAGAGTTTTGACTGGCTGCTCGGCAACGCCGCCTGGAAGGCTCGCGTCGAGGCTGCCCTTGAGTCGGGACAGGACGTCCCCACGAAGTCCGGCCTGGAGGAGATCTTCGAGGAGATCTCCCCGATCGAGGACTTCTCCGGGTCGATGTCGCTGACCTTCCGCGACCACCGCTTCGAGCCGCCGAAGAACTCGATCGACGAGTGCAAGGACCGTGACTTCACGTACGGCGCCCCGCTCTTCGTCACCGCCGAGTTCACCAACAACGAGACCGGCGAGATCAAGTCCCAGACGGTCTTCATGGGCGACTTCCCGCTCATGACCAACAAGGGCACCTTCGTCATCAACGGCACCGAGCGTGTCGTGGTGTCGCAGCTGGTCCGCTCGCCCGGCGTCTACTTCGACTCCTCGATCGACAAGACGTCCGACAAGGACATCTTCTCCGCCAAGATCATCCCCTCCCGGGGTGCCTGGCTGGAGATGGAGATCGACAAGCGCGACCTGGTCGGTGTCCGCATCGACCGCAAGCGCAAGCAGTCCGTCACCGTCCTCCTGAAGGCCCTCGGCTGGACCACCGAGCAGATCCTCCAGGAGTTCGGCGAGTACGAGTCCATGCGCGCCACCCTGGAGAAGGACCACACCCAGGGCCAGGACGACGCGCTGCTCGACATCTACCGCAAGCTGCGCCCGGGCGAGCCGCCGACCCGCGAGGCCGCCCAGACGCTGCTCGAGAACCTCTACTTCAACCCGAAGCGCTACGACCTCGCGAAGGTCGGCCGCTACAAGGTGAACAAGAAGCTCGGCGCGGACGAGCCGCTGGACGCCGGCGTCCTCACCACGGACGACATCATCGCCACGATCAAGTACCTCGTGAAGCTCCACGCGGGCGAGACCGAGACGATCGGTGAGAACGGCAACGAGATCGTCGTCGAGACCGACGACATCGACCACTTCGGCAACCGTCGTCTGCGCAACGTCGGCGAGCTCATCCAGAACCAGGTCCGCACGGGTCTGGCCCGGATGGAGCGCGTCGTCCGCGAGCGCATGACCACGCAGGACGTCGAGGCGATCACGCCGCAGACCCTGATCAACATCCGGCCGGTCGTCGCCTCCATCAAGGAGTTCTTCGGCACCAGCCAGCTGTCGCAGTTCATGGACCAGAACAACCCGCTGTCGGGTCTGACGCACAAGCGTCGTCTCTCGGCGCTGGGTCCCGGTGGTCTGTCCCGCGAGCGGGCCGGCTTCGAGGTCCGAGACGTGCACCCGTCCCACTACGGACGCATGTGCCCGATCGAGACCCCCGAAGGCCCGAACATCGGTCTGATCGGTTCGCTCGCCTCGTACGGCCGCGTCAACGCGTTCGGCTTCATCGAGACGCCGTACCGCAAGGTCGTCGACGGCCAGGTCACCGACGAGGTCGACTACGTCACCGCCGACGAGGAGGACCGCTTCGTCATCGCGCAGGCCAACGCCGCGCTCGACGACGACCTGCGCTTCTCCGAGAACCGCGTCCTGGTCCGCAAGCGCGGCGGCGAGGTCGACTACGTCGAGCCGTCGGACGTGGACTACATGGACGTCTCGCCGCGCCAGATGGTGTCGGTCGCGACCGCCATGATCCCCTTCCTGGAGCACGACGACGCCAACCGCGCCCTCATGGGCGCGAACATGATGCGTCAGGCGGTGCCGCTGATTAAGTCGGAGGCCCCGCTCGTCGGCACCGGCATGGAGTACCGCTGCGCCACCGACGCCGGCGACGTGCTCAAGGCCGAGAAGGACGGTGTCGTCCAGGAGCTGTCGGCCGACTACATCACGGTCGCCAACGACGACGGCACGTACATCACGTACCGCCTGCACAAGTTCTCCCGGTCCAACCAGGGCACCTCGGTGAACCAGAAGGTCGTCGTGGACGAGGGCGACCGCGTCGTCGAGGGCCAGGTCCTCGCCGACGGCCCCGCCACCGAAGACGGCGAGATGGCGCTCGGCAAGAACCTGCTCGTGGCGTTCATGCCGTGGGAGGGCCACAACTACGAGGACGCGATCATCCTGTCGCAGCGCCTCGTGCAGGACGACGTCCTCTCCTCGATCCACATCGAGGAGCACGAGGTCGACGCCCGTGACACCAAGCTGGGCCCCGAGGAGATCACCCGGGACATCCCGAACGTCTCCGAGGAGGTCCTCGCCGACCTCGACGAGCGCGGCATCATCCGCATCGGTGCCGAGGTCGTCGCCGGCGACATCCTGGTCGGCAAGGTCACGCCCAAGGGCGAGACCGAGCTGACCCCGGAGGAGCGCCTGCTCCGCGCGATCTTCGGCGAGAAGGCCCGCGAGGTCCGTGACACCTCCCTGAAGGTGCCGCACGGCGAGATCGGCAAGATCATCGGCGTGCGCGTCTTCGACCGCGAGGAGGGCGACGAGCTTCCCCCGGGCGTGAACCAGCTGGTCCGCGTCTACGTCGCCCAGAAGCGCAAGATCACCGACGGTGACAAGCTCGCCGGCCGTCACGGCAACAAGGGCGTCATCTCGAAGATCCTGCCGATCGAGGACATGCCGTTCCTGGAGGACGGCACCCCGGTCGACATCATCCTCAACCCGCTGGGCGTCCCGTCCCGAATGAACCCGGGACAGGTCCTGGAGATCCACCTCGGCTGGCTCGCCAGCCGCGGCTGGGACGTCTCCGGGCTCGCGGACGAGTGGGCGCAGCGCCTCCAGGCGATCGGCGCCGACAAGGTCGCCCCCGGCACCAACGTCGCGACCCCCGTCTTCGACGGCGCGCGCGAGGACGAGCTGGCCGGCCTGCTCCAGCACACCATCCCGAACCGCGACGGCGAGCGCATGGTGCTCCCGACCGGCAAGGCGAGGCTGTTCGACGGCCGCTCCGGCGAGCCGTTCCCGGACCCGATCTCCGTCGGGTACATGTACATCCTCAAGCTCCACCACCTGGTCGACGACAAGCTCCACGCGCGTTCGACCGGCCCGTACTCGATGATCACCCAGCAGCCGCTGGGTGGTAAGGCCCAGTTCGGTGGCCAGCGCTTCGGTGAGATGGAGGTGTGGGCGCTGGAGGCTTATGGCGCCGCGTACGCCCTCCAGGAGCTGCTGACGATCAAGTCCGACGACGTGACCGGCCGCGTGAAGGTCTACGAGGCCATCGTCAAGGGCGAGAACATCCCTGAGCCCGGCATCCCCGAGTCCTTCAAGGTGCTCATCAAGGAGATGCAGTCCCTGTGCCTCAACGTGGAGGTGCTGTCCTCGGACGGCATGTCCATCGAGATGCGCGACACCGACGAGGACGTCTTCCGCGCAGCGGAGGAGCTCGGCATCGACCTGTCCCGGCGCGAGCCGAGCAGCGTCGAAGAGGTCTGACGGGAGTTTCGGCGGGCCTTGAGCGATCAAGGCCCGCCGGCCCCAGGACCCCCGTATCAGACCCCAAGCCTTACAACCCTGAGAGGGATTGACGCATAGTGCTCGACGTCAACTTCTTCGACGAGCTCCGGATCGGTCTGGCCACCGCTGACGACATCCGTCAGTGGAGCCACGGCGAGGTCAAGAAGCCGGAGACCATCAACTACCGCACGCTCAAGCCCGAGAAGGACGGACTCTTCTGCGAGAAGATCTTCGGTCCGACCCGGGACTGGGAGTGCTACTGCGGCAAGTACAAGCGCGTCCGCTTCAAGGGCATCATCTGTGAGCGGTGTGGCGTCGAGGTCACCCGCGCCAAGGTGCGCCGCGAGCGGATGGGCCACATCGAGCTGGCCGCTCCCGTCACCCACATCTGGTACTTCAAGGGCGTCCCGTCGCGCCTCGGGTACCTGCTCGACCTCGCCCCGAAGGACCTGGAGAAGGTCATCTACTTCGCGGCGTACATGATCACGTACGTCGACGACGAGCGCCGTACGCGTGACCTGCCCTCCCTGGAGGCGCACGTCTCCGTCGAGCGCCAGCAGATCGAGAACCGTCGCGACTCCGACCTGGAGGCCCGCGCCAAGAAGCTCGAGAACGACCTCGCCGAGCTGGAGGCCGAGGGCGCCAAGGCCGACGTGCGCCGCAAGGTGCGCGAGGGTGCCGAGCGCGAGATGAAGCAGCTGCGCGACCGCGCGCAGCGCGAGATCGACCGTCTGGACGAGGTCTGGTCCCGCTTCAAGAACCTCAAGGTCCAGGACCTGGAGGGCGACGAGCTCCTCTACCGCGAGCTGCGTGACCGCTTCGGCACGTACTTCGACGGCTCGATGGGCGCCGCGGCGCTGCAGAAGCGCCTGGAGTCCTTCGACCTGGAGGAGGAGGCCGAGCGCCTCCGCGAGATCATCCGCACCGGCAAGGGCCAGAAGAAGACCCGCGCGCTCAAGCGCCTCAAGGTCGTCTCCGCGTTCCTGCAGACCGCGAACAGCCCCAAGGGCATGGTTCTCGACTGCGTGCCGGTCATCCCGCCGGACCTGCGTCCGATGGTGCAGCTGGACGGTGGCCGCTTCGCGACCTCCGACCTGAACGACCTGTACCGCCGCGTGATCAACCGCAACAACCGCCTGAAGCGGCTTCTCGACCTCGGCGCGCCCGAGATCATCGTGAACAACGAGAAGCGCATGCTCCAGGAGGCCGTGGACGCCCTCTTCGACAACGGTCGTCGCGGTCGCCCGGTCACCGGTCCCGGCAACCGCCCGCTGAAGTCCCTCAGCGACATGCTGAAGGGCAAGCAGGGCCGTTTCCGTCAGAACCTGCTCGGCAAGCGAGTCGACTACTCGGCGCGTTCCGTCATCGTCGTCGGCCCGCAGCTCAAGCTGCACCAGTGCGGTCTGCCGAAGGCCATGGCCCTGGAGCTCTTCAAGCCGTTCGTGATGAAGCGCCTGGTGGACCTGAACCACGCGCAGAACATCAAGTCGGCCAAGCGGATGGTCGAGCGCGGCCGCACGGTCGTGTACGACGTCCTCGAAGAGGTCATCGCGGAGCACCCGGTCCTCCTGAACCGTGCGCCCACGCTGCACCGCCTCGGCATCCAGGCGTTCGAGCCGCAGCTGGTCGAGGGCAAGGCCATCCAGATCCACCCGCTCGTCTGCACCGCGTTCAACGCGGACTTCGACGGTGACCAGATGGCCGTCCACCTGCCGCTCTCCGCGGAGGCGCAGGCCGAGGCCCGCATCCTGATGCTGTCCTCGAACAACATCCTCAAGCCGGCCGACGGCCGCCCGGTCACGATGCCGACCCAGGACATGGTCCTCGGTCTGTTCTTCCTGACCACCGACGGCGAGCTGCGCGACACCAAGGGCGAGGGCCGCGCGTTCGGCTCCACGGCCGAGGCGATCATGGCGTTCGACGCCGGCGAGCTGGCGCTGCAGTCGCCGGTGGACATCCGCTTCCCGGTGGGCACCATCCCGCCGCGCGGCTGGACCCCGCCGGCCCGCGAGGAGGGCGAGCCCGAGTGGCAGCAGGGGGACTCGTTCCGCCTGCGCACCACCCTGGGCCGCGCGCTCTTCAACGAGCTGCTGCCCGAGGACTATCCGTTCGTCGACTACTCGGTGGGCAAGAAGCAGCTCTCCGAGATCGTCAACGACCTGGCGGAGCGCTACCCCAAGGTCATCGTGGCGGCGACGCTCGACAACCTGAAGGCGGCGGGCTTCTACTGGGCGACCCGTTCCGGTGTCACCGTGGCCATCTCCGACGTCGTCGTCCCCGAGGCGAAGAAGGAGATCGTCCGCGACTACGAGGCGCGCGACGAGAAGGTCCAGCGGCAGTACGAGCGCGGTCTGATCACCAAGGACGAGCGCACGCAGGAGCTCATCGCGATCTGGACGGAGGCCACCAACAAGGTCGCCGACGCGATGAACGCGAACTTCCCCAAGACGAACCCCATCTTCATGATGGTTGACTCGGGTGCCCGAGGAAACATGATGCAGATGCGGCAGATCGCCGGTATGCGTGGTCTGGTGTCGAACGCGAAGAACGAGACCATCCCGCGTCCGATCAAGGCGTCCTTCCGTGAGGGCCTCTCCGTCCTCGAGTACTTCATCTCGACGCACGGTGCCCGTAAGGGTCTCGCCGACACCGCCCTGCGTACCGCCGACTCGGGTTACCTGACCCGTCGTCTGGTGGACGTCTCGCAGGACGTGATCATCCGCGAGGAGGACTGCGGCACCGAGCGCGGTCTGAAGCTGCGGATCGCGGCGAAGGACGAGACGGGTGTCCTGCGCAAGACCGAGGACGTCGAGACCTCCGTGTACGCGCGGATGCTCGCCGAGGACGTCGTCGTGGACGGCAAGGTCATCGCGCCGGCCAACGTCGACCTGGGCGACGTGCTCATCGACGCCCTGGTCAACGCGGGCGTCGAGGAGGTCAAGACCCGTTCGGTCCTGACCTGTGAGTCCGCGGTCGGTACGTGTGCGTTCTGCTACGGCCGTTCGCTCGCCACCGGTAAGCTGGTCGACATCGGTGAGGCGGTCGGCATCATCGCCGCCCAGTCCATCGGTGAGCCCGGCACCCAGCTGACGATGCGTACCTTCCACACCGGTGGTGTGGCCGGTGACGACATCACCCAGGGTCTGCCCCGTGTCGTCGAGCTCTTCGAGGCCCGGCAGCCGAAGGGTGTCGCCCCGATCTCGGAGGCGGCCGGCCGCGTCCGCATCGAGGAGACCGAGAAGACCAAGAAGATCGTCGTCACCCCGGACGACGGCACCGACGAGACGGCGTTCCCGATCTCGAAGCGTGCCCGTCTGCTCGTGGGCGAGGGCGACCACGTCGAGGTGGGCCAGAAGCTCACCGTGGGTGCCACCAACCCGCACGACGTGCTCCGGATCCTCGGTCAGCGCGCGGTCCAGGTCCACCTGGTCGGCGAGGTCCAGAAGGTCTACAACTCGCAGGGCGTGTCGATCCACGACAAGCACATCGAGATCATCATCCGGCAGATGCTGCGCCGCGTGACGATCATCGAGTCCGGCGACGCGGAGCTCCTGCCGGGCGAGCTGGTCGAGCGGTCGAAGTTCGAGACCGAGAACCGTCGTGTGGTCACCGAGGGCGGTCACCCCGCCTCCGGCCGTCCGCAGCTGATGGGCATCACCAAGGCGTCGCTCGCGACGGAGTCCTGGCTGTCGGCCGCCTCCTTCCAGGAGACGACCCGAGTCCTGACGGACGCGGCGATCAACGCCAAGTCCGACAGCCTCATCGGCCTCAAGGAGAACGTCATCATCGGTAAGCTCATCCCGGCCGGTACGGGTCTGTCCCGCTACCGCAACATCCGGGTCGAGCCGACCGAGGAGGCCAAGGCCGCGATGTACTCGGCCGTCGGCTACGACGACATCGACTACTCGCCGTTCGGTTCGGGCTCCGGCCAGGCCGTTCCGCTGGAGGACTACGACTACGGTCCGTACAACCAGTAAGCGAGTCGCCTGAACCGCAGGGCGGTCACCCCGTGTACGACGGGGTGACCGCCCTGCGGCGTGTTCAGCGGCCGAGGGCCTGCCAGGTG
Source organism: Streptomyces sp. NPDC041191 (assembly GCF_055591945.1). Lineage (NCBI taxonomy): Bacteria > Bacillati > Actinomycetota > Actinomycetes > Kitasatosporales > Streptomycetaceae > Streptomyces > Streptomyces sp. NPDC041191. The sequence goes on along the minus strand of NZ_JBVIZC010000002.1, from coordinate 226,275 downwards.
GTGAGCATCAGGCCGGCGCTCGCCACCAGGACGGTGACGCTGGCCACCGGCCAGCGCGAGCGTTCCAGGGAGTCGAGCCGGACCTCGTGGTCGGCGAGCTGCTTGTCCGTCTGGTCGTGGCGCTGGACCAGCAGGGCCAGCGACCCGTCGACGCGGGCGAAGCCGGCCTCCAGCGTGCCGCGCAGCCGCTCCAGTTCCAGGGCGACCGCCACCGGGTCGCCCGAGTGGGACGTGTCAGAGTCGGTCATCGGCGGCCCCCGGGAGGACGGCGGCGTCCGGTTCCCCGCTCCGCAGCCAGGACGGCAGCAGCCGCTGCACCCCCGGCAGGGCCATCACGCGGGTCAGCGCGCCCGCGACGGCGAGCGCCCCGGCGGCCCAGGGGAGGGTGGCCGGGATGCCGGAGGCGTCGACGACGGCCGGCAGGACGACGGCGAGGGCCACGGCGGTCTGGACGATCGTGCGGGCCGTGCGCTTGGCGGCATCGGACATCTGTGGACTCCTCACCGGGTGTACGGGACCTTCAGGGCGTTCCAGGAGGCGCGGCCGGGCACGCCGTCGGCGTCGGCGCCGCGGAACCCGAGCTTGCGCTGCCACTTCGCGTAGCTGCGCCGGTCGGCCTCCGTCCAGCGGGGGCCGGGGCCCACGCCGTACGCGGAGCAGCCCTCGGCGACGAGCCGGCGGCCCATCGCGGTGATCACCGGGGAGCTGGTGGAGCCGGTGAAGAACTCGCTTCCGGGGAACGGCTGGAGGCGCGGGGCGCCCGAGGGGGCGCCGCCGGACGGCCCGGCCGGACTCGTGGCGGGCGCCTTCGACGGGGCGGCGGCGAGCCGGGCGGCGATCCGGCCGCGCAGGTCCGGCATGGTGAAGCCGCGCGGATCGCTCTTGTGGTCCGACCACTCCAGGTGCCCGATGACGGACTTGGCTCCCCAGGCGTGGGCGCGGCAGATCGCGGCGGAGGCGCGTTCGATGGCGTCGAGCTGGGCGGCCGGCCAGGGGTCGGCGCCGTCCCCGAGGTTGACGCACTCGAAGCCGTAGAAGCGGGCGTTGCCGTCGACGGCGCCCGCGCTGCCCTGGTGCTCGTCGGTGGCGGGCGGGCGGTCCCCGTAGTTCTCGGCGATGACCGCCTTCAGGACGTCGGGGTCGCCGCCGCCCGCGTGGTTGGCGCGGCCGTTGCCGACCAGGTGGACGACGCCCTCCTTGTCGATGACGCCGTGGCACAGGGGGCCGGGCAGTTCGGCGTAGCCGTTGTAGCAGAGCTCGACGGAGGCCGCGCTGCCACTGGAGACGGTGTGGTGGATCATCACGCCGTTGACCGGGCCCCAGGCACCGACGTGGTTGCGGTTGTGGGTGCGCCATTCGCGGTGCTCGACGACGGTGACGCCTTCGGCGCGCAGCGCGGCGAGCAGCTGGTCGGCGGTGAGGGGAGTGGCCATACGAGGGCTCCTTTCGGAGAGGAGAACGCCCCGTGCCGTTCGGACGGCACGGGGCGGGTGGTGCGGAGGGGGCCCGGTCAGGACAGGGCGGCCCAGATCGCGTTGGAGTCGGCGAGCACGGTGGAGGGGGTGAACGAGGCGGGCAGGGAGGTCTGGCCGGTGGTGGGCAGCCGGCCGTGGCGGACGAACGCCCCCGGCATGCGGGCGCTGCCGCCCGGGGTCTCGCCCATGGAGGCGCCGCGCATGAAGGCCGGGCCGCTGTTGGACGGGCTCGGGCCGTTGACCAGCAGCGCCACCCAGTAGTTGCCGGGGGCGGCGCTGTACTGGGCGGTCAGCGGCAGGACGAACGTCTTGCCCTCGGTCGCCGTGAGCGCCGTGTTCAGCGCGGCGGTCTGGCCGACCTTCGCGCCGGCGGCGGTGTAGAGGCCGGCGAAGGAGGCGGCGCCGAGCGTGCCGCCCACGTACCCGGGCACGTAGAAGACGACGTTCTTCACGGTGGTGGCCGCGTGCAGCGGGACGCCGATCAGGTACACCCAGCCGTTGATGCAGTACTGCACGGAGTTGGCCGAGGAGGCCGCCGGGTCGAACGCCCAGCCGGAGAAGCCCATCGACGCGGGCGACCAGGTGCCGGCCGCCGAGACCGCGTCGACGTAGCCGCGCCGGACCAGGTGGTGGGCGGTGGTGGGGTTGACCGCGGTCGACGGGGGAGCGGCGAAGGTCTTGGCGCCGTTCACCGTCTGGTCGCCGGTCAGGAGCACCGCGTCCCCGGCGGCGACCGCCGAGACGTCGGACGCCTTCAGCTGGACCGCGCCCGCCTGGCCGTTGACCGACTTCACCGGGGCGGCGTTGATGCCCAGGTAGCGGATGTCCCCCGTCGCCTGGGTCAGCGCGCCGAGCTCGGCGGCGGTGAGGGTGACCGCGCCGGTCTGCCCGTTCACCGAGGAGACCGCGCCCCCGGTGGCCGGCAGCTGGGCGAGGGGGACCTTGCCGTCGGGGCCGAGCGCCGCCACGCCGCCGGCCGTGCCCACCGTGGAGGCGGCGACGGCCGACAGGTCGGCGGCGGTGAGGGTGATGTCGGGGGTGGTGCGGCCGTTGACCGAGCGGATCGGGCCCGCCGGCCCGGCCGGGCCCATCTGCCCGGGAGGTCCGGCCGGTCCGGGCACGGCCACGTAGTGCGGGGTGTTCGGGTCGGCGGGGGCCGTGTCGGCGAGGTCGACCGAGGGACGGGAGGCCGGGAGGGCGATCTGGTACGCCCGGAGCCGGCCGAGGCCGCCGAGCTTCTCGGTCACCTGGTACGTCCAGTCGACCGGGTTCCAGCCGGGGGCGTCGGTGGCGGGCAGGACGACGTTGATCCGTCCCTCGCCGTCCAGCCGGGCGACGGTCGGGCCGCCGACGAACACGTCGGCGTCGGTGTGGGTCAGCAGGGACGGCGGGCGGAACTCGACGGAGCCGCTCATGGGGCTGCCGTCCGGGGTCAGGTAGCGGGCGGTGACGCGGACGGTCGGGATGGACGCGGGGAGCACGGGGCGTTCTCCTTCGGTTGGGCGGGTACGGGGCCGGCGGCGGGCCGGTGGCGGGGGAGCGCGGGCGCCGGGCGGGGCGGCGCGGCGCGGAGCCGGCCGGCGGCCGCCGCCCGCCCGGGGGAGGGCGACGGCCGCCGGCACGGGTGCCGTGCGTCAGGACTGCACGCCGTACAGCGCGAGCGGGCCGCAGCGGACCGTGTCGCCCGCCGCGGCGACCTTCGCCTGGATCTCGAAGGTGACCGTCGCGCTGAACGCGGCCGACAGCGGCTCGGTGAACTCCAGGTCCGCGTCCGGCGTGCCGACGGGGCCCACCGGGACGCCGTCCACGAGGAGGCGGACCTGCGCGCCGGCCGCGCCCCGGACCGCGATCCGCGCGTACAGGCGCGGGTGCTGCACGATGCCCGGACCGCTGTAGAGCGTGGTCCACTCGACGCTTCCGGTGGACTCCCAGCGGGCCGTGTCGACCGGCCGGGGCAGCGCGTACGGGATGTACGGGCGGGCGAGCCCGCGCTGCGCGGAGTCGTCGGCGACGACGACGTTGCCCCACCGGTCGAAGATCTGCACCGGCTGGGTGCTCAGCCGGTCCGGCGCCGGCGTCCGCACGGTCAGCGCCAGGGAGCCGTCGTCGCGGCGGACCATCAGACCCTGCTGGGGCTTGTCCGGGCCGCGGTCCGGCTGGACCCTGCCCATGTGGATCAGGTCCTCGCCCTCGGCGGAACGGACCCGCAGCCGGCCGCCGTCGCCGATGACGACCTCGCCGTTGTTGATCTGGTTCAGCGCCGGAGTGGTGTTGGCGCTGCCCATCAGCTCCCGGATCTGCCGTTCCAGGGCGCGGATGCGGTCCAGCAGGTCGGTGGGAATGATCGCCAAGGGTTACACCCCTTCCAGATAGAGCGTGGCCGTCTCCGGCTTGGTGCGCTGGGGCGGGTTCACGGCCAGGCCGACGATCCGGTAGCGGGCGTCGAGCCCGTCCGGGTGCCACAGGTCGCGGATGCGCAGCCGGATCAGGGAACCCAGCAGGGCGGGGGTGATCCGGCCGTCCAGGACGACCGTCAGCTCGGGGATCTGCTCGGGCCGGCGCTGCCGGGTGAGCTCGGCCCGGGCCAGCGACCGCAGCACCTCCGGGTCCTTCACCCCGCTGTGGTCGGAGGTGCGCTCCAGGCGTGGCCAGCCGGCCACGAGGTCGCCGGGCTCGGACTCCTGCACCGTCAGAGGTTCGGAGTCCTGGGCCTGGTCGGTGTTGTCCGAGTCGCCGCGGGCGACCCAGACGTTCGCCTGCACGGTCGAGTCCGTGGGCAGGCTGTACGACAGGACGGGTCCCGGATGGTCCAGGACGATGTCCGAACGGCCGCCGCGGATGACCGGGTGCCCCAGCTGGAGCCGCTTGACGCGGCGGCCCTGGCCGTCGCGGTAGCAGTGGACGCGCCATTCGAAGCCGTCGGCGAGCTGGGCCAGCTTGTCGAGCAGCTCGCGGACGCGGGCCAGGGCCGAGTAGCCGTACGCGAAGTCCCGGTGGACACCGGACATCTCCGCGCCGAGGCTGATCCCGATGTCACCGCCGGCCTGCGCCTGGGCGTGCTCGACCAGGGCCCGCGCGATGTCGAACTGGTCGGTCGCGGTGCCCACCATGTCGGTGGAGAGGATGCGGTGGTCCAGGTAGGAGTCGAAGGTGCCCGCCTGGAACTGCACCGTCATCCGGCCCTGCTCGTCGGAGGCGGGGGTGCAGGTCCACAGCACCCCGCCCCACCAGATGTCCCCGTCCCGCTCCAGCCACACCGCGGTGCGCCCGGGCAGGAGGGCCTCCTTGGCCCGTGCCGCCAGGTCCGGTCCGGGCAGGGGCACGGTCGCGGACAGCGACCCCGACTTGCCGATGAAGTCGTCGAACTTGGCGTCGGTGAGCGGCAGGATGTCGAGGACTTGGTCCGTGCGCAGGTCGCAGAAGAGCGCCCGGTAGACGGGCGTGATCACGTCCTTGCCCATCGGCCGGCTCACAGCACCGGGTCGACGCGGATGAACCGGTTGTCGATCCAGGCGTTGTTGCTGGTCGCCGACGAGACGTACGCGGCGACCGCGTCGTACACGGTGTGCGGCTTGAGGCCGGTCACCCGGAAGGTGTGCGAGACCGACACGCTCGCCTTGCCCGTCACCGCCGCGGCGCGCGAGTCGTCGGCGGGGACGACGACGGCGCCGGCGAGGCGGATGTTCGCCGACATCTGGGACCAGCCGGTGTCGACCGAGTTGCTGCCGCGGTAGCCGACCGTCACCAGCACCGCGCCCGAGACGGACGTGGTGAACAGGGTGGAGATGCCCGGGACGCCGGTGTCGGTGATGCTCTCGACCCAGGTCACGGACTTGCAGAAGCCGCCGTCGTTGTTGTAGTTCCAGCCGCTGGTCGGGATGATCGGGCGCCAGATCGTGCCGTCCCAGCGCTGGAGCTTGCCGCCCTCGTCGCGGTACTGGCCCACGTACTCGCCGGCCGCCAGCGCGCCCTGCGGGGCGACGCCGCCGATGTGCTTGGGGTAGGAGATCCAGCGGTTGCCGTCCCAGCGCTGGAGCTGGGTGGCGTTGTCCCGGTACTGGCCGGTGTAGCCGCCCTTCATCTCCCGGTTCCACGACTCCGCCAGGATGCCGCCGACGGCGACGGTGGTGTGCCGCAGGTCGTAGACGGCCTTGGACCAGTCCAGGCCGCCCGTGCCGACGGACGCGCCCGCCGGGACGACGACCCTGGCCAGCGGCAGCGCGCCCTCCGGCACGGGCTGCGGGTCCGGCTCGCCGGGCGTGCCCTTGAGGATCTCCAGGACGGCCTCGGTGCGGTTGTTGACCGTGTCGAACTGGGCGTCGTACACGCGCAGCACGACCAGGTCGACCCGGTCGTTGTTGGCGTCGCCGTCCGCGAAGGTGATCTGGGTGTAGTCGGTGAGCACGACCGGGTAGGCGCCGGCGGCTGCGGAGCCCTGGATGACGGCCCGGCCCGGAGCGACGTTCGCCGTCATGCCGGCGGTGTCCCCGTAGACGTACAGCGCGTCCATGAGGTACGCGCCGTCCTTCGACCCCGGCAGGATGCCGGTGGCGCTGGTCAGCGCGCCGGTGGGGGCCATGGTGCCGGTGGGGGCGAGCCGGGTGTCGGCGCGGGACTGGCCGGTCTCGGTCTCGGTGCGGTTGATCAGCCATGCGCTGCGCACGGGCATGAGGTCCTCCTGGGAGATGCGTGGTGGGAAGTCGGGGGAGGGGAGCAGGCGCCGGGACCGGTCACCAGTGGGAGTCGCGCCAGCGCACGGTCACCGAGGCCCTCGGGTCGGGGGTGGCGTCGTCGGAGCGGAAGGCGAGCGCGGTCCGGCCGGGCTCCAGCCGGAACAGCTGCTCCGGGGCGGACGCGGGCGTCGCCGTGTAGAGCCGGGACGCGGTGCCGTTGAGCAGCACGGTCCCCGCCTCGGTGTCGACGGTGAGGACGTCGCCCGCGCCGAGGGCGATGTCGTACTGGAGCTGGCGTCCGTCGCCGAGCCGGGTCAGCGACGGGCGGCGGACGGGGCCCCGGAACTCGATCACGGGGTGGGCGGCGGCGCCGCCCTCGTTGACCGCGCTGAAGCTGCCGGACTCGGCGTCGCCGCCCCAGCTCAGCGGCCAGGTGAGTCCGCCGCCGGTCTCGTCCTGCCAGACGAGCCCGGGTTCGCTGACCGGCAGGGTCGCCCGGCCCTCGCGCAGGGCGGGGCTCAGGCGCCGCGGGTCGGTCGCCGTCCACTGCAGGCTCGCCTTGCCCAGGCCCTGGCGGACGAAGGCGCGGTCCTGGGGGACGACGCGGCGGCTGACCCGGGCCCGTACGGCGAGGGTCTCGCCGTGCAGCCGTACGGCCAGCCAGCGCTCGCCGCCCTCGGGGCCGGTCGCGGCGCGGAAGGCGAGGCCGGTGTCCAGCGCCTGCGCGGCGGTGGGCGGCACCAGCCAGACGGTGGCGGTGACGAGCCGCGGCTGCGCCCAGACGGCGCCGGGCCAGGCGCCGTGCTGGTCGGGGCGGGGCACGTCGCCGGTGTCGAGGGTGGGCAGGTCGTCCCAGCCGGTGATGCCGGTGCGGTCGATCTGGTACGGCGTGCCCGGACCCATCAGCAGGCCGGCCCACTGGATCTGCCCGTCGCGGGTGATCAGTGAGCCGGGTGCGGTCTCGTCGGTGTACGCGGTGGTGGTCTCGGCCATGACGGGCCGTCACCTCACTTTCGTCAGGCCGCGTCCAGGCCGGGCGCGGGCCGCGGTCCGGTGCGGGGGCGGGGGTCCGCGGTGGTGTGGCGTGGTCCGGTGCGGGGGCGGGGGTGCGCGGTGGTGTTCCGGGCCGGACCGGTCCGGGTTCAGGCCGCGGTCCGGTGCAGGAACAGCAGGTCCTCGGCGACCGCGAGGGGGCTGCGCCCCTCCGGCTCGTGGTAGGCGCGCAGGCGGGCGCGGTCCGAGGGGTCGGGGGTGCCGCCGGTCCGCCGTCCCGCTTCGGCGGGCCGGAGCCGGTCGAGGGAGGACAGGGGCCGTACGGCGGAGGCGCCGTCCCGCGAGGGATCGACGACACCGCCCTCGGCGAGCTGCGGGATCTTGTCGAGCTTGACGCCGAACTTCTTGCCCAGGAACTCGCCGCTGAGGCTGTTGAGCCCGTCGATGACCCAGTTGGCGAAGGCGATCAGGCCCTTGACGGGGCCGGTGATGACCCCGGCGAGCATCTGCAGGCCGGTGGAGACGAAGTCGCCCATGCCGCCGAGGGTCCCGGCGGTGGCGTCCTTCACCCGGGTGAACATGCCGGGGATCTTGCCGGTGATCCAGTCCAGGACGGGCTGGATGACGGTCCTGAACGCGTTCCAGGGCCGCCGGACGAGGGCGCTGAGCGCCTCGGTGGCCCGGGTGATCGATCCCTTGGCCTTGCCGAAGTCCCCGGAGACGGCGGCGCCCACGACCTCGACGACGGTCGTCATGACGACGCCCATGGCCTTGAAGTAGGTGCCGATGATCGTGCCGTAGAAGGTGACGACGGGGCCGAGGAACTTCAGGATCTGCTGGAAGACCTTCAGGACGTGGTCGAAGACCTGCTTCATGATCTTCTGGCCGGTCTCGGTGTTCATGGCGTACTCGACGAGGGCGGCCACGACCGGCACGATGATCCCGGCCAGGAAGCCGAGCGGGTTGGCGCGCATGGCGACGTTGGCGGCGGTCATGGCGGCCGCGGCGGCACCGAGACCGATGCCGAGGACGGTCATGACCTGGGACACGGGGCCGATGAACTGGCCGAGGAGACCGGCGATGCTGTCGAATCCGGCGGCACCCGCCACGAGCGTGACCAGCCCTCCCACCGCGCCCCTGGTCTTCGAGCCGCCGTTCCTGATGCCGGTCGCGGCGGTGCCGGCCGTGCGGCCGGTCCTGGTGAGGGACGTGCCCGCGCCGTCGGCCCGGCCGCGGATCTGTCGCAGCTGGGCGGTGGCGGAGGAGGCGTCGGAACGGACGCCGTCGAGCGCGCCGGTGATCCGGGCCGGGACGCCGCGCAGGGCGCGTGCCGCCCGGACGGCCGGTGTGACCTGGGCGCGGAACGACGTGAGCGCGCGGGTAAGGTTCCGCAGTTCGACCTGGAGGGTGTTCGCGGGAAGGGCGGGCGCGGTGCTCATCCGCGCGCCTTCGACAGGAACAGCAGGGCGGAGGCGGTCTCCCGCAAGTCGCTGGAGGACGCCTCGTAGTAGTTCTCGATCTGGAAGCCGTGCGTCGCCCCGGCACCCGAGTTGATCGACCGGGCACGGGCCGCCCGGGCGGTGTGGCGCAGCAGCCGGTCGAGCTTGGACAGCGGCAGGACGGCCTCGGCCTCGCCGGCCTCGGCGACGATGGCGTGGACGCCGCCGCGGCGCGGCTGGACGACGCCGCCCTGGGCGAGCTGCGGGATCTTCGGGATGCTGACGCCGAAGGTCTTGCCGCCGACGAAGGGGACCCAGCCCGGGATCGAGACCTTGATGCCGTTGAGCTTGCCGATCGCGCCGTTGATCAGGCCGATGACGGCGTTGATGGGGCCCTTCACGGCGCCCTTGATCTTGTCGAACGCCCGGCCGGCGATGTCCTTGAGGCCGCCCCAGATGCTGGAGAGCTTGTCCTTGACGGCGCTGAACGCCCTCGGGACCACGTCCTTGATCCAGTTGACGACCGGCAAGATGATCTTCTTGATGCCGTTCCAGACACCGGAGATCACCGACTTCACGCCGTTCATCACCGAGGTGATGACCTTCTTGATGGCGTTGAACGTGGTCGAGATGACCTTGGAGACGGCGTCCACGACGACCGTGACGGCCTTCTTGATGCCGTCCCAGACCGTCTTGATCAGCTTCCCGGCCGCCTTCATGATCGGCCCGATGGCCTTCATGACGGCGGTGATGACCTTCTTGATGGCGTCGAAGGCGACCTTGAGGACCTTCTGCATGGTCTTCGAGCGGGTGGCCATCTCGACCACCTTCTCGATGAGCGGCATGAACAGTTCCATGAGCCGGGCGATGAAGTTGCCCTTCATGGACTTGTTGAGGCCGCCCATGCCCTTGGACGCGTTGTCGGCGCCCTTCTTGAAGTTGCCGATCTGACCGCCGCTGGTCGTGCCGGTCTTGCCGGCCTTCGCGAGGGACTTGTCGGCCTTGTCGGCGGCGGACTTGAGGTTGGTGAGTTCACGGGCGGAACCCTGGGCGGCGGACCGAAGGCCGGTGAGCCCGCTCTGCCCGGTGCGGGCCCCCTGACCGATGCTCTGGGCCGCCCTGGCCGAGGCGTCCGCCTGGGTCTTGAACTGTTTCAGTGAGCCCGAGGCCCGTGTTGCCGCTGAAGCGAGCGACATGGCGACTCCTTGGAGTGTGCGCGGTTAGGCGAAGGCGGCGGAGAGTTCGGTGACGGCGGCACGCAGCACGCGGACATCGGAGGCGACGCCTTTCGCGCTGGGGCGCGCGTGGTCGATTCCGTGGGGAGCGGGGCCGGGGCGCCTGGTCTCCGTCGCTCTTTGACGGTCTGCCGCCTGCGACACGGACCTGAGCGCGGCCTTGATCTTGTCGACGTCCCGCCTGAGGTTCTCCAGAATGGCCGCGTCGATCTCCTTGTCCCGACGCGCCTCCTTCTGTTTCTTGCTTTCGATCTTCTTCTGCAGCTTGTCGATCAGCTTGTTGGTCCACTTGAATTCCCGGGTGGCGCCGAGAATGGTGATTCCTTTTTCGTCGACCTTGAACACCGAGAGGCCCACGGTCAGCGCGGTGAGGCTCGCGGCGACTCCGGTCGCGGTGAGCGACGCGAAGGAGGCGGTGCCACTGACCTTGGAGAGGGTGACGCTCATGTTGTTGACGGTCACGCTCATTTTGTTGACGGTCACGCTCATGTCGTTGACCGTCTTGCTGTACTTGTTGACCGTGGAGCTGAAGGTGTTGTGGGTGACGCTGATCCCGTTGACGGTCGTGCTGATCCCGTTGACGGTCGAGCTGATGGCGTTCTGCGTGGCGCTGAGCTGGTTGAAGGACCTGGAAATCCCGCTGAAGGATTCCCGGAACTGCTTGTAGGGGTCCTTGGACGCCTCTTCCATGGCGTAGAGGGCGTCGTCGACTTCTTTTATGGTTTTTCTGGGGTTGGGGTTTCCCATCCGAGGTCTCCTGTGGGATCACTGCGGCACGGTGCTCGCACGGTTTCCGAACCGGCGCGAGTTCTTCTGGTGCTCCCCACCGCGAGGTCGAGGTGTTCCGGAGCCACCGGGCGCGCCGCCGCACGGCGGGTCGGGAAGGCTCCGCGCACTGCGGACAAAAGGTCGCCGGGGGCCGAAGCCGCCGGAGCGGCGGGCGGGCGCCGGCCCCCCGTGACGGACCCGGCCGCCCGCCCCGGTGCCGACCCGGACCGCCGCACCGTCGCCCGGTGCTCCTCCCGACGGCGGGAGGGGACGCCGGGCCGGCGGTGCGCACCGGTCGTGACTCACGCCGATCGTGACTCACGAGAAGAAGCGCCCCAGCTCCGCCGGGTCCGGGACGCCCGCCGCCTCCGGCGCCGACCGCTCCGCCTCCTCCTCGCGCTCGCGGTCGCCCGGCCTGGGGACCGGAACCGGTTGCTCCGGCGGGTCGGAGTCCTCGTCCGAGTGGACGGAGGCGAACATCCAGTTCGCCGCCGCCATGTGGTCGACCAGGGCGGCCAGGAGGTAGTCGGTGACCGACCACTCCGCCGCCTCGCCGTCCCGTTCCCGGCAGACGGCGCTGTCCTGGGGCAGGTGCTTCACGAGGACCGCGAGCCGGCGGGAGGAGAGCCGGCCGCGGTGCCAGTCCAGCAGGTCCACCCCGTAGTGCCGGAGCAGGTCGGCTTCGAGGGCCTCGGCGTGTTCGGTGACGAACTCGTCGAGGCTCAGTCTTCCCCCAGGCCGAGCCCGGTCTCCTTGCCGTACGCCTCCAGGACGGCGGCGATGTCCTGCATGGTGACCTCGTGCTTCTCGAAGCGCGCGAACTGCTCCTCGCCCATCAGCAGCAGGAGCAGCCCGTCGACGTCGTTGTCGTCGAGGTCCTTCAGCCCGCCGGCCGCGCCGCGGGTGAGCTCGGTCGGAAGCTCGAAGGTGTCGCCGTCCAGCTCGAACGACCAGGTCCGGCCGAGGGCTTCCAGGCGCTGGGCGCGGGCGGCGTTGACGTTGAACGATGCCATGGGTGTCTCCGTATCTCTGGGACGCGGGTGAGAAGGGTGGTGCGGGGGGAGGGTGGTGCGGGGGGAGGGTGGTGCGCCGGGGCGGGGGCGGTGGGCCCCCGCCCCGGCACGGGGGGTGGTCAGGCGCCGGCGCCGGCGGCCGCCGCGTACGCCGGGTCCTTCATGACGAAGGTGGCCAGCGGCTCGCCGTCCCCGGAGGACAGCGCGGTGAAGGTGACGCCGAGCGACGCGGCCGCCTTGCGGGCGAGCTTGATGTCGTCGGTGGCCGTGACCTGGCCGCGCGGGATGACGAAGCGGTACGTCACCTCCTTGCCGTCGGTGAACTCCAGGCCGAGCGCGCGCTCGTCGAAGGTCGGGCCGTCCGGGACGTCGAAGGTGAAGACGCCCGGGTTGCCGGTGCCGCCGGGGGTGATGTCGGTCTTGCTGCCGCCCATGAAGAACGGCAGCGTGTCCTCGTTGAACTGCAGCATCGAGAACTTCAGCGTCAGGTCGCGGTCCGAGTAGACGAACCGGGCCGGGCTGATCGACTGCCACGTCTCGACCGGGTCGAGCTTGTCCTTCTTGGAGAAGGTCACGCCGTCGGTCGACGTGTACCCGAGGTCCACCCAGCCGGTGCCCCAGTCGGTGGAGGGGTTGGCGGAGAAGGTGGTCGGGAGGGGGGCGCCGAGGGGGGCGACCAGGACGCGTCCGGTGCCTGCGACGCGGATCTCGGAAGCGGAGTTGCCTGCCATGGGGTGCTCCTTCAGGGGAATGGGTGGTGCATCGGTGGGCTGCCGTGGGTACGGCAAAGGCCCCGCCGGGATCGGCGGAGCCTGGTCTGTGGGGTACGGGGCGGAGGGTCCGGCCCGTACGGGGGCGGTGCGTGCCGGCGCGGTCCCGTACGCGCCCGCCGGGCGGACGCGGAAGGACTCGGGCGCCGGGTCAGGTCCGGACGGAGAGCTGGATCACGCAGAGGTAGCGGTTCGCGGCGGTGTAGACGTAGTCGGGCAGCCAGCGCGGGCCGTCCGCCTCCGCGACGTCGGTGATGACCGACGTGCCGAAGGCCGTGCCGGCGCTCTGGAGCAGCACGGCGCGGGCCGCGTTGGCGAGGACGTGGGCGGCCGTCTTGTCGGGGCCGTACACCTCCAGCTCGATCATCGGCCGGTCGACGTGCAGGTCGTCGATCCAGGCGCCGCCGCGGCGGGAGACGATCACGGCCCGCTGGGTGCCGTCGAAACCGGCCGGCGGCGTCTCGTCGACGACCGCGCCCGCCAGCTCCGGACGGTCGGAGAGGAGGTCCACGACGATGGCCTCCACGTCGGGGAAGGTGCTCGGGGCTGAGCTCATGACGGGGAATCACTCCTGTTCGTACGGGGCTGACGGCGTCCGGGCGGTGCCCGCGGCGCGCTCGGCGCGCCGGAGCGGGCCGGGGGGAGCCCGTGGTCCCGGCGCGCGGGGCCTTGCGGGGCACCGCCCGGACGCGGAGGCGGGGAGCCGGTCCCTGGAGGGATGCGGGCACAGCTCCGCCGCTGCACCTATTGTGAACGAGATCGCGCGAGCGCGCAACTAGTTCGTGCGAGCCCGCTCGGGGCATGAGTGTTTGGACTGGTGACGCACCGCCACGGCGCGTTACCCTCGATACTTCGAACACAGATTCGATTGGTGCGTGAGTCGATGTCAGCGCGTTGTGCGGACAGGGAACGGCAGGTGCGTGTGGTCGGGGGTGCCGGCAGTGCTCATGAACGGCTGACCGAGGTGGTCGCGGCCGCCGTCGAGGTCGCGGCGGAGGCGGGAGAGGCCGGTACGTACACCGGGGACGTGGCCCGGACCCTCTCCGCCGTGGTGGGCAAGGTCGGCGCGCGGATCGCGGTCGAGGCGGAGATCCGCGGGTTCTCCAGCGGCTGGCAGGAGGCGGTCGCCCACGTCGGAGCCCCCCGCCCCGACCCCGACGGCGCGCGCGTGGTGCCCATGCGACCGGAAGGGGACGGAGGACCGTGACGTCAGGACCGCACGGCAGACGGAAGAGGCGGCCGCCCCTCGGGGCGACCGCCTCTTCCGTGTCTTCCGGTGTTCTGCCGTGGTGCCGTACCGCCGTGCTCTGTTGTCCCCGCTCTCAGGCCGCCGGGTCCGCCGCGGGCCTGCGCCGGGTGGCGCGCTCCGCGGCGAACACGTCCTCCAGCCGGTAGAGCAGCGCCCGGCCCTGCCGGCCGGCCGGTACCAGGTGGCCCAGCTGGACCCACTTGCGGATCGTGGCGGGCACCACGCCGGCCTCCGTGGCCGCGAGGGCACCGTTGATCAGGGTGTCGGCGGCGATGACGGTCATCGGCGTCCTCCTTCGTCCGAACGGGCGGGTGCGGTGCGGGCGTCGGCGGACTCGTCCATCGACACGCCGATCTCGTCGGGGTCCGCCCCGGCGGCACGCGCCAGGGCCTCCCAGTCGCCCTCGTGCCACACGTGCCGGTAGGCGGGGTCCGTACGGCAGTCGCACTCCTCGCCGGCGCAGCGGCAGGCCGGGTTCACGCACAGCACCGCCCGGCGGGCCGGGAAGGCGCGCAGGGAGACCGAATCGCACCACGGGCAGCGGCCGCCGACCCGCACCATCGTCTCGGAGTCGCCGAGGACACGGGCGCTGCGGCGGGCCATGCGCCGGGACTCGTCCCGTACGTGCGCGGCGAGTTCCGGGTGGGCGGCGACCCGGGGGAGGAACCCCGCGATCCGCGTCAGCCGCTGGGGCACCCGCGCGTGGCGCGGGCGGCCGAGGCCCAGCTTGTCGTGGACGGCCTCGTCCAGCTCGATGACGCCGTCGGTGATGTCGCGGAGGGCGTCGGAGACGTGGAGCCGCAGCGGAGCGGCCGAGTAACCGGGGACGGGCGTGCCGTGCCGCTGCTGCGCGAGCAGCGAGTCCCGGCGCTCCTCGCGGAGGCGCCGGTCGGTCTCGGGGGAGGGAGCGCGCCGCTCGCCCGTGGCGGACGCGGACGGGCGGCCCGGCGCGAGCTCGGTCAGCAACTCGGGGAACTGCCTGAGCAGGGCCTCGATCCAGAGGGCCGCGTCGCGGACGGTCTTCTCGGGGGAGAGGGCCGGCCCGGGGACGGCCGGTCCGGAGGGAGCGGGGACGGACGGAGCGGGAACGGACGGAGTCGCGGTCGAGGGCGGGGGCTGGGGTGAGGACGCGGCCGGCGTGGACAAGAGGGCCTCCAGGTGGGGCGGGTGCGGCGGAGGGGGAAAGAGCGGGGGCGGGGCGAAGTGCCGGTCGGGTACGGGGACTTCACGCGGCCGGATCGGGACCCCGTACGAGGAGCCCCTACGTCACGTGCGGAACGGGGCTGGCCTCCGGCGTGGTCCCGGATACGCCGGAAGGCGCTCGACGCGCACGCGTCCGGCGGACGCCCGACGAGATGCGCGCGTGGGCGCAACAAGAGGAACGGGGTGGTCTCAGGGCGCGGCGTGCGGTCCGGGGGCGCCCGGCCGCCCCCTCCCGCGCCCGGCCGGTCGGCCGTTGCGCCAGAGGCGGCCGGCGCTCACCCCGTCGAAGAAGCTCTCCGCCGGGGCCACGGCCTCCTCGCACCGCCGTACGACCGGACACCGTTCGCATGCCATCAGTGCAGGCAGAGCCTCTTTTTCCCGTCTGCTGAAGACCACGTGCGGGGGCAGCCCGGAGCATGCGGCGGCGGCGCGCCAGCCGAAGAACTCCACGATCTCGGACAGCGGCAGGGCGGTTGCGGACGGCATGCGGAACTCCTGTCTCGGACGGCGGCCGGTCCGTTCGCGCGGTCCGGGCCGTAGTTGCGAACACGCACGATGACATATTGCGCGCTCGCGCGCAACGTTCCCGTCTCCTCGCCTTTGCGAAATCAACACGGTGCGTGCGCAGGAGCACGTAATTCCTTGCGCGCAATCGCGATAAGCTGGACATCGCTTTGGAGGGAGGCGACCAGTGATGACCGCCAGTGACCTGGAACCGTTCGCCGCCTGGATCGAGGAATTGATTCGCCGCCGCGGCTTCGACATCGACAGTCCCCGCGGAGGGGGCAAGTCCCGGCTCGCGGACGAAGCGGGGGTGCACCGCGCGGCCATCACCCGGCTGCTGCAGCGGCAGAGCATGCCGGACCTGGAGACGACCCGTCGTCTCGCGCACGTCCTGGACGTGCCGGTGCGGGACATGCTCATCAGATCCGGTCGGCTCACCGAGGACGACCTGCCGCTGCCGCAGACCGCCGAGACGGTTCAGCCCGGTGTCGGGGGACGCCGGCTGACCCTGGAGGAGGCCGCCGCCGGGCTCGGGGTGCCGGCGGCGCAGCGGGAGATGTTCATCAAGGTCGCGGGCCAGTTCCTGGACGCGCTGCCGGCCCGGCGCGAGTCGCTCGCCAAGGACTGAACCCGTGCCGCCCGAGCGGCCTTTCGCGCGGGGGAAGGCGTCCGGAGCGGGCGTCTTCCCCGTGTCCCAGTAAACTGTCACGGCCTGACGCCCGCACACCTGTACCAGTGACGCCCCAGGAGTCGCACACGCCGATGTCACGCGGGCCGGGCAGGTGGCCGCAGTCTGCCTTCGACGCCACGGGCGGGATCGGCAGCGATGGGACGCGAGAGAGAAAAACGCATGACCGAGGGCAAGGAGAGGTCCCTGCCCTCCGGCGGCGGGAACGACGCCACCGGCGGCGACGCGCCGGACCCCGCGTGCGGTGAGGAACACCCACCGGGCGACGGTGGCTCCACCAGGCCCCCGGGGTCTTCGGGCTCTCCGGGGACTTCGTCTCCGGGGGCCCCGGGGGATACGGACTCCCCGGGCGACATCCCCGGTCTCCTCGCCTTACTCGTCAGGCTGCTGGAGGACCACGCCCCCGACGAGATCGCCGTCCTGCTCCGCGAGGAGGTCGAGCGCCGCGAGTTCCGCGCCTACGCGAACGGGTGGCGCGACGCCACCGCCCACGCCGGGCCCACGCCGGAGGAGGCGCGGCTGACGCGTACCCGCGCGCTGCGTCTCGTGCGGCGCACGTCCGGGGACGCGTCCGTCATCCCCTTCCCGCAGAAGCGGCCGACGGCGGCGGACCAGGCGGCGAACGCGCCCGAGGAGATCCTGGCGGCTCCCGACGAACCGCCCGAGGAGCCCGACCGGCCGGCCGACGCCGATGCCGGTCCGGACGCCGTCGCGGGGGCTGCGTCCGGCACCGGTGCGGACGGGGCCGCCGGTACGCGGCGACCGGGCACCGGGGCGGGGGAGGGCGGCCCGGGGGAACCGGACGCGGCGGAGGCCGCCCCGGAGGGCCACGCGGGACCGGTGGTTCCGGGACCCCGGGGCCCCTCGGGACCCGAAAGTCCTTCCGCGTCCGGGGAGTCCTCGGCGCCAGGGGGGCCTTCGGCGTCCCCGGAGGCCCCGGAGACCTCGGAGTCTCTTGGGGCCGCCTCCTCACCCTCCGCCCGTCCTCCGCGCACCCCGCCCCCGCCCGGCTTCGTCCCCAAGAGCCGGAGGTCCAAGGTGCCCACGATCCCGAGCATTCCGAAGCTCGCCGGACCGCGCAGGCCCCGCCGCGGGCCGGCGGCCGGACGGCCTTCGGCGTCGTCGTCCGCGTCCGACGACGACACCGCCTGAGGGGGGCGTCCGGCCCTGCCCGGCCGGGGCCTCCGCCGGCGGCCGCCCCGTCGTCCCCCGGAGAACGGGGATCAGCGGGCCGGGCCGCCGCCTCCCTGGGGCGGGAGGTGGGGCCGGGGGGTGGTCTGCTGGCCGGGGACCCGGGGGGCCGTGGCCTGGGGGGCGGGGGCCGAAGGGGTGCCGGTCGCGGGTGCGGTGGTGCCTCGCAGGCGGGCGGCGGCGGCGATGGAGGGGGTGGTGGCCGTCGCGGTGGCGGTGGTGGTGTTGGTGGCGGTCGCGAACTGTGTCCGGTCGAGGTAGGGGCCGGGGGTGACCTTCCAGGAGGTGGCGTTCGGGTCGACTTCCTGGCGGACCACTCGTTCCATGAGGGTGGCCATTTCGACGGGGCCGATGCCGCCGGGTACGGGGGTGATGTTCTGGGGGATGTTGTAGGCCTCGGCGCGTACGTCGCCGCGGACGGTGCCGTCCGCCTGGGGGACGAAGCCGGAGTCGATGACGACGCGGTGGTGGGGCCGGATGTGGTCGGGGGTGAGGATGCCGGGGTTGCCGGTGACGGATATGACGATGTCGGCGTCGCGGACCTGTTCGAGTCTGTCGCCGTAGTCGAGGGTCATCGGGTCGTGTCCGCCGGCCCGGAGCATGTTGACGACTCCCTGTCCGACGAAGCCTTTGCTGCCGACCACGGCGATGGTGGGGTGGTCGGTCGCGAAGGGTTCCGCGACCCGGTAGATGCCTTCGGCCGTGGCACAAGCGGGGTAGGGGGACTCGCCCTTGAGCAGGGCGTCGATGTCCTTGGCCGGATCGAGCCGGTCCATGTACGGCAGGAACTCGGGCGGCGGAGGGAACTGCACGATGATCGCGCGCGTGTCCGGGTCCGCGCTGTATCCCTGAAGGATCCTGCTGAAGTCGCCGCGTCCGGCGTCCGGGGGCAGGACGACGTGGTCGGCCCGGAAGCCGAGGTGTTCGAAGCTCTTGATCTTCTGCTCGGCGGAGATCCGGGACGCCTCCAGGCGGACGCGCCAGTCCGGTGGGTCGTTGTCCGCCGGGGTGAAGCGGATGACCGCCACCCTCATCCCGGTCGGCTCCACGGCGGGCCGGTAGGGCGCGTACAGCTCGCGGGCCTGCCGCAGCACCTCCCGGCCCGACACCAGCTCCGTCACGTCGAGGACTCCAGGCCGGCCAGCACCTCCGGGACCGGAGCCAGGGGAACGCCGTGGAACAGGCGGACGACCTCGTCGGCTGTCAGCTTCCGGTCGTTCTCCTCGTCCTGGTAGCCGTGCTCCGTGACCTTCAGAGTGATCAGCGTGAACGAATCGGGCCCGGGGACGTAGTGGTACGAGAAGTTCCCGAAGTGGGCGATCCATAGGACGGAGGCCAGGTCGGGGCTCAACTTCTCGCGCAGGACCGGAAGGGCGGCCTCCGCGAGCGGGGCGAAGTCGTTGGTGATGCCCCGGTCATCAGGGTTGCTCGCCAGCTCGGAGAACACCACGACGGCCTGTCGGGCCGCCGGGTCGTAGACCGCGCGCAACAAGGTGTGGGCCGCGCCCCGACGGTGCTGCCAATGAAGGATCTGGGTGATCCGGGGAAGGGACACGTACTTCTCCAAAAAGGGATCGGGTCCGTCACTTGCGCTTGAGAACGGAGATGAGCAGGCCGTTCACCGGCTGGGGCGTCAGGAACACCCCGGTGTCCCGCAGGGCCCACTCGGGCACGCGGGTGCCGGCGGGAAGGGCGCGGGGCGTGCCGTCGCCCGAGGACAGGTCGGCCTCGGCCGCGCCGGGTTCCTCCCCGATCCGCGCGGCGACCTCCCCGTACGCGATCCCGTCGTCGGTGATCGCCCGGACGGACACGTCGGCCTTGCGGCTCTCGCCGGCGTCCAGGCAGGCGCCGTGGCGGCGCTGGAGGTCGAAGGCGACGGTGCCGGCGGCGACGAAGCGGCCGTTGGGGGAGGAGACGGCCTCGCCCGTGCGGGGGTTCTCGCAGACGATGCTCGTCTCCAGCTTGCCCGTGGCGGCGTTGTGCACGGCGACGAGGGGAGTGGAGAAGGTGCCCCCGGCCTCGGTGCGCCACCGGGTGAGGAGGTGCCCGCCGACGGCCGCCATGTACTGGCCGTCCATGGAGAGCTTGTCCATCGTGGACCGGACGCCCGACGGGGCGTCGTCCTGGATGTGCCACGCGCCGGGCATCTCCACGAGGCCGAGGCCGTGCCCGGACACGACCCAGCCCTTGGCGGTCCTGACCCGCCCGACGCCTTCGGCGCAGGCGTCCGCGCACGCGTCGATCGTGCCGCTCGTCACGTCCACGGCGACGGCGCCCTTCCTCGTGCCGTTCCAGTGGACCTGGAGCCCGCCGCCGACGTCCTCGACGCGCAGGTCGTCCTCGTCCCTCCCGCCCTCGGAGTTCGGCCCGTACACCTCCACGGGGACGTCGATCTGCCGCACCGGCGCCACGGCCGGGCCGGAGGCGTCCACCGGGTGGACCAGGAGGCGGACGATCTCCTTGCCCTTGGTGAGGGCGTCCCCGCCCAGCATGCCGTGGGCCCACAGCACGACGTACTCGCGGCCGTCCTGGAAGGTGGTCGAGACCGAGGGCAGCTCCACCTTGTCGCCCTCGTAGGAACTCTTGCCGGCCTCCCCCAGGGGGGTGGGCGGCTCCCACGGCCTGCTGGTGAAGCGGACCTTGCCGGTCGACGCCTCCCGGACCTGGACGACGTAACCGTCCTCCGTGGTGTTCACGTAGGCGATCGTGTCGCTCCGGGGGGCCACGGCCACCGGCGGCTTCGAGGAGTACTTCGCCGGCATCCAGGAGAGCAGCTGCTCCCAGCCCCGGTCGGCGCTGTAGGCGGGCGGGACGGTGAGGAGGACCGAGGGGCCCGCCGGAGTCGGGGAGGCCGACGGCGCGGCGGTCGTCTTCTTCCCGTCGTCCCCCTTCTTCCCCGTGGACGCCGGCTCGCCGATCCCCGCGCATCCGGTCAGGAGCATCCCGGCCAGGACGGTCCCCGCCACGGCCTTTCGCGTGCGCATCACTGTCACTGCCTCTCTCGGTTCAGAACGCTTCGACCACCGGCACGGCCTTGGGCCTGTGGGCGCCCGGCTTGCACCCCGCGAACGGCCCGGAAGGGCTGCGGAGTTCGTGCATGACCGCCCCCAGGTGGTCGCGGTGCCACAGCGCGGGCCCGCTCGGGCCGGCCGCCGGGTCGGTGAGCTCCTGCCAGGCGAGCCACAGGCCGTGCAGCCGGGCCACCGCCTCCAGGTGTTCCCACCAGCGGGGGCACCAGGGCTCGCCGGAGGTGACCTCCCGGCCGTAGACGGGCAGCAGGAGCGCGTGCACCCAGGTCGCCAGGGCGCGCAGTTCCTCGTCGTACTCCTCGCCGTCGAGGTAGAGGATGAACAGCGGCCCCTGCGGGTCGGGCCCGGCGGGGGCGCTCACCGGGACACCTCCTTCGCGGCACGGGCGGTGATGGCCCGCAGCTCCGCCGCCGCGGCGGCCTGGACGCGTTCGGCGCCCGGCTCCGCGTACCAGGGGCGCAGCCGGATCAGGGCGGGACGGACACCGGTGGCCAGGAGCAGGGCCGTGCCCTTGGGCAGGGCCCGGATGCGGTCGGCGGGAAGGATGCGCTCCAGCCGGTACGAGGTGGAGCGGGTCCGGCCGTCCTTGCTCCGGGAGTGGCTCACGGTGCGCACGTCGTGCTCGCCGACCAGCCGGGAGACCTTCTCCACGAAGTCCGCGTCGTCGAGGCCCGCGCCGAGGAGCTTGATGGTCGCCGCGCCCCACAGGGCGTCCATGCCGGCCTCGCCCCACACGCGGGAGCCCTGCCGGTAGCTCTGGAGCAGGGTCACGATGTTGATGCCGCGCGAACCGAGGTGCGAGTACAGGTCGGGCAGGTCGGAGATCCGGCAGACGTTGGCGGCCTCGTCGAGGATCGCGGTCATCGGCGGTTCCAGCCGGCCGCCCATCCGCTCGGCGGCGCGGACCCCGGCGCGCAGGACGGAGTCGGCGACGGCGGCGATGACGCCCGCCGCCGAGCCGCCGCCGTCCTTGGACAGCAGGTACAGGGTGCCGGTGCCCAGCACGTGGTGGTCCGGGCGGAACTCCGGCATGACCGGGTCGGGGGTCACCCAGGCGGCGATCCGGGGATCGAGCAGGCAGCTCACACACTGGCGGGCCGTCTCGTAGATGCCGTCCCGGGTCTCGACCGCTCCCTGGATCGTGCCCCGGAGCTGTTCGGCGAGGGCGGGCATGCCCGCGTCGCGCAGCAGGTCGATCGGGGTGCGGTCGGCGGGGTCGGCGAGCCAGCCGAGGACCTCGTCGATCTGCCGTCCGCCCTTGGCCGCGGCGTGGAAGAGGGCCGTCAGGGTGTTCTGGGCGGCGGAGATCCAGAAGTCCCGCTTGGAGGCGTCGTCGTTGACCGCGCCGACGAAGTGCCCGGCCAGCCGCCGGGCCCCCTCGATGTCGCGGGCGTCGGCGAGCATGTCCCACCAGAGGGCCCGGGGGGTGTGCGCGATGCCCTGGGGGTCGAACGTCCACACCTGGCCGACCCGTTCGCGTTCGGCCCGGGTCGCGGCGAAGACGTCGGACTTGTTGGAGGTCAGCAGGACGCTGCCGCGGGCGCGCAGGACGCGGGGGACGGCGATGCCGGTGGACTTTCCGGCGCGTGGCGCCATCAGGTCCAGTTCCACGTCCTCGTAACTGGAGCGCAGCTCGGGGCCGTTCGGTTCCAGGTTGCCGAGGAGGTTGCCGGTGTCGTCGGGGGTGAGCCTGCCGCCGGTCAGCTTCTTCAGGCCGGGACGGAGCTGGAGGGCGCGGGCCGCGGCCCCCTTGGGGAGCATCGCGGCGAGTTCCTTGCGGCCGGCGAGGCCCGGGGTGCGCCCGCCGCCCCGCTTGCGGACCAGCAGGACGAGGACGACGGCCAGGCCGGTCAGCAGCCCGGCCGTCACGGCGATGCCCGCGAACACGGCGGCCCGCGGGGCGTCCGGCCAGAGTGCGGCCGGGCCGTCCTCCACCAGGGAGGAGAGCGTCCGCAGGCCGAACGGGGGCGGGTTCCAGCCCGCCCCGGACGCGACGGCGCCGAGCGTTCCGCCCAGCCACACGCCGAGGAAGCCGAGGAAGACGAGGGCGGCGACGCCCACGATCAGCCAGGGCAGGTAGTCCTCGGCGGAGGTGGCGCCGCCCCGGGACCGGCGGTTCGTCATCGGTGCTCCCCGGAGCGCGGCAGGGGCATGTCCCGCCCCGCCCACCGCGTGTTGGTGTTGTGCAGGTTGCGTTCCGTCTCGGTGATGGCGACCTTGATGGGGATGCCGGGACGGCCGCCCACCTTGATCAGGAAACGGCCCCGGCCGGGCGGCTCGGAGCTCACGTCCGGGTTCGCCCAGCCGGGCGGCGACGACCAGGACGAGACCAGTTCGATCTCCCGCTGGGACATGCCGATCACCTTGCCGAGATCCTCCATCTCGGTACGGGGCAGACCGGCGCAGACCACCATGCCGGCGCGCTCGACGAAGCCGCGGGCCTTGGCCCGGTCGGCCTCGCTGCCCAGCGCCTCGGCGTCCTTCAGGGTGTGGGTGATCTTGGCGTCGCCGAGTCCGAGCGAGCGGTTCAGGCGGGTGAGCGCGTCGATGCGCTCCACGATGCCGGAGGCGGCGCGCAGCGGCCGCCACAGCTCGTCGAGGACGGTGAAGAACCAGCGCTGCGGGGCCAGTCCGGCGTCCGCGAGCGCGTGGGCGGCGGCGACCGTGCCGAGCCCGTCGGACCAGGCGGCGAGCATCGCCGCCGCGGTCAGCTGGGTGTCCGCCTCGCCGATGCGGGAGATGTCCACGCACACGGCGGGCGCGTTGGGGTTGATGCGGGTGGAGGTCTCCGAGGCGAAGGTGTCGCCCAGCGGACCGTCCAGCACGCCGATGAGCGAACGGTGCAGGGGGTCCACGGCCTTCTGGTACCGCTGCTGGTCGCCCCGGTCCAGGGTGACCGCGCGGACCCGGTCGGGGCCCTCGTCCAGCACCCTCAGCAGATCGGGCAGGAGGGGCGGGCGGCCGGGCGTGGACCGCTCCCTCAGGTGGTGCAGGCAGGCGGAGAGGACCGACTGCTCGTGGTCGTCCATGGGGCGCCCGCGCATGATGGTGATGAGCGCGGCCACCATGTTCAGGACGCGGCCGTGGGCCTCGGCCAGCAGGACGCGTCCGGCCTCTCCGCCGATGCGCTCCGCCGCCTCGCCCATGGCCCCGGGGTCGAGGACGTTGATGCCGCCGACGCCCCGGCCGATGGAGATCACCTGGCCGCCCAGGGCCCGCACGGTGTCCGCGTAGTCGGGCTTCAGGTCGCCCAGGACCAGGGGGACCACCCCGGTGGCCGTCATGCCGATCAGCATGCGGTTGACCAGCGTGGACTTGCCGAGTCCGGGCATGCCGAGCATGAACAGGGACGGGTTCGAGATGTACCGGGCCCGGGTGAACCAGGAGATCGGGTCGCCGCAGACCGTCGCACCGGTGTGCAGGTGCTGGCCGAGCGGGACCCCGGTCATCGGCGCCCCGGAACCGGCCGCGAACGGCCACAGGCCGCACGCCTGGACCGTGGTGGCGCGCCACATCGAGGGCGGGTCCACATGGGCGACCTGGCCGCCGCCGGGGCCGGGCCAGCCCCGCGCGGGCGCGACCGGGACCCGGCGGCGGGCGGCCTGCTTGGCCTCCTTGGCCCGCCGGAGCTCCTCGGCCTCCCCGGCGCTCCTGGACTGCTTCCTGCTCACAGCGTCTCCCTGAGCTGGTACGGAATGAGGGTGTACTCCCACGGGAGGAGGCCGACGGGCAGCGTGCAGGTGAAGGCGGACGCCTGCATGCGGTCGGCGGGGCGCATCAGGATGCGGGAGGACGCCTGCAGGTTGCGGACGGTGATCGAGGCGTCCTGGAGCTCCTCCTCGTTGTCCACCGTGACGGTGACCATGAGGGAGAACTCCACCAGGCCGGCGCCGGACGCCTCCTCGGCGGCGGTCTGCTCGGCCGCCTGCATCTCGGAGGCGGCGCGGGCCTGGACCAGGCCCCGGCGGGAGCCCGCCATGAAGTGGGCCGCGCGCCGGTCGGCCTCCACGATGCGGGCGGAGGTCGCCGGGTCGATCGGCCGGTAGACGAGGGAGACGCGCTTGCGGCGGGTGCCCTGGGCGGGTTCGAGCAGACCGCGCAGCACGCTGGAGCGGACGGTGCCGCGCGGCGCCAGGGTGAGCATCCAGGTGCGGGAGATGCCCGAGTCGTGCTTGTAGCCGTCCACGGTCTCCACGGCGGCCGCCGGTCCGCAGTCCTGCCAGCTCACCCCGGTGGTGGCCTGGTTGGCGCGGACGGACAGCACGTCGGGCGCGATGGCCGGGTCGTAGGCGACCCGGACGATCTCCGCGATCCGCTCCTCGGACAGCGGCGAGGCGGAACCGCCGCCGGCCGCGACCAGGCCGGCCAGCAGGCCGGGCAGGCGCATCGAGAGGTCGGTGACCACGTCCTCGGGCTTGCGGCGGGGGCCGGGCAGGGCCCCGTAGGTGAGGGCGACGTACGTGTGCATCTCGGAGGAGGCGGACGGGTAGCGCGCCACGACCTCCTCCATCACCGCGCGGGCCGCCTCCGGGGCGTCCGGGGCGATCCGGGGCAGCACCTCGGCGGCCAGCCGGGTGCCGGTGTCGGGGGCCGTCTCCACGACGACCTGGGCGCCGCGCAGCCCCGGTTCGTGGGAGAGCCGGGACAGCCAGTCGCCCCAGGAGGCGACCCAGATGTCGACCTGCTCGGGGTCGACGAGGGAACCGCCGTCGGGCTCGCAGGCGAGCACGATGGTGTAGAGGTTCCGGCCGGGGTGGTGCAGGACGCCGAAGGGGCGGTCGTACGCGTCGCGGCCGTGCAGCATCTTCACGCGGGCGAGCAGCCCGGGAGGGGAGAAGTTGCCGCCGGGGCGGCGCGAGAGCGGCCCGGAGACGTAGGTGTGCGAGCCGTTGGCCTTGCGCTTCAGCCAGCCGATCCGGATGGCGACCATCTGGTAGACGTTCCTTCCGTCGGCGGTCCGCAGGGCGAGCGGGCCGAGGAACAGGGCGAGGGGGACGAGGACGGTGAGGGCGACGGAGATCGAGACGAGCGAGGCGAGCAGGACGACCACGAGACCGCCGAACGCGACGACGGTCCCGAGCAGGCCGAGGGGCCCGAGCCCGGGTCGGCGGGGGCGCCGCCAGTTCCCGTAGGTGGGCCGCGCCATGGATTCGGAGGCCACGGGGTTCCTTTCGGGGGAGGAGTGGACGAAGTGCGGACGGGCGTCCCGCCGGGTCAGCGGGTGCGGCCGCCGGAGGAGGGCGGTGTGGGGCGCGGGGTGGTGGTGCGGGCGCCCCGGGTCTGGTTCTGGGTCTGCGTGTTCTGGGTGCTCTGCGTGCTCTGGGTGTTCTGGGTGTTCTGGGTGGTGCCCCGGGAGGAGCGCAGCTTGCCGGCGGCGGCGACGCCGACGGAGAACTCGCCCCTGGTGAAGGTGGGGGTCGTCTGCTGCGCGGGGATCACCGTGCCGGTGCCGGTGGGCGTGAACGCGCCGCGCTCGGTGGTGATCAGCCCGGTCGCCAGGCCCTGCCCGACGAGCTTCTCGGCGTTCTGGCGGCTGATGGAGTGGCCGAGGCCGGTGGTGTTCTTGGCGTAGAGGGCGCGGATCATCTCCTGCGGGGCCATGCGGCCGCCGTAGGGGTCGTTGCCCTGCTCGTACGCGATGCGGCCCGCCTGCCAGCGGCCGGCGTTCTGCGCGAGGGAGGTCTCCAGGGGGACCTCGACGGAGAGGATGACGCGCTGGTCGTATCCGTCCCGGGCGAGGTTGTCGAGGAGGGCGACGTTGGCCGTCTCGTTGGCGAGCGTCGCGTCGAAGAGGAGGTTGTGGCCCTCGCGGCGGGCCCAGGTCTCCAACTGGTCGCGGAGGTAGGACGCTTCGCGGTGCAACAGCCCGGACAGCTCCGCCGGGGAGAGTTCCCGGCCGAAGGAGAGGGCCATCGCTTCGGGGGAGAGCCGCGGCAGGCCGCCGGCCTCGAAGAGGGCGCGCTTGAACTCGTCGGGGTCGAGGACGACGTAGTCCTCCAGCTTCAGGCCGTGCGCGGAGGTGAGCAGGCGGCCCAGCTCGGACTCCTCGTTCTGCCAGGAACCGAGCTGGTGCTGCACGGTGCTCTTTCCGGCGCCGGGCGCGCCGGCCGTCAGCAGGACGGCGTTCCCCCCGCGCGGCCGGCCGGCGTACTCGGCCTTGAAGCGTTCGATGACGGAGGCGTGCAGGGCGAGGCGTTCGCGGTGGTAGAGGCCCTGGGTGGTGAACCGCGCGGCGGTGTCCCCCGCGCCGGGCGAGAGGTCTCCGCCCCGCCCCATGCGCTGCTGCAGCTCGGCGTAGAGCTGAGCGTATTCCCCCGTCAGCATGGTCTTCCTTTCCTCTGCCCCGAGCCCGTTCGGGTCAGCCGCGCGCGTTCTTGCGGCGCAGGATCTCTTCCGCGTCCTCGTAGGTGATGTCCCCGAGCAGGATGGCTCCGTTGATCATGGAGAAGACGTTGTCCTGACCCGTGGGCTCGATGAGCAGCGGATCGTAGAGCTCTTCCTCGAAGTCCCATGCCGCGATGGTCTCGATCATCTCCTCGCGGGGGATGCCGCCCTCGGCGTAGCGCCTGAGGTACTCGCGGAGGGAGGGCTTCTCGGTCATGGGTCGGTCCTTCCGTGCCGTGCCGCCGCCGGCGGGTGGGGTCCGCGCGCCGCGCCGCCCCACCCGCCGCCGTCGTTACTGGTTGTGGCCCTTCATACCGTCGTTGTCGTCCAGGGAGCCCGCGACCTCGTTGGCCGCGTTCATGCCCGCCTGGGCGACCACCGCGGCGGCCTGGACGGCGATCATCGCGGGGCCCGCGGCCGCCGCGGCGCCACCGGCCGCCGCCGCACCGCCGCCACCCGCTCCCGCGCCTCCGGCGCCACCCGCGCCGGCCGACGGGGCCGCGCCGGCACCGGACGACGGGGAACCCACGGGGCCCCGGCCGCCGCCACCGCCACCGCCACCGCCACCGCCGCCCCCTCCTCCTCCGCCACCGGCGCCACTGGCGATGCTGACCGCACCGCTCGCGATGCTGTTGGCGAAGTTGAGGGCCACGGTGCCGCCCGAGGTGCCGCCGAGCGCGGCGGTCGCCGGGACGACCAGCTTGAGCAGGGCGGGCAGGGCGAAGACCGAGAGGACGAGCATGCCCATGCCGGCGATGGTGTTCTCCAGGCCCGGGTCCTTCCGGCTCTGGGTCATGGACGTGGCCGAGTAGATGATCAGCGCGGCGGCCGGCTTGTAGAGCAGCCAGGCGACCAGCCAGCCGATGTGCTTCTTCCACCAGCCGTCGCCCCAGCCCGTCATCGAGGAGGCGGCGGCGATGGGAAGGGTGCCGATCAGCATGATGAGCACGCCCAGCCTGATGTACATCAGGATGATCTGCACGAAACTGGCCAGCATGACCAGCAGGCCGAAGATCAGGATCAGACCGGGACTGGTCAGCGCGGTGACGCCGAGGATGGTCTCGGCGTTCTCCCCCAGGTTGGCCTTGCGGTAGACCTCCTGGGCGTACGCGTCCGACGCCTGGTACAGCAGACCGGCCACGACGGGGATGAGGGTGGAGACGAGGATGACCTTCCACATGCCCATGAACGCCTGCTGCATGGACTGGCCCTTGCGCTCGTAGGCCATCCTGATCGCGGCGACGAGGACGGAGGCGACGGCCACGTAACCGACGATCCACTTCGTCTCGCCGATGATCATGTCGAGCCCGGTGCCCCCCTCGGGGTTGAGGCTGCTGCCGCTGCCGACCTTCATCCAGACGCCGTTGAGGGCCTTGAGCACCTCGGAGGCCGCCGCGCCGATCGCGTTCGCGAAGGCTTCCACGGCGCTGCCGACCACGCTGTTGACGGCGCCCTTGACGCCGTCCTTGGCGCATTGCAGCGGACTGGTGGCGCAGTCGAGGAGGTCTCCGGGACTGGGCAGGTCAAGCGCCACTTCCGCCTCCCCAGAGGACGAATCCGTCCGTGCCGCCGACCGGCGTGATGCTCTCCGTGATGGAGCCGCGCAGCGTGGGACGGATCTTCCAGTCCCCGTCCTCCCAGACGACCGCGACGGTGCCCGTGACGTAGTTCCCCTCGGGGAGCCGCATGAGCATCATCACCGTGGCGCGGTCCTTGTCGTAGGTGACCATGCTGAAGCCCACGTAGGTGCCGTTGCTGCCCGGTGCGCCGGGGTCGTTCTCGTCCTTCTTCGCGGCGCGGGACTTCTTGAGGGCCTCCGTGCCGGTGCCGGGGGTGAACTGCCTCCCGACGACGGTCTTCCAGTCCGAACCGCCCATCTTGGTGGAGATGGAGTGCACCGCGAGCGCCGCACCCAGCGGCGTGTGCGCGAAGCAGGACCAGACGGGCCCGTCGTACTGGAGGGGGCCCGCCGTAGCGGACACCGGGACGAGTTCCGACCGGTAGACCTTCCACTTCAGGTCGGCCGGGCTCTTCGGCGGGATCGCCTGGTCGCTGTCGTCCGTGCGGCAGCCCGCCGGCCGGGGCTCCTCCGCCCCGCCCGACGGCTTGCCCGAGGGGGTGGCCTGCGTGCCGCCCGGGGAAGGGGACGCCGTCGTCTCCGGCCCCCGGCCGGCGTTCGCGTCGCCGTCGTCGGCGAGTACGGCGTACCCGCCGACCAACGCCAACACCAGGAAGAACCCGGCGGACAGCAGCCAGCCGGGCTGCTGCCAGAACGGCTTCTCCCACTCACCACTGCTGCTTCGCCGGCTTCGCGGACTCATGGGTCGGCCTTCCCGGGTCAGTTGAAGACGAAGGAGACGAGCGGCCCGGCGGTGGCGACCAGGATGCATCCGCCCAGCACCATGCCGAGGCGGCCCATGTGCTCCGAGCCCTCGCCCCGGCGCATCGAGATCGCCATCATGGCGCCGGTGATCAGCACGCCCGCGACGCCCGCCGCGGTTCCCGCCCACGCGACGATGCCCAGTACGTCGTTGACCTTGCTGGTGAGTTCCTTCGGCGCGTCCATGCCCGGCTTGGGCACGTCGGCTGCGAGGATGATGTCGCGGACCTTGCTCAACATGGAGAATCTCCCCCCGTGGGAACGAGCCTTCGTGGCTCACATGTGGTGCCTGTACCGATGAGTTGGGTGGCGATGTCGCCGCTGCATCATGTCAGGGCTTCTTCGGTGCGTGTCCGTCTCTGACCGCAACAGTGACCTGTTCGGAACGGAACGCGGTACGGAATCCCTTCAAGGCAGCAGGAATTGGACGATCGGACCCGCGGTCGCTCCGATGATGCAGGCCCCCATCACGACCGCGAACTGCGTCAAGTGCTCATCACCGCTTCCCGATCGTAGCGAGATCGCCATCCGCGACCCCACGATCAGAACGCCCAGTACGCCCGCGGCGGTGACCAGCCAGGCGAGGTAGCCGAGGATCTGGTTGAGGGGACCGGTGACGTTCGCGCCGGGAGCGGCCAGTATCAGTTCCATCTCGTACTTCCCGTGGGCCGGTTCAGTTGCCGGCGACGAGCCGGCCGAGTGCGGCGACCTCGCGCGGCAGGGGCCCCGAGAGATTACCGGTACGCCAGGACGACACCCAAGGGACCCGGTGCACTTCCACCACCGAACCGATCACCTTGATCCGCTGGTTCAGCTCCCTCGGCAGCCGGCCGGGGGCGTCCGCGACGAGGACGACCGCCGCGAGCGTGACGCCCGCCGGAATCTCGTTCTGCCGGTGGGCGTTGAGGATCCGGGAGACCGCCTGGAGGCCCGAGGCGTGGGTGCGGGCCACCAGCAGGACGTTCCCCGGCCGGCCGGCCGCCGTGTCGGGCCAGGAGAGACCGGAGTCGTGCCCCCCGAACACCTGGGCCAGGGTGGAGGTGCCCGCCCCGCCGTGGCCCCCCATCCAGGAGAACCGGCCCCCGGCGCCCGGCGGAACGGCCGCCCCGGGCACCGGCCCGGACGGCGCGGGTGCCGGAAAGTCCTGGTACGGCACGGGATTCGGGGTGGACCCGTCCGAAGGTGCCGGTACCGGCCGGGCGGAGGGATCCACCGGTCCGCGGAGCCAGATCTCCGGCCCGCCGATCGTGTTCTGCTGCATATGTTCTGCCCCCGTGTCGACGTGCGTCGACTGTCTCGCGTAGCGTCCGACCCCGACAACGTACTGCGAATCTCCGGCCCTTGAACGCGCCGGACGTGTGATGTTGTCGCCGGGCACGTGGAAGCGCGGCCCGGTGCCGGAGCTCGGGACGCGCCGACGGGGGAGCGATGTCAGGCAATGGGGGAAGCACCGTCGCGTGGGTCGCGGGCGGTGCCTTCGCGCTGGTCGTCATGCCGGTCTTCATGTTCGTGGGGGTGGGAGCGGGAGACGCCGGGCCCGACATGTCGGGCGTCAACGGCGGGACGCTGGACCCGAAGCACGTACCGCCGCAGTACCTGCCGTGGGTGCTGAAGGCGGGCTCCATGTGCCCGCAGATCACCGCGCCGGTCATCGCCGCGCAGATAGAGGCCGAGTCCGGCTGGATCAACGGACGGACCTCGCCCGTCGGGGCCCAGGGCCTCTCCCAGTTCATGCCCGGGACCTGGAAGACCTGGGGCCGGGACGACGACGGCAACGGCCGCGTGAACCCCTTCGACCCCGGGGACGCGATCATGGCCCAGGGGCGCTACGACTGCGCCCTGGCCGAACAGGTCGAGGGGTACAAGTCCCGGGGGAAGGCGAGCGGACCGACGCTCGACCTCACCCTCGCCTCCTACAACGCGGGGCCGGGCGCGGTGCTCAAGTACGGTGGCATCCCCCCGTACCAGGAGACCCAGGGCTACGTCGTCAAGATCAAGGCCGCCATGGCGAAGTACACGGCGATCGCCTCCGGCCCCGGCACGGGCACGATCCCGGCCGGACAGCGGCTGGCCATGCCGCTCTCCGGCAACCCGCCCGTCACCTCGCCCTTCGGCATGCGCGTGCACCCCATCACCGGGGTCCACAAGCTCCACACCGGCATGGACTTCGGGGTGGCGGCCGGCGTGCCGATCCTCGCCGCGAAGGAAGGCGTCGTCACCTCCGCCGGCATGGAGAAGGGGTACGGGAACCGCGTGATCGTCTCCCACGGCACGATCGGCGGCAAACAGATCTCCACGACCTACAACCACATGTCCGCGATCAACGTCTCCAGGGGGCAGAGGGTCGGCGTGGGAACGGTGGTCGGCCTCGTCGGGAGCACGGGCTACTCGACCGGCGCCCACCTGCACTTCGAGGTGCAGGAGAACGGACAGTACGTCAACCCCGCCCCCTGGATCGGAAAATGACCGGGCGGCGGGCGGACGGGAACGGAAGGAGGGGAACCGTGCGGAAGGCGATCGCCGCGGTGCTCGTGACCGTCACGGGAGCGGCCGTCCTGGCCGGCTGCGGACTGAAGGACCTCCGGGAGTCGGACGGCGCGGGCGGAGGGCCGGGACCGGACCCGGTGGCCTCGGACTCCTTCACGCCCAAGGCGCCCGTCCCCCGGGGGAAGCCGCTGGACGGGGGGAGCAGGATTCCCGCCCCGCCGAAGGCGGACGACCGGGACCCGACCTCGGTCACCCGTGCCTGGGCGACCGCCGCCTACGGCTACGACACCGCCTACGACGCGGGACGCCAGGACGCGGTGCTCCGGTCCCTCCCCTACCTCACCCCCGAACGCGCCGCCGCCGAACGCGAGCACGTCCCGTCGGGCGGCACCGGGGACGACTGGAACGTCTGGGCGCAGCACAAGGCGTGGACCACGCTGCGGCTCACCTTCGGCGACGGCGACGACGACCTCCCGCCCGACACCCCCGTCCTCGCCCACCGGGAGGTCTTCGTCGAGGGCACGGCCCTGGGCCGGGACGGCTGGACCGGACCGGGCCCCCGGCTCACGGCCTGGGTCGAACTGACCCGCCCGGCCGGCGGCGGTCCGTGGCGGGTCGCCGACGTCCGGGTGGTCGAGGAGGTCCTGCCGCCCTCCGCGCCGCCCTCCGTCCCTCCCGCTTCCCCCGCACCGAAGAACTGAGTGAGGCATCCATGTCCGTGTTCAGCCGCCGCAAGCGGAAGGAAGAGGACCCGCCGCCGGCTTCCGGGTCCACGGCGGTCGAGGTACGGGTGCGCGCCGACGGGTTCGCCGAGGTGGACGGCAGGCCCGTGGTGGCGGGAGTCGGGGAGAATCCCCAGGACGCCGTGCTCGACTACCTGCACCGCCTCGTCCTGACGTCCGGACGGCCCGTGGCGGCCGTGGTGTACGACGAGCGGATCGGGTCGGTCGTGCCGCTGCGGGTGCTGGAGGACGGGTCGAGCGTCTTCTCGGGCCCCCCGGCGCCGCTGCGGGAGGCCGGGTCCCAGGGCCTGCCGGCCCAGGGGCCCGCGCCGGTCCCGGCGCCCGCGTGGGACTCCGCGCTCCCGTCCGGTCCGGCGGTACGGGCGCCCCGGCCCGCCGCCGTGGAACCGGTACCCGCGCCGCGGCAGGAGCCCGAGACCCCGCCCGCGCGGACCCCGGCCCCGGCGCCCGCGCCCGCTCCGTCTTCCGCGCCGGACCCGTCTCCCGTACCCGCCCCGTCTTCCGTGCCGGACCCGTCTCCCGCGCCGGACCCGTCTCCCGCGCCCGCTTCGTCCCCGGTGCCCGCACCGTCCTCCGTGCCGGCCCCGTCCCCCGTACCCGCTCCCTCTCCCGTACCGGCTCCCGCCCCCGTACCCACGCCGTCCCCCGCACCGGAACCCGCACCCGCTTCCGCCCCCGTGGAGTCGCCCGCCCCCACGCCGGCCCCCGTTCCCGCCCCGGCCCCGGTCCCCGGCCCTCCCGTCGGCGAACCGGCCGCCGGTCCCGTGGCCCGCATCCACGAGGCGCTCCAGGCCGGGCGCATCGAGTGGGCCGCCACCCTCGCCCTGCAGAGCGTGAACGAGGCCGCCGCGCGCCTCGGCCCGGAGGCGCCCGAGACGCTGCGGCTGCGCGAGCTCAACGCGTACGTCGCCTTCGTCGCGGGGGACAGCCGCCGCGCCTTCGAGGGCTCCCTGGACATCGCCCGCGTACGCGTCGCGCACGACGATCCGCAGGCGCTGCAGAGCGTGCTGAACGCGGCGGCGGCCTGGCTCAGGGTCGCCGACCCCCACGAGGCGCTCCGGATGGGGCACGACCTGGTCGCCCTCTGGTCCACCCTGCCCGCGGCGGACCAGGCCCGGCTGGAGTCCGTGCGGGCCCGGATGGCCCGGCTGGAGCGGCGGGCGGGGACCGCCTGAGCATGCGCGCCCGAAGCGGCGCCGTCCTCCCGGAGGGCGGGCGGGGCTCTCGGCACGCGCCCCGGCGGAGCACGGGCGCGCCGCCTCCGTCCGGTCCGCGCGGGCGGCCGCCCGTCCGGCGCCGTCCGTGCCCGCGCACGGCCGCCGACCGGGTGCGTCGCATTTGTTTTGACCGGAGTCCGTGCGATAGGTACGCTCAAGCCTTGTGCCTGGGGTGTGCCTGGGCTCGTGTGCGTGTCCTCAGCCGCACCGCGAGTCATATACCGGCCACCGTGGTCCGCGCTTTTTCCGCCGTTGGCGGGGGTCCGCGCGATTCGACACACCCGACCGCGTGGGTCGGTGACTGTTCCAGGTTAGTTTTACCGACGGCACACAGAAACCGGAGAAGTAGTGCCTACGATCCAGCAGCTGGTCCGGAAGGGCCGGCAGGACAAGGTCGAGAAGAACAAGACGCCCGCACTCGAGGGTTCCCCTCAGCGCCGCGGCGTCTGCACGCGTGTGTTCACGACCACCCCGAAGAAGCCGAACTCGGCCCTCCGTAAGGTCGCGCGTGTGCGTCTGACCTCCGGCATCGAGGTCACGGCCTACATCCCGGGTGAGGGTCACAACCTGCAGGAGCACTCCATCGTGCTCGTGCGCGGTGGCCGTGTGAAGGACCTGCCGGGTGTTCGTTACAAGATCATCCGCGGTTCCCTCGACACGCAGGGCGTCAAGAACCGTAAGCAGGCTCGCAGCCGCTACGGCGCCAAGAAGGAGAAGTAAGAATGCCTCGTAAGGGCCCCGCCCCGAAGCGCCCGGTCATCATCGACCCGGTCTACAGCTCTCCTCTTGTCACCTCGCTGATCAACAAGATCCTGCTGGACGGCAAGCGTTCCACCGCCGAGCGCATCGTGTACGGCGCCATGGAGGGTCTTCGCGAGAAGACCGGCCAGGACCCGGTCATCACGCTGAAGCGCGCTCTCGAGAACGTCAAGCCGGCCCTCGAGGTCAAGTCCCGCCGTGTCGGTGGCGCCACCTACCAGGTGCCGATCGAGGTCAAGCCGGGCCGCGCGTCCACGCTCGCCCTCCGCTGGCTCGTCGGTTACTCCCGCGCCCGTCGCGAGAAGACCATGACCGAGCGCCTCATGAACGAGCTGCTCGACGCCTCGAACGGCCTCGGCGCTGCGGTCAAGAAGCGTGAGGACACGCACAAGATGGCCGAGTCCAACAAGGCCTTCGCGCACTACCGCTGGTAGTCGCAACCCACATCGAGACCGAGAGAAGACTGAGCCGATATGGCTACCACTTCGCTTGACCTTGCCAAGGTGCGCAACATCGGCATCATGGCTCACATCGACGCGGGCAAGACGACCACCACCGAGCGGATCCTGTTCTACACCGGTGTCTCGTACAAGATCGGTGAAGTCCACGACGGCGCTGCCACGATGGACTGGATGGAGCAGGAGCAGGAGCGCGGCATCACGATCACGTCCGCCGCGACGACCTGCCACTGGTCGCTCGAGAACGTCGATCACACGATCAACATCATCGACACGCCCGGCCACGTCGACTTCACCGTCGAGGTGGAGCGTTCGCTGCGCGTGCTCGACGGTGCTGTCACCGTGTTCGACGGCGTGGCCGGCGTCGAGCCGCAGTCCGAGACCGTCTGGCGTCAGGCGGACCGCTACGGCGTTCCGCGCATCTGCTTCGTCAACAAGCTCGACCGCACCGGTGCCGACTTCCTGCGCTGCGTCGACATGATCGTGGACCGCCTCGGCGCCACCCCGATCGTCATGCAGCTCCCGATCGGTGCCGAGGCCGACTTCCAGGGCGTCGTCGACCTCGTCCGCATGAAGGCCCTCGTCTGGTCCGCCGAGGCCAGCAAGGGTGAGATGTACGACATCGTCGACATCCCGGCCTCGCACACCGAGCTGGCCGAGGAGTACCGCGGCAAGCTGGTCGAGACCGTCGCGGAGAACGACGAAGAGATCATGGAGCTCTTCCTCGAGGGCGTCGAGCCCACCGAGGAGCAGCTGTACGCCGCGGTCCGTCGCATCACCATCGCCTCCGGCAAGGGCGGCGAGACCACGGTCACCCCCGTGTTCTGTGGCACCGCGTTCAAGAACAAGGGCGTCCAGCCCCTGCTCGACGCGGTCGTCCGCTACCTGCCGTCGCCCCTGGACGTCGAGGCCATCGAGGGCCAGGACGTCAAGGACCCCGAGGTCGTCGTCCGGCGCAAGCCGTCCGACGACGAGCCGCTGTCGGCCCTCGCGTTCAAGATCGCGAGCGACCCGCACCTCGGCAAGCTCACCTTCGTCCGGATCTACTCCGGTCGCCTGGAGGCCGGCACCGCGGTGCTGAACTCCGTCAAGGGCAAGAAGGAGCGCATCGGCAAGATCTACCGCATGCACGCGAACAAGCGTGAGGAGATCGACTCGGTGGGCGCCGGCGACATCGTCGCCGTCATGGGCCTCAAGCAGACCACCACCGGTGAGACGCTGTGCGACGACAAGAACCCGGTCGTCCTGGAGTCCATGGACTTCCCGGCGCCGGTCATCCAGGTCGCCATCGAGCCCAAGTCCAAGGGTGACCAGGAGAAGCTGGGTGTCGCCATCCAGCGTCTCGCGGAGGAGGACCCCTCCTTCCAGGTCCACTCGGACGAGGAGACCGGCCAGACCATCATCGGTGGCATGGGCGAGCTCCACCTCGACATCCTCGTCGACCGCATGCGGCGCGAGTTCAAGGTCGAGGCGAACGTCGGCAAGCCGCAGGTCGCGTACCGCGAGACGATCCGCAAGGCCGTCGAGCGCGTGGACTACACCCACAAGAAGCAGACCGGTGGTACCGGTCAGTTCGCCAAGGTGCAGATCGCGATCGAGCCCATCGAGGGTGGCGACGCCTCCTACGAGTTCGTGAACAAGGTCACCGGTGGCCGCATCCCGAAGGAGTACATCCCTTCGGTCGACGCGGGTGCGCAGGAGGCCATGCAGTTCGGCATCCTGGCCGGCTACGAGATGACCGGCGTTCGCGTCATCCTTCTCGACGGTGGCTACCACGAGGTCGACTCCTCCGAGCTCGCGTTCAAGATCGCCGGTTCGCAGGCCTTCAAGGAGGCCGCGCGGAAGGCTTCGCCGGTCATCCTCGAACCCATGATGTCCGTCGAGGTCACCACGCCCGAGGACTACATGGGCGAGGTCATCGGTGACATCAACTCCCGCCGTGGCCAGATCCAGGCCATGGAGGAGCGCAGCGGCGCTCGCGTCGTGCGGGGCCTCGTGCCCCTCTCGGAGATGTTCGGCTACGTCGGAGACCTCCGCAGCAAGACCTCGGGTCGCGCAAGCTACTCGATGCAGTTCGACTCCTACGCCGAGGTTCCCCGGAACGTCGCCGAGGAGATCATCGCGAAGGCCAAGGGCGAGTAACTCTCCCGAGTTCACGCTTTAGGCTTGACACCGAACGCCGGGGCTCGGCCCCCGAAACCCGAGGAACCGGGCCCCGGCGGACGGCATCCCAGCAAAGATCACCTGGCGCCGATGAGCAAGGCGTACAGAACCACTCTCCAGGAGGACCCCCGTGGCGAAGGCGAAGTTCGAGCGGACTAAGCCGCACGTCAACATCGGCACCATCGGTCACATCGACCACGGTAAGACGACCCTCACGGCCGCCATTACCAAGGTGCTGCACGACGCGTACCCGGACCTGAACGAGGCCTCGGCCTTCGACCAGATCGACAAGGCTCCCGAGGAGCGCCAGCGCGGTATCACCATCTCGATCGCGCACGTCGAGTACCAGACCGAGTCGCGTCACTACGCCCACGTCGACTGCCCCGGTCACGCGGACTACATCAAGAACATGATCACGGGTGCGGCGCAGATGGACGGCGCCATCCTCGTGGTCGCCGCCACCGACGGCCCGATGCCGCAGACCAAGGAGCACGTGCTCCTGGCCCGCCAGGTCGGCGTTCCCTACATCGTCGTCGCCCTGAACAAGGCCGACATGGTGGACGACGAGGAGATCCTGGAGCTCGTCGAGCTCGAGGTTCGTGAGCTCCTCTCCGAGTACGAGTTCCCGGGCGACGACCTGCCGGTCGTCCGTGTCTCGGCGCTCAAGGCCCTCGAGGGCGACAAGGAGTGGGCGGACAAGCTCCTCGGTCTGATGAAGGCCGTCGACGAGTCCATCCCGCAGCCCGAGCGTGACGTCGACAAGCCGTTCCTGATGCCGATCGAGGACGTCTTCACGAT
Organism: Streptomyces sp. NPDC041191; assembly: GCF_055591945.1. Classification (NCBI taxonomy): domain Bacteria; kingdom Bacillati; phylum Actinomycetota; class Actinomycetes; order Kitasatosporales; family Streptomycetaceae; genus Streptomyces; species Streptomyces sp. NPDC041191. The sequence goes on along the minus strand of NZ_JBVIZC010000002.1, from coordinate 188,656 downwards.
CACCGGTCGTGGCACCGTCGTCACCGGTCGTATCGAGCGCGGTGTCCTCAAGGTCAACGAGACCGTCGACATCATCGGCATCAAGACCGAGAAGACCACCACCACGGTCACCGGCATCGAGATGTTCCGCAAGCTGCTCGACGAGGGCCAGGCCGGTGAGAACGTCGGTCTGCTCCTCCGTGGCATCAAGCGCGAGGACGTCGAGCGCGGCCAGGTCATCATCAAGCCGGGTTCGGTCACGCCGCACACCAGCTTCGAGGCCCAGGCCTACATCCTGTCGAAGGACGAGGGTGGCCGTCACACCCCGTTCTTCAACAACTACCGCCCGCAGTTCTACTTCCGTACCACGGACGTGACCGGCGTCGTGACCCTCCCCGAGGGCACCGAGATGGTCATGCCGGGCGACAACACCTCCATGTCCGTCGAGCTGATCCAGCCCGTCGCCATGGAGGAGGGCCTCAAGTTCGCCATCCGTGAGGGTGGCCGGACCGTCGGCGCCGGCCAGGTCGTCAAGATCAACGCCTGATCTCGCACTGACCTGGTGGCTCGCAGGAGCCGCTGAGTGACAAGGGGAAGGCCCCGCACCGAGAGGTGCGGGGCCTTTCTCGCGTTCCGCCGGACGGCGCGGCCCGGGCGGGACCTTCCGGACACGGCCTACGGCCGCCAGCTCCACAGCCGTCCGTCCGCGCCCGCGCCCACCACGGTCGCTCCCCGCGCGCCCAGGTGCAGGGCGGCCGAGACCACGGGACCGCCGGACGTACGGGTACGCCTGCGTCCGCCGGCCCGCACCGTCGCCCGGCCGCGCGGGTCCGTGCCGAGCAGGACGGTCCCGAGCGCCGCCGAGTGCGCGGCGACCACGCCCCCGTACCCGTCGAGGCCGGTGTCGCCGCGCGGGCCGAGCAGCTTCCCGGACGCCGGGGGCCGGTGGTAGAGCGCGCCGTTCGCGCTCGCCACGGTGGAGCCGGAGAGCGGCAGCCGTTCCGTCCGCTCCGTCCCGTCCACCCAGTGCCGTACGGACTCCCGGCCCGCCGCGTAGAGGTGCGTCCGGCCCGCCCCGTCCACCGAGACGGCCAGCCCGTCCTGGACCTCCGCGTCCCCGGGGAGGGTCCGCCAGGGGCCCCAGGTCCCGTCCGCCGCCCGCACCCTGGTCGAGACGCGCTTGTCCGCGTTCCGCACGAAGAGGTGGACCCGGCCGTCGGGGGCCGCGACCGCCACCGGAGAACCGATTCTGCGCCCCCGGTCGCCCGTGCGCTCCGGGTTCCCCAGGCCCCGCCAGGCGAGGAACGGACCGCCGGGGGAGCGCTGCTCCAGGAGCACCACCTCGCGCCGGTTGGCCCCGCCGTGCCCGTCGAGCGCGGCGAACCGCACCCCGAAGAGCAGCGTCCTGCCGTCGTCGAGTAGGGCCGAGCCGAGCGCCGGGGCGAGCGGGCCGCCGCCCAGGTCCTCCGGCTCGCCCCAGGCGCCGCCGGGGGCGGTCTCGCGCCGGCGGACCGCGCGCAGGCCCAGGACCCCGTAGACCGTGAGCCGTCCGTCCGGCTCCTCGGCGAGCACCGGGCGGGCACCGGGCCAGCGGTGGTGGGTGGAGCGGACCCAGCCCTTGCGGTTGGTGAGCGGCCGGGTGCCGCCGACCCCGTAGTCGCCGCAGCCCGAGGGGTTCCCGCACCGCCAGGACGGGTTCCCGCCGTACGGGACGAGCCGGGCGGCCTTCTCCTTCAGGACTCCCGGCGGGAGGTTCTTGGGCCAGTGCCGGTTGTAATAGCCCCGGAAGGCGGTCGTGGTGAAGGCCGGCACCGGCTCGCCGTCCCGCACCGCGTCCGCGACGCGGCGGCACAGCGCGGCCCAGGTGAAGCAGGCGACCGCCGTGTGGTCCCCGTGGTCCTCGTAGCCCGGCTGCTCGGCGTCGTTCCGCCGTGCGGCGTCGGTGCCGTGCTGGATGTCGGGGTCCGGGTCCAGGGTGTGCACCACGGTGGGCCGGTAGCGGGCGAGCAGTCCGGCCAGGACCTCGACCAGGCCGTCGTAGTCGTAGGTGTCCGGGCGGGTGAGGGGCGAGTCCGCCGACAGGTGGGTCCGCACCTCCAGGGAGCGGTCCTTCCAGAGCGCGGGCAGCGCCATGTACCGGCGGGGGGCGTGCATCGGCAGGTTGAGGAAGACCAGCTCGATCCGGCGGGTGCCGTGCGTGAGCGTGTCGATCTCGGCCCGCCGGCCTCCCGGGAGCGTCAGGACCCCCCGCCGCCACGGCGTGAACACCGGCAGGCCGAGGGCCACGGCGTACGACTGGCGCAGCCCCTGGTGGCGGGCGGCGGAGTAGGCCGCCCGGTCCGGGCGGGCCTCGGGCATTCCGGCGATCCGGTTCCGGCCGTTGTGCTCGCCGGCGGTCACGTACACGGAGACGAGCGGGACCCCCGCGTCGATCAGCCGCTGCGAGTCCGGGTTCATGAAGTACAGGTCGTCGTCCGGGTGCGCGGCGAACTGCATCAGGAGCGCCCGGTGGGGCGGCGTCGGGGCGACCGGTTTCCCCGGCGCCGGATCGGCGGTCGGTCCGGTCCGGCGCGGCTCCGGTACGGAGCATCCGGCGACGGCCGGGGCGACGGCGACGGCGAGGGCGCCGGCGAGGACCGTCCTGCGACGGGGGGTGGTGTGCTGCACTGCGGGGCCCTTCACTCATCGGTCCCCTGGAAGACGGATGTGCGCGCGAAGGGGTTGTGTCCGTACGGCACGGTTGACGGACGTCTCGGATGACGGAACCCGGAGTCCGCTCACTGGTGCTCACGATCACATGGATGCAACAGTGAGGACGACGGCGGCGGAACGAGGGAGTTCCGGCCGGCCGTCCCTCCCTCCCGCGCGCGGCAACGGCGCCGAGCGCTCCCACCGGTTTCTCCGCCGGCGCATGCCGTGCCAGAAGGGGGTTCCACGTGCCGAACCGACCCGACCCGAAGACCGCCCGGGCCGCTCTCGACGCCCTCCGCACCGAGATCGAGCACCGCAACCCGGCGCAGCCCGAGTTCCACCAGGCCGTCCACGAGGTGCTCGACAGCCTCGCCCCCGTGCTCGCGGCCCGTCCGGAGTTCGCCGAGCCCGGACTCCTGGAGCGGCTGGTCGAGCCCGAGCGGCAGATCATCTTCCGGGTGCCGTGGCAGGACGACCAGGGCCGTACGCGGGTCAACCGGGGCTTCCGCGTCGAGTTCAACAGCGCCCTCGGCCCGTACAAGGGCGGTCTGCGCTTCCACCCGTCGGTGAACCTCGGGATCGTCAAGTTCCTCGGTTTCGAGCAGATCTTCAAGAACGCCCTGACCGGGCTCGGCATCGGCGGCGGCAAGGGCGGCAGCGACTTCGACCCGCACGGCCGCAGCGACGCCGAGGTCATGCGGTTCTGCCAGTCGTTCATGACCGAGCTGTACCGGCACCTCGGTGAGCACACCGACGTACCGGCCGGTGACATCGGCGTCGGCGGCCGGGAGATCGGCTACCTGTTCGGCCAGTACCGGCGGATCACCAACCGCTGGGAGGCCGGCGTCCTCACCGGCAAGGGCAGCGGCTGGGGCGGCTCCGCGATCCGCCCGGAGGCCACCGGCTACGGCAGCGTCCTCTTCGCCGAGGCGATGCTCCGCGAGCGCGGCGAGGGCCTGGAGGGCCGGACGGCCGTCGTCTCCGGCTCCGGCAACGTGGCCCTGTACACGATCGAGAAGCTGATCGCCCTCGGTGCCAACCCGCTGACCTGCTCCGACTCCGGCGGTTACGTGTACGACGACAAGGGCATCGACCTCGCGCTGCTCCAGCACGTCAAGGAGGTCGAGCGCGGCCGGGTGGCGGACTACGCCGAGCGCCGGGGCGCCTCCGCGCGCTTCGTGCCCGGCGGCCGGGTCTGGGAGGTCCCCGCCGACGTGGCCCTGCCGTCCGCGACCCAGAACGAGCTGGACGAGAACGACGCGGCGGCCCTGATCCGCAACGGCGTGAAGGCCGTCGCCGAGGGCGCCAACATGCCCACGACGGCGGAGGCGGTCCACCTGTTCCAGCGGGCCGGCGTCGCCTTCGGTCCGGGCAAGGCCGCCAACGCGGGCGGCGTCGCCGTCAGCGCCCTGGAGATGGCGCAGAACCACTCCCGTACGACCTGGAGCGCGGCCCGGGTGGAGGAGGAGCTGGCGGGGATCATGACCTCGATCCACACGGCCTGCCACGAGACGGCCGAGCGCTACGGGGCTCCGGGCGACTACGTCACCGGGGCCAACATCGCCGGGTTCGAGCGGGTCGCCGGGGCGATGCTGGCGCAGGGCGTCATCTGAGCAGCGGCCGGGCCGCCCCGCCCGGCCACGGCGTCCGTACGTCCCCGTTCCCGTTCCCGCGCCTCCGCCCGCCCGCGCCCGTACGTCCCCGGGAAGATTTTCCGGAAGATCTTCCCGGGGACGTAGAGACCGTCCGGACGGCTCCGACCGTAGGGTGACAGCGCGCCGGAGGGGCGCGCGGGAACGGGGAGGACACCCGGAATGAAGTACGTCGCGATGATCTACGGCAACCAGGCCAAGTGGGACGCCTTCCCCGCCGAGGCGTGGCCCGAGGCGATCGCCCGGCAGGACGCCTTCAACCGCAAGTACCGGGAGAGCGGCGAGCTGATCGGCGCGTACGGACTGGCCGACGCGGCCGCCGCCCGGCTCGTGCGGCGCGAGGACGGGGTGCCGGCCGTCACCGACGGCCCGTACCTGGAGACCAAGGAGTACCTGGCCAGCTTCTACCTCCTGGACTGCGACAGCCAGGAGCGGGCGCAGGAGATCGCCGCCGACATGCCCTTCGCGGACGTCGAGCCCGTCGAGCTGTGGCCGGTCCTGCACGAGTCCGCGGCGGACGTGTGAGCGACCGGAACGGCGTCGAGGACCTGCTGCGCGAGCACGCGCCGCGGGTCCTCGGCGCGCTCGTCCGGCGGCACGGCGACTTCGACCTCTGCGAGGACGCCCTCCAGGAGGCCCTGATCGCCGCCGCCCGCCAGTGGCCCGGGGAGGGCGTGCCCGGCAACGCGTACGGCTGGCTGCTGACCGTCGCCCACCGCCGGTACGTGGACCTGGTGCGCGGCGAGGCCGCGCGCAGGCGCCGCGAGGACGCCGTCGCGCTCGCCACCCCGGACTCCGAGCTCCTGGCGCGCGCGGCGGACGAGGACCCCGGCACGGACCGGGACGACTCCCTGGCGCTGCTCTTCCTCTGCTGTCGCCCCGAGCTGTCGCCGCCCAGCCGGATCGCGCTCACCCTGCGCGCCGTCGGCGGTCTCACCACCGCGCAGATCGCCGCCGCCTTCCTGGTCCCCGAGGCGACCATGGCGCAGCGGATCAGCCGGGCCAAACAGGCGATCAGGGAAGGGGGTTGGCCGCTGAACCCGCCGGGGGGCGAGGAGGGCGCGGCCCGCCTCGCCGAGGTGCGGCACGTGCTGTACCTGATCTTCAACGAGGGCTACACGACCAGCGGCGGCGACGCGCTCACCGCGCCCGCGCTGTCCACGGAGGCGATCCGGCTCGCCCGGCTGCTGCACCGGCTCGTCCCCGACGACACCGAGACGGCGGGACTGCTCGCCCTCATGCTGCTCACCGACGCCCGCCGTCCGGCCCGCACGGGGCCGGCCGGGGAGCTGGTGCCGCTCACGGAACAGGACCGGACGCGCTGGGACGGCCGGCTGGTCGCGGAGGGGGTGGAGCTGCTCGGCCGCACCCTGCCGAAGGGGCGGGTCGGTCCGTACCAGCTCCAGGCGGCGATCGCGGCCGTGCACGACGAGGCGGGGTCCGCCGGAGAGACGGACTGGCCGCAGATCCTCGCCCTGTACGACCTCCTGGAGCGGATCGCGCCGAACCCGATGGTCACGCTCAACCGCGCGGTCGCCGTCGCGATGGTCCACGGCCCCGGAGCCGGCCTCGAACTCCTGGACGGGCTGGCGGCGGACAAGCGGCTCGCCCGGCACCACCGCCTCCTCGCCGCGCGGGCGCACCTCCTCGAACTGCTCGGCGACGACGGGGGCGCCGCCACCGCCTACCGCGAGGCGGCCCGCCGCACGGCCGGTGCCCCCGAACGGCGCTACCTGACGGAGCGGGCCCGGCGCCTGGCGGGACCGGGGGAGAGGGGCGCCTGAGCGCCGCGCGCACACCCTGCGTATGCGCCCCGGCGCATGGGCGTACGTGACGTGGGGTACAGTCTTCGACCCCGATTGGCGGCCGGATGCCCGTGTGTGGCAGACTGTCGGGGTTGCTCGGTTGAGTGCCGATGCTGCGCGCCTCCCGTCGGGGGGACCGGAAGCGAGTCCCACAGTACTCGTCGCTCCTTCTCAGGGGCGGACGTACGGGAATCTTCTGGGAAGCGTCAGCGGGGTGCCGGCCAGGCACCCGGTGGGCCGGTGGAGACAGTGCGGCAGCCCCCGATCGGCGGTCATGGCGACCGTGCCCCCTTGGTTGGGAAGTCCCTGGGACTTCTGCGTAGAGGGAGTGCGACACGCCCGACCGCGTGGGTCGGAGGAGGCGGCGGTTCTCCGGAAGCACGACCGACCGGGTTCCAGAGCGTTTACGAGACAAAGGACTACTGAGTAGCCATGGCGGGACAGAAGATCCGCATCCGGCTCAAGGCCTACGACCACGAGGTCATCGACTCCTCGGCGAAGAAGATCGTCGAGACGGTGACGCGCACTGGTGCGTCGGTCGCGGGCCCGGTGCCGCTGCCCACTGAGAAGAACGTGTACTGCGTCATCAAGTCGCCGCACAAGTACAAGGACTCGCGCGAGCACTTCGAGATGCGCACGCACAAGCGCCTCATCGACATCCTCGACCCCACGCCGAAGACGGTCGACTCGCTCATGCGCCTCGACCTGCCGGCGGGCGTCGACATCGAGATCAAGCTCTGAGGTGACGCGCGAGATGGCTAAGAACATCAAGGGCATCCTGGGCGAGAAGCTCGGCATGACGCAGGTCTGGGACGAGAACAACCGGGTCGTCCCGGTGACCGTCGTCAAGGCCGGCCCGAATGTCGTGACCCAGGTGCGTACGAACGACACCGACGGCTACGAGTCGGTCCAGATCGCCTTCGGCGAGATCGACCCGCGCAAGGTGAACAAGCCCCTCAAGGGCCACTTCGCCAAGGCCGACGTCACCCCGCGCCGCCACCTGGTGGAGCTCCGCACCGCCGACGCCTCCGAGTACACGCTCGGCCAGGAGATCACCGCCGAGCTCTTCGAGGCCGGCGTGAAGGTCGACGTCACCGGCAAGAGCAAGGGCAAGGGCTTCGCCGGTGTCATGAAGCGCCACAACTTCCGTGGTGGCAAGGCGTCGCACGGTGCCCACCGCGTGCACCGCAAGCCCGGTTCCATCGGTGGCTGCGCCACCCCGGGCCGTGTCTTCAAGGGCATGCGCATGGCCGGTCGCATGGGCAACGAGCGTGTGACCACCCAGAACCTGACCGTCCACGCCGTTGACGCCGAGAAGGGTCTGCTGCTCATCAAGGGCGCCGTCCCCGGCCCGAACGGTGGCCTCGTCCTGGTCCGCACCGCGGCCAAGGGGGTTTGAGGAACCGATGAGCACCATTGACATCCTTTCGCCGGCGGGCGACAAGGCCGGGACCGTCGACCTCCCCGAGGAGATCTTCGGCGCGAAGGTCAGCGTTCCGCTGATCCACCAGGTCGTCGTCGCGCAGCTGGCCGCGGCCCGTCAGGGCACGCACAAGACCAAGACCCGTGGCGAAGTCCGCGGTGGTGGCAAGAAGCCTTACCGCCAGAAGGGCACCGGCCGCGCCCGTCAGGGTTCGACCCGCGCCCCGCAGTTCGCCGGTGGTGGCGTCGTGCACGGTCCCGTGCCGCGTGACTACTCGCAGCGGACCCCGAAGAAGATGAAGGCCGCCGCTCTCCGCGGTGCCCTCTCGGACCGGGCGAACCACTCCCGCATCCACGTCGTCACCGGCGTGGTCGAGGGTGAGATCTCCACCAAGGCCGCCAAGACGCTGTTCGGCAAGATCTCGGAGCGCAAGAACCTGCTCCTGGTCGCCGAGCGCTCCGACGAGGCCGCGTGGCTGTCCGCTCGTAACCTGCCCCAGGTGCACATCCTGGAGCCGGGCCAGCTCAACACGTACGACGTGATCGTCTCCGACGACGTGGTCTTCACCAAGGCCGCCCTCGAGTCCTTCGTGTCTGGCCCCCAGACCGCTGAGACCGAAGGGAGCGACGCCTGATGAGCGAGGCCGTCGTCACCAGCAAGACCTTCTCGGACCCGCGTGACATCCTCGTCAAGCCGGTCGTCTCGGAGAAGAGCTACGCCCTGCTCGACGAGAACAAGTACACGTTCATCGTCGCGCCCGGCTCCAACAAGACCCAGATCAAGCAGGCCGTCGAGGCGGTCTTCTCGGTCAAGGTCACCGGGGTCAACACGATCAACCGCCAGGGCAAGCGCAAGCGGACCAAGGCCGGTTTCGGCAAGCGCAAGGACACCAAGCGCGCCATCGTGACCCTTGCTGAGGGCAACCGAATCGACATCTTCGGCGGCCCGACCGCCTGACGGCGGTCGAGTCGTCCGATATCGGACGAGGACTGAGAAATGGGTATCCGCAAGTACAAGCCGACTACGCCGGGCCGCCGTGGCTCCTCCGTAGCCGACTTCGTCGAGATCACGCGGTCCACGCCGGAGAAGTCGCTGGTCCGCCCCCTGCACAGCAAGGGCGGCCGTAACAACACCGGTCGTGTGACCGTCCGTCACCAGGGCGGTGGCCACAAGCGCGCCTACCGCGTGATCGACTTCCGTCGTCACGACAAGGACGGCGTGCCGGCCAAGGTCGCTCACATCGAGTACGACCCCAACCGCACCGCGCGCATCGCGCTGCTCCACTACGTGGACGGCGAGAAGCGCTACATCATCGCCCCCAAGGGTCTGACGCAGGGTGACCGCGTCGAGAACGGCCCCGGCGCGGACATCAAGCCCGGCAACAACCTGGCGCTCCGCAACATCCCGGTCGGTACCACGATCCACGCGATCGAGCTCCGTCCCGGTGGCGGCGCCAAGTTCGCCCGCTCGGCCGGTGCCTCCGTGCAGCTGCTGGCGAAGGAGGGCACCATGGCCCACCTCCGCATGCCGTCCGGTGAGATCCGTCTGGTCGACGCCCGCTGCCGCGCCACCATCGGCGAGGTCGGCAACGCCGAGCAGTCGAACATCAACTGGGGCAAGGCCGGACGCAAGCGCTGGCTGGGTGTTCGCCCGACCGTCCGCGGTGTGGCGATGAACCCGGTCGACCACCCGCACGGTGGTGGTGAGGGCAAGACCTCCGGTGGTCGCCACCCGGTCTCCCCGTGGGGTCAGAAGGAGGGTCGTACTCGTTCGCCGAAGAAGGCTTCGAACAAGTACATCGTCCGCCGCCGCAAGACGAACAAGAAGCGCTAGGAGCGGGTTTAGATGCCGCGCAGTCTCAAGAAGGGACCCTTCGTCGACGGCCACCTCGTCAAGAAGGTGGACGCCCAGAACGAAGCCGGTACCAAGAACGTCATCAAGACCTGGTCCCGTCGCTCGATGATCATCCCGGCCATGCTCGGCCACACGATCGCGGTGCACAACGGCAAGACCCACATTCCGGTGTTTGTCACCGAGTCGATGGTCGGCCACAAGCTCGGCGAGTTCTCGCCGACGCGCACCTTCCGGGGTCACGTGAAGGACGACCGGAAGTCGAAGCGCCGCTAGTAGCGGGGTGGAATGACCATGACAGACACTGGAAGGACAACCATGGAAGCCAGGGCCCAGGCGCGGTACATCCGCGTCACGCCCATGAAGGCCCGCCGCGTGGTGGACCTTATCCGTGGCATGGACGCCACGGAGGCTCAGGCGGTCCTGCGTTTCGCCCCGCAGGCCGCGAGCGTGCCGGTTGGCAAGGTGCTGGACAGCGCCATCGCCAACGCTGCACACAACTACGACCACACCGACGCCTCTTCGCTGGTCATCAGCGAGGCGTACGTGGATGAGGGCCCGACCCTGAAGCGGTTCCGTCCGCGTGCTCAGGGCCGTGCCTACCGGATCCGTAAGCGGACCAGCCACATCACCGTGGTCGTCAGCAGCAAGGAAGGAACCCGGTAATGGGCCAGAAGGTTAACCCGCATGGGTTCCGGCTCGGCATCACCACGGACTTCAAGTCCCGCTGGTACGCCGACAAGCTGTACAAGGACTACGTCAAGGAAGACGTCGCCATCCGCAGGATGATGACGTCCGGCATGGAGCGCGCCGGCATCTCGAAGGTGGAGATCGAGCGCACCCGTGACCGTGTGCGTGTGGACATCCACACCGCGCGTCCCGGCATCGTCATCGGCCGCCGCGGCGCCGAGGCCGACCGCATCCGCGGCGACCTCGAGAAGCTCACGGGCAAGCAGGTCCAGCTGAACATCCTCGAGGTCAAGAACCCCGAGATGGACGCCCAGCTGGTCGCCCAGGCCGTCGCCGAGCAGCTCTCCTCCCGCGTCTCCTTCCGTCGTGCCATGCGCAAGAGCATGCAGGGCACGATGAAGGCCGGCGCCAAGGGCATCAAGATCCAGTGCGGCGGTCGCCTCGGCGGCGCCGAGATGTCCCGCTCGGAGTTCTACCGCGAGGGCCGCGTGCCCCTGCACACGCTCCGCGCGAACGTCGACTACGGCTTCTTCGAGGCCAAGACGACCTTCGGCCGCATCGGCGTGAAGGTCTGGATCTACAAGGGCGACGTCAAGAACATCGCCGAGGTCCGCGCCGAGAACGCCGCGGCCCGTGCGGGCAACCGCCCGGCCCGTGGTGCCGGCGCTGGCGACCGCCCGGCCGGCCGTGGTGGCCGCGGTGGCGAGCGTGGCGGCCGCGGCCGCAAGCCGCAGCAGCAGTCCGCGCCGGCTGCCGAGGCCCCCAAGGCCGACGCTCCCGCCGCCGCTGCCGCTCCGGCTGAGAGCACCGGAACGGAGGCCTGACCGACATGCTGATCCCCCGTAGGGTCAAGCACCGCAAGCAGCACCACCCCAAGCGCTCTGGCATGAGCAAGGGTGGTACGCAGGTCGCGTTCGGCGAGTACGGCATCCAGGCCCTCACGCCGGCGTACGTGACCAACCGCCAGATCGAGGCGGCCCGTATCGCGATGACCCGCCACATCAAGCGTGGCGGCAAGGTCTGGATCAACATCTACCCGGACCGCCCCCTCACGAAGAAGCCCGCCGAGACCCGCATGGGTTCCGGTAAGGGTTCTCCCGAGTGGTGGATCGCGAACGTCAAGCCGGGTCGGGTGATGTTCGAACTGTCCTACCCGAACGAGAAGATCGCGCGCGAGGCTCTGACCCGTGCGGCTCACAAGCTGCCGATGAAGTGCAAGATCGTCAAGCGCGAGGCAGGTGAGCTGTGATGTCGGCCGGTACCAAGGCGTCCGAGCTGCGCGAGCTGGGCAACGAGGAGCTTCTCAACAAGCTCCGCGAGGCCAAGGAAGAGCTGTTCAACCTCCGCTTCCAGGCGGCGACGGGCCAGCTCGAGAACCACGGTCGGCTCAAGTCCGTCCGTAAGGACATCGCCCGGATCTACACCCTGATGCGTGAGCGCGAGCTGGGCATCGAGACGGTGGAGAACGCCTGATGAGCGAGAGCAACGTGACTGAAAAGAACGAGCGGAACGCTCGTAAGGTCCGCGAGGGCCTGGTCGTCAGCGACAAGATGGACAAGACCGTCGTCGTCGCCGTCGAGGACCGCGTCAAGCACGCGCTGTACGGCAAGGTCATCCGCCGTACGAACAAGCTCAAGGCTCACGACGAGCAGAACGCCGCCGGCATCGGTGACCGCGTCCTCCTGATGGAGACCCGGAAGCTGTCCGCCACGAAGCACTGGCGCGTCGTCGAGATCCTCGAGAAGGCCAAGTAATCACCTAGGGGGCTTTCCCTTAGGTTCAGTTCCGCCAGGCTCGGTGGAGAAGCGCTCGTCACGAGTGCTTCTCCACCGGGAACCGGCAGACAATCAGGAGATAGACGTGATCCAGCAGGAGTCGCGACTGCGTGTCGCCGACAACACTGGTGCCAAGGAGATCCTTTGCATCCGTGTTCTCGGTGGCTCGGGTCGCCGCTACGCGGGCATCGGTGACGTCATCGTCGCCACCGTCAAGGACGCGATCCCCGGTGGCAACGTGAAGAAGGGTGACGTCGTCAAGGCGGTCATCGTTCGCACCGTCAAGGAGCGCCGCCGCCAGGACGGCTCGTACATCCGCTTCGACGAGAACGCCGCTGTCATTCTCAAGAACGACGGCGACCCTCGTGGCACCCGTATCTTCGGCCCGGTCGGCCGTGAGCTGCGCGAGAAGAAGTTCATGAAGATCATCTCGCTCGCGCCGGAGGTGCTGTAAGCATGAAGATCAAGAAGGGCGACCTGGTCCAGGTCATCACCGGTAAGGACAAGGGCAAGCAGGGCAAGGTCGTCACGGCCTTCCCCCGCGAGAACCGCGTCCTCGTCGAGGGTGTCAACCGGGTCAAGAAGCACACCAAGGCCGGCCCCTCGCAGGCCGGCGGCATCGTGACGACCGAGGCCCCGATCCACGTGAGCAACGTTCAGCTCGTCGTGGAGAAGGACGGCAAGAAGGTCGTCACGCGTGTCGGTTACCGCTTCGACGACGAGGGCAACAAGATCCGCGTTGCCAAGCGGACGGGTGAGGACATCTGATGGCTACCACCACTCCGCGTCTCAAGACGAAGTACCGCGAGGAGATCGCGGGCAAGCTGCGTGAGGAGTTCTCGTACGAGAACGTCATGCAGATCCCCGGTCTCGTCAAGATCGTGGTCAACATGGGTGTCGGCGACGCCGCCCGTGACTCGAAGCTGATCGACGGCGCGATCCGCGACCTCACGACGATCACCGGTCAGAAGCCGGCCGTCACCAAGGCGCGCAAGTCCATCGCGCAGTTCAAGCTCCGCGAGGGCCAGCCGATCGGCGCCCACGTCACGCTCCGTGGCGACCGCATGTGGGAGTTCCTGGACCGCACCCTGTCGCTGGCGCTCCCGCGCATCCGCGACTTCCGCGGCCTGTCCCCCAAGCAGTTCGACGGCCGTGGCAACTACACCTTCGGTCTCACGGAGCAGGTCATGTTCCACGAGATCGACCAGGACAAGATCGACCGTGTCCGGGGTATGGACATCACCGTGGTGACCACGGCGACCAACGACGACGAGGGCCGTGCCCTTCTGCGTCACCTCGGCTTCCCCTTCAAGGAGGCGTAAGCGAGATGGCGAAGAAGGCTCTCATCGCGAAGGCTGCCCGCAAGCCCAAGTTCGGCGTGCGCGGTTACACGCGCTGCCAGCGCTGTGGTCGTCCCCACTCCGTGTACCGCAAGTTCGGCCTGTGCCGCGTGTGCCTTCGTGAGATGGCTCACCGTGGCGAGCTGCCGGGCGTGACCAAGAGCTCCTGGTAATCCCTCACTTGGGATGACCGGAGTCTCTCGGTAAGCATTGGGTCGGCGGAGGCCCGCCCCCGCATGCCTTAGGCTTGTGGGGTTGGGCGTCCGCCGCCCGTACGACTTACTACGCCGTAGGTCCCCGCGCCGCACCCGTCCCGCCCCTGTGTGGGGAGAGGGATGGCGCACTGGAAACCCCGGCGAGAGAGGCCGAAGGCCAATTCATGACCATGACTGATCCGATCGCGGACATGCTGACTCGTCTGCGTAACGCGAACTCGGCATACCACGACTCCGTGACGATGCCGCACAGCAAGATCAAGTCTCACATCGCGGAAATCCTCCAGCAGGAGGGCTTCATCACGGGCTGGAAGGTCGAGGACGCCGAGGTCGGCAAGAACCTCGTCCTCGAGCTCAAGTTCGGTCCGAACCGTGAGCGCTCCATCGCGGGCATCAAGCGGATCTCGAAGCCCGGTCTCCGGGTTTACGCGAAGTCCACCAACCTGCCGAAGGTCCTCGGCGGCCTGGGCGTGGCGATCATCTCCACGTCCCACGGTCTCCTGACCGGCCAGCAGGCAGGCAAGAAGGGCGTAGGTGGGGAAGTCCTCGCCTACGTCTGGTAGTCGGGAACGGAGGAATAGCTAATGTCGCGTATTGGCAAGCTGCCTATCCAGGTTCCCGCCGGCGTGGACGTCACCATCGATGGCCGCACGGTCACGGTCAAGGGTTCCAAGGGCACCCTGAGCCACACCGTCGCCGCGCCGATCGAGATCGTTAAGGGCGAGGACGGCGTTCTCAACGTCACCCGCCCGAACGACGAGCGTCAGAACAAGGCCCTCCACGGCCTGTCCCGCACGCTGGTGGCCAACATGATCACCGGTGTGACCCAGGGTTACGTCAAGGCGCTCGAGATCAGCGGTGTCGGTTACCGCGTCGCCGCGAAGGGCTCCAACCTGGAGTTCCAGCTCGGTTACAGCCACCCGATCCTGGTCGAGGCGCCCGAGGGCATCTCGTTCAAGGTCGAGTCGCCGACCAAGTTCTCGGTCGAGGGCATCGACAAGCAGAAGGTCGGCGAGGTCGCCGCCAACATCCGCAAGCTGCGCAAGCCCGACCCGTACAAGGCCAAGGGCGTCAAGTACGCGGGCGAGGTCATCCGCCGCAAGGTCGGAAAGGCTGGTAAGTAAAGCCATGGCATACGGTGTGAAGATCGCCAAGGGCGACGCCTACAAGGGCGCCGCCAAGAAGCGCCGCCACATCCGCATCCGCAAGAACGTGTCGGGTACGGCGGAGCGTCCGCGCCTCGTCGTGACGCGTTCCAACCGCGGTATCACCGCTCAGGTCATCGACGACCTCAAGGGTCACACCCTTGCGTCGGCGTCGACCCTGGACGCGTCGATCCGCGGCGGCGAGGGTGACAAGTCCGCGCAGGCCAAGCAGGTCGGTTCCCTGGTCGCCGAGCGCGCCAAGGCCGCCGGCGTCGAGGCTGTCGTGTTCGACCGTGGTGGCAACAGGTACGCCGGGCGCATTGCCGCTCTGGCTGACGCCGCCCGCGAAGCCGGGCTGAAGTTCTGAGCCCCGGTTCCGGGACCAACGGACGTAACAGAGAGAGGTAATCCAAATGGCTGGACCCCAGCGCCGCGGAAGCGGTGCCGGTGGCGGCGAGCGGCGGGACCGGAAGGGCCGCGACGGTGGCGCTGCCGCCGAGAAGACCGCGTACGTTGAGCGCGTTGTCGCGATCAACCGCGTCGCCAAGGTTGTCAAGGGTGGTCGTCGCTTCAGCTTCACCGCGCTGGTCGTGGTGGGCGACGGTGACGGCACCGTAGGTGTCGGTTACGGCAAGGCCAAGGAAGTTCCCGCGGCCATCGCCAAGGGCGTCGAGGAAGCCAAGAAGAACTTCTTCAAGGTTCCCCGCATCCAGGGCACCATCCCTCACCCGATCCAGGGCGAGAAGGCCGCGGGCGTCGTCCTGCTCAAGCCGGCTTCCCCCGGTACCGGTGTGATCGCCGGTGGCCCGGTGCGCGCCGTGCTCGAGTGCGCCGGCGTTCACGACATCCTGTCGAAGTCGCTCGGCTCCGACAACGCGATCAACATCGTGCACGCGACCGTGGCGGCCCTCAAGGGCCTGCAGCGTCCCGAGGAGATCGCGGCCCGCCGCGGTCTGCCCCTCGAGGACGTCGCCCCCGCGGCTCTGCTCCGTGCGCGTGCTGGGGCGGGTGCGTAATGGCTCGCCTCAAGGTCACGCAGACGAAGTCGTACATCGGCAGCAAGCAGAACCACCGCGACACCCTGCGTTCGCTCGGCCTCAAGAAGGTCAACGACGTGGTTGTCAAGGAGGATCGTCCCGAGTTCCGCGGCATGGTGCACACCGTCCGCCACCTCGTGACGGTCGAGGAGGTTGACTGACATGGCGGAGAACAACCCGCTGAAGGCCCACAACCTCCGTCCCGCCCCCGGCGCCAAGACCGCGAAGACCCGTGTCGGTCGTGGTGAGGCGTCGAAGGGTAAGACGGCCGGTCGTGGTACGAAGGGCACGAAGGCCCGCTACCAGGTTCCGCAGCGCTTCGAGGGTGGGCAGATGCCCCTCCACATGCGTCTGCCGAAGCTGAAGGGCTTCAAGAACCCCTTCCGCACCGAGTACCAGGTCGTGAACCTGGACAAGCTCACCGCGCTCTACCCGCAGGGTGGCGAGGTCACGGTGGCCGACCTGGTCGCCAAGGGTGCCGTTCGCAAGAACCAGCTCGTCAAGGTCCTTGGCCAGGGCGAGGTCTCCGTGGCGCTGCAGGTGACGGTCGACGCCGTCTCCGGCTCCGCCAAGGAGAAGATCGCCGCCGCCGGCGGCACCGTCACCGAGCTCGTCTGAGACGACCGCTCGATGGCTTGAACATCCGACCGGGGATGCCTCTCAAAAGGGGCATCCCCGGTTGGTCGTTCCTAGGGGGGCATGGTCGCCGGTAAGGTGGCGTGCACTGTCCGGACTCCGTGTGCCGCGTGCGCGCGGGGTCGATGACTGAAACCAACTATTCGTCGAACCTCAAGACCGTCACCCTTGACGCATTGCGCGGGGGTCGCAGGAGGCACCGTGCTCACCGCGTTCGCCCGGGCGTTCAAGACGCCCGACCTGCGCAAGAAGCTACTCTTCACGCTCGCCATCATCGTGCTGTACCGCCTCGGGGCCCACGTCCCCGTACCCGGCGTCAGCTACGAGGCCGTCCAGCAGTGCGTCAAGCAGGCCAGCGAGGGCAACAGCAGCCTGTTCGGCCTCGTCAACATGTTCAGCGGCGGGGCGCTGCTGCAGATCACCATCTTCGCGCTCGGCATCATGCCGTACATCACGGCGAGCATCATCCTGCAGCTGCTGACCGTCGTGATCCCGCGCCTCGAGGCCCTCAAGAAGGAGGGGCAGTCCGGTACCGCCAAGATCACGCAGTACACCCGGTACCTGACGATCGCCCTCGCCATCCTCCAGGGCACCGGTCTCGTCGCGACCGCCAAGAGCGGCGCGCTCTTCAGCGGCTGCGCCGTCGCCGACCAGGTCGTGCCCGACCAGTCGATCTTCACCATCGCCACGATGGTGATCACCATGACGGCCGGCACCGCGCTCGTCATGTGGCTCGGTGAGCTGATCACCGACCGCGGCATCGGCAACGGCATGTCGATCCTGATGTTCATCTCGATCGCCGCCGGCTTCCCGGGTGCCCTGTGGGCCATCAAGGAGAGCGGCAAGCTCGCCCAGGGCTGGATCGAGTTCGGCGTCGTCATCCTGGTCGGCTTCGTGATGGTGGCCCTCGTGGTCTTCGTCGAGCAGGCCCAGCGCCGCATCCCGGTCCAGTACGCGAAGCGCATGATCGGCCGGCGCTCCTACGGCGGTACGTCCACGTACATCCCGCTGAAGGTGAACCAGGCGGGTGTGATTCCCGTCATCTTCGCGTCGTCGCTGCTCTACATCCCGGCCCTCGTCGCCCAGTTCTCCAACTCCACCGCGGGCTGGAAGACCTGGATCGAAGCCCACTTCGTCAAGGGTGACCACCCGTACTACATCGCCACCTACTTCCTCCTGATCGTGTTCTTCGCCTTCTTCTACGTGGCGATCTCGTTCAACCCCGAGGAAGTCGCCGACAACATGAAGAAGTATGGTGGCTTCATCCCGGGTATCCGGGCCGGTCGACCTACTGCCGAGTACCTGAGCTACGTGCTCAACAGGATCACTTGGCCGGGCTCGCTGTACTTGGGTCTGATCGCTCTCGTGCCGACGATGGCGTTGGCAGGCTTCGGCGGCGCCAATGCCAACTTCCCCTTCGGCGGGACGAGCATCCTCATCATCGTGGGTGTGGGGCTGGAGACCGTGAAGCAGATCGAGAGCCAGCTCCAGCAGCGCAATTACGAAGGGTTCCTCCGCTGATGCGAATCGTCCTCGTCGGACCGCCCGGTGCGGGCAAGGGCACGCAGGCTGCGTTCCTCGCCAAGGACCTGGACATCCCGCACATCTCCACGGGTGATCTGTTCCGTGCCAACATCTCGCAGGGCACGGAGCTGGGGCTCAGGGCCAAGGCGTTCATGGACGCCGGCGACCTGGTCCCCGACGAGGTGACCATCGGGATGGCCAAGGACCGGATGGACCAGCCGGACGCCGCCAACGGCTTCCTCCTGGACGGCTTCCCCCGGAACGTCGCCCAGGCCGAGGCGCTGGACGCCGTCCTGAAGGCCGGCGGCATGGAGCTGGACGCGGTCCTGGACCTGGAGGTCCCCGAGGACGAGGTCGTGAAGCGGATCGCGGGCCGCCGCATCTGCCGCAAGGACAGCGCGCACGTCTTCCACGTGACGTACAACGAGCCGAAGACCGAGGGCGTCTGCGACGTCTGCGGCGGCGAGCTCTACCAGCGCGACGACGACTCCGAGGAGACCGTCCGCCGGCGCCTGGAGGTCTACCACACGCAGACCGAGCCGATCATCGACTACTACCGGGCGCAGGGCCTGGTCGTGACGATCTCGGCGCTCGGCAAGGTGGAGGAGGTCACCGCCAAGGCGATGGCCGCGCTCAAGAAGTAACCCCGCTCCGTCCGATACGGCCGCGGTGCCCCTCGGGGCGCCGCGGCCGTATCGTTGTTCTGTTCACCCGTACTCGATGGAAAGGCCCCGGCCACGATGGTGCAGATCAAGACCCCCGAGCAGATCGCGAAGATGCGCGAGGCGGGCCTGGTCGTCGCCGCCATTCACGCGGCGACCCGCGAGGCGGCCGTGCCGGGCGCCACGACGAAGGACCTGGACGAGGTCGCGCGCAAGGTCATCGCCGACCACGGGGCGAAGTCGAACTTCCTCGGGTACGGCGGGTTCCCCGCGACGATCTGCACCTCGGTGAACGAGGTCGTCGTCCACGGCATCCCGGACGACAAGACCGTCCTCAAGGACGGCGACGTCATCTCGGTCGACTGCGGCGCGATCGTGGACGGCTGGCACGGCGACGCGGCCTACACCGCCTTCGTGGGCACCGGGCACGCGCCCGAGCTGGTCGAGCTCTCCCGGGTGACCGAGGAGTCCATGTGGGCCGGCATCGCGGCCATGAGGACCGGCAACCGCCTGGTGGACGTCTCGAAGGCGATCGAGACCTACATCAAGCGGCAGCCGCGCCCGGCGGTCGGCGACCACAGCCTCGGCCGGTACGGGATCATCGAGGACTACGGCGGCCACGGCATCGGCACCGAGATGCACATGGACCCGCACCTGCTGAACTACGTCTCCCGCAAGCGCGGCAAGGGCCCGAAGCTGGTCCCCGGCCTCTGCCTGGCGATCGAGCCGATGGTCTCCCTGGGCACCCCGCGCACGGAGGTCCTGGAGGACGACTGGACGGTCGTCACGACGGACGGCACCTGGTCCTCGCACTGGGAGCACAGCGTGGCGGTGACCGAGGAGGGCCCGCTGGTCCTGACGGCGGTCGACGGCGGGAAGGCGAAGCTGGCGGAGCTGGGCGTCACGGCGGCGCCGGACCCGCTGGCGTAGTCCGGTCCCCGCGCGGCGGCCCCCTCCGCGCGGAGTTTCCGCCGCACGGTGGCTCGCGTAAGGATCACCCGGAGTGGGCAGACTTCCCGATTCGTCTTTCGCTTGCTCCTGACGTAGACTGATGCGTCGGCTCTCGTGTACCCGTGTGTCCGCATGCGGGGGCGAAAGTCGATCAAGGTAGCCGATTCGAAAGGCGAAGCGTGGCCAAGAAGCAAGGTGCCATCGAGATCGAGGGCACCGTGATCGAGTCCCTCCCGAACGCCATGTTCAAGGTGGAACTTCAGAACGGTCACAAGGTCCTCGCGCACATCTCCGGCAAGATGCGGATGCACTACATCCGTATCCTTCCGGACGACCGGGTCGTCGTGGAGCTCTCCCCGTACGACCTGACGCGTGGCCGGATCGTCTACCGGTACAAGTAGATCTTGCCCGCACCCCGCGTCCGCGCGCGGGTGGTGGCACTGACCCGGAGAACCTCACATCCCATGAAGGTCAAGCCGAGCGTCAAGAAGATCTGCGACAAGTGCAAGGTGATCCGCCGTCACGGCCGGGTCATGGTCATCTGCGACAACCTGCGCCACAAGCAGCGCCAGGGCTGACGCACGCCGACCGACCTGCAACTTCGCAGTTCTTCGCGCGACGCAAGCACATGTACATCGCAGAGCCCGTCGGGCCGTGTTCCACGGCTGACGGCACCTCCGGCGGGGGCCGGGGACCCGGTCTGTACCTCGTACGGCAGCCGGGAACGGTTCTGCAGCAGACCCCCGAGAACACAGGAGCCATTGAATGGCACGCGTTTCCGGTGTTGACATCCCGCGCGAAAAGCGTGTGGTGGTCGCACTCACCTACGTCTTCGGCATCGGGCGCACCCGGTCCGAGGAGATTCTCGCCGCGACCGGCGTGAACCCGTCCACCCGTGTCCGCGACCTTGCCGAGGAAGACCTCGTCAAGATCCGCGAGTACGTGGACGCCAACCTCCGTACCGAGGGTGACCTCCGCCGTGAGATCGCCGCCGACATCCGCCGCAAGGTCGAGATCGGCTGCTACCAGGGCCTCCGCCACCGTCGTGGCCTGCCCGTCCGCGGTCAGCGCACCAGCACGAACGCCCGTACCCGCAAGGGCCCGCGTCGCGCCATCGCCGGCAAGAAGAAGCCGGGCAAGAAGTAGTCCTCAGCGGACGCTCGACCAAGCGGTCTTCGCTGTAGGACCGACCACCTCCCGTAGGAGATATAGATGCCCCCCAAGGGTCGTCAGGGCGCTGCCAAGAAGGTGCGCCGCAAGGAAAAGAAGAACGTCGCTCACGGCCACGCGCACATCAAGAGCACGTTCAACAACACGATCGTCTCGATCACGGACCCCTCGGGCAACGTGATCTCCTGGGCCTCCGCCGGCCACGTCGGCTTCAAGGGCTCGCGCAAGTCCACCCCCTTCGCCGCGCAGATGGCCGCCGAGTCGGCCGCCCGCCGCGCGCAGGAGCACGGCATGCGCAAGGTCGACGTCTTCGTCAAGGGTCCCGGCTCCGGCCGTGAGACCGCGATCCGCTCCCTCCAGGCCACCGGCCTCGAGGTCGGCTCGATCCAGGACGTCACCCCCACGCCGCACAACGGCTGCCGTCCCCCCAAGCGCCGCCGCGTCTGACGCCGGCCGCGTGACGGACGCACCCGTGCGTCCTTGAGAGTCCGGGCGGTACGACCCCTCGCGGGGACGTGCCGCCCGTACCCTTGGCAGTACCTGTCGGGCGTCAAATAGTGGGCGTCCACGACTGAAGGAAAAGACATGCTTATCGCTCAGCGTCCGTCGCTGACCGAAGAGGTCGTCGACGAGTTCCGCTCCCGGTTCGTGATCGAGCCGCTGGAGCCGGGCTTCGGCTACACCCTCGGCAACTCCCTCCGCCGTACCCTCCTGTCCTCGATCCCGGGTGCCGCCGTCACCAGCATCCGCATCGACGGCGTCCTGCACGAGTTCACCACCGTGCCGGGCGTCAAGGAGGACGTCACCGACCTCATCCTGAACATCAAGCAGCTGGTCGTCTCCTCGGAGCACGACGAGCCGGTCGTGATGTACCTGCGCAAGCAGGGTCCGGGCCTGGTCACCGCCGCCGACATCGCGCCCCCGGCCGGTGTCGAGGTGCACAACCCCGACCTCGTCCTGGCCACCCTGAACGCCAAGGGCAAGCTGGAGATGGAGCTGACCGTCGAGCGCGGTCGCGGCTACGTCTCCGCCGTGCAGAACAAGCAGGCGGGCCAGGAGATCGGCCGCATCCCGGTCGACTCCATCTACTCGCCGGTGCTCAAGGTCACGTACAAGGTCGAGGCGACCCGTGTCGAGCAGCGCACCGACTTCGACAAGCTGATCGTCGACGTCGAGACCAAGCAGGCCATGCGCCCGCGCGACGCCATGGCGTCCGCCGGCAAGACCCTGGTCGAGCTGTTCGGTCTGGCGCGCGAGCTCAACATCGACGCCGAGGGCATCGACATGGGCCCGTCCCCCACGGACGCCGCCCTCGCCGCCGACCTGGCGCTGCCGATCGAGGAGCTGGAGCTCACGGTCCGCTCCTACAACTGCCTCAAGCGCGAGGGCATCCACTCCGTGGGTGAGCTCGTGGCGCGCTCCGAGGCGGACCTGCTCGACATCCGCAACTTCGGTGCGAAGTCGATCGACGAGGTCAAGGCGAAGCTGGCCGGCATGGGCCTGGCGCTCAAGGACAGCCCGCCCGGATTCGACCCGACCGCCGCCGCCGACGCCTTCGGCGCCGACGACGACGCGGACGCGGGCTTCGTCGAGACCGAGCAGTACTGATCCGCCCGGGGGCTCGCCCCCGGAGGATCGGAACGACTGCGGCCGCCGGCCGGCTCCGGCCGGCCGTGCGGTTCCCCGCGCCCCCCGGGAGCGCGGGTCTCCGACGGGCGACCGCCCGCTCGGACACTGACACCGGTACCTCGTACGGCCGGTGCAGATCACAAGGAGAAAGACCATGCCGCGTCCCGCCAAGGGTGCCCGTCTCGGTGGCAGCGCCGCTCACGAGCGTCTGCTGCTCGCCAACCTGGCGAAGTCCCTCTTCGAGCACGGCCGCATCACCACGACCGAGGCCAAGGCCCGCCGCCTGCGTCCGGTCGCCGAGCGCCTGATCACCAAGGCGAAGAAGGGCGACATCCACAACCGTCGCCTGGTGCTGCAGACGATCACCGACAAGGGCATCGTCCACACCCTCTTCACCGAGATCGCCCCGCGCTACGCGGAGCGCCCGGGTGGCTACACCCGCATCACCAAGATCGGCAACCGTCGTGGCGACAACGCCCCGATGGCCGTGATCGAGCTGGTCGAGGGCGAGATCGCCAAGAAGGCGACCGTCGCCGAGGCCGAGGCCGCCACCAAGCGCGCCGTCAAGGAGGCCGACGAGGCCCCCAAGGCCGAGGAGACCAAGGCCGACGAGGCCGCCGAGGAGTCGAAGGACGCGTAAGCGTTCTTCCGGCTGTTCCGTGTGCGGGCCCGTACCCCTCCGGGGGTGCGGGCCCGTTCCCGTGTGTTTGAGAGGATCTCCGCGTGAGCGACGACGTGCAGGACGGTTTCGTACGGGTCCGGCTGGACCTTGCGTACGACGGCAGGGACTTCTCCGGCTGGGCCAAGCAGGCCCGCGGACAGCGGACCGTCCAGGGGGACATCGAGGACGCCCTGCGGACCGTGACCCGGTCCACGGAGACGTACGAGCTGACCGTGGCCGGCCGGACCGACGCCGGCGTCCACGCGCGCGGCCAGGTGGCCCACGTCGACCTGCCCGTGGAGCTGTGGGAGGAGCACCGCGACAAGCTGCTGCGGCGGCTCGCCGGGCGCCTGGCCCACGACGTGCGCATTCGGTCCCTGACCGAGGCCCCCAGCGGTTTCAACGCCCGCTTCTCCGCGATCTGGCGCCGCTACGCCTACCGCGTCACCGACGCCCCCGGCGGGGTCGACCCGCTGCTGCGCGGACACGTGCTCTGGCACGACTGGACCCTCGACGTGGACGCCATGAACGAGGCCGCCGCCGCACTCGTCGGCGAGCACGACTTCGCCGCGTACTGCAAGAAGCGCGAGGGCGCCACGACCATCCGCACCCTCCAGGAGCTGCGCTGGGAGCGGCGGCCCGACGGTGTCCTGGAAGCGACCGTCAGGGCGGACGCCTTCTGCCACAACATGGTCCGCTCGCTCGTCGGCGCGCTGCTCTTCGTCGGCGACGGCCACCGGCCCGTGGAGTGGCCGGGCAAGGTGCTCGCCGCCGGCGTCCGGGACTCGGCCGTGCACGTCGTACGGCCGCACGGCCTCACCCTCGAAGAGGTCGGCTACCCGGCCGACGAGCTGCTCGCCGCCCGCAGCCGGGAGGCGCGCAACAAGCGGTCACTGCCGGGGAGCGCCGGCTGCTGCTGACGCCTGGGCGCGCCCGCGGGCGTAGATCTGGTTGAAGGCGAAGGTGCCGAGGTCGTCGCTGGACAGGAAGACGGCCCGGTCGGCCTTGGTGACCTTCCGGCCGTCGGCGAAGCCGGCCTGGGTGAAGTACGCGTACCGGCCGATGGCGTTCGACCGGCGCAGGCAGACCGTGGCGCGGCAGAAGTCGCCCACGCCCGCGCCGGTCAGCGGGGCGATGCCGCCGGTGGCCTCGTTCTTCGCCTTCAGGGCCGCCGCCTCGGAGGGGAAGACGGCGACGCCGACGGTGGTCGCCACGCCGTCCCGCACGTAGGTGGCGCGGAGCACCCGCTGACAGCCGTTCCCCTTCAGGACGGCGCCGAGGCCGCCCTGGGTGACGGCCGCGCAGTCGGTCGTGGCGGAGGTCGCGCCCTTCTGGTACGGGCGGCCGCTCATGGTCACCCGCCGGCCCGGGAAGAGGCCCTCGGCGGTGAGCGGGGCCCTGTCCTTCTTCGGGTCCGAGATGTAGTCCTTCGGGTTCGGCGGGGGCGGCGGCGCCACCGAGGAGAAGGTCGGTTCCGGGGTGGGGGTCCCGGTGGGGGAGGCCGTGACGGTGGGGAGCGCCCCGCCCTTCCCGGCGGCCTCGTTCTTCTTGCCGGTGGCCACCACGGCGGTGGCGACGACCGCGCCGACGACCAGGGTGGCCAGGACGCCGCCGCCGATCATCAGCCGGCGCCTGCGGCGGTCGCGGGCGGCCGTGGCGTCGGCCAGGGCGCCCCAGTCGGGCGCCGGGCCGCCGCCGGGCTGCCCGGGCCCCTGTCCCCCCTGCCCCCCCTGCCCCCCCTGTCCGTATCCGGGCTGCTGCCACCCCGGCTGCCCGGGCTGCTGCCCGTACCCCGGCTGCGGACCGTGTCCCGGCTGCCCCTGCCCCTGTCGCTGCGGCTCCTGCGGCCACTGCGGTCCCCCAAAGCTCATGCCGCGCATCCTAAACCGCTTGGGTCCGGCCGGGGCGGGCGGCGACAATGCACTCCATGGGACACGTCGAGGCCGCACATCTTGAGTACTACCTCCCCGACGGGAGGGTCCTGCTCGGGGACGCCTCCTTCCGGGTGGGGGAGGGCGCCGTCGTCGCGCTCGTCGGGGCCAACGGCGCCGGGAAGACCACGCTCCTCCGGATGATCGCCGGGGAGCTCCAGCCGCACGGCGGCTCCGTCACCGTCAGCGGCGGCCTCGGCGTGATGCCGCAGTTCGTCGGCTCCGTACGGGACGGGTCCACCGTCCGCGACCTGCTCGTCTCGGTCGCGCAGCCCCGCGTCCGGGAGGCCGCGAAGGCGGTGGACGAGGCCGAGCACCTGATCATGACGGTGGACGACGAGGCCGCGCAGATGGGGTACGCGCAGGCCCTCTCCGACTGGGCCGAGGCACAGGGGTACGAGGCGGAGACCCTGTGGGACATCTGCACCACGGCGGCGCTCGGCGTCCCGTACGAGAAGGCGCAGTTCCGGGAGGTCCGGACGCTCTCCGGCGGCGAGCAGAAGCGGCTGGTGCTCGAAGCGCTGCTGCGCGGCCCGGACGAGGTGCTGCTCCTCGACGAGCCGGACAACTACCTCGACGTCCCGGGCAAGCGGTGGCTGGAGGAGCGGCTGCGGGAGACCCGCAAGACCGTGCTCTTCATCTCCCACGACCGGGAGCTGCTCTCCCGGGCCGCGCAGAAGATCGTGGCGGTCGAGCCGGGCCCGGCCGGTTCGGACGTGTGGGTGCACGGCGGCGGCTTCGACACTTTCCACGAGGCGCGGCGGGAGCGGTTCGCCCGCTTCGAGGAGCTGAAGCGGCGCTGGGAGGAGAAGCACGCCCAGCTGAGGAAGCTGGTGGTGAACCTGCGGCAGGCGGCGGCGGTCAGCCACGAGATGGCCTCGCGGTACGCGGCGGCGCAGACCCGGCTGCGGAAGTTCGAGGAGGCGGGCCCGCCCCCGGAGCCGCCGCGCGAGCAGGACATCCGGATGCGGCTGCGCGGCGGCCGGACCGGAGTCAGGGCCGTGACCTGCGAGAACCTCGAACTGACCGGGCTGATGAAGCCGTTCTCCCTGGAGATCTTCTACGGGGAGCGGGTCGCGGTCCTCGGCTCGAACGGCTCCGGCAAGTCGCACTTCCTGCGGCTGCTCGCCGGGGACGGGTCGGTCGCGCACACGGGGACGTGGAAGCTGGGCGCCCGGGTCGTGCCGGGGCACTTCGCGCAGACCCACGCCCACCCGGAGCCGGCCGGCCGCCCGCTCGTGGACATCCTGTGGACGGAGCACTCCAAGGACCGGGGCGGGGCGATGTCCGTCCTGCGCCGGTACGAGCTGGAGCGCCAGGGCGACCAGCCCTTCGACAAGCTCTCGGGCGGCCAGCAGGCCCGGTTCCAGATCCTCCTCCTGGAGCTGGCGGGCACCACCGCGCTGCTCCTGGACGAGCCGACGGACAACCTGGACCTGGAGTCGGCCGAGGCGCTCCAGGACGGCCTGGAGTCGTACGAGGGGACGGTGCTGGCCGTCACGCACGACCGCTGGTTCGCGAAGAGCTTCGACCGGTTCCTGGTCTTCGGCTCGGACGGGGTCGTACGGGAGACGAGCGAGCCGGTGTGGGACGAGCGGCGGGTGGAGCGGGCACGCTGACCCCGGGCCCCGGCCGTGGGGCGGGCGCGGTGGGGCCGACGCGTTTTGACCCGCCCGGGGCGGCGCGGGTACTGTGGCGGTTTGTTACGCGCAGGGGTTTCGTCGTGTCCGCACGAAGGGCCCCCGCGCAGGTTCCCTGGAGCAGTTACCAGTGGCTCGCATACGGGCGGCGTCCCGGCAGTGCAGGCCCCAGCTGCATGATCGCTTCAGGTGTGTCTGGACTCCATCCACTGAAGAAGCGAAGGCTACGAAGTGCGTACGTACAGCCCCAAGCCCGGCGATGTCACTCGCCAGTGGCACATCATCGACGCGCAGGACGTTGTCCTGGGCCGTCTCGCGACCACGGCTGCGAACCTCCTGCGAGGCAAGCACAAGCCCGTCTACGCGCCCCACATGGACATGGGCGACTTTGTCATCATCATCAACGCCGACAAGGTCCACCTCTCCGGCAACAAGAAGACCCAGAAGCTGGCGTACCGCCACTCCGGCTTCCCGGGCGGTCTGCGCTCCGTCCGTTACGACGAGCTGCTCTCCAAGAACCCCGAGAAGGCCGTCGAGAAGGCCATCAAGGGCATGATCCCCAAGAACACCCTGGGCCGTCAGATGCTCTCGAAGCTGAAGGTCTACGCGGGCGAGAACCACCCGCACGCCGCTCAGCAGCCGGTCCCGTTCGAGATCACCCAGGTCGCGCAGTAGTTCCGGCCACACCCCCTAAGAACGAAAGAAATCTGAGGAGCATCGTGGCCGAGACCACCCCCGAGACCCCCGTCGACGAGTTCGAGGGCGTCGAGGAGTACACCACCGAGACCGAGCTCGTCGAGGGTGAGTACACCTCCGAGTCGCTCGCCTCCCGCTTCGGCGACCCGCAGCCGGCCGCCGGCCTGGGCCGTCGCAAGAACGCCATCGCCCGCGTCCGGATCGTTCCGGGCACCGGCAAGTGGAAGATCAACGGGCGCACCCTCGAGGACTACTTCCCCAACAAGGTGCACCAGCAGGAAGTCAACGAGCCCTTCAAGGTGCTCGAGCTCGACAACCGCTACGACGTCATCGCCCGCATCGCGGGTGGCGGCGTCTCCGGCCAGGCCGGTGCCCTGCGCCTCGGCGTGGCCCGTGCGCTGAACGAGGCGGACGTCGAGAACAACCGCCCGGCGCTGAAGAAGGCCGGCTTCCTCTCCCGCGACGACCGTGCGGTCGAGCGCAAGAAGGCCGGTCTCAAGAAGGCCCGCAAGGCCCCGCAGTACAGCAAGCGTTAATCACGCCTGCTCGGTCTGTATCTCGTACGCCCCGGCGGCACTGCCCGTGCCGTCGGGGCGTACGTTTTTTCGTACTCTCCTTTCATAAGCCTCTCTTTCATGGGCCTCTCTTTCACGGGCCTGGGCACGTCATTCTCGGAGGACAGCTGTGGGACGACTCTTCGGCACGGACGGCGTACGGGGCGTCGCCAACGCGGACCTGACGGCGGAGCTGGCGCTCGGCCTGTCGGTCGCGGCGGCGCACGTACTCGCCGAGGCGGGCACCTTCGAGGGCCATCGCCCGACCGCCGTGGTCGGCCGTGACCCGCGCGCGTCCGGAGAGTTCCTGGAGGCCGCCGTCGTGGCCGGTCTCGCCAGCGCCGGCGTCGACGTGCTGCGCGTCGGCGTCCTGCCCACCCCGGCCGTGGCCCACCTCACCGGCGTCCTCGGCGCCGACCTCGGCGTGATGCTCTCCGCGAGCCACAACGCCATGCCCGACAACGGCATCAAGTTCTTCGCGCGCGGCGGCCACAAGCTGGCCGACGAACTGGAGGACAGGATCGAAGCCGTGTACGAGGAGCACCGCACCGGCGCCCCCTGGGAGCGCCCGACCGGCGCCGGCGTCGGCCGGGTCCGCGACTACGACGAGGGCTTCGACACGTACGTCGCCCACCTCATCGCGGTCCTCCCCAACCGGCTCGACGGCCTCAAGGTCGTCCTGGACGAGGCCCACGGCGCCGCCTCCCGCGTCTCGCCCGAGGCGTTCTCCCGGGCCGGTGCCGAGGTCGTCACCATCGGCGCCCGGCCGGACGGCCTCAACATCAACGACGGCTGCGGCTCCACCCACCTGGACCTGC
Organism: Streptomyces sp. NPDC041191; assembly: GCF_055591945.1. Lineage (NCBI taxonomy): Bacteria > Bacillati > Actinomycetota > Actinomycetes > Kitasatosporales > Streptomycetaceae > Streptomyces > Streptomyces sp. NPDC041191. Next base: position 160,181 of record NZ_JBVIZC010000002.1, on the reverse strand, counting down.
TCCGCGCCGCCGTGGTCCAGCACGGCGCCGACCTGGGCATCGCGCACGACGGCGACGCCGACCGCTGCCTGGCCGTGGACGCGGAAGGCAACGAGGTCGACGGCGACCAGATCCTCGCCGTGCTCGCCCTCGCCATGCGCGAGGCGGGCACGCTGCGCGGCGACACCGTCGTCGCGACCGTCATGTCCAACCTCGGCTTCAAACTGGCCATGGAGCGCGAGGGCCTGACCCTCGTCCAGACGTCGGTCGGCGACCGCTACGTCCTGGAGGCCATGAAGGAGCACGGCTACGCGCTCGGCGGCGAGCAGTCGGGTCACGTCATCGTGCTCGACCACGCCACCACCGGCGACGGCACCCTCACCGGCCTCATGCTGGCCGCCCGGGTCGCCGCCACCGGCAGGCCGCTCGCGGAGCTCGCCGGGGTGATGGAGCGGCTGCCGCAGGTCCTCATCAACGTGAAGGACGTCGACAAGTCGCGCGTCGCCACCTCCGGCGACCTGGCCGCCGCCGTCACCGAGGCCGAGCGCGAACTTGGCTCGACCGGCCGCGTCCTGCTCCGCTCCTCCGGCACGGAGCCGCTGGTCCGCGTCATGGTCGAGGCCGCCGACATCGAGCAGGCCCGCGCGGTCGCGCAGCGCCTCGCGGACGTCGTGAAGTCCGCCCTGGGGTAACGGCGCCCGCCGGGGGGAAGCCTCCCCGCGGCACCGTCGTGCGCAGTCGGCCCCGCCGTCCCGGAACCCGGGACGGCGGGGCCTCCTCCGTACGGGCTCCTACCGCTTCGCCGGCCTGCGGGGGCCCGCCGGGCGGCGTCCGGCCGCCGTCCGGCGCCAGCGGCCGCGCTGGGTGCGCCACAGCGCCCGCTGCGCGTACAGCGTCACCGCCCCGGCCAGCACGATGCCGAAGAGGTTCAGCGTCAGCTGTTCGAGCGAGCCCCACATCTGGCCCAGTTCGCCGTAGGCGAGCGCCACCGCCGCGTTCGCGCCCGCCGGGACCGTCGTCACCGAGATCGCCACGCCCACCAGGGCCCCCGACTTGGCGGAGGTCAGGGAGAGCGTGCCGGCGACGCCCGCGAGCACCGCCACGACGAACGAGAACAGGTCCGGCTGCCAGATGAAGCGGGTGTTGGGGCGGTCCCCGTCCAGCTGGGCCCGGCTGAACAGGTCGAAGGCGTCCATCGCCAGGCTGAACAGGGTGGTGGCGGCGATCGCCACCGTGAACCCCACGAACAGCGCGAGCAGCGAGCGCGCCGCCGCCCTCGGGGCGCGCCGCACCACCCCGGTGAAGATCCCGGCGAGCGGACCGAACTCCGGCCCCACCGCCATCGCGCCCACGATCAGGATCGCGTTGTCCAGGACGACGCCGCAGGCCGCGATCATGGTGGCCAGGACCATGAACGCGCAGTACGCGAACGAGAGCGTCGACTCCTCGTGGGTGGCCTCCGAGAGCTCCTCCCAGATCACCGCGTCGGCGGGGTCGCCCGGCGCCTCCGCCTCGGCCGCGTCGGCCCGCGCGGACAGCGTGAGGCCGATGTCCTGGACGGTGATCGCGCCGTCCCGGTCGATCCCGAGCCCGCGCAGCTCGCTCAGCAGTTCGTCGCCCGCCTCGCGGGCCACGTCGCACGTCACCAGGTCCCCGGCCGGGTCGCGGGCCGCGCCGGGGACGACCACCAGATGGGCGGTCCCGACGGTCGACTCGATCAGGGCGACCGCGGCCCGGGTGCGGGCGGGGGGAACGATCATCCGCAGATGCAGCATGCGGAGAGCTTACGGAGGCCCGGCCGGGCGGCGGGGGTTCAGAGCTTGCGGAGGCTCAGCCGCTGCACCTTGTGGTCGGGTCCCTTGCGGACCACCAGGGTCGCCCGGCCGCGCGTCGGCGCGACGTTCTCCAGGAGGTTCACCTTGTTGATGGTCCGCCACATGGTGCGCGCGTAGTCGAACGCCTCCTCCTCGGAGACCTGGGTGTAGCGCCGGAAGTACGAGGAGGGGTCCTGGAACGCGGTGTCGCGGAGCTTGCGGAAGCGGTTGAGGTACCACCGCTCGATGTCCTCCGGCCGCGCGTCCACGTACACCGAGAAGTCGAAGTAGTCGGCGAGGCCGACGCGGGTGCGGCCGTCCTTGCCGGGCAGGGCGGGCTGGAGGACGTTCAGGCCCTCCACGATGAGGATGTCCGGACGGCGCACGACGAGCCGTTCGCCGGGCACGCGGTCGTAGATCAGGTGCGAGTAGACCGGGGCCGACACCTCGTCCCTGCCCGCCTTGATGTCTGCGACGAACCGGGTCAGGGCCCGGCGGTCGTACGACTCGGGGAAGCCCTTGCGGGACATCAGGCCGCGCGCCTTCAGCTCCTCCATCGGGTAGAGGAAGGCGTCCGTGGTCACCAGCTCCACGCGCGGGTGCTCCGGCCAGCGGGCGAGGAGCGCCTGGAGGAGGCGCGAGACCGTGGACTTGCCGACGGCGACCGACCCGGCGACCCCTATGACGAAGGGGGTGCCGCGCTGCTCGGCGCTCTCGCCGAGGAAGGTGTTCAGGGCGCCGCGCAGGCCGCTGGTGGCCTGCACGTACAGGTTCAGCAGCCGGGACAGCGGGAGGTAGACGTCCCGCACCTCGTCGAGGTCGATGACGTCCCCGAAGCCGCGCAGCCGCTCCACCTCCTCGGCGGTCAGGGGCAGCGGCGTCTTGTCGCGCAGGGCGCTCCACTCGGCGCGGGTGAGGTCGACGTAGGGGGTGGTGGCCTCGGAGGGGCGGCGGTGGCCGGACCGGGGACATTCCCCGGTCCCGGCGTCGTCGCGGGGGCCGTCTCCGTGCGGGGGGCCGTCTCCCTGCGGGGAGCCGCCTCCGTAGGAGGGACCGTTCCCGTCGGCGGGGCCGTCCCCGTGGGGGCTTCGTGGCGGCGAAGTGATCACACCGCCATTGTCGGGGGTCGGGGACGGCCGTGGGTGGTGGGGTCGGTCACGCGGCGCGGGGGTTGGTCCGGTCCGCGGGAGTGGGGGATCATGCGGGGGCCGCGTGTGCACGGATTCCACGCGGGGGGAGCCGCCGAGGGGCGGCACGAAGAGAAGCAGAGAGCCACACGCATGCGCACGTCCATCCGCACCGCCGCCGTCGCCACCACCGCCGTCTCCCTCGCGCTGCTCGTCACCGCCTGCGGCGGGACGAAGAGCGACGACAAGGGCAAGGAGAGCACCCCCGCCGCCTCCGCCACGTCCGAGGCGCCCGCCGCCAAGGCGCTGTCCACCGCCGAGCTGGAGAAGCTGATCGTCGAGCAGGGCGACGTCAAGGGCCACCAGGTGCGGAAGGCCGGCCCGAAGGACGTCGTGACGGCCGACAAGATCACCACCGACAAGGCCGCCTGCGCGCCGATCGCCCACGCCATGTCCTTCGTCTCGCCCGGCTCGCCCGCCGCGTCCGCGCAGCGCAAGGTGATGGAGGAGCCGAAGAAGAGCGCGACGGCCTCCCCGGAGGACGCCGTCCTCGAGGGGCTCGGCGTCCGGATCACCGCGGTGACCCTCGGCTCGTACGACGGCAAGGGCGCCCAGGACGCCTTCGCCTCGGTGAAGAAGGCCGGCGCCGAGTGCGCCGGAGGCTTCACGGTGACCCAGCTCACGGAGAAGACCAAGGTCACCAAGGTCGCCCCGGAGAGCGTCACCGCCGGGGACGAGGCGGTCGCCTTCACCGTCACCACCGACATCGAGGGCGAGCCGCTCGTCAGCAAGCTCGTCGTCGTCCGCAAGGGCGGCACGCTGGCGTCCTTCTCGACCGTCAGCGCGGCCCCCGGCGGGGTCAAGGAGCTGCCGAAGGCGGTCGTGGACGCGCAGGCCGCCAAGCTGGGCTGATCCGGCGGCGCCCCGGATTCCTCCCCGGCCGGAGACGGCGCGACACGGGCCCCCGCCCGCCCCGCGCCGTCTCCGGCCGTGGGGCCCCTTCGCCGTAGTCTTCCGGCATGTGTGGAATCGTGGGATATGTCGGCGGGCAGTCGGCGCTTGATGTGGTGGTCGCGGGTCTCAAACGACTCGAATACCGGGGCTACGACTCGGCCGGTGTCGCGGTGCTCTCCGACGGGGGGCTCGCCGCGGCCAAGAAGGCGGGCAAGCTCGTCAACCTGGAGAAGGAGCTGGGCGAACGCCCCCTGGCCGACGGCTCCGTGGGCGTCGGGCACACCCGGTGGGCCACCCACGGCGGCCCGACCGACGCCAACGCCCACCCGCACCTGGACAACGCCGGGCGGGTCGCGGTCGTCCACAACGGCATCATCGAGAACTTCGCCGCCCTGCGCGGGGAACTGGCGGAGCGCGGTCACGACCTGGCCTCCGAGACGGACACCGAGGTCGTCGCGCACCTCCTCGCGGAGGAGTTCTCCTCCGCCGGGGACCTGGCGGAGGCCATGCGCCTGGTGTGCCGGCGGCTCGACGGGGCGTTCACCCTGGTCGCCGTGCACGCCGACCAGCCGGACGTGGTGGTCGGGGCCCGCCGGAACTCGCCGCTCGTCGTCGGCGTCGGCGAGGGCGAGAACTTCCTCGCCTCCGACGTGTCCGCCTTCATCGCCCACACCCGTTCCGCGATCGAGCTGGGCCAGGACCAGGTGGTCGAGCTGACCCGGGACGGCGTCACCGTCACCGACTTCGACGGGGTGCCCGCCGACGTGCGGTCCTACCACGTGGACTGGGACGCCTCCGCCGCCGAGAAGGGCGGCCACGACCACTTCATGCTCAAGGAGATCGCCGAGCAGCCCAAGGCCGTCGCGGACACCCTCCTCGGCCGGATCGACGCCTCCGGCCGGCTCACCCTGGACGAGCTGCGCATCCCCGCCGCCGTGCTCCGCGAGGCCGACAAGGTCGTCGTCGTCGCCTGCGGCACCGCCTTCCACGCCGGGCTCATCGCCAAGTACGCCATCGAGCACTGGACCCGCGTCCCCTGCGAGGTGGAGCTGGCCAGCGAGTTCCGCTACCGGGACCCGATCCTCGGCCCGCGCACCCTGGTCGTCGCGATCTCGCAGTCCGGCGAGACCATGGACACCCTGATGGCGGTCCGGCACGCGCGCGAGCAGGGCGCGAAGGTCCTCGCCGTCTGCAACACCAACGGCTCCACCATCCCGCGCGAGTCCGACGCCGTGCTCTACACGCACGCCGGACCCGAGGTCGCCGTGGCCTCCACCAAGGCGTTCCTGACCCAGCTCGTCGCCTGCTACCTGCTCGCCCTCTACCTCGGGCAGGTGCGCGGCACCCAGTGGGGCGACGAGATCCGGGCCGTCGTCCGCGACCTGGCCCGGATCGGGGACGAGGTCGAGCGCGTCCTGGAGACGATGGAGCCGGTCCGGGCCCTCGCCCGCTCCCTCGCCCACAAGGACACCGTCCTCTTCCTCGGCCGGCACGTCGGCTACCCGGTGGCCCTGGAAGGCGCGCTGAAGCTGAAGGAGCTGGCGTACATGCACGCCGAGGGCTTCGCGGCGGGCGAGCTCAAGCATGGGCCGATCGCCCTGGTCGAGGAGGACCTGCCGGTCGTGGTCGTGGTGCCCTCGCCCCGGGGGCGCTCCGTCCTCCACGACAAGATCGTCTCCAACATCCAGGAGATCAGGGCGCGCGGCGCCCGCACGATCGTGATCGCGGAGGAGGGCGACGAGAGCGTGGTCCCGTACGCCGACCACCTCGTCCGCGTCCCCGCGACGCCTACGCTGCTCCAGCCGCTGGTCGCCACGGTGCCGCTCCAGGTCTTCGCCTGCGAGCTCGCCACGGCGCGGGGCAACGAGGTGGACCAGCCGCGCAACCTGGCCAAGTCCGTGACCGTGGAGTGAGGGGACCCTCGGACGAGGGGACCCGGGAGCGAGGGGACCCTTGAGCGAGGGGACCCGGGAGTGAGTGGGAAATGATCATCGGGGTGGGGATCGACGTGGCCGAGATCGACCGTTTCGCCGCGTCGATCGAACGGACGCCGGGGCTGCTCGGGCGTCTCTTCGTGGAGGGGGAGCTGCTGCTTCCCGGCGGGGAACGGCGCGGGACCGCCTCGCTCGCGGTGCGGTTCGCCGCGAAGGAGGCCCTGGCGAAGGCGCTGGGCGCGCCGGCCGGACTGCACTGGACGGACGCCGAGGTGTACGTCGAGGAGTCGGGCCGGCCGAGGCTGCGGGTCCGGGGGACGGTGGCGGCGCGGGCGGAGGAGCTGGGCGTACGGCACTGGCACGTCTCGCTGAGCCACGACGCGGGAGTGGCGTCGGCGGTGGTGATCGCGGAGGGGTGAGGGACGGCGGGAGGCGCGCGGAGGCGGCGCGGGCCCGGCCGCCGTACGCGGCCGGGCCGTGTGCGGCGCGCGGTTGCCGGAACAGGCCCGGGGCGTGGCGCGCCGCGCTTCCCGTGGTCCCGGAGGCGGGAGCCCCGGGCGGGCAGGCCCGACGCGGCGCGGAGGCGGCGCCGGTCCCGCCCCGGGCGCCCGCCGGCCCCCGGGCATCTCGCCCGCCCCCGGGCGCCCGCCCGCCCCCTGCGGCAGACTGCTGCCCATGCGTACCGCTTACCGCGTGGAGACCGTACGGGCCGCCGAGGCCGCCCTCATGGCCCGCCTTCCGGAGGGCGCCCTGATGGGCCGGGCCGCCGCCGGACTCGCCGCCGCCTGCTGCTCGCTGCTCGGGAGGGGGCGGGTGTACGGGGCCCGGGTCGTCCTGCTCGTCGGGAGCGGCGACAACGGCGGGGACGCGCTGTACGCCGGGGCCCGGCTCGCCCGGCGGGGCGCGGGCGTGACCGCCGTGCTGCTCGGCGGGCGCGCCCACGAGGGCGGACTCGCGGCGCTCCGGGCGGCGGGCGGGCGGACCGCCGACGAGCCGTTCGGGCCGCTCGCCGAGGCCGACCTCGTCCTCGACGGGATCACCGGCATCGGCGGACGGGGCGGACTGCGCCCCGACGCCGTCCCCGTCGCCCGGGCCGCCCGGGGTTCCGGGGCCGTGGTCGTCGCCGTCGACCTGCCGAGCGGCGTCGACGCCGACACCGGGGAGGTCGCCGGGGAGGCGCTGCGGGCCGACGCGACGGTCACCTTCGGGACGTACAAGCCGGGGCTCCTCGTCGATCCTGCGCGGGAGTACGCGGGCGCGCTGCGGCTCGTGGACATCGGGCTCGGCGCGGCCCTGCCGGGGGTGCCGGACCTCGAAGCGCTCCAGCACGAGGACGTGGCGCGGCTGCTTCCGGTGCCGGGCGCCGAGAGCGACAAGTACCGGCGCGGGGTCGTCGGCGTCGCCGCCGGCTCCGCCCGCTACCCCGGCGCCGCCGTCCTCGCCGTGTCGGGGGCGCTGCGGGGCGGGGCGGGGGCCGTGCGGTACGCGGGGGACGGCGGGGACGCGGTGCTCGCCGCGCACCCCGAGACCCTGGTGCACGCGGGGCCGCCGCGGAAGGCCGGGCGGGTGCAGGCGTGGGCCGTCGGGCCGGGGCTCGGCGAGGAGGCCGGGGCGCGGGCGGCGGTGGCCGACGCGCTCGCCTCGGACGTGCCGGTCCTGGTCGACGCGGACGGACTGCGGGGCCTCGACCCGGCGGCGGTGCGGGGCCGCGACGCCCCCACCCTGCTCACCCCGCACGCGGGCGAGGCGGCGGCGCTGCTCGGCACCGGGCGGGAGGAGGTCGAGGCGGGCCGTCTCGCGGCGGTGCGGGAGCTGGCGGAACGGTTCGGCGCGACGGTCCTCCTGAAGGGCTCCACGACGCTGGTGTGCGGGCCGGACGGCGGACCCGTACGGGTCAACCCCACCGGGACGTCCTGGCTGGCCACGGCCGGGAGCGGCGACGTCCTCTCCGGCCTCGCGGGCTCCCTCCTCGCGGCGGGTCTCCCCCCGCTGGACGCGGCCTCCTGCGCCGCCTACCTCCACGGCCTGGCGGCACGCCGCGCCGTGTCGCGGGGGACCCCGATCACGGCGACGGAGGTCGCGGACGCGCTGCGGGAGGCGTGGCGGGACGTGACGGGACCGGCGTAGGGCCCGGCCCGCCCTCCTGGCCCCGTCCGCCCTCCCGCCCCGTCCCGACCCGCCCTCCCGCACCGGCCCCTCCCGGGCCGTGGACGCCGGGAGCCGGGGACGCCGGGCGCCGTGGACGCCGGAAACGCGGCGCGCTCCCACGAGGGTGACCGGTGCCGCACCGGGCGGAAACGGGTCCGGCCCCCGCACCTGAGAGACTGTGCGCGATGACTGAGACACCGCCGCCCCGCAGAGCCCGCGCCGAGATCGACCTCGGCGCGCTGCGTGCGAACGTCCGCACGCTGCGCGCCCGCGTCGCCCCCCACGTCCGGATCATGGCCGTGGTCAAGGCCGACGCGTACGGACACGGCGCCCTGCGCTGCGCCCGCGCCGCCCTGGACGCGGGCGCGGACTGGCTCGGCACGGCCACCCCGCACGAGGCCCTGGCCCTGCGCGCCGCCGGGATCACGGACGTGCCGGTCATGTGCTGGCTCTGGACCCCCGGCGACCCCTGGGACGAGGGGATCGAGGCCGGGCTCGACATGTCCGTCGGCGGCATGTGGGCCCTGGAGGAGGTCGTCGCGGCCGCACGGGCCACCGGGAAGCGGGCCAGGGTCCAGCTCAAGGCCGACACCGGGCTCGGCCGCAACGGCTGCCAGCCCGCCGACTGGCCCGAGCTGGTCGGCGCGGCGCTCGACGCCGAGGCCGAGGGGCTCCTCAAGGTCACCGGCCTCTGGTCGCACCTCGCCTGCGCCGACGAACCCCACCACCCCTCCATCGCCGCCCAGCTCGACGTCTTCCGCTCGATGCTCGACCACGCCGAGAAGGCCGGCGTCGAGCCCGAGGTCCGGCACATCGCCAACTCGCCGGCCACCCTCACCCTCCCCGAGGCCCACTTCGACCTGGTCCGGCCCGGCATCGCCGTCTACGGCGTCTCGCCCGCCCCCGAGCTGGGCACCTCCGCCGAACTCGGCCTGCGGCCCGTCATGTCGCTCAAGGCGGGCGTCGCGCTCGTCAAGCGGGCCCCGGCCGGGCACGGGGTGAGCTACGGCCACCACTACGTCACCGACCGCGAGACCACCCTCGGTCTCGTCCCCCTCGGGTACGCCGACGGCGTTCCCCGGCACGCCTCCGGCCGCGGCCCCGTCCTCGTCGGGGACACCGTCCGCACGGTCGCCGGGCGCGTCGCCATGGACCAGTTCGTGGTCGACCTCGGCGGGGACGCCCCCGAGCCCGGCACCGAGGCCGTGCTCTTCGGCCCCGGCGACCGGGGCGAGCCGACGGCCCAGGACTGGGCGGTGGCCGCCGACACCATCGCGTACGAGATCGTCACCCGGATCGGGGCGCGCGTCCCGCGCGTCTACCTGGACGACTGAAGGGGGAGTGACCGTGGGGGAGTCCAGCGGGGGCGGCGTCTGGCGGCGCGCCGGGTTCGCCGGTGCCGCGCTGGGCGTCCTGGCGGCCGGCGCGGCCGCCGGCGTCGCCGTCGAACGGCTCACCGTCGGCCGTTCCGTACGCCAGAAGGCGCGGCTCGCCCTGGACGCCACCGGCCCCTACGGCGGCCTGCGCGGCACCCCGGGCCGGGCGCTCGCGGACGACGGCACCGTCCTGTACTACGAGGTCGACGAGGTGGAGGGGGACGGGACGGGCGACGCGTCCGCCCCCCGGCGTCCCCGCGGGGCCGGGGCGCCCGCCCCCCTCACCGTCGTCTTCAGCCACGGCTACTGCCTCAACCAGGACTCCTGGCACTTCCAGCGGGCCGCCCTGCGCGGCCTCGTGCGGACCGTCCACTGGGACCAGCGCAGCCACGGCCGCTCCGGCCGGGGCGTCGCCCAGGACGGCCCGGCCGGCGTGCCCGTCTCCATCGACCGGCTCGGCCGCGACCTCGGGGCCGTCATCGACGCCGCCGCCCCGGAGGGCCCGCTCGTCCTCGTGGGGCACTCCATGGGCGGCATGACGGTGATGGCGTTCGCCGAGCAGTACCCGGAGACGGTGCGCGACCGGGTCGCCGGCGTCGCCTTCGTGGGCACCTCGGCCGGAAAGCTGAACGAGGTGACGTACGGGCTCCCCGTCATGGGCGTCAACGCCGCCCGGCGCGTCCTGCCGGGCGTCCTGCGCACCCTCGGCGCCCGGACGGAGCTGGTCGAGCGCGGCCGCCGGGCGACGGCGGACCTCTTCGCCGGGCTGGTGAAGAAGTACTCGTTCGCCTCGGAGGACGTGGACCCGGCGGTCGCCCGCTTCGCGGAGCGCATGATCGAGTCCACCCCCATCGACGTCGTCGCCGCCTTCTACCCGGCCTTCGCGGAACACGACAAGTCGGCCTCCCTGCCCGCCCTCCGCGGTCTGCCGGTGCTGGCGCTCGCGGGGGAGCGGGACCTCATCACCCCCCGCTCCCACACCGAGGCCATCGCCGCCCTCCTGCCCGACGCGGAACTGGTGATCGTCCCCGACGGGGGCCACCTGGTGATGCTGGAGCACCCGGAGACGGTCACCGCCCGGCTGACCGACCTGCTCGTACGGGCCGGGGCCGGGCCGGGGGCGACGGCGGCGGGGACGGGTCCCGCCACGGGCTAAATTGGCGGGTATGGAAGCAGCGCACCCGTCCGTGGCCGGTGGCACCACCTCCGTCTCCGAGGCCACCCTCTCCGTCGACTCCCCCCAGCGGATGCAGGACCTGGGCCGCCGGCTCGCGGAAGTCCTCCGCCCCGGCGACCTCGTCATGCTCACCGGCGAACTGGGCGCCGGGAAGACCACCCTCACCCGCGGCCTCGGCGAGGGGCTGGGGGTGCGCGGCGCCGTCACCTCGCCGACCTTCGTCATCGCCCGCGTCCACCCGTCCCTGGTCGGCGGCCCGGCCCTGGTCCACGTGGACGCGTACCGCCTCGGCGGCGGCCTCGACGAGATGGAGGACCTGGACCTGGACGTCTCGCTCCCCGAGTCCGTCGTGGTCGTGGAGTGGGGCGACGGCAAGGTCGAGGAGCTGACCGACGACCGGCTGCACCTCCTGATCCACCGCGTCACCGGCGACACCGACGACGACCGGCGCACGGTCGTGCTGCGCGGCATCGGCGCGCGCTGGGCCGGGGAGGACCTGGACGCCCTCGGGGAGTCCGGCCGGTCGTAGTTTCCGACAACGTGTCGGCACCGTGTTGCGCGGGCCGTGCGTGCCGTGGTGACATGGAGGCACGAGCTGGTTAGGTGTACCTAACCTACGGGAGGCAGGCATGGCGAGGCCGAAGCACGCGGAACCCGGCCGGGAGCACGTCCCGATGAGCGAACTGCTGGCGTCCTGCGCGGCCGCCCGCACCCTGTCGACCCCGCCGCGACGGCCCGAGGACGGCGAACGCGGCGAGCACGCCGTGCGCGACGCGCGTGGACGGGCCGAGGCCGCCGGGGCCGCCGAGGCGGCGTAGCCCCCTCGTGGTCCGGTCCCGGTCACCCGGTTCAGGGGACGACGACGACCTTCGCGCCGATCACCGCGAACGCCCACAGCGCGTTCCCGTCGGCCCGCGTCATACGGACGCCGCCGGTCCGCTTCGACGGGTCGGGGGGCGGCGTCGAGCCGTCCACCGCCGCGCTGAAGCCGATCGCCACGTCCTGGACGGTCGTGAACCGCACCACGTGTTCGATCCGCACCCCGTCGGAGCCCCGTACGGAACCGGACCGCGAGGTCACCGCGTACGTCCCGGGGGGCGGGGACACCGTGCTCGGCATCACCGGGAAGGTGCGGGTGACCCCGCCCTTCCCGTCCACCAGCCACACCCGGTGCCCGGTCGGCGAGTACACGACCCGCTCGCCGGTGCCCGAGTTCGCCGGGAGCGCCAGCGGGTCCCTGACCGGCCGCTTGGGGGCGCCGCTCGGGGAGACCGAGGGGGCCGCCGCGCTCGGCGCCGGGGGCTTCGCCGACACGTCGGCGGGGGCGTTGGCCGACGCCTGGTAGGCGAGGAAGCAGACCGCGGCGATCGCCGCCGCCGTGAGCCCGGCCACGAATCCCGAGCTGCTCCGTGCCACCGTGCCCACCTCTCGTACGAATGTGTCGAAGGGTGACGGTAGCAGCCGGTGCTCCGGGGTTCGGGGCAGCGTGCCCGGGAGCCGTAGGCTGTTCGCGTGCTGTTGCTCGCCATGGATACCGCCACCCCCGCCGTCACCGTCGCCCTCCACGACGGCGAGGCCGTCGTCGCCTCGTCGTGCCAGGTCGACGCCCGCCGCCACGGGGAGCTGCTGCTGCCCGCCGTGGACCGGGTCCTCAAGGAGGCCGGGCTGGCCCTGGACGCGGTCACCGGCCTCGTCGTCGGCGTCGGCCCCGGCCCGTACACCGGTCTGCGCGTCGGCCTCGTCACGGCCGCCGCCTTCTCGTCCGCGCTCGGCGTGCCCGTGCACGGCCTGTGCACCCTCGACGGCCTCGCGTACGCCTCCGGGATCGACGAGCCCTTCGCCGTCGCCACGGACGCGCGCCGCAAGGAGGTCTACTGGGCGCGGTACGACGACTCCCGCACCCGGGTGACCGACGCGGCCGTGGACCGGCCCGCCGACATCGCCGGGGCCCTCGCCGGGCTCCCGGTCGTCGGCGCGGGCGCCCGCCTCTACCCCGGGGACTTCCCCGACGCCCGCGACCCCGAGCACCAGTCGGCCGCCGCGCTCGCCGCCCTCGCGGCGGAGCGGCTGGCGGCGGGCGGGGAGGGCTTCCTCGACCCGCTGCCGATGTACCTGCGCCGCCCCGACGCCCAGGTGCCGAAGAACTACAAGGTGGTCACCCCCCGGTGACCGACGGCACGGAACTGCGCGAGATGCGCTGGTGGGACATCGAACCGGTGCTCGCCCTGGAGGACGAGCTGTTCCCCGAGGACGCCTGGTCGGCCGGGATGTTCTGGTCGGAACTGGCGCACTCCCGGGGGCCGGGCGCCACCCGCCGGTACGTCGTCGCGGAGGACCCCGGCGGCAGGCTCGTCGGGTACGCCGGGCTCGCCGCCGTCGGCGGCCTCGGAGACGTGCAGACCATCGCCGTCGCCCGCGACCAGTGGGGCACGGGCCTCGGCGCCCGGCTCCTCACCGACCTGCTCCAGCACGCCACCGCCTTCGAGTGCGACGAGGTCCTGCTCGAAGTGCGCGTGGACAACACCAGGGCCCAGAAGCTCTACGAGCGCTTCGGCTTCGAGCCCATCGGCTTCCGGCGCGGCTACTACCAGCCGGGGAACATCGACGCGCTCGTGATGAGACTGACCGTTCAAGGAACCGGGACCGATATCTGATGGCTGCTGACGAACCGCTGGTACTCGGCATCGAGACCTCCTGCGACGAGACCGGCGTCGGCATCGTCCGCGGGACCACCCTCCTCGCGGACGCCGTCGCCTCCAGCGTGGACACCCACGCCCGCTTCGGCGGCGTCGTGCCCGAGATCGCCTCCCGCGCCCACCTGGAGGCGATGGTCCCGACGATCGAGCGCGCCCTGAAGACCGCGGGGATCTCCGCCCGGGACCTCGACGGCGTCGCCGTCACCGCCGGGCCCGGCCTCGCGGGCGCGCTGCTCGTCGGCGTCTCGGCGGCCAAGGCGTACGCCTACGCCCTCGGCAAGCCGCTCTACGGCGTCAACCACCTGGCCTCGCACATCTGCGTCGACCAGCTCGAACACGGCAAGCTGCCCGAGCCGACGATGGCCCTCCTGGTCTCCGGCGGCCACTCCTCGCTGCTGCTCTCCTCCGACATCACCTCCGACGTGCGCCCGATGGGCGCCACCATCGACGACGCGGCCGGCGAGGCGTTCGACAAGATCGCCCGCGTCCTCGACCTCGGCTTCCCCGGCGGCCCGGTCATCGACCGGCTCGCCAGGGAGGGCGACCCGGCCGCCATCGCCTTCCCGCGCGGGCTGAGCGGCCCCAGGGACCCGGCGTACGACTTCTCCTTCTCCGGCCTCAAGACCGCCGTGGCCCGCTGGATCGAGGCGAAGAGGGCGGCCGGCGAGGAGGTGCCGGTGCGGGACGTGGCCGCGTCCTTCCAGGAGGCGGTCGTGGACGTCCTCACCCGCAAGGCCGTCCGGGCCTGCAAGGACGAGGGCGTCGACCACCTGATGATCGGCGGCGGCGTGGCGGCGAACTCGCGCCTCCGGGCCCTCGCCCAGGAGCGCTGCGACCGCGCCGGGATCCGGCTGCGGGTGCCCCGGCCGGGCCTGTGCACCGACAACGGCGCGATGGTCGCGGCCCTCGGCTCCGAGATGGTCGCCCGCAACCGGGCCGCCTCCGACTGGGAGCTGTCGGCGGACTCGTCGCTGCCGGTGACGGACCCGCACGTGCCGGGCGCCCACGCGCACGACCACGACCACGTGCACGAGATCAGCAAGGAGAACCTGTACTCGTGAGGCTCACCCTCATGTGGGAGGCCAGGGCCGCCCGGGGCCGGGGCGCCGAACTCCTGGAATGGGCCCGGGAGCGGTCCCGGGTCCTCGCCCGCGAGCCGCTGCGCCGGGAGGTCTTCCGGGCGCCCCAGGACCGGGTCCTCGTCCTCACCTGGTGGGAGGCGGAGACCTTCGGCGCGGAGCTGCCCGAACTTCCGGAGCCGGACGCGGAGCTGATCGCCCGTCCGGTCCACCGCTGGCGGTTCGAGGCGGTGGAGTGACCCCGGGCGGCCGTGCGGCGGTCCCGGCCGCGCGGGGAGTCGGATAGGCCACACGTACGCCGGTCGGGCAACCTTTCGACGCGCGGGGGCATCTCCCCGCGCGTGAAGAAGACGATCGCGCTCTGGGTGGTCCTGACCGCCTCGGCCCTGCTGGCGGCCGGCTGCACGGCGGAGCGCCCCGCCGCACCCGCGTCCGCGCCCGCCCCGAGGACGTCGTCCGTCCCCTCCCCGGCGCCCCCCGCGGGGGACGGGGCCCCGGGAGCCCCCGCGGACACCGCCGCCGCGTACCGGAAGTGGGGGCTCGCCCCCCTCCCGGCGCCGCCCGCCCCGCCGGCGGTGAAGCCGGTGGTCCGGCGCCCGGGACAGCCGGTGCCGGTGATCGGCGAGATCCCCACCCGGGAGAAGATCGTCTTCCTCACGATCGACGACGGGGCGGAGAAGGACCCCCGCTTCGTCACGATGATGAAGGACCTGGGGGTCCCCTTCACCATGTTCCTCACCGACGCGGCCGTCCGCACCGACTACGGGTACTTCGACCCGCTGGTCGCCCAGGGCCACGGCGTCGCCAACCACACCCTCACCCACCCGAACCTGCGCACCCTCTCCCCGGACGCCCAGCGCCGGGAGATCTGCGGCCAGCAGGAGAAGCTGGCGAAGCGGTACGGCACGGCCCCGCGCCTCTTCCGCCCGCCGTACGGCAACTGGAACGAGGCTACGCGCGCGGCGGCCGGGGCGTGCGGGGTGGACGCGATCGTGCTGTGGCGCGAGTCCATGCAGATCACGAACATGCAGTACCAGCGCGGCGACCGGAAGCTCCACCCCGGCGACATCGTCCTCGCCCACTTCCGGGGCCCCGCCGAACTCAAGGGCCGCACGATGACCGAGATGACGGCCACCCTGCTGCGCCGCATCCGGGAACAGGGCTTCACGGTGGCGCGCCTGGAGGACTACGTCTGAGATTTTCCCGGGCGCGGTGTCGATACGGGCGGTCCCCGTTCGTCGGAGGAGTGAGAGGCGGGGAAACACCCCGCCACCGCATCCACGAGGAGACACCATGCCCCGCTTCATGACGCTCATCCGCGCCGAGGAGGACACCGTCGACATGGCGGACGCCGACCCCGGGTTCGAGGAGCGGATGGGCGCGCTCTTCGAGGAGATCACCCGGGCCGGCGTCATGCTGGACACGGCCGGGCTCCGGCCGACCTCGGAGGCCACCCGGATCACCTGGTCGGACGGGAAGCTGTCCTTCACCGACGGCCCCTTCACCGAGACCAGGGAGGTCGTCGGCGGCTACGCCCTGATGAAGTGCGCGGACATGGCCGAGGCGCTGGAGTGGGCCGGGCGCTTCCTGTCGGCCCACCCGCCGCACTGGAAGCTGGGCCTGGAGGTCCGCGAGGTCGAGGGGGAGCCGGGGGCCTGAGCCCGGCCCCGCTGTCCGTGCCGTGTGCTGTCATGGGGGACGTGACGGCACACGGCACGGGAACGGGGCGCGGGGCGGGTCCGGACCACGGCTCCGGCCCGGGTCCGGGACGGGGGCGCGGGGCGGACTCGGTGGAGGGCGTGCTCGACACCGTCTTCCGGGCGGAGTCGCCGAGGATCGTCGCGACCGCCGCACGGATCGTCCGCGACCTCGGCATCGCCGAGGAGATCGCCCAGGACGCCCTGGTCACCGCCCTCGAACAGTGGCCGCGCACCGGGGTCCCGGAGCGGCCGGGAGCCTGGCTGACGACCGCCGCCAGGCACCGCGCCGTCGATCTCGTGCGGCGGCGCGAGACGTACGCCCGGAAGCTCACCGAGATGGGCCGCGCCCTCACCGGGGAGGCGTACGACCCCGAGCCCTCCGGACCCGGCGACATCGACGACGACGTGCTGCGGCTGGTCTTCACCACCTGCCACCCCGTCCTCTCCGCCGGGGCGCGGACGGCCCTGACGCTGCGGCTCGTCGGCGGACTCCGGACGGACGAGGTCGCCCGCGCCCTCCTCGTGCCCACGGCGACCGCCGCGGCCCGGATCACCCGCGCCAAGCGGACGCTCGCCGAGGCGGGCGTGGAGTTCGAGGTGCCGTACGGCGAGGAGCGGGCCGCCCGGCTCGGCTCCGTCCTGGAGGTCGTCTACCTGATCTTCAACGAGGGGTACGCGGCGACCTCGGGCGACGACCTGCTGCGGCCCGGCCTGTGCGAGGACGCCCTCCGGCTCGCCCGCGTCCTCGCCGCCCTCGTCCCCGGGGAGGGCGAGGCGCAGGGCCTGGCCGCCCTGCTCGAACTCCAGGCGGCCCGGACGGCCGCCAGGACCGGTCCCGACGGCCGGCCGGTGCTGCTCGCCGACCAGGACCGGCGCCGCTGGGACCGGTCGCTGGTCCGGCGCGGCTTCGCGGCCCTGGAGCGGGCCGGGGACCCGCGGGACTACGGGCCGTACGCCCTCCAGGCCGCCGTCGCGGCCTGTCACGCGCGGGCCGCGTCGTACGAGGAGACGGACTGGGCGCTCATCGCCGCGCTGTACGGGCGGCTCGGCGTCCTCGCCCCCTCCCCGGTGGTCGAGCTGAACCGCGCGGTCGCCGTGTCGAGGGCCGAGGGCCCGGCGGCGGCCCTCCCGCTGGTCGACGCCCTCGCCGCCGTGCCGTCCCTGGCCCGCTACCACCTGCTGCCCAGCGTCCGGGGGGACCTGCTGGCCCGGCTGGGACGGACGGCGGAGGCGCGCGCCGAGTTCGAGCGCGCGGCGTCCCTCACCCGCAACGGGAGCGAGCGGGCGCTGCTGCTCGGGCGGGCGCGGGAGAGGGGCGCGCCCCCGCCCTGACCCCCGGGGACACGGAGGCACGGGGACCCGGGCCCCACGGGGCGTGAACCGTGCGGGGCGCGGGGCCGGCGAGGACCGTCGGCGCGGTCGGCGCGGTCGGCGCGCGGCGCGGTCCACCGGCCCGGGGCGCCGCCCGGCGCTCCCGCCGGCGCCCGGCGCCGCTCACCGCTCCCCGTCCGGCCGGACGGGCCGGCCGATCAGCATCGTCGGGGCCCCCGCGACCCGGGTGAGCAGCACCGTCGCCGCGTGGGGACCCTTGGGCCGCACCCTGCGCCGGACCTCTTCCGGTTCGACCGCGGAGCCGCGCTTCTTCACCGTCAGGGTGCCGACCTCGCGCTCCCGCAGCAGTGCCTTCAGCCGCTTCAGGTTGAAGGGGAGTTCGTCGGTGATCTCGTACGCGGCGGCGTACGGGGTGGGGACGAGCGCGTCCGCCGTGACGTACGCGATCGTTTCGTCGATCAGGCCGCCGTCCAGCTCCTCGGCCACCTCGGCGACGAGGTGCGCGCGGATGACGGCGCCGTCCGGCTCGTACAGGTAGCGGCCGACCGGCCGGACCGCCGGGTCGGGCAGCCCGCGCCCGGTGAGGCCCGCGCCGGAGGGCAGCAGGGTGGCCCGGCGCGCGCCCGGCTCCGTACCGAACCAGAGGACGGCTTCCTTCACGTCCCCGCCGTCCGAGATCCACTCGGCCTCGGCCTCCGCGGGAACGGCCTCGTGCGGGATGCCCGGCGCCACCTTCAGGGCGGCGTGCGGGGCCTTCCGGGCCGCCTCGACGGCCCAGGACAGCGGCGGGGAGTACGCCTCCGGGTCGAAGATCCTGCCCCGGCCGCCGCGCCGCGCCGGGTCCACGAAGACGGCGTCGTACGGGCGCGTGTCGATCTCCGTCACGTCCGCGCACCGGACCTCGATCAGTCCGGACAGGCCGAGGGCCTCGGCGTTGGCGCGGACCGCCTCGGCGGTCAGCGGATCGCGGTCGACGGCGAGGACGGAGATCCCGGCGCGGGCGAGGGCGATCGCGTCGCCGCCGATCCCGGAGCACAGGTCCGCCACGCTGCCGACGCCCAGCGCCTTCATCCGGGCCGCCCGGTACGCCCCGACCGAGGCCCGGGTCGACTGCTCGACGCCGTTCGGCGTGAAGTACATCCGGAACGCGTCCTCCGCGCCGAACTTCGCCACCGCCCGCTGCCGCAGCCGTGCCTGGCCGAGCGCGGCCGTGACCAGCTCGACCGGGTGGTCACGGCGCAGCCGGGAGGCCACCGCCAGTTCCCGGGCGGGGTCGTGGTCGCGCAGGGCGGTGAGGAGCGCCTGCCCCTCGGGGGTGAACAGGGCGGCGAAGGAGGCGAGGTCGGTCACCGCCCCATTGTGGTCCCTGGAGGGCTGTGGGCCGGCCGGGGGACGGCGGGCGCGGTACGGCGGTGTCGCGGCCCGGCGGGGGTTCCCGCGCTGACAGGATGCGGCGCCATGCAGCTCGTACGACAAAAGGAAGAAAAGATGGCACAAGGGGTGCACCGCTCCCGCCGGACGCTCGGGGCGGCGCTCGTCGTCGCCGCCCTCGCCGCGACCGCCACGGCCTGCTCCGGAGCCGCCGCGCCGGACCGCGCCGCGCCGCCCGTCCCCGCCGCCGGCCAGCAGGCCCCGCAGCGGGAGGCCGGACCCCGGGCCGCCCCCCGGTCGCGGGCCGAGGAGCTCCGCGCCCAGCGGGCCGCCCGGGTGCTCGCCGCCCGGAAGTGGGGCCTCGCGAAGCCCCCGCTCGAAGCGCCCGCCCCGCCGGCCGTCAAGCCGGCGATCAGCACCCGCAAGGGCTTCGAGACGAAGAGCGACGGCATGCCGCCCGTCTTCACCACCGTGCCGACCGAGGAGAAGGTCGTCTTCCTGACGATCGACGACGGCGCGGAGAAGGACCCCGAGCTGCTGCGGATGATGGACGAGCTCCGGCTGCCGTACAGCGCCTTCCTCAGCGACTACGTCATCAACGACGACTACGCGTACTTCTCCCGGATGCAGAAGTCCCAGAAGGGCGGGATCGCCCTCCACAACCACACCCTCCACCACCGCTACCTGCCCGGACTCTCGTACGAGGAGCAGAAGCGCGAGATCTGCGGCATGCAGGACGTCATCGGGAAGAAGTACGGCAAGCGGCCCGAACTCTTCCGCCCGCCGTACGGCAACTACAACGACGACACGCTGCGCGCGGCCCGGTCCTGCGGCATCCGGGCGGTCCCGCTGTGGGCCGCCGAGGCGTTCCCCGACCGCATGGAGTGGCGCGAGTGGGACCGGGACCTGCACCCCGGCGACATCGTGCTCACCCACTTCCGGGGCAAGGAGGACTGGGACGGCAGCATGGCCGACATGGTCCGCCGCGTGATGGACGTGATCACGGCCAAGGGGTACGCGGTGGCGAAGCTGGAGGACTACGTCTGAGACCGGCGGGGGCGGGGGACGGTCCGTACGGGGAGCGCGGGAGAACTCCGCCCGACCGCGCCCCGACCGCGCCCCGGTCACGTCCCCGACCGCGCCCCGGTCGCGTCCCCGACCGCGTTCCCGACCACCCTCCCGATCACGCCACGGAGCGATCAATTGGCACTCCGCTTGACCGAGTGCTAATCGCGGTCATAGTGTCAGCTCTGGCACTCCCCACCGGAGAGTGCCAACACAGCGACGGGCAGGTCCGGCACCCGCGACGACGGATCCACCTGGTTCGCCACCTCAGACAGTCAACCCCGTGATCTCCGAAGGGGGAGGTCGGATCGTGACGACCACCAGCTCCAAGGTTGCCATCAAGCCGCTCGAGGACCGCATCGTGGTCCAGCCGCTCGACGCCGAGCAGACCACCGCCTCTGGCCTGGTCATCCCGGACACCGCCAAGGAGAAGCCCCAGGAGGGCGTCGTCCTGGCCGTCGGCCCGGGCCGCTTCGAGAACGGCGAGCGCCTGCCGCTCGACGTCAAGACCGGCGATGTCGTGCTCTACAGCAAGTACGGCGGCACCGAGGTGAAGTACAACGGCGAGGAGTACCTCGTCCTCTCGGCCCGCGACGTGCTCGCGATCATCGAGAAGTAGTTCACCGAAGTACCGAAGTACCTGAAGCAGATGCTTTGAGCTGCGCCCCGAGGCCCCTTCCAGGCGCCCCGGGGCGCGGTTCGTTCCACCCGATTCCGAGAGGGCTGAACCGCTCCCATGGCGAAGATCCTGAAGTTCGACGAGGACGCCCGTCGCGCCCTTGAGCGCGGCGTCAACAAGCTTGCCGACACGGTGAAGGTGACGATCGGCCCCAAGGGCCGCAACGTCGTCATCGACAAGAAGTTCGGCGCCCCCACCATCACCAACGACGGTGTCACGATCGCCCGCGAGGTCGAGATCGAGGACCCGTACGAGAACCTCGGCGCCCAGCTCGTGAAGGAGGTGGCGACCAAGACCAACGACATCGCGGGTGACGGCACCACCACCGCCACCGTGCTCGCCCAGGCGCTCGTCCGCGAGGGCCTGCGCAACGTGGCCGCCGGCGCCTCCCCGGCCGCCCTGAAGAAGGGCATCGACGCCGCCGTCAAGGCCGTGTCCGAGGAGCTGCTCGCCACCGCGCGCCCGATCGACGACAAGTCCGACATCGCCGCCGTCGCCGCGCTCTCCGCGCAGGACCAGCAGGTCGGCGAGCTCATCGCCGAGGCGATGGACAAGGTCGGCAAGGACGGCGTCATCACCGTCGAGGAGTCCAACACCTTCGGCCTGGAGCTGGACTTCACCGAGGGCATGGCCTTCGACAAGGGCTACCTGTCCCCGTACATGGTGACCGACCAGGAGCGCATGGAGGCCGTCCTCGACGACCCCTACATCCTGATCCACCAGGGCAAGATCTCCTCGATCCAGGACCTGCTCCCGCTCCTGGAGAAGGTCATCCAGGCCGGCGCCAGCAAGCCGCTCCTGATCATCGCCGAG
This sequence comes from Streptomyces sp. NPDC041191, assembly GCF_055591945.1. NCBI lineage: Bacteria > Bacillati > Actinomycetota > Actinomycetes > Kitasatosporales > Streptomycetaceae > Streptomyces > Streptomyces sp. NPDC041191. Next base: position 138,937 of record NZ_JBVIZC010000002.1, on the reverse strand, counting down.
GACGTCGAGGGCGAGGCCCTGTCGACCCTGGTCGTGAACAAGATCCGCGGCACCTTCAACGCGGTGGCCGTCAAGGCCCCCGGCTTCGGCGACCGCCGCAAGGCGATGCTCGGCGACATGGCGACGCTGACCGGCGCCACCGTCATCGCCGAGGAGGTCGGCCTCAAGCTCGACCAGGCCGGCCTGGACGTGCTCGGCACCGCCCGCCGCGTCACGGTCACCAAGGACGACACCACCATCGTCGACGGTGGCGGCAACTCCGAGGACGTGCAGGGCCGCGTCAACCAGATCAAGGCCGAGATCGAGTCCACCGACTCCGACTGGGACCGCGAGAAGCTCCAGGAGCGCCTCGCGAAGCTGGCCGGCGGCGTGTGCGTGATCAAGGTCGGCGCCGCCACCGAGGTGGAGCTGAAGGAGAAGAAGCACCGTCTGGAGGACGCCATCTCCGCGACCCGCGCCGCGGTCGAGGAGGGCATCGTCTCCGGTGGTGGCTCCGCGCTCGTCCACGCCGTCAAGGTCCTGGAGGGCAACCTCGGCAAGACCGGCGACGAGGCCACGGGTGTCGCGGTCGTCCGCCGCGCCGCCGTCGAGCCGCTGCGCTGGATCGCCGAGAACGCCGGCCTGGAGGGCTACGTCATCACCTCCAAGGTGGCGGAGCTGGACAAGGGGCAGGGCTTCAACGCCGCGACCGGCGAGTACGGCGACCTGGTCAAGGCCGGCGTCATCGACCCGGTGAAGGTGACGCGCTCCGCCCTGGAGAACGCCGCCTCGATCGCCTCCCTCCTCCTCACCACCGAGACCCTCGTGGTGGAGAAGAAGGAAGAGGAGCCGGCGGACCACGGCCACGGCCACGGTCACGGCCACTCCCACTGAGGCGGCTGACTGACAGTTGAGGCCCGGTGCTCCCGTCGCGGGGGCACCGGGCCTCGGCGTTCGCCTCCCGGGGCGGCAGGGACCTTTCCCTCCCGGGCCGGGCCCCGGTGGCCGGTACGAACGCGGGTACGAGTACCTTCCTCCTCGCGGCGCGGTGCGATCTTCCGTACGCGCGCCGCGACAGGAGGGAATTGATGCGTAGACCCCTGTTCCGGCGCCTGGCCTCCACGGCCGCCGCGCTGGGACTCACGTCGCTCGGCCTGCTCGGCGCGGGTGCCGCGCCCGCGCAGGCCGCGGTGAGCGACTGCCCGTCGGGCTATTTCTGTGCCTGGAAGGACTCCAGCGGCACGGGCTCGATGCTCACGTTCAACACGGACAAGCCGACGCTGGGCACCTGGGACGGCAGGATCCGGATGGTCATGAACCGGACGTCGCTGGTCGCCTGCGTGTACGAGCAGCAGAACTACGGTCGGGCGAACGGCTACAGCCGCTACCGGAACGAGGGTTACCCCACCAGCCTCAGCGAGAACGTCACCGTCCGCTCGGTGAAGCTCGTCCGCACCCTCCGGGAGTGCGAGACGACTCCCTACCCCGACTGGTACGCGGAGACGACCCCCAAGGCCGCCGGCTTCGGAGACCTGAACGGCGACCGCAGGGCCGACGTCCTCTCCCGCGACCCGGCGGGCCGCCTGTGGTTCCTGCCCGGCGACGGAACCGGCCGTCTGGCCGGCTCCGGCGGCTGGAACGGCTTCAACGCCCTCGTCCGGCACGGTGACTTCAGCCGCGACGGCCGCGAGGACGTGATCGCCCGCGAGGCCGCCACCGGCAGGCTCTGGCTCTACCCGGGCACCGGGACCGGCGGCCTGGGCGCGCGCAAGCTGATCGGCAACGGCGGCTGGAACGCCATGAGCCGGATCGCCGCGTACGGAGACCTGTCCGGCGACGGCCGCGCGGATCTGCTCGCGGTCGAGAAGTCCACCGGCAGGCTCTGGCTCTACCCGGGCACCGCGTCCGGCGGCCTGGGCGCGCGCAAGCTGATCGGCAACGGCGGCTGGAACGCCATGAACGCCCTGGTGGGCGTCGGTGACATGAACGGTGACGGCCGGGCCGACCTGTACGCCCGCGAGGCCGCCACCGGCAAGCTCTGGCTCTACCCGGGCCGGACCGGCTCCCTCGCCCCGCGCGTCCTGGTCGGCAGCGGCGGCTGGAACGCCATGGAGTCCCTCGTCGCCGTCGGTGACTGGTCGGGCGACGGCCGGGCCGACCTCCTCGCCCTGAACGAGTACGACAGGTTCTACCGGTACGAGGGAAGCGGCACGGGCGGCCTGCGCGCGGGCCAGTGGACCGACATCTGGTGGGCCCTGAACGGCTTCCTCTGAGCCGTCGCGGGCCTCGGACCTCCAGCCTCCGGCCTACGCCGAGCGCTGGAGGTCCGACGCCCGCACCTCCTCCGCGAACGCCTCCCCCCGCACGTACCGCTCCACCTCCCCCACCGCCTGGTCCGCCATCCGGTGCAGCTCGTTGCCGAGCGAGCCGGCCACGTGCGGGGTGAGGAGGACGTTCGGAAGGGTGTAGAGGGGGGAGTCCGGCGGCGGCAGGTCCGGGTCCGTGACGTCGAGGACCGCGTGGAGGCGGCCCTCGACGAGGTGGCGGAGGAGGGCCGGCTCGTCCACCAGGGAGCCCCGGGACGTGTTGATCAGGGTCGCCCCGTCCGGCATCGCCGCGAGCTGCGCCGCGCCGATCATGCGGTACGTGGACGGGAGCTGCGGCGCGTGCACCGAGACGACCGTGCTGCGGGCGCACAGCTCGTCCAGGCCCACGAGTTCCGTGCCCGGGGGCGGGACCTCGGCGTACGGGTCGTACAGCAGGACCTCGAAGTCGAAGGGGCGCAGGAGGTCGATCACCCGGCGGCCGATGCGGGAGGCCCCGACGACGCCGACCGTGCGGCGGTAGTTGCCCCAGGCCGAGGACTCGGCGAGCCAGTCGTGGCCGGCGCGGAGTTCGGCGTACCGCCGGGCCGAGCGCAGGACGCCCTTCCCGGCGAAGAGGATCGCGGCGAGCGTGTACTCCGCGACCGGCAGCGCGTTGGCGGCGGCGGCCGACGTGACCCGCAGGCCCCGCTCCCAGCAGGCGTCGGTGATGTGGTGCTTGACCGATCCGGCCGCGTGGACGACGGCCCGCAGGCGGGGTGCCCGGTCCAGGACCTCGGGGGTGAGTGGGGTCGCCCCCCAGCAGGTGAGCAGGAGTTCGGCCTCCGCGAGGGCGGCGGCGGTCCGCTCGTCCGGGGCGGTGAGGTCGTGGGCGACGAGGTGCGGATCGGTGCGGGTCAGGGCCGCGAGGCGGGTCCGGTGGGCCTCGGTGAGGAGGCGTTCGTCGACGCCCCGGCCCATCGCGAGGAGGAGGGAGGGGCGGTGGTCGGTGGCGGGGCGCATGGCGGGAGCTGCCTTCCTCACTTGACGCTGCCGGCGGTCAGGCCGGCCTTCCAGTGGCGCTGGAGGGAGACGAAGGCGATGACGAGGGGCAGGACGGCGAGCAGGGAACCGGTGACGACGAGGGGGTAGTAGTCGGGTTCGGCGTGGGCGTTGCTGTTCCACGCGTACAGGCCGAGGCTCAGCGGGTACAGCTTCTGGTCGGACAGCATCACCAGGGGGAGGAAGAAGTTGTTCCAGACCGCGGTGAACTGGAAGAGGAAGACGGTCACGAAGCCGGGCATGACCATCGGCAGGCCGATCGACCAGAAGACGCGCAGCTCGCCCGCCCCGTCGATGCGGGCGGCCTCCAGGGCCTCGTCGGGGACGTAGCCGGCGCAGAAGACCCGGGAGAGGTAGACGCCGAAGGGGTTGACGAGGACGGGGAGCAGGACGGCCCAGTAGGTGTTGACGAGCCCGATCTCGCTGGCCAGGAGGTACATCGGCAGGGCGAGCGCGGTGGTGGGGACGAGCACGCCGAGGAGGACGAGGCCGAAGAGCTTCTCCTTGCCCCGGAAGGCGTAGACGTGGAAGGCGTATCCGGCGGCGACGCTGACGAGCGAGCAGGCGAGGGCGCCGAACCCGGCGTAGAGCAGGCTGTTCAGGTACCAGCGGAAGTAGACGCCGTCGTTGTACTCGGCCAGCCGGGAGAGGTTGCCGCCGAGGTCGAAGCCCTCGAAGGAGAAGGCGTTCCCGGCGAGGAGCCCGCCGGCGTCCTTGGTGGCGGCGGTCAGCAGCCAGACGAGCGGGAAGAGCATGTAGACGGTGGCGAGGGCGAGGGCCCCGTTGACGGCCGTCTTCGAGAGCCAGCGGTGGTCGCGGCGGGAGCCGTTCACGCGGCGCGCTCCTTCCGGGCCGCCCGGCGGCCGGTCAGACGCGTCACCGCGAAGGAGAGCAGCGCGGCCGTCAGGGCGAGGAGCACGGAGGCCGCCGCGGCGAGCCCGTAGTCGTTGCGGTCGAAGGCCGCGGTGTACGCGTACATGTTCGGCGTCCAGGTGGAGGTGACGGCGGAGCCGGTGCCCCTGTTGAGGATGAGCGGCTCGGTGAAGAGCTGGAGGGAGCCGATGACCGTGAAGAGGCCGACCATCGCCAGCGACGCCTTGACGAGCGGGACCTTGATGGAGAAGGCGGTCCGCCAGGCGCCCGCCCCGTCGACGGTGGCCGCTTCGAGGACGGAGCGGTCGATCGCCTGGAGGGCGGCGTAGAAGATCACCATGTTGTAGCCGAGCCACTCCCACAGGGCGATGTTGACGACGGAGGGGAGGGCGCCTCCGGGGGAGAAGAAGTCGAAGCCGACGCCACCGGCCTCCATGGCCCGGACGACCGGACTGAGCTGGGGCGTATAGAGGTACACCCAGATCAGGGCGGCGATGATGCCGGGGACGGCGTGCGGCAGGAAGAGCGCGAGCTGGAAGAAGCGGCGGGCGCGGGCGAGCGCCGAGTCCAGCAGGAGGGCGAGGCCGAGGGCCCCGGCGAGCAGCAGCGGGATGTAGAGCAGGCAGTAGCCGAGCAGGACGCCGAAGCCCTCGCGGAAGACCCGGTCACCCAGCGCCGCCGCGTAGTTGTCGAGGCCGCTGAAGACGGTCTCGGAACCGCCGAAGCCCAGTCCGGACTGCTTCTCGGTGAAGAGGCTGAGCCAGACCGCGTATCCGATCGGCACCACCATCACCGCGGTGAAGAGCACGAAGAAGGGCGTCAGCAGGATCGTGGCGGCACGGGTGCGGGCCTTCACGCGGTCAGCCCTCGACCTTCAGGCCGCGCTTGGTCAGTTCGGCGACGGTGGCGGCGTGGCCGGCCTTGACGGCGTCGGCGAGGGACGGGCCGCCCGGGGCCACCTTGCCGAACTGGTCCTTGATGGTGGTGTTGGTGGTGCCGGTGGTCGGGCCCCAGGCCCAGCCGGGGGTGATGGAGGCGCCGGCGGCCTCGAAGAGGGCGTAGATGTCCTGGCCGCCGTAGTAGCCGGCGTCGAACGCCTTCTTGGCGACGGGGCGGAGGACGGCGGCGGCGGGGAAGGCGGAGGAGGTGCCGGAGGCGATGCGGGCCCTGACGCCCTCCTCGGTGGTGGACATCCACGTGGCGAAGGCGACGGCCGCGGCCTTCTGCCTGCTGTTCTTGGTCACGGCGAAGGAGGTGCCGCCGAGCATGCCGCTGGCGGGCTTGCCGTCCCAGGTGGGGACGGGGGCGACGGCCCACTTGCCGGCCTGTTCGGGCAGGGTGCCCTTGAGGACGCCCGCGCCCCAGGAGGCGCCCAGGTAGCCGATGGTGGTGCCGTTCTTGAGCGAGCCGGTCCACTCGGGGGAGAACGAGGCGTTCTTGTGGACGAGCCCGTCGTCGAGGAGGCCCTGCCAGTAGGCGGTGACCTTGGCGGTGGCCGGGTCGGTGGTGTCCACCTTCCAGGTCTCGTTCTCGGCCTTGAACCACTGGGCCCCGGCCTGCCAGACCATGGCCTCGAAGGTGGTCGGGTCGTCCGGGAAGAAGGTGGCGATGCGGGCCTTGGAGTCGGCCTTCCTGACCTGCTCGGCGGCCTTCCGGAACGCGTCCCAGGTGGCCGGGACCGGGACCTTGTACTTCTCGAAGAGGTCCTTGCGGTAGAAGAACGCCTGGGGGGCGGCGTCGAAGGGGACGGCCCAGGTCTTGCCGCCCAGGGTGGTGAGTTCGACGGCCTGGGAGAGGAACTTGGCGCGGTCGGTCTCGGTGAACTCGCCGCCGATGTCCTGGAGGGCGCCGGAGCTGACGAACTCGGGGAGCGAGGGGTACTCGACGGAGACGAGGTCGGGGGCGTTGCCCGCCTTCACGGCGTTGGAGATCTTGGCGTAGCCGCCGGCGTTGCCGGAGGGGATCTCCTCGAACTTCACCTTGATGTCGGTGTGGGAGGCGTTGAAGGCGTCCACGACGTCCTTGGTGCCCTTGGCCCAGCCCCAGAAGGTGATGGTCACGGGCCCGTTCGGCTTGTCGGCGGCGTCGCCGCCGGCACCGCCGCAGGCCGTGAGGACGGCGAGGGCGGTGGCGGTGCCCGCGACGACGCGGGTCGTTCTGCTCCGGATGGGGGACACGGCACGGCTCCTGGGGGCGGGGCGGCTGGGAGGTTGTGGCCGTGATCCTGTGACCCTTCATGAACGAAGTCAAGAGCGAAAGATTGATTGATCGAAAAAAGATCAAAGTGGGGGTGGAGGCAGAAGGGGCGGACGGGTGTGCGGTCGGGGGCGGGTGGAGGCGTGGCCGGGGCGGCGGACGCGTGGGGGAGCGAGGAGGAGGAGGCGGCGGACGCGTGGGGGGAGCGAGGAGGAGGCGGGCGGACGGAGCGGGCTCACGGGGTGCCGGGTACGGACCCCGGCGCCCCGCACGAGGCCCGCACCCGCAGCCGGGGCAGCAGGCTGAGGTGGCGCCGCGCCTCCGCCTCCCCCGTCTCCCCGGCGGCCCCCTCGGCGAGCCGCTCCAGCAGGAGTTCCGCCGCGTGCCGGCCGACCTGCCGCTTGGGCGGGGCGACCGCCGTCAGCGGGGTCTCGGCGAGCGCGGCGACCTCGTCGTCGTACGCGATCAGGGCCAGGTCCCCGGGCACCCGGACGCCCAGTTCGGCCAGGCGCCGCGTGATCTCGATGGCGTCCACGTCGTTGTGGACCAGGGCCGCGCTCGCCGGGCCGGACCGGACGGCCTCGTACAGCGCCCGCACCGCCCGCTCGAACCCCTCCGGGTCCTCCTCCGCCGGTACGGAGTCGATCACCGGGCGCGGCTCCGTCAGGCCCAGCGCGGCCAGCGCCCCGGCGTACCCGGCGCGCACCGCGAGCGCGGTCGGCGAGTCCCGGCGGGCGACGAGCAGCGGTGTCGCGTGGCCCAGGGCGAGCAGGTGCCGCAGGGCGAGCAGCACGCCGTGGCCGTGGTCGGAGACGACCCGGTCCAGGCCGTCCAGCGGGCTGCCGGGCTCGGCGCGCCGCTCCAGGAGCACCGTCGGCACGGGCAGCCCGGCCAGCCAGTCGCCGTACGCGAGCCGGTCCTCGGGGCCCCGCCAGCCGGGCGCGACCAGGACGCCCTCGGCGCCCGCCGCGAGCAGCCCCTCGGTGCGGGCGCGGTCCTCCTCGGGCCGGTAGTCCGAGACGCGCAGCACGAGCCGGGCCCCGGCGCGGGCCGCCGCCTCGTGCGCCCCCCGGACGACCTCGGCGAAGTAGTACGTGGCGGAGGGGGCGAGCAGGCCGATGACCGGGCCCTCGCCGGGCCGCCCGGCGCCCGGGGCGTTCCGCCGGGCCGGCCAGGACACCTGGCCGTGCACCCGGTCGAGCAGGCCCCGGCCGGCCAGGGCCTCGACGTCCCTGCGGGCGGTGACGGGGGAGACCCCGAGCCGTTCGGCCAGCTCGGAGACGCGGGCGGTGCCGCGCTCGCGCACCAGGGCCAGCAGTCGGTCGTGTCGTTCGGCGGCACTCTCGCGCACGGTGCGGTTCCCCTCGTGGTGGTGGACCTCCGAGCTTAAGGCCAGAATGATCGAACGACAGGATTTTCGATCATTCGCTCCCCAACTCTTGACGCCCGATCGAAGTCTGTCGAGGATTCCCGGCGACGCCAGACCCGCCCCGGACCCCGAAACCGCCCACGGCCACCGGCACTCGTCGGCGGTCACCGGAAGCCGCCGGGTCCGCCCCGGGCCGGTGAGAGCCGCCCTATCGCGGGGAGCCGGGACCCACGAGCCCCGGAGCCTCCGGAAAGCCACAGGGAGCACCATGCCCGCGCCGCCCGAGAACCGCGGGCTCAGCCCGTACACCGGCTGGACCCGCGCCCACTGGGAGGCCGCGGCCGACCGTCTCCTCCTGGACGTGCGCCCGTTCGCTTCGCCCCGGTACGGCCTCGTCGGTCTCCCCGGGCCCCGCCCCAGCTGGTCGGGGGCCCGCTCGGACGGCCTGGAGGGCTGGGCCCGCACCTTCCTGCTCGCCGCCCTCCGCGTCGCGGGCGACGGCGGCGCCGACCCGCACGGCCACCTCGACCGGTACGCCGAGGGCCTCGCCGCAGGGACGGAGGGGCCCGGCCGGGAGGACGCCGAGTCCTGGCCGCTCATGTCCGGCACCCGCCAGGCGGTCGTCGAGTCCGCCTCGGTCGCCCTCGGCCTCCGCCTCACCCGCCCCTGGCTCTGGGACCGGCTCGACGACCGCGTCCGCGAACGGGTCGCGGAGTGGCTGCTCCCCGCCCTCGGCCCGTCCCCCGTCGACAACAACTGGTGGCTCTTCGGCCTCACCGTCGCGGGCTTCCTCGGGGACGCCGGGGTCGAGACCGACCGCGCCGCCGCCACGATCGACCGCTCCCTCGCCCGCGTCGAGGACTGGTACCTCGGCGACGGCTGGTACAGCGACGGCGACAACCGCGCCTTCGACCACTACAACGCCTGGGCCCTGCACTTCTACCCCGTGCTCCACGCCCACCTCGCCGGCGACCGCGCCCTCCTCGACCGGTACGGGCCCCGGCTCCGTGACCATCTGGACGACTACGTCCACCTCTTCGACGCGAACGGCGCCCCCGTCCCGTACGGACGTTCCCTGATCTACCGCTTCGCCGCCGCCGCCGCGCCCTGGCTCGGCACCCTCACCGGCCACACCCCGCTCACCCCCGGCGCCACCCGCCGCCTCGCCTCCGGCACCCTGCGGTACTTCCTCGACCGGGGCGCCACCGACGAGAACGGGCTCCTCACCCTCGGCTGGCACGGCCCGTACCCGCCGCTCGTCCAGGAGTACTCGGGCCCCGGCTCCCCCTACTGGGCGTCCAAGGGCTTCCTCGGCCTCCTCCTGCCCGCCGGCCACCCGGCCTGGACCGACCCCGAGGAACCCCTGCCCGCCGAACGCGCCGACACCGTCCGCGCCTTCGCCCCGGCCGGGCTGCTCGTCCAGACCACCGCGGCCGACGGGCTCGTACGCCTCCACAACCACGGCAGCAACCACGTGGGCAGCCGCGAGGGGGGCGAGGACGACCCCGGCTACGCCCGCCACGCCTACTCCACCCGCACGGGCCCCACCACCGGGACCGCCCCGGCCGACAACCATTTCGCGCTGCTCGGCGCCCCCACCGACCCCGCCGACCCCGCCGGCTCCGCCGTCCCCACTGACCCCGCCAACCCCACCGACCCCGCCGACCCCGCCGTCCCCACTGACCCCACCGGCTCCGCCGACCCCACTGACCCCACCGGCCCCACCGGCCCCGTCGTCCCCGCGTCCGGGACCCGGGCCACCCCCCGGGGGCCCGCCGTCCCCGCCGGCACCGGCCCCGGGTGGGCCGCCTCCCTGCACACCCCGTGCCCCGGCGTCCGGGTCCTCTCCGCGACCCTCGCCCACGGCCGCGCCGAACTCCGCGCCCACCTCGTCCTCGGTGCCCCGGAGGGGACACCCGTACGGCAGACCGGCTGGGCCGTCCCGCCCGGGGGGCCGAGCGCCCAGCTCCACCCGGTCCACGGCTACCCGTCCGGGGAACCGGCCGCCGCGCTCCCCACCGGGGAGACCCTTCAGGGTCCCGGCAGCCGCACCCTCGCCCTCTACGGCGTCACGCGCGGTCCGGCCGCCCTCTTCGCCGCCCTCGCCTCGCTCACCGCCGAACCCGGCCCGGAACCCGTCGACCGCCTCGCACGCGTCCGGATCGACGGTCACGCCCTCGACGTGACCTGGCGGGACGGCACCACCACGCGCCTGGACCTCGACACCCTGCTGTGAACGGGCGGCCCGATCCGCGCCCGCGCCCCGCGTCGGGCCGGGCTTCGTGTCGGGCCGCCTTTCACGTCGGGCCGTGCCTCACGTCGACCCGTACCTCACTTCGGTCCGTACTTGCGGCCCGCCTTCGAGGAGACCCCGCCCAGCAGACCGCGCGGCGCCAGCTTCACCACGCCCATCAGGGCCTTGTACCGGGGATCGGGGATCGACAGCGTCTTCCCCCGGTCCAGGTCCGCGAGCGCCGCCGACACCAGCTTGTCCGCGTCGAGCCACATCCAGCCCGGGATGTTGCCCGTGCCCATCCCGGCCCGCTCGTGGAACTCGGTCCGCACGAAGCCGGGGCAGAGCGCCATCAGCCGCACGCCGCTGCCCGCGAGGTCCCGCGCCGCGCCCTGGGTGAACTGCACGACCCATGCCTTCGAGGCCCCGTACGTGCCCCGGGGGACGAAGGCCGCCACCGAGGCGACGTTCACCACCCCGCCCCGGCCGCGCTCCTTCATCGAGGCGGCGGCGGCCGAGGTCAGCCGCAGCACCGCCTCGCAGTGCACGGTGAGCATCCTCAGCTCGTCGGCCATGGACACTTCCAGGAACCGGCCCTTGTTGCCGAAGCCGGCGTTGTTCACGAGCAGGTCCACCGACCGCCTCGGGTCCGAGAGCCGCGCCTCGACGGCGGCGATCCCCGCCTCCTCGGCGAGGTCGGCCGCGAGCACCTCGGCCTCGACGCCGTGCCGGTCGTGCAGCTCGGTCGCCTGCTCCCGGAGCCGCTTCACGTCCCGGGCCACGAGCACGACGTGGTGGCCGTCCGCCGCGAGTCTCCGTGCGAAGGCGGCCCCGATGCCCGCGGTGGCGCCCGTAATCAGTGCAGTCGTCATACGGGCACGGTAGTGCCCCGCCCGGCGGCTACGCGCGGGCGTGCTTCTCGGTGTACGCGCGGGCGAGGGCGAGCAGGCCCGACTCCATCCACGCGGCGGCGGCCAGCGTGCCGGGCAGCAGGGCGCGTTCGGAGGTCGCGGCCCGGTGGAGCAGCGCGACGGTGATCCCGTGGTCCGGCCGGTGCACGACCTCGATCGGGTCGCCCGCCCGCACCTCGCCCGGCGCGATCACCCGCAGCAGCGCGCCCGGCCCGGCCTCCGCCCGGGTGAACCGCTTGACCCAGCCCCTCTCCCCGAGGAAGCCCGCGAAGGTGCCGCACGGGATGCGGCCGCCGGTCACCTCCAGGACCACCTCCTGCCCGATCCGCCAGCGCTCGCCGATCAGGGCGCCGTTGACGTCGAGGCCGCGCGTGGTGAGGTTCTCGCCGAAGGAGCCGTTGGCCAGCCCGCGGCCCAGCTCCCGCTCCCACACGTCCAGGTCCTCGCGGGCGAAGGCGTACGCGGCCCGGTCGTCGCCGCCGTGGAAGCGCAGGTCGCAGACGGCGTCCCCGGCGACCCCGCTCGCCCCGGCGCCGGGCGCCTCGATCCGCACGGGCCCCTCGACGGGGCGCTTGTCGATGCCCGTGAGGCCGGAGGGGGCGCCGGTGTAGTCCACGGCCCGGGCGCGGCCCACGTTCACGCTCAGCAAGGTCATGCGGGCACCTTACGGGGACCCGTCTCAAAGCCGCTCGGCATTATCGGGGAGCTTTCCCAAGCGTCCCTTATGCTGGAACCCATGATCGAGGCCCGCCACCTCCGTGTCCTGCGCGCCGTCGCCGCCACCGGCTCCTTCTCGGCCGCCGCGCGTGAACTCGGCTGCACCCAGCCCGCCGTCAGCCAGCAGATGAAGGCGCTCGAAGCCTCCGCCGGAACGCCGCTGCTCGTCCGCACGGGACGCGAGATGCGCCTCACCCAGGCCGGCGAGGTCCTGGTGCGCCACGCCTCCGGCATCCTCGCCGGGCTCACCGCCGCCGAGGAGGAGGTCGCCGCCATCGCCGGGCTGCGCGCCGGCCGGGTCCGCCTGGTCTCCTTCTCCAGCGGCAGTTCCACCCTCGTCCCCACCGCCCTGGCCGCCCTGCGGGCCGCGCACCCCGGCACCCGGGTCTCCCTGGTCGAGGCCGAACCGCCGCGCTCGATCGAGATGCTCCGCGAGGGCGACTGCGACATCGCCCTCGCCTTCCGCTACGGGGCCGGGCGGGCCGAGTGGGACGACCTCGTGGTCCGCCCGCTCCTCGCCGACCGGCTCGTGGGCCTGGTCCCCGAGGGGCACCGGCTCGCCGGGGCCGGTGCGGTGGGCATCGCGGAGCTGGCGGACGAGTCCTGGATCGCGGGCTGTCCGCGCTGCCGCCGCCAGCTCGTGGACGTCTGCGAGGAGGCGGGCTTCACCCCCCGCATCGACTTCGCCACCGACGACTACCCGGCGGTCGTGGGCCTGGTGGGCGCGGGCCTGGGCGTGGCCGTCCTGCCGGAGCTGGCCATCGAGTCCGTACGGCCCAAGGGGGCGCGGACCGTGACCGTGGAGCCCGCGGTGGAGCGGGAGATCGTGGCCCTGACCCTGCCGGACCTCGCACAGGTCCCGGCGGTCGCCGCCACGCTGGACGAACTCGCCCGCGCCGCCGTGCGCGCGTAGGCGCCGGCCGACGCCCTCGCGCGGGCCCGGCTCGCGTCACGGGCCGTGCGGGCCGTGCGGTGGGGTCGTATGGGTGAAGAAACGTTCCTTCACAGAGGTGCGGACGTGGCGGCGGTGGACGCCGACGTCGGCGCCGTCGTGATCAGGCGGTTGCGGGCGCGTCCCATGAGCTCCTCGCGTTCGTCCTCGGTGAGGCCGCCCCAGACGCCGTAGGGCTCCCGCACGGCGAGTGCGTGGGCCGCGCACTCCGCGCGCACCGGGCACCGCATGCAGACCTCTTTAGCCGAGTTCTCACGCGCGCTCCGCGCCGCGCCGCGCTCTCCCTCCGGGTGGAAGAACAGGGAGCTGTCGACCCCGCGGCAGGCCGCGAGCAGCTGCCAGTCCCACAGATCGGCGTTGGGTCCGGGAAGGCGGGAGAAATCTGCCATTGCGCTTGTCCCCTTGAAACCGTGTCGAACGGATAGGCGGGCGGGTGGATGGCCACCGGCCGGGGCTCCTCCGGTCCCCGACAGGTCGGGTCGTAACACCTACTGTCTAAGTAGATGTAAATATGACTCATTGCGAATCTAGCCTCAGACACCGCGAAAAGGGAAGAAATCCCGCTAAATGGTGCATAGCCTTTGATCTCGCGACGGAAGGGTCGCGTCGCGCTTCTCCGCGCACGGCCCCTCACGTAGAGTGCCGAAGCCTGCCGTCCGGCCCGTAACTCTTTCGGGTGACCGTCGTTGAGAGTGCGGAGGCGGTTGGAGGAACAAGCGATCGGGCAGGTGTCCGAGAGCGTCGACCGCACAGGTGACGATACGTACAGCCCTGGAGGCTCAAGGTGACGCGCAACAGCTGCGAGAGCCGCGGAGGTCACGCATGACATCCGTCCTCGTCTGCGACGACTCCCCGCTTGCCCGAGAGGCGCTTCGCCGCGCGGTCGCGACCGTGCCCGGCGTCGAGCGCGTGACCACCGCCGCCAACGGCGAGGAAGTCCTCCGCCGCTGGGGAGCGGACCGCTCGGACCTCATTCTGATGGACGTGCGCATGCCCGGCCTGGGCGGCGTGGAAACCGTCCGCCGGCTGCTCTCGGCCGACCCCGGCGCCCGCATCATCATGCTGACGGTCGCCGAGGACCTCGACGGCGTCGCGCTCGCGGTCGCCGCGGGTGCCCGCGGCTACCTGCACAAGGACGCCTCGCGCGCCGAACTGCGGGCCACGGTCACCCAGGCGCTCGCGGACCCGACCTGGCGGCTCGCCCCGCGCCGGCTCCGCTCGGCCGAGATGGGCGCCGCGCCCACGCTCACCGCGCGCGAGATCCAGGTCCTCGAAGGCATGAGCCACGGCCGGTCCAACGCGGAGATCGGGCGCGAGCTCTTCCTCTCCGAGGACACGGTCAAGACCCACGCCCGGCGCCTCTTCAAGAAGCTGGGCGCCTCGGACCGCGCCCACGCCGTCGCCCTCGGCTTCCGCTGGGGCCTGGTGCGCTGAACCGCAGGTCACCCGCCGCATCCCCGTCCTCGCCCGCGCTCGTCGCGGGACGGACGGGGTGGGCTTGTGTCACTTCCCCGCCGAATGACGCATCCTTGAGGTGTGGAGTTCCTCGGGGACGAGTCGATCGAGCGGGAGGGGAGGGCGCGGGAGATGAGTTCCGGCGTACCCGCTCATAACGCTTCGGTGCACAACTACGGACGCGGTGCCACGAACGCGGAAGCGTCGGGGCACCATGGAGCGATGCGCGACGACGAGACCGCGGGGTCCCCCCTGCCTGCCGGGCGGGGAGAGATCGGCGCGCTCGTCCACCGCGCGGTCGACGGCGACGCGCAGGCCACGCACGACCTGCTCGCACGCGTGCATCCGCTCGCCCTGCGGTACTGCCGCACCCGTCTCAGCCGGCTTCCGGGCGACGCCCGCCACTTCGTGGAGGACCTGGCCCAGGAGGTCTGCGTCGCCGTCCTGATGGCGCTGCCGCGCTACAAGGACACCGGCAGGCCCTTCGAGGCGTTCGTCTTCGCCATCGCCGGGCACAAGGTCGCCGACCTCCAGCGGGCCGCCATGCGGCACCCCGGGTCCACGGCCGTGCCCTCCGACGAGATGCCCGAGCGCCCCGACGACTCCCTCGGTCCCGAAGAGCGCGCGCTGCTCAGCGACGACGCCGAATGGGCCAAGAAGCTGCTCGCCAACCTCCCGGAGAACCAGCGCGAGCTCCTCGTGCTCCGGGTCGCCGTCGGGCTCACCGCCGAGGAGACCGGACAGATGCTCGGCATGTCCCCCGGCGCCGTCCGGGTCGCCCAGCACCGCGCCCTCAGCCGTCTGCGCGCGCTGGCGGAGCAGTGATCCCGTCCCTTTCCGGCACGGACGCCCCTCCCGGCACGGATGTACGAAGGTCCGAAGTTCGCGGCTGATCTTGATCGTGGAATGAGACACCGCTCCGGCCCGTTAGCATGGACATCCGCACCGATCAAGGCCATTTGGGGAAGGTGTCATGACTGCCAACGTCGACGGAGTGCCCGAGAAATTCGCGACACTCGGGCTGACCTACGACGACGTGCTGCTGCTGCCGGGGGCCTCCGAGGTGCTCCCCAACGCGGTCGACACCTCGTCCCGCATCTCCCGCAACGTCCGGGTGAACATCCCGCTGCTCTCCGCGGCGATGGACAAGGTCACCGAGTCCCGCATGGCGATCGCGATGGCCCGCCTGGGCGGCGTCGGCGTGCTGCACCGGAACCTCTCGGTGGAGGACCAGGTCAACCAGGTCGACCTGGTCAAGCGCTCCGAGTCCGGCATGGTCACCGACCCCATCACCGTGCACCCGGAGGCGACGCTCGCCGAGGCGGACGCCCTGTGCGCCAAGTTCCGCATCAGCGGCGTCCCCGTCACCGACCCGGCGGGCAAGCTCCTCGGCATCGTGACCAACCGCGACATGGCCTTCGAGAGCGACCGCACCCGTCAGGTCCGCGAGGTCATGACGCCGATGCCGCTGGTCACCGGCCAGGTCGGCATCTCCGGCGTGGACGCCATGGAGCTGCTGCGCCGGCACAAGATCGAGAAGCTGCCCCTGGTGGACGACCGGGGCGTGCTCAAGGGCCTCATCACCGTCAAGGACTTCGTCAAGGCGGAGAAGTACCCGCACGCCGCCAAGGACGCCGAGGGCCGTCTGCTCGTCGGCGCCGCCGTGGGCGCCAGCCCCGAGGCCCTGGACCGCGCCCAGGCGCTCGCCGGCGCCGGGGTGGACTTCCTGGTGGTGGACACCTCGCACGGCCACAGCGGCAACGCCCTGAGCTGGATGGCGAAGATCAAGTCGAGCGTGGGCATCGACGTGATCGGCGGCAACGTCGCCACCCGCGACGGCGCGCAGGCCCTGATCGACGCCGGTGTCGACGGCATCAAGGTCGGCGTGGGCCCCGGCTCGATCTGTACCACCCGTGTGGTCGCCGGCATCGGCGTCCCGCAGGTCACCGCCATCTACGAGGCGTCCCTCGCGGCCCGTCCCGCCGGCATCCCGCTGATCGGCGACGGCGGCCTGCAGTACTCGGGCGACATCGGCAAGGCGCTGGCCGCCGGCGCCGACACCGTGATGCTCGGCAGCCTCCTCGCGGGCTGCGAGGAGTCGCCCGGCGAGCTGCTCTTCATCAACGGCAAGCAGTTCAAGTCGTACCGCGGCATGGGCTCGCTCGGCGCCATGCAGTCCCGCGGCCAGGGCCGGTCGTACTCGAAGGACCGTTACTTCCAGGCCGAGGTCGCCTCCGACGACAAGCTCGTGCCCGAGGGCATCGAGGGCCAGGTGCCCTACCGGGGTCCGCTGGCCAACGTGCTGCACCAGCTCGTCGGCGGCCTGCGCCAGACGATGGGCTACGTCGGCGCCGCCACCATCGCGGAGATGGAGAGCAAGGGCCGTTTCGTCCGGATCACCTCGGCGGGCCTCAAGGAGAGCCACCCGCACGACATCCAGATGACGGTCGAGGCACCGAACTACAGCAAGAAGTAGCGTCCGCGTGAGTGGGGGGCGGTTCCGGCACGTGGCCGGAACCGCCCCCCACCCGCGTGTCGGGGATACTGGTAGGCGCAGACGTAGAGGGAGAGGCCACACATCGTGACTGAGATCGAGATCGGGCGCGGCAAGCGCGGCCGCAGGGCGTACGCGTTCGACGACATCGCCGTCGTGCCCAGCCGGCGCACCCGGGACCCGAAGGAGGTCTCGATCGCCTGGCAGATCGACGCCTACCGCTTCGAGCTGCCGTTCCTGGCCGCTCCGATGGACTCGGTGGTCTCCCCGCAGACCGCCATCCGCATCGGCGAGCTGGGCGGCCTGGGCGTCCTGAACCTCGAGGGCCTGTGGACCCGGTACGAGGACCCGCAGCCGCTGCTGGACGAGATCGCGGAGATGGACGAGGCGACCGCGACCCGCCGCCTCCAGGAGATCTACGCGGCCCCCATCAAGGAGGAGCTGATCGGGCAGCGCATCAAGGAGGTGCGCGACTCCGGCGTCGTCACCGCCGCCGCGCTCTCCCCGCAGCGCACCGCGCAGTTCTCCAAGGCCGTCGTGGACGCCGGGGTGGACATCTTCGTCATCCGCGGTACGACGGTCTCCGCCGAGCACGTCTCGGGCGCGGCCGAGCCGCTGAACCTCAAGCAGTTCATCTACGAGCTGGACGTCCCGGTCATCGTCGGCGGCTGCGCCACGTACACCGCGGCCCTGCACCTGATGCGCACCGGCGCGGCGGGCGTCCTGGTCGGCTTCGGCGGCGGCGCCGCGCACACCACCCGCAACGTCCTGGGCATCCAGGTCCCGATGGCGACCGCCGTCGCGGACGTGGCCGCCGCGCGCCGCGACTACATGGACGAGTCCGGCGGCCGGTACGTCCACGTCATCGCCGACGGCGGCGTGGGCTGGTCCGGCGACCTGCCGAAGGCGATCGCCTGCGGCGCCGACGCCGTGATGATCGGCTCGCCGCTGGCCCGCGCCACGGACGCGCCGGGCAAGGGCCACCACTGGGGCATGGAGGCCGTCCACGAGGACGTGCCGCGCGGCAAGCTGGTGGACCTGGGCATCGTCGGCACCACCGAGGAGATCCTCGCGGGCCCGTCGCACATCCCGGACGGCTCGATGAACTTCTTCGGCGCCCTGCGCCGCGCGATGGCCACCACCGGCTACAGCGAGCTCAAGGAGTTCCAGCGCGTCGAGGTCACGGTCGCGGACGCGCAGCACAAGCGCTGACGCCTCCCGTACCCGCGTGGGGCCCCGCACCGGCCGGTGCGGGGCCCCACGCGCGTGTGCGCCGTGGTCAGGCGGCCTTCCGCGCGCCCGAGAAGGCGGCGAAGGCGGCCAGGGCGAGGAAGAGGAAGGTCATCGGGTCCTTGGCCTCGTTCCACGCCTGGGTCAGCGCGCCGAACTCCTGGAAGAAGAGGTCGGTGGCGGGGACGCCGAGCCGCTTGCCGAGGATGATCGCGATGCCGAGGAGCTGGCCGAGGTAGACGCCCCCCACGGAGAGGAGCGCGCCGGCCACGGGCAGGACGGGGTTGCCGCCGCCGACCTTGCCGGCCGCGAGGCCGACGAGGACGCCGACGCCGACGGCGGCCCAGCCGATCTCCCGTTCGATGCCGCCCATGACGGCGCCGTACACGCCCCCCGCGACGAGCGCGGCGACGAAGGCGGCCAGCAGGCCGAGGCCCACGCGGGAGCCGCGGGGCGCGGACGGCGGTGCCGGGTGGGGCTGGGGCGCGGCGTCCCCGGCGAACGGGTTGCCGGGCGGCGGGACGGGCTGGGACATGCGGATTCCCCCCTGGGAACGGAAACGCGCGGAAGCGCGTTCGAGAGGCCCGGAGGCTAGCAGCCCGCTGTGACGGAGACACGGGTTTTCGGGCGGAACCGTCCTCCGGGCCGGCCCGCCGCCCTTCCGCCGCCCCGGCTCAGAGGCGGTGGGCCGCCCCCGCCGGGACGGCGCCCCGGGTGTCGAGGAGGAGCTGCGCCTTCACCGAGAGGCCCTGGAGGTCGTAGGTGCGGTGGTGCTGGAGGAGGACCGTCAGGTCGGCGTGGGCGGCCGCCTCGTAGAGGGAGTCGGCGCGGGGCACGGGCAGGTCGCGGACGCGCCAGTCGGGGACGTGGGGGTCGTGGTAGCTGACGGCCGCGCCCAGGTCCATGAGGCGGCGGGCGATCTCGTCGGCGGGGGAGCCCTGCCGGTCGGAGAGGTCGGGCTTGTACGTGATGCCGAGCAGCAGGACGCGGGCGCCCCGGGCCGACTTGCCGTGTTCGTTGAGGAGGGTGGCGGCGCGGCGGACGACGTACCCCGGCATGCGTTCGTTGACCTGGCCCGCGAGTTCGACGAGGCGGAGCGGACGGTGGGCGCCGACGGTGTCGACGGGGACGCCGTGGCCGCCGACGCCGGGGCCGGGGCGGAACGCCTGGAAGCCGAAGGGCTTGGTCTCGGCGCAGCGGATGACGTCCCACACGTCGACGCCGAGTTCGTGGCAGAGGACCGCCATCTCGTTGACGAGGGCGATGTTGACGTGCCGGAAGTTGGTCTCCAGGAGCTTGACCGTCTCCGCCTCGCGGGGGCCGCGCGCGCGGACCACCTTGTCGGTGAGGCGTCCGTAGAAGGCGGCGGCGGACTCGGTGCAGGCGGGGGTGAGGCCGCCGATGACCTTGGGGGTGCCGGTGTAGCCGTGGGTGCGGCTGCCGGGGTCGAGCCGGCCGGGCGAGTACGCGAGGTGGAAGTCGCGGCCCGCGCGCAGTCCGGAACCGGCTTCGAGGACGTCGCGGAGCGGGCCCTCGGTGGTCCCCGGCGGGACCGGGGACTCCAGGAGGACGGTGGTGTGGGGGCGCAGCCGGGCGGCGAGGGCGCGGGCCGCGTCGGTGACGGCGGTGAGGTCGAGGGTCCGGTCGGGGCCGAGGGGGGTCGGGACGCAGAGGACGGCGGTGCGGACCCGGCCGAGTTCGGCGGGGTCGGCGGTCGGGCGGAAGCCCCCCGCGAGCATCCGGCGGATCTCCGGCGTGGTGAGCGAGCCCTCGACCGGGGAGCGTCCGGCGGCGAGTTCGGCGGCGGCGCGCGGATCGACGTCGTAGCCGATGGTGCCGAAGCCCGCGGCGGCCGCGGCCTGGGCGAGGGGGAGTCCGTGGTGGCCGAGGCCGATGACGGCGAGATCAGCGGGCATGGGGGTGGACCGTCCTTCCCAATAGCCGGAGGGGACGCGACGCGCAAGCCCGGTGGGCGGAACGGGTCGCACGCAATGTCAGACTAGGCGTAAATATGACCGTTATGGTGCATTGTGTGGCCGCAGGTCGCCGAGTGTTGTCCACAGGTCGGCGGGGAGGCGGTGGCTGAAGTCGCCGGAGCGGGACAGAATCGGACTGTGAGCCGGACCACACGGTCCCGGCTCGTGTGCGGGAAGGACGCGGACGGGGCAGCCGGTACGCGGAAGGACGCGCGCGGGGCACCCCGGGCGCGGGATCGCCGCGACGGGACGACCGTGCGCGGAAGACGGGGGACGACGGGAGGCGGCAGACGTGAGGACAGCGAAACTGGGACCGGCCGAGCGCGCCGAGGCGCTGACGGCCATGGCCGGGCGCGAGCTGGACGTACTGGTCGTCGGCGCCGGCGTGGTCGGCGCGGGCACGGCCCTCGACGCCGTCACGAGAGGGCTCTCCACCGGCATCGTCGAGGCCCGCGACTGGGCCTCGGGCACCTCCAGCAGGTCCAGCAAGCTCATCCACGGCGGCCTGCGCTATCTGGAGATGCTGGACTTCGCCCTGGTGCGCGAGGCGCTCAAGGAGCGCGGGCTCCTCCTGGAGCGGCTCGCCCCCCATCTGGTGAAGCCGGTCCCCTTCCTCTACCCCCTCCAGCACAAGGGCTGGGAGCGGTTCTACGCCGGTTCGGGCGTCGCGCTGTACGACGCGATGTCGTTCTCCTCCGGCCACGGCCGGGGCCTCCCCGTCCACCGGCACCTCTCCCGGAGCCGCGCCCTGCGGGTCGCCCCCTGCCTGCGGAAGGACGCCCTGGTCGGCGCCCTCCAGTACTACGACGCCCAGATGGACGACGCCCGCTTCGTCACCACCCTCGTGCGCACGGCCGCCTCCTACGGCGCCAGGGCCGCCAGCCGGGCCCGGGTCGTCGGCTTCCTCCGGGAGGGCGAGCGGGTCGTCGGCGCGCGCGTCCAGGACGTCGAGGCCGGGGCCGAGTACGAGATCCGGGCCAAACAGGTCGTCAACGCCACCGGGGTGTGGACGGACGACACCCAGGCCCTCATCGGGGAGCGCGGCCAGTTCCACGTCCGCGCCTCCAAGGGCATCCACCTCGTCGTGCCCAAGGACCGCATCCACTCCACCACCGGCCTGATCCTGCGGACCGAGAAGTCCGTCCTGTTCGTGATCCCCTGGGGGCGCCACTGGATCGTCGGCACCACCGACACCGACTGGGACCTCGACAAGACCCACCCGGCCGCGTCCAGCGCCGACATCGACTACCTCCTGGAGCACGTGAACACCGTGCTCGCCACCCCGCTCACCCGGGACGACGTCGAAGGCGTCTACGCGGGCCTGCGCCCCCTCCTCGCCGGCGAGTCGGACGCCACCAGCAAACTCTCGCGCGAACACACCGTCGCCCACCCCGTCCCCGGCCTGGTCGTGGTGGCGGGCGGCAAGTACACGACGTACCGCGTGATGGCGAAGGACGCCGTCGACGAGGCGGTGCACGGCCTCGACCAGCGCGTCGCGCCCTGCGTCACGGAGGACACCCCGCTCCTCGGCGCCGAGGGCTACCGGGCCCTGTGGAACGCGCGGGCCGGGATCGCCGCCCGGCACGGGCTGCACGTCGTGCGGGTCGAGCACCTCCTCAACCGGTACGGCTCCCTGGCGGAGCAGGTCCTCGACCTCGTCGCCGAGGACCCCCGGCTCGGCGAGCCGCTTCCGGCGGCCGACGACTACCTGCGCGCCGAGATCGTCTACGCCGCCTCGCACGAGGGCGCCCGCCACCTGGACGACGTCCTCACCCGGCGGACCCGGATCTCCATCGAGACCTTCGACCGGGGCACCCGCAGCGCCCGCGAATGCGCGGAGCTGATGGCTCCGGTGCTCGGCTGGGACGACCACCAGATCGACAAGGAGGTCGAGCACTACCGGAAGCGGGTGGAGGCGGAACGCGAGTCGCAGCGGCAGCCCGACGACCTGGCGGCGGACGCCGCGCGGCTGGGAGCGCCGGACATCGTGCCCCTCTGACGGCGTTTCGGCTGTCCTGGAGGGGTGTGGAGGGATTCCTCCCGGAGGGTTCCGGAGGTCCTCCGGTTTCCGCGGTGGTCCTCCGGGAGTTTTTCCGGAGGCGCCGCGGGGAATTCTCCGGCGGTTTCCCGCCGGTGTTCCGGGGGCTCTCCACCGCTCCTCCCGCGGCCCCCTCCCCGCCCCTCCCGTGTTCCTCCCCCGGCCCCCCGTCAGCCTTTTGACGGTCCTTCGGCCGTCTTCCGGCGGTCCTGCCGGGGCCCTTTCGCGGCCCCGCGCCCGGACGCCCGGGTCGTCCGTATCGGGTGGGAACCTCCGGAGTGCGCGGCGGCGTCGTCGTTCCGGAGTGCGGACCCGGGGGCGCCACCCGTCCCGTGGTGAGGGACAATGGGCTCTCTTCCAGGGCGGGTTACCGCATCGTGCGGGAAGCGGCAGACGCGGCGGAGATCAGGGATCGCAGAGGGGACGCATGTCGGAGGCGGAGCAGTCGCGGGACACGGCGAAGGACCCCGGGCGGGACGCCGCCGCGGGGGCCGCGACCGACGGCGACCGAGGAACGGTTCCGGCCGCGCGTGAGCCGGGGCGGGACGCGAAGGACACGCAGGCCGGACAAGGTGCGCAGGACTCCGGGGAGGGCGCGGGGGCAGCGCGCGACACCGAGGACGCCGAGCCCGGGGAGACCGCCCCGGGCACCGGGCCGTCGGGCGCGGGGGCCGCGGACGCCGACGCGCCGGGCGCGCGGGCCGTCCCGGACGCCACGGGCGCGAAGGACCCCGGAAGCGGGCGGTCCGACGGCGCGGCGGGTGCCGGGGCCGGGAGGACCGGGACGGCCGGCCGGCTCCAGGGGACCGAGCCGTCCACCGGGCGCGCCGGATTCGGCGCCGGGGACGGCGACGGCGGTGACGGGCGCGGGACGACCGCGAACCCCGGTGCCGCGCGCGACGGCGGCGGCACGGCGCGCGGCGGCGAGCCGCGCGGGAACCCGGCGGGCGAGGGGCGGCTGCTCGCCGGCCGCTACCGGCTCGGCGCGGTCCTCGGGCGCGGCGGCATGGGCACCGTGTGGCGCGCCACCGACGAGACCCTCGGCCGCACCGTCGCCGTCAAGGAGCTCCGCTTCCCCAGCAGCATCGACGAGGACGAGAAGCGACGCCTCATCACCCGGACCCTGCGCGAGGCGAAGGCCATCGCCAGGATCCGCAACAACGGCGCCGTGACCGTGTACGACGTCGTCGACGAGGACGACCGCCCGTGGATCGTCATGGAGCTGATCGAGGGCAAGTCCCTCGCGGACGCCGTGCGCGAGGACGGCACCCTCACGCCCCGGCGCGCCGCCGAGGTCGGCCTCGCCATCCTCGACGTGCTGCGTTCGGCCCACCGCGAGGGCATCCTGCACCGCGACGTGAAGCCGTCCAACGTGCTGATCGCCGAGGACGGCCGCGTCGTCCTCACCGACTTCGGCATCGCCCAGGTGGAGGGCGACCCCTCGATCACCTCCACCGGCATGCTCGTCGGCGCCCCCTCCTACATCTCGCCCGAGCGCGCCCGGGGCCACAAGCCCGGCCCCGCCGCCGACATGTGGTCGCTCGGCGGCCTCATCTACGCGGCCGTCGAGGGCACCCCGCCGTACGACAAGGGCTCCGCCATCGCCACCCTCACCGCGGTGATGACCGAGCCGGTCGACCCCCCGAAGAACGCGGGTCCCGAACTCGAGAAGGTCATCTACGGCCTCCTCGCCAAGGACCCGGCGCAGCGGCTCGACGACGCCGGCGCCCGGGTCCTGCTGCGGGCCGTGCTCGACGCGCCGGCGGAGACGCCCCCGGTCTCCCCCGAGGTGACCAGGGTCGTACCGCTGCCGCCGCACCCCACGGGGACGCCGGCGGCCCCGGCGGCCGGCCGGGACAAGGGCCCGGACGCGACGTCCGAGCGGATGCGGGGCGCCCTGAGGTCCGTGCGCGACGCGGCGGCCTCCGCGAAGGCGGAGCCGAGGCCGAAGCCCCAGCCGCTCCAGGGCGGCGGCAGGCAGGCCCCGGCCCGCGCGCCGCTGACCGACGTCGTGCCCCGCCGCACCCTGGTCGTCATCGCCGCCGTCGTGGTCCTCGCCCTGCTCGGGACGATCCTGGCGGTCTCCCTCGGCGGGGGCGACGCGGACAAGGGGAAGGACGACACCGCGGCCTCGGCCGGCGCCTCCACGGGCGGCCGGGACGGCACGGACGGTTCCGGCGGCGGCAAGGACCCGGCCGATCCCGGGCAGCAGGGCGGTGCACAGCCCGGCGGCGACGGCGCCACCGGCTCGGCGGGCACCGGCGGCACGAACGGCGCCACGCCGTCGGGAACCCCCTCCGGCACGCCTTCCGGAACGCCGTCCGGCGGCACGGGCGCGCCGCTGCCCGCCGGCTACACCCTCGTCACCAGCGACCGCTTCCACTTCACCATGGCCATGCCCGCGACCTTCCGGCTCAGCACCATCCCCGGATACGACCTCGGCGGCATCTTCAGCGAGAACGGCGGATTCCCGCGCGTCCAGGTCGACTTCAACGACAGCCCGAAGGACAACGCGGCGAGCGCCTGGGAGCTGGCCAAGATCGGCGTGGCCGCCACCAGCAAGGACTACAAGCACATCGGCATCAGCCCCGTCTCGTACAAGGGCTACCCGACGGTCGCCGACTGGGAGTTCGAGCGCACCCAGAAGGGCGTGCGCGTCCACGTGCTCAACCGCGGCTTCAAGGTGGACGCCGGACGCGGCTACTCCATCATGGTCACCTGCGCGGCGGGCGAGTGGAACGGCCCGGAGTGCAGGACGCTGCGGGAGACGGCGTTCGCCACGTTCAGCCCCAAGGGCTGAGCCCGGCCCGTATCGTGAGGGACCGGGAACCGTACACGGTCGAACAGAGCCGTCGGCCGTACGGTCCCGGACCTGACCGGACCGGAACCGGCGGACCCGCGTGATCCCGCACGATCCCGGGTATCCGCAGGTCCACGGGGGACAGCGCGCGTGGGGAGGCGTCGTGGACGACTACGCGGGAAGGGTGCTCGCGGACCGCTACCGTCTGCCGCTGCCGCCGGAGGACGCGGTCGCGGCCGGGGACGACCTGACGGAGACGTACGCCTTCGACACGTACAGCGGGCAGGAGGTCCTGGTCCGCCGGGTGCCGCTGCCGGAGTTCGTGGACGCCGAGGTGCTCGACGGCGACGACGGCCCCGCCGATCCCCGCGACGGTGCGGGACGGGCCACCCGCCGGCCCGCCGAACCCGTCGTGCGCCGGGCGATCGAGGCGGCCCAGGCCGCCGCGCAGATCCCCGACCACCCCTTACTGGACCAGGTCTTCGACGTCTTCGCGGAAGCCGGTTCGCTGTGGATAGTCAGCGAACGCGTGGCGGCCAGGCCGCTGGCCGCGTTCCTCGCCGAGCGGCCGCTCAACCCGTACCGGGCGGCCGAGATCGGCGCCGACGTCCTCACCGCCCTGCGCGCGCTCCACGCCCACGGCTGGGTGCACCGGAACATCACCTCCCGGACCGTGCTCGTCTGCGACGACGGCCGGGTGATGCTCACGGGCCTCGCGGTGGGCGCCGCCGAGGAGGCCCTCTGCGGCTACGCGCCGGTACCGGCGCCCGAGCCGGACGACGCGTACGGGTTCGGCCGCCCGTCCTCTCCGGAGGGGACGGAGGGGTACGGACCGGAGGCGGCGTACGGGGCGGAGACCACCGGCCCGGAGGCGTACGGCCCGGAGGCGTACGAGGAGCCGCACGAGGAGCCGCACGGGCCGGAGGCCCACGGGCCGTCCGGAGGGTACGAGCCGGAGGAGCACGCCTCCGGGCGGTACGCGTACGCGGACGAGTACGGGGCCACCGTGTACGTGCCCAAGGAGTACGACTCCGAGGAGTACCACCCCGACGCCCACGCTTCCGGGGCGTACGGCTCCGGGCCCCGTCGCCCGGAGGTGTACGAGGCGGTCCCCCACGGGCCGGACGGCGACGACCGCCCCGGGGCGGACCCGGACGGGGGAGCCGTGACCGGCGCGTGGCACGAGCCCGCCCGCGCCCCGGAGACCGGGGCCGACGCCGTCGGGGCCGGCACGCACCCCGGAGGCGATGACCACGCCGGGACCGGCACCGACCCCGAGGCCGGCCCCGAGGGCGCCTCGCACGGGGCCCCTCACGACGACTCTCCGGAGCCCCCCGCCCCCGACGCCTACGGCGCCGACCCCTACGGGCGGGCGACGGCGCCCCCGGCAGAGGCGCGGCCCGTCGCGACGCCGCCGACCGCCGACGTACGGGCCGCGCGGGCCGGGGCCATCGCCGCCTACCGGGCCGGTGCGCGGGCCGCCGCCCGGATGGGCGAGACCGGTGCCCTGCCCGTGCAGCGCCCCGCGTCCCCGGAACCGCCCGCGCCGCCTCCACCGCCCACGGCGCAGGCGGTCGGCGCGCCCGAGCCGCAGTGGTGGTCGCGGGTGGCGGACGAGGACGACGACGACGGCGACGGCGACGAGCCGTACGGCGGCGGCCCGAGGACGGGCCCGCCGCGCGTGATGCTGACCGGCAGCTGGAGCGACGGCCCGCACAGCGCGCGGGACGGCTCCGGTCCGATACCGGCCGGCGGCGGTTCCGGCCGGGGTCCCGTGCTGCCCGGCTCGGGACGCCCGGCGCTGCCCGCCGGATACACGGCGGCCCCCGGGACCGAGCGCCTCCCGGTCGCCGCGGGCGTCCCGGAGGCCCGGCGGGAACCCGTGCCGGCCGAGGTCCACCGGGGACCGGCCACGCGTCTCGCCGCCGAGCGGGCCCGGCAGACCCGGATCGCGGTCGTCGGCGCCGTCACCGAGCGCTGGGCGCCCGAACAGGCCGGTCCCGTGTACGAGAACTGGCGCCTGGCGCCGCCCGTCGGACCCGCCACCGACCTGTGGGCACTCGGCGCGCTCCTCTACCGGGCGGTCCAGGGCCACGCCCCCTACCCGGAGGACAGCGCGGCCGAACTGGTCCAGCTCGTCTGCGCCGAGCCGCCCGCCTTCGCCGAGGAGTGCGGACCCCTGCGCCCGGTCGTGGAGTCCCTGCTGCGCCAGGACCCGGACGAGCGGCCCGACTTCGAGGAGCTGCGCGGCTGGCTGCGCTCCCTCGTCCGCTCGGCGCCCGAGCCGGACGCCGGGTTCGGCGTCGTACCGCTGCCGTCCGACGGGGCGCGGCTGCCGATCGTGCGCCGGCGCGGCGAACTGGTGCGCCGGTGGCGCAAGGGCGGTAAAGCCGACAAGAGGGGCAAGAGCGGCAAGGGGGCCGAGGGGGAGGGAGCGGGCCGCCGTCGTCACAGGCGCGGCCGGGACCCGCACGCCGTGACCCGGCACGAGGACACGCGCGCGCAGGACCACGGGGCCGTCCGGCAGCACGCGCACGCGCCCGAGTACACGCCCGCGCCCGAGTACACATCGGGGTCCGAGTCGTACGCACCCGAGTCGTACGCACCCGAGCCGTACGCGCCCGCGCCCCCGCCCGAGCCGTACGCGTCCGCCCGTGGGACCGGACACGCCCGGGAGGCCGGGCACCCGCGCGTACGGGACGACGTCCGTGAGGAGTTCGACGAGGGATACCACGAGGAGCTTCCCCAGCGCGCCCCGCGTGCGCCCCGGCCCCCGCGCGCCCCGCGCACGCCCGCCGGGGCTTCGGGTTCGCCCCGTTCCCTGGGCTGCATGCTCCTGGCTCTGGTCCTCCTGCTGCTCGCCGGGGTCGTCGCGTACGCCGTCCTCTTCATGTCCCGCGAGGGGAGCGCGCCCGAGCCGGGCACGCCCACGACCCGCCCGGACCCGGGCACCGCCGCACCCCCTACGGGCGGTGCCGGTACGGGCGGTCCCACCGCGAGCGGCCCGTCGGCGAGCACCGGGCGGACCGGTGCGCCGGCCACGACCCCGCCCCCGGCGAACCCGTCCGCCCCCGCGCCGGCCGCCGGGTACACCCTGCGCCAGGACCCGGAGGGGTTCCGGATCGGGGTGCCGAACGGCTGGCGGCGCAGCCCGATCAACGACGCCGGTCAAGTGCGCTACACGGGCGGCGACTTCACGATGATCGTGGTTCCGGGACGTGACAGCGTCAGGGACAACGGTTCCGACCCGCTGGTGTACCAGAACGCCAAGGAGCGCGAGCTGGAGCCGTGGCGGGCGTCCAGCTGGTCGGGGGCCGAGCGGACGCGCCGGATCGACGTCGGCAGCACGGCGACGGCCACGGGCAGTTACTGGTGGCTGGACGGCACGGGCCGCGAGGTGTTCGTCCGCAACCTCGTCCTGATCGACGGCGGCCGGTACCACGTCGTCCAGGTCATCGGCCCCTACGCCGAACGGGACAGGGTCTCCGAGATCCACGACGAGGCCACCAAGGCGTTCCGGCCGGGCCGCTGAATCCCTACGGGCCCGCCCCCGGCCCCTGTTGGGACGGAGGATTCCCACCGGCCCACGGTCACAGTGCTGTTCCTTTGACGGCCCCGAGGTTCCGCCGCCCGTGCCCCCCTCCGTAATCTGGCTCCAGAAGGAACGGGCGGGGGCAAGTGGAACATTCACAGAGCACGGGGTCCGGACTGCTGCTCGCCGGGCGCTACCGGCTGGGCGAGTCCATCGGACGCGGCGGCATGGGCAAGGTCTGGCGTGCGCACGACGAGGTGCTGCACCGCGTGGTGGCGGTCAAGGAACTGACGGCCGGACGGTTCGTGGCCGAGGCCGACCGCCTCGTGCTGCACGCCCGTACGCAGAAGGAGGCGCGCGCCGCCGCGCGGATCACGCACCCGGGCGTGGTGACCGTGCACGACGTCCTGGAGCACGACGACCGGCCGTGGATCGTGATGCAGTACGTCGACGGGCCCTCGCTCGCCGACGCCGCCAAGGAGTCGGGGCCGATCGAGCCCCGCGAGGCGGCCAGGATCGGGCTGCACGTCCTCGGCGCGCTGCGCGCCGCGCACGCGGCCGGAGTGCTGCACCGGGACGTCAAGCCGGGCAACGTCCTGCTCGCGCGCGACGGCCGCGTCCTGATCACCGACTTCGGGATCGCGGCGATCGAGGGGGACTCGACGATCACCCGGACCGGCGAACTCGTCGGCTCCATCGACTACCTGGCGCCCGAGCGCGTGCGGGGCAGCGACCCGGGCCCCGCCTCCGACCTCTGGTCGCTCGGCGCCACGCTCTACACGGCGGTGGAGGGCACCTCGCCGTTCCGCCGCACCTCCCCGATCAGCACCATGCAGGCCGTGGTGACCGAGGAGCCGCCGCGCCCGGAGAAGGCGGGTCCGCTGGCGCCCGTCATCGTGGCCCTGCTGCGCAAGGACCCCGCACAGCGGCCGCGCGCGGACGAGGCCGAGCGGATGCTGCTCGAAGCGATGGAGGGACGCACGCCGGCGGCGGCCCAGGCGTACGTGCCGACCCAGCGCGTGGCCAGGGAGGACACGGACGGGGCGGCCGGGGAGGCCGAGCGGGAGCGGGAGCGCCCGGAGGACCGCACGGACCCGGGGAGCGGGTCCACCGCACCGCGCGGGTCCACCGCCCAGTGGCCCCGGCCGCCCCGGGCCGCCCGGCCCTCCCCGGTGCCCCGACCGCCCCAGCCGCCCCACACCGCTCCGCCGGTGGCGCCCGGCCCGTCCGGGCGCGGCCGGTGGCGCACCGCCGTCCTGGCGGCCGTGCTCGCCGGGCTGGTCGCGGGCGGCGCCGTCTTCGTCACCATGAACCGGGCGGGGGACCGCGACGCCGACGGCTCCGGAGGAGCGGTCGCCACGGCCACCGGCGGAGCCGCCGCCGGCACCGCCGCCACGGGCCCGACCGGACCCCCCGACGGGAAGACCGGCGGGAAGACCGGGAAGCCCGGGAAGACCGGCATCCCGGACGGCTGGCACCGCGTCGAGGACCCGGAGGGCTTCAGCCTCGTCGTCCCGGACGGCTGGACGCGCCAGACGGAGGGCGACCAGATCGACTACACCCCGGACAACGGCAACCACCGCATCCGGATCAGCATCGACCGCAGCCCCGACTTCGAGAACCCGTACATGCACGCGCTGGACCTGGAGCGCGTCCTGGCGAAGCGGATGGACTACACCCGGGTCAAGCTCCTTCCGACCACCTACCGCGACCAGACCCTCTCCTGCCTGTGGGAGTTCACCTGGACGGAGAAGACGACCTTCCCCGGCCCCCGGCGCGCGATCGACCAGATGTACTACGGCGACGACGGCACCGAGTACGCCCTCTACATGTCCTCGCCCGAGTCGAGCTGGGAGACCACCCGGAAGCAGTTCGACGTCATCCTCCGGCACTGGCGGGAAGCGGGCGAGCAGACGAGCGGGTAGAGGCCGAAAAATCTCCGTGGCCGCCCTTCGGCAGTCGTGAGTCCCTGATCAGGGCTTATGTGCCAGTGATCGCTGGCGCGGTGTGCGCCCGTGGTGAAAACGCGTTACCGACGGGTACCCAAAGGGCGGACGGCGGCTTACGCTCGCCCTCATGACGGACTCGCAGGCCCCCGCCGCCCCTTCGGTTCCCGACGCTCCCGCCGTGAAGGCCGGGACCGCCCCCGCCGGGGCGACCAACCCGGTCGCGCCCGCGCCGCCCGGCGTCCGGACCGCCGCCGACGTCGTGACCCCCGACGTGGTCGCCCGGCTCACCCGCGGGGTGGTCGGCTCCGGCCGGACCGCCAACCACACCCCCTTCACCGGGGAGAAGCTGGCGGACCTGCCCGAGTCCACCCCCGAGGACGTCGCCGAGGCGTTCGCCCGCGCCCGTGCCGCCCAGCCGGTCTGGGCCGCCACCCCGGTCAGGGCCCGCGCCGCCGTCCTCCTCCGCTTCCACGACCTCGTCCTCCAGCGGCAGGCCGAGGTCCTCGACCTCATCCAGCTGGAGACGGGCAAGGCGCGCCTGCACGCCCACGAGGAGATCCAGGCCGTCGCCGTCGCCGCCCGCCACTACGGCCGCAAGGCGTCCTCCTACCTGCGCCCCCGCCACCACACCGGTGTCGTGCCGACCCTCACCAAGGTCACCGAGCTGCGCCAGCCGCGCGGGGTCGTCGGCCAGATCGCGCCCTGGAACTACCCGCTCGAACTCTCCGTCGGCGACGCCCTCCCGGCCTTCGTCTCGGGCAACGCCGTCGTCATGAAGCCCGACACCGAGACCGCGCTCACCGCGCTGTGGGCCCGTGACCTGCTCATCGAGGCCGGACTGCCCGCCGAGGTCTTCCAGGTCGTCCTGGGCGAGGGCCCGGTCGTCGGCCCCGAGGTCGTCCGCCACGCCGACTACGTCTCCTTCACCGGCTCCACCCGTACCGGCCGCGAGGTCGCGCAGGGGGCCGCCGCCCGTCTCGTCGGCGTCTCCCTCGAACTCGGCGGCAAGAACGCCATGCTCGTCCTGAAGGACGCCGACGTCGAGAAGGCCGCCGCCGGCGCCGTCCGCGCCTGCTTCTCCTCCGCCGGACAGCTCTGCATCTCCATCGAGCGCCTGTACGTGCACGAGTCCGTCGCGGACGACTTCGTCGCCCGCTTCGCCGCCCGCACGAAGGCGATGCGGCTCGGCACCTCCCTCGCGTACGGGGCCGACATGGGCTCCCTCGTCGGGGAGCGGCAGCTGGAGACGGTCAAGCGGCACGTGGAGGAGGCCGTCGCCAAGGGCGCCAAGCTCGTCGCGGGCGGCGTCGCCCGCCCCGACGTCGGTCCCCTCTTCTACGAGCCGACCATCCTCGACGGCGTCGAGGCCCCGATGACCGTCTGCAACGAGGAGACCTTCGGACCGGTCGTCTCCGTCTACCGCTTCACGGACGAGGACGAGGTCGTCGAGCTGGCCAACGCCACCCCGTACGGCCTGAACTCCTCCGTCTGGACGAAGGACTCGCGCCGTGGCCACGCCGTCGCCGCCCGGCTGCGCACCGGCACCGTCAACATCAACGAGGGGTACGCCCCCGCCTACGGCAGCGTGCAGTCCCCGATGGGCGGCATGAAGGACTCCGGGCTCGGCCGCCGCCACGGCTCGGAGGGCATCCTCAAGTACACCGAGGCGCAGACCGTCGCCCAGCAGCGGCTGATCCCGCTCGCGCCCTCCTTCGGAATGGACGACGAGAAGTACGCCGCGTTCATGAGCACGTCCCTGAAGGTGATGAAGGCCCTGCGCCTGCGCTGATCCCGCACCGGCCCGTCCGTCCCGGCCCGGACCCCGCGTCCGCGCCGGCACGGGCACCCGTGCCGCCCGATCCTTTCGCCCCTTTCCGCACGAGGAGAGCCATGACCGCGGTACCCCCTGCCCAGAATCAGGAAGCGAGCGACGCGGACGACGCGTACGACTACGACGTCCTCGTCGTCGGCTCCGGCTTCGGCGGTTCGGTCACCGCCCTCCGGCTCACCGAGAAGGGCTACCGGGTCGGCGTCCTGGAGGCCGGCCGCCGCTTCACCCGCGAGACGCTGCCGAAGAACTCCTGGGACCTGAAGAACTTCCTGTGGGCCCCCGCCCTCGGCCTCTACGGCCTCCAGCGCATCCACCTGCTCGGCAGCGTCATGGTGCTCGCGGGCGCCGGCGTGGGCGGCGGATCCCTCAACTACGCCAACACCCTCTACGTACCGCTCAAGGCGTTCTTCGAGGACCCGCAGTGGAAGGACATCACGGACTGGGAGGACGAGCTGCGGCCGTACTACGACCAGGCCAAGCGGATGCTCGGCGTCCGGCTCAACCCGACGATGACCCCCTCCGACGTGCACCTCAAGTCGGCCGCGCAGGCGATGGGCATCGGCGACACCTTCCACATGGCGCCCGTCGGGGTCTTCTTCGGGGACGGCGAGGACGCCGACGGGAAGACCAGGGCGAAGCCGGGCGGGGAGGCCCCCGACCCCTACTTCGGTGGCGCGGGTCCGTCCCGGCGGGCCTGCTCCGAGTGCGGCGAGTGCATGACCGGCTGCCGGCACGGCGCCAAGAACACCCTCAACGAGAACTACCTGTACCTCGCCGAGAAGGCGGGCGCGACCGTCCACCCCATGACGACCGTCGTCACCGTCACCGAGGACTCGCGGGGCGGCTTCGCGGTGAAGACCCTGCCCACGGACAACCGCAAGAAGGGGAAGGGCCGGACGTTCACGGCCCGCCGGGTGGTGATCGCGGCCGGCACGTACGGCACGCAGACCCTGCTCCACCGGATGAAGGACACCGGGCTGCTGCCCCGGATCTCGAACCGGCTCGGCGAGCTCACCCGCACCAACTCCGAAGGACTGGTCGGCGCGCAGACCA
This sequence comes from Streptomyces sp. NPDC041191, assembly GCF_055591945.1. Taxonomy (NCBI): domain Bacteria; kingdom Bacillati; phylum Actinomycetota; class Actinomycetes; order Kitasatosporales; family Streptomycetaceae; genus Streptomyces; species Streptomyces sp. NPDC041191. The sequence goes on along the minus strand of NZ_JBVIZC010000002.1, from coordinate 105,984 downwards.
CCGACCGCCGCTACCGGAAGAAGCACGGCGCGGAGAAGGCCGACTTCACCCGGGGCGTCGCCATCACCTCGTCCGTGCACCCGAACGCGAACACCCACATCGAGCCGGTGCGGTACGGCAAGGGCTCCAACTCCATGGGCAGCCTGACCGTCCTCCAGGTGCCCTACGGCGCCCACCGGGTGCGCGGCTGGTTCCTCAACCTGCTCCGTCACCCGGCGCTCGCCGCCCGCTCGCTCTCCAACCGGAAGTGGTCGGAGCGGACCATCATCGGCCTGGTCATGCAGTCCCTCGACAACTCCCTGACCACCTACCGCAAGCCCGGCGGCATCGGGAAGGGCCTGCTCACGGCCCGCCAGGGGCACGGGGCGCCGAACCCGGTGCAGATCCCGGAGGCCACGCAGGCCGCCACCCTCCTCGCCGAGGAGATCAACGGCTTCGCGGGGTCCAACGTCGGCGAGCTGATGGGCACCCCGCTCACCGCCCACTTCCTGGGCGGCTGCCCGATCGGCGCCGACGCCGGGTCCGGCGTCATCGACCCGTACCACCGGCTCTACGGCCACCCCGGGATCTCCGTCGTCGACGGAGCGGCCGTCTCCGCCAACCTCGGCGTGAACCCGTCCCTGACGATCACCGCCCAGGCGGAACGGGCCATGTCCTTCTGGCCCAACAAGGGCGAGGAGGACCCGCGCCCGGAGCAGGGCGGGGAGTACGTGCGGCTCGCGGCGGTCGAACCGAAGTCCCCCGTCGTCCCGGCCGGGGCGTTCGGCGCCCTGCGGCTGCCGTTCCTGGGGATGCCGGCGGTCCCGCCCAAGCGGGCGTGACGCACGCCGTCCCGGCCGGGACGGCCCGCTCGTGCGAAAGGGCGCTGCACCCCCCTCCGAGTGCAGCGCCCTTCCAGTTTTTGGTGGTGCCGCATAGATGACCCGTGATCCCCGGGATTGGTTGTAGGGGATGCGCGGGACGTGCTTGTGATGTGAGTCACACCCGCTTCGGGCGCGAACGAGGGCCCCGTGGCGCGATTCCGGTCGCGGCACGGGGCCCTCGGGGTCGGCACCGGTGTCAAGGCAGCGGCGGTGCCGAGCGCTGCGGCGCCGGGAGGACGCGCCGCCGGGGAGGAGGAACGGGGAGGGTGCGGGACGGAGGGGGCGGGGGAGCGAACGAAGGGGACGGGCGAAGGGGACGAGGGCGCGGGACGGGGTTCCGTACGGGCTCGGGGCTCCGTGCGGGCTCGGCGGTTCCGTGCGGTGCCGGAGCCGTCGGGGTGCGGCCGGGAAGCCGGTTGCGGTCGGTCCCGGGCGTCCCCGGGACCGACCGCCCTTTCTTGGCGACCGGACCGCTGTCCCCTGCCGTCCGGCCACACGCGCTGGTGCGAGGTCCCACGACGTACCGGAGGCACGCCACACGCCCCAGCGAAGCCACGCGTGGTTTTCTTCGGGCCCGCCCCTGGCTGGCACGGACACCCGGACCAACGAAGCCCCCGCGGAGCCGGTCACGCGCCGTACGGGTGAGAGCGGGCCCGAACGCAGATGCGGGCACCCACCCCGTCCGCCCGCTCGCCCGCCTGCCCGCCCGCCCGCCTGCCCGGTCGCCCGTCTGTCCGTTTGTCCGGCCGCTCGTCTGTCCGGTCGCCCGTGCCGCGCCCGTGCCTCAGACGCGTCCCCGGCACAGCTCCAGCACCGTCATCGCGAGGGTCGTGCCCGGCTTGCCCAGGGCGTCCCGGTAGTGACCGAGGACCTCCATCTCGCGGGCGAGGTTCACCCGGCGACCGCCGGAGGAGATCCGGGCCTCCTGGATGACGGCCGAGACGGCCATCCGCTCCTGGACGAGGCCGATGATCCGGTCGTCCAGGGCGTCGATGCGCTCCCGGGCGTTCCCGATCAGCGCCACCGCCTCGTCGGTGCGGGCGCCGGTCCTCTCGGCGCCGGTCTTCCGGGGGGCGGTCTCGCCGGCGGTGGTCTTACCAGCGGTGGTCTTACCGGGGGCGGTCTTTCCGGTGGCCTTCTCGCCGGTGGTGATGTGCGTCGTCATGAGGGGGCTCCTGTACGGGATCGGTCGCCCCGGAGCGGCACGGTCCGGAGACAAGCAGAACGCCCCGGGCCTTGTCGGCCCGGGGCGCCTGGGAAGTCGCTTGTCAGTTGCTCAAGCAGCACGACCATGGCAGCCGGTGGGCCGGTTGCCATAGGTAAAGACGAAGGTCGGGTGCTCGCGCATGCCCCCAGTATGGACCCCGGCGCGGCGCCGGGGACAACCCGGGCCCGGATGGTGAGACGAAAGGTTCGTCCGGCACGCCGGTAGAATCGACAAATAGCACCCCTTGCAACAGCCCCCCTTTCGAGGGACTCCCTCCTACCGCCGGAAGGCCGCCGTAGTGTCATCAGCGACCCCCGCTGCCGCGCCCGACGTCACCAACCCGGACGTAGTCCTCGTTGTCGACTTCGGCGCCCAGTACGCCCAGCTCATCGCCCGCCGCGTCCGTGAGGCCCGGGTCTACAGCGAGATCGTCCCGTCCACCATGCCGGTGGCCGAGATGCTGGCCAAGAACCCGAAGGCGATCATCCTCTCCGGCGGTCCTTCCTCCGTGTACGCGGAGGGCGCCCCCCGCCTCGACCGCGCGATCTTCGAGGCGGGCGTCCCCGTCTTCGGCATGTGCTACGGCTTCCAGCTGATGGCGACGACCCTCGGCGGCACCGTCGACAACACCGGCGCCCGTGAGTACGGCCGCACCCCGCTGCACGTCTCCCGTGCCGGCTCCACCCTCTTCGAGGGCACCCCCGTCGAGCAGTCGGTGTGGATGTCGCACGGCGACGCCTGCTCCGCCGCCCCCGAGGGCTTCGCCGTCACCGCCTCCACGGACGTCGTGCCGGTCGCCGCCTTCGAGAACGACGAGAAGAAGCTGTACGGCGTCCAGTACCACCCCGAGGTGCTGCACTCCACGCACGGCCAGCAGATCCTGGAGCACTTCCTCTACCGGGGCGCGGGCATCGAGCCGAGCTGGACCACCGGCAACGTGATCGAGGAGCAGGTCGCGGCCATCCGCGCCCAGGTCGGCACCAAGCGCGCCATCTGCGGGCTCTCCGGCGGCGTCGACTCCGCCGTGGCCGCCGCCCTCGTGCAGAAGGCCATTGGCTCGCAGCTCACCTGCGTGTACGTCGACCACGGTCTGATGCGCAAGGGCGAGACCGAGCAGGTCGAGAAGGACTTCGTGGCCGCCACCGGCGTCCAGCTGAAGGTCGTGGACGCGCAGGAGCGCTTCCTCACCGCCCTCGCCGGGGTGTCCGACCCGGAGACCAAGCGGAAGATCATCGGCCGCGAGTTCATCCGCGTCTTCGAACAGGCCCAGGCCGAGATCGTGGCCGAGGGCGCCGCCGACGGCGAGGAGGTCGCCTTCCTCGTCCAGGGCACGCTCTACCCGGACATCGTCGAGTCCGGCGGCGGCACCGGCACCGCCAACATCAAGTCCCACCACAACGTGGGCGGCCTCCCCGAGGACCTGGAGTTCGAGCTCGTCGAGCCGCTGCGCCAGCTCTTCAAGGACGAGGTCCGCATGGTCGGCCAGGAGCTCGGCCTGCCCGACGAGATCGTCCAGCGCCAGCCCTTCCCCGGCCCCGGCCTCGGCATCCGCATCGTCGGCGAGGTCACCAAGGAGCGCCTGGACCTGCTGCGCGAGGCCGACGCCATCGCCCGCGAGGAGCTGACGGCCGCCGGTCTCGACCGCGACATCTGGCAGTGCCCGGTCGTCCTGCTCGCCGACGTGCGCTCCGTGGGCGTCCAGGGCGACGGCCGCACCTACGGCCACCCGATCGTGCTGCGTCCCGTCTCCTCCGAGGACGCCATGACGGCCGACTGGTCGCGTCTGCCCTACGACGTGCTCGCCAAGATCTCGACCCGCATCACCAACGAGGTCGCCGACGTGAACCGCGTCGTCCTCGACGTCACCAGCAAGCCCCCGGGCACCATCGAGTGGGAGTGACCCCTCCCCTCCCGCCGGTCGCCGAAGCCGTCGTCCCGTGCCCACCCGCACGAGACGGCGGCTTCGCCGCGTCCGGACCCCACTGACCCACCGGTCCACTGACCCACCGGTCCGCCGACCCACCGGTCCGCTGACCCGCCGGTCCGCCGACCCACCGGTCCGCTGGCCCACCGATCCACCGACCCGTCGGTCCGTCGGTCCGCCGACCCACCGGCTCATCGCTCCACCGGCTCATCGATCCGCCGGCTCATCGATCCACCGGACGGAACTCCTTCCGTCACACCATCGCCTCACCTTTCCGTACGTCAATGTGACGACCTGGCAATCACTCCCCGGCGGAGCGCGGACGGCGGACGAGAGGGCCCCCGGTACGGCACAATTCCGTGGAGCCAATGGCTTGTTGGCCCTTCGGGACGCGGCGGAACGTGTCGTGGAGCGAACTCGGGGAGTGACCACCGTGGCGGTTCGAGGGGCGCGACAGTACGGCGACCACGCGACGGCCTGCGCCGACCGCGCCCACTGCACCCGCTGCGTCCACTGCGCCCACAGTGGACGGGCCGGTCACCGACGTGCCGTCGCCGCCTTCCTCGCCCGGCGCGACGAACTCGCCGCCGGTCACGGCGTCCCCGCGGCCGTCGCCCACTCACCGGTCGCCGCCCGCCAGTGGGTCTCCGACGAACTCGCCCAGACCGCCCGCGCGGTCGCCGCGCACGGCCGGGAGGCCGAGACCGCCCGGCTCGACCGGGTACGGCGCGGAAGCCTCTTCACCGTCTGGGGCACCGTCCTCGCCCTCCTCCTCGGCCAAGCCCTCACGGCGATCGGGACCGGCTGGACCGGTGCCCGCACGGCCGGCCTCTGCGCCGCCCTGACCCTTGCCGTCCTCCTCAGCGCCGCCGCCCACGCCCACCGGGCACGCGGCGGCCTCCTCGCGCCCCTGACCGGCGAGGACAACAGACTCTCCACCCCCCATGCCGTCGCTGCCGCCTGGCTCCTGTTTCTCACCTTCTCCCTCCTCTCCCCGACCTTCCTGCTGCTCCGGTCACCGGTCGCGACCGCCTTCGGCCTGTCCCGGGGCGCCGGCCTGCTCACCGCCCTCGCCCTGGTGGCGGCCGTCGTCGTCACCGTCCGCCCCGTCACCACCGCCGGGATCGCGGCGGGCCGCCTCCAGAAGGTGCGCGCCGACCGGCCGCGCGCCACCGACCTGCTCTGCGACGACAGCGGCCGGGCCGCCCTCGCCGACGTCCAGTACCTCCTGGTCTCCGGCGCGGTCCTGGTCCCGGCGGCCGTGGGGCTCGCCCACGACCCCGCCCGGCTCCCCGCGGTGCCCTGGTCCCTCGTGCTCCTCCTCGGTGTCTCGGCCGCCTGGTACCTCGCCGCGAAGCGCACCGAGGGCGTCCGCCCCGTGATCCACTCCGTGGTCCGGTCCCGGGAAGCGGGTGACCTCGACGCCCCCATCCGCACCGGTGACGACATCGAGATCCGTGGCCGGGGCTTCGTCCCGCCCGGTGCGAACGCCCCCGACTCCCTGGCCCGCCTGGTCGTCCGCATCGGCCCCGTCCACGCGCACGTCCCTCTGGTCCCGGTTCCGGGCGGCTTCGCCAACCCCACCGACACCGTGCTGACCGTCCCCCTTCCCGCGGACGTGGAACCGGGCCGGGTGGAGGTCTCGGTCGTGACGGCGGCGGGCGTGGAGACCGGCAAGGTCACCATCGACATCGTGGACTGAGCGTCCTGCCACCCTCCCGCACCCCGGAGCGACGCCGCCCCGGGGCGGTGAGGCGGCTGTGGGACCGAAGCGGCTGTGGGACTGGAGCGGCAGTGGGACCGGAGCGGCAGTGGGAGGAGAATCGTTCGCGGACAGTCGCACGGTGTGTGGAGAGGTGACCGACGATGACGGGAAAGACGGACCGGACCGACGGACCGCCCCACGGCGCGGACGGCGGAAACAGGACGGTCGGTCCCGGTGGAGACGGCGCAAGCGGTGCTGAGGGCGCGGGCGGTCCCGGCGTGGCAGGCGGATCCGGCGACGCCACGGGCAGCGCGGGCGGCCTCGGTGGACGGGGGAAGGCGGTCGCCTCCCGTTGTGCTCTCCTTCCGTTGCGGATCTTCCTCGGGATCACGTTCCTCTACGCCGGACTCGACAAACTCGCCGATCCCTCCTTCCTCGCCGCCACCGGTGACGGCTCCCTCGGCGAGACCATGCGCGGGGTTCGGGACAGTTCCGCGCTCCCGGCCCTCGTCGACCTCGCCCTCAAGGGTCCCGTCGGCTTCGGGTACGCCATCGCCTTCGGAGAACTCGCCGTCGGGATCGGGACCCTCTTCGGCCTCTTCGCCCGGGTGGCGGCGCTCGGCGGTGCGCTGATCTCGCTGAGTCTCTGGCTGACCGTGAGCTGGCAGGTGCACCCGTACTACCTCGGCAACGACCTCGTCTACCTGATGGCCTGGCTCCCGCTGCTGCTGGCCGGAGCGCCGGTGCTCTCGCTGGACCGGCTCCTGGCCGAACGGCGCCGTATTCGATAGGCGACCCAGGTCGCGAGGACGGCCGTTCCCAGGCCGCCGCAGAGCGCCGGGACCACCGCGTACCACGGTGTCGTCCAGGCTCCTGAGGCGTCCCCCGCGTACAGGGCGGCCAGAACGAGGGCGGTGAGGCCGACGAGGAGCCGGCCGGGGCGGAACTCATGAAGCAGCACGGGTGACCTCCACCTGTCCGAGTGCGACCTCCAACGAGAGGTCCAGGGTGCCCGCCGGGGTGGTCCCGGCCGGCGGAGCGAGCGTGCGGATCTCCTCGCGGTCCTGCGCGATGTCGATGTCGTGAGGGGGCTGTCCCGGCAGCTGAAGGTCGCCCAGCGCCACCTTGATGTGCACCTTCACGACCGTGTTCTTCGGGACGATCACCATGAGCCGTCCGGCACCCACTTCGGCGCCGGTGGTGACCGTCGTGCCCGGGGGTACCGGGAGCCGTGACAGGTCGAGCGTGCCGACTCCGGCTCCCAGCTCGTAGCGCGGCTGCACGGCGCCCGCCGATGCCGGTGTCCACGTCTCACGGGCCCACTCCGTGCTGATCCGTTGGGGCAGCGCCGTCGCCAGGGCGAGCAGTCCCGCCGTGACCACGGTCAGGAAGACCGTGCCGAACCCGGTCCGCCCGAGGAAACTGCTGACGACCAGCCCCAGCCCGAACACCGCGAGGGCGGCGGCCAGACCGATCTGCAGACTGGTGCCCAGCGGCTCGGTTTTCCAGGTCAGAGCTGTTCCGAGCCCGCCCGCCACCAGCGCGAGCAGGAAGACGAGGCCGCCGATGGAGAGCGGGCTCCGCCGGACGGAAGGCGTCGGGCGTCCGGACTCCCGGGGCGCGGGACCCCACTGACTGCCGGGTTTCGGCACCTTGCCGTCGACCTTGCCGTCCTCGTCCAGGACGCCGTGCGGGCCCCACAGGTAACCGATGGCCAGTCTGCCCGTCGAGCCGTCCTTGACGATCGGGTCCTTCCACCACGAGGTGTACTCGATCAACGGCGGAGCTTTCGTCTCCGGCGGGGCCTCGGCCACGGCGAGCGCGGCCGCCGTGTCCGTCCTGCCCTCGCTCTCGACCGCGCCGGTCTGCCGGCGCCGCGACCAGACCGCCGCCCCGCACACCGCGAACGCCACCATCAGCGAGGAGCCCAGCATCGGTCCGCTGTGCAGCATCGACAGAAAGAGTCCACAGCCGATCAGCGCCATCAGCAGAGCGGCGAGGGAAGACCCGGAGACCCGGCCGGTCAGCAGCCTTCGTCCCTCGTTCTCCTCCTCGCCCGCGAGCGGGACCAGCAGCCACGCGAAGCCGTAGAAGATCAGACCGAGGCCGCCCGTCACCGCCAGAACGGCGACCACGACGCGGAAGATCACCGGGTCGAGGTCGAAGTGCCGGCCGAGACCGCCGCAGACACCGCCCACGACCTTGCTTCCGCGTGTCCGCCGCAGCGGCGCGGCGGGAACGGCCTCCGCCACCGGCGGGGCCTCGTGCTGCGAAGGCATCGAACTCGTCATGCGTCCATGGTGACGGCCCGTGACGCCGTACGGCACCGGGGCCGACCCTGGCCCGCCCCTGATATTCGGGGCCCCCTCGTCCCTGAGGCCGTACCGGGGGAGATCTCAGGGCGGACCCTGATGTCCGGGGCGGACCGAACGTGTGACGATCGGTGCATGTCCGCATCCACCCGTGTCACCGAGACCGACGAACCGCCCGTACGCAGGCTCTACCGGAGCGCCGACGGGCGGTGGCTCGGCGGTGTCGCGCGCGGTCTCGCGGGACACCTCGGCCTGCCGGTCGTCTGGGTGCGCGCGGCGTTCATGGTGCTGGCTCTGCCGGACGGCCTCGGCGCCGTGCTCTACGCGGTCTTCTGGATCGTCGTCCCGCTCGGTGTCGGCGGACGGGCCGCCCCGCGTCCCGTCTTCGAGACCACCCCGGACGGGCGCCGCAGACTGCGCAAGCCCGACCGGGGCCAGGTCTTCGCCCTGGTCGCCCTCGCCGCAGGCCTGGCGGTCGTCGCGGGGAACGTCAGTTTCGACAACGAGACCGGCCGGTACGTCTGGCCCCTGCTCCTCACCGGCATCGGTGTCGTCGTCTTCTGGCGCCAGGCGGACAACGCCCGCCGCGCCAGCTGGACCGACCCGGGGCCCCACAGACGTGCCTTCCAGCTCGCCCGCGGCCTCGTGGGCGTCGCCCTGGTCGGCACGGGCCTCGCGGTCTTCGTGGTGGTCCGCGGCTCCGTCGCCCAGCTCGGTACGGCCCTCACCGCCGCCGTCGCGGTCCTCACCGGCATAGCACTGCTCGCCGGCCCCTGGCTGGTGCGCATGTCGCAGGACCTCACGGAGGAGCGGACCATGCGCATCAGGGCCCAGGAAAGAGCCGAGGTCGCGGCCCACGTCCACGACTCGGTGCTGCACACCCTCACCCTGATCCAGCGCAACGCCGACGACGCGGGCGAGGTGCGCCGCCTCGCCCGGGCCCAGGAGCGGGAGCTGCGGAACTGGCTCTACAAACCGGAGGGCACGGGCAGGGACGAAGAGCCCCGGACCCTCGCGGAGGCGGTGAGGAGAGCGGCGGCCGAGGTCGAGGACAAGCACGGCGTCCCGCTGGAGGTGGTCGTCGTCGGCGACTGCCCGCTCGACGAAGGACTGGTCGCGCAGATACAGGCCGCGCGCGAGGCGATGGTCAACGCCGCCAAGTACGGTGGCGAGGGCGGTGCGGTGCAGGTGTTCGCCGAGGTGGACGGCCGCACGGTCTTCGTCTCGGTGCGGGACCGGGGGCCGGGCTTCGATCTGGACGACGTGCCCGAGGACCGGATGGGCGTACGAGAATCGATCATCGGCCGGATGCAGCGCAACGGCGGTACGGCCCGGTTGCGGTCACCGCAGGGCGGCGGCACCGAAGTGGAGCTTGAGATGGAGAGGGCGGACGGATGAGCGACGAGACCGGAGCGACGGCCGGGACCGGTGCGGGGGCGGCGCCGTCGGACGGGGGGCGCCGGGTCCGTGTGGTGCTCGTGGACGACCACCGCATGTTCCGTACCGGGGTGCAGGCCGAGATCGGCCGGACCGAGGTCACGGGCGTCGAGGTGGTCGGTGAGGCGGCCGACGTCGACCAGGCGGTCACGGTCATCACCGCGACCCGCCCCGAGGTCGTTCTGCTGGACGTGCACCTCCCGGGCGGCGGCGGGGTCGAGGTGCTGCGGCGCTGCGCGAGCCTGCTGGGGGCGCCCGAGAACCCGGTCCGCTTTCTGGCCCTGTCGGTCTCGGACGCGGCCGAGGACGTGATCGGGGTGATCCGGGGCGGGGCCCGCGGCTACGTCACCAAGACGATCACCGGCACCGATCTCGTGGACTCGATCTTCCGGGTCCAGGAGGGCGACGCCGTCTTCTCCCCCCGGCTCGCCGGCTTCGTCCTGGACGCCTTCGCCTCGACGGACGCGCCCCCGGTGGACGAGGACCTGGACCGTCTCACCCAGCGGGAGCGGGAGGTGCTCCGGTTGATCGCCCGTGGATACGCGTACAAGGAGATCGCCAAGCAGCTCTACATCTCGGTGAAGACGGTCGAGTCGCACGTGTCGGCGGTCCTGCGGAAGCTCCAGCTCTCCAACCGCCACGAGTTGACCCGCTGGGCCACCGCCCGCCGCCTGGTCTGAGACCGCTGTCCGGTCCGAACGCGTCGTACGAGCCCGACGTGTTCGACCGGACGTGCCCGGCCGGGTCAGCCCACCCGGGTCGCCCCGGCGAAGGGCATCTCGTCGATCGGGGCGATCCGGATCGGGGTGCCCGGACGGGGGGCGTGGATCATCCGGCCGCCGCCGATGTAGAGACCGACGTGGCTGATCCCGGAATAGAAGAAGACGAGGTCGCCGGGGGCGAGCTGGGAGCGGGAGACTCGCCGGCCGGCGTTGATCTGGGTGTACGTGGTGCGGGGCAGGGAGACGCCGGCCGCGCGCCAGGCCGCCTGGGTGAGGCCCGAGCAGTCGTACCCGGAAGGGCCCGTCGCCCCCCACACGTACGGTTTGCCGAGTTGGGCGTGGGCGAAGGAAACGGCCTGGGCGGCCCGGGCGTTCGGGGCGGTCACCGGTCCGCGCCGGTCGGAGCCCGACGAGCGGTCGGCCCGAACGGGGGCGGAGCCACCGGAGGAACCGGTCGTGACCGTTCGCGCCGAGGCGTCGGGACCGGAGCCGTTCCGGACGGTGGCGGCCGCTTCGTACCGCGCCCGTTCCTCCGCGGTCAGCCGGTCGAGCAGGGTCCTGGCCGCCGCCAGCTTGCCGAGTACGGTCGCCTTCTGCCGCCTCAGCTCCGCCTCGTGCCCGCGCAGGGCGGCCAGGCGGTCCGCCGACTCGTCGCGCAGCTGCTCGATCGCGCCGATTTCGCGCCGTACGGTCCGGATCGCGGCCGCCTGCCGTTCCCCGGCCTTCTCGGCGAGCGCGGCCCGCTCCAGGTACTGGTCGGGGTCGGAGGTGAGGGCGAGCCGGAGGGCGGGGTCGAGCCCTCCGGAGCGGTACTGGGCGGCGGCCACGGCCCCGAGGGCGTCCCGCGCGGTATTGAGCCTCTGGGTCCTGCGGGCGGCCTCGTCGCGCAGCCGGTCGAAGGCCGCACGGGCCCGGTCCGCCTTCTCCTTCGCCCCGTTGTACCGCTCGGTCGCGACCTCGGCCTCCTCGTAGAGCCGGTCGACCTTCGCCCTGGTCTGGGCGGTGGTGGGCCGGGGGTCCGCGTGTCCGGACCCTTCGAAGAGCGTCGCCGTCGCCGCGGAGGCGAGGGCGAGGGTGGCGGCGGTGCGGACCGCCTGACCGCCGAAGAGAGACTGCCTGGCTTTGCGGTGCGCTGCCACGAGGGCGGTTCACATCCTCTTTCCCTGGGGGACGGTGTCCGCCGGGTCGGCGGCGGCCCGCACAGGGAAGACGGACCGCCGCCGTTTTCAGCGGGGATGGCCGACAACCGCCGGAAGACCGGCGGCGGTGGGGAGCCGGCCACCTGGGAGAGGACGCTAGGCCCGGGGGTGCGTCCGGACGGCCTGTTGACCGCTATTGGCGTCGGATGACGGGACGGAGATCGTTCTTTTTCGTCGGATGGCGAAGCGGGGAACGGACCGGACACCGGATCGGTGCCGGACCGGGTGCCCGGCCGGGGGACGTTCCGGCGACCGCCCGCGGACCCGGCGCCGGGGAGCCGGACCCGGCCGGAGGACGGTACCGGAGGCCCGGTTAGGCTCCGCCTCATGGACGTACTCATCAATGTCTTCGTCGCCCTGCACATCATCGGTATCGCCTCCCTGCTGGGCGGTTTCCTCACCCAGATGAAGGCGATGGGCGCCGGTACGGCCCGTTTCAGCCCCGCGATGCTGCACGGCGCGCTGACCATGCTGATCACCGGCATCGCGCTCGTCGGTCTCCACCAGGCCGAGGACCACCCCGTGAACAACCTCAAGATCGGCATCAAGCTGGCGGTGCTGGTCGTGATCCTTGCCCTCGTCTACGTCAAGCGGGACGAGGAGAAGGTCGACAAGGGCCTCTTCGCCGCCGTCGGCGCCCTGACCGTGGCGAACATCTTCATCGCGACCCTCTGGACCTGATCCGGATCGGGCCCGGGTCCGCCTCCCCGTCCTACCCGGATCGGGCCCGGGTCCGCCCCCTTCCTGTCCGGACCCGCACGGATCCGCCCCGGACCCACCCTCCCGAGACCCTCCCGGAACCGTCCCGGGCCCCCGCGTCCGCTCCGGACCGGCCCCGCGCCGCCGCCCTCGCCACCGGGGGATGTGACCCGTTCCGCAGCCCCGCGGCGAAGGCGGCTTCCGAAGGCGGGCCCGGATGTCGGTGCGGCGTCCTAGACTCGTGAGGCGATGAGCAGCCTCTTTGACGACAGTTTCCTGGCCGGCCTCCAGAACCACTCCCCGGAGGAGCCCCCGCCGCCCCCCGAGGACGACGAGCACGGCTCCCCGGCTCCGGAGGAGGTCCCGCACGACCTCTTCGGAGGGCGCTTCGACGCGCCCCCGCCCGCCCGGGACACCCACTACCGCGACGGCGCCCCGCGTCCCGCCGTGGACGCCGCCGCGCTCCTGGAGGGGCTGAACGAGCAGCAGCGCGCCGCCGTCGTCCACACCGGCACCCCGCTGCTCATCGTCGCCGGTGCCGGTTCCGGCAAGACCCGGGTGCTCACCCACCGCATCGCCCACCTCCTGGCCACCCGGCACGTCCACCCCGGTCAGATACTGGCGATCACCTTCACGAACAAGGCCGCCGGCGAGATGAAGGAGCGCGTCGAGCAGCTGGTCGGCCCGCGCGCCCACGCCATGTGGGTTATGACCTTCCACAGCGCCTGCGTCCGCATCCTGCGCCGCGAGTCGAAGAGGCTCGGCTTCACCTCCTCCTTCTCGATCTACGACGCCGCCGACTCCAAGCGCCTGATGGCGCTGGTCTGCCGCGACCTGGACCTCGACCCGAAGAAGTTCCCGCCGAAGTCGTTCAGCGCCAAGATCTCGAACCTCAAGAACGAGCTGATCGACGAGGAGACCTTCGCCGACCGGGCCGCCGACGGTTTCGAGAAGACGCTCGCCGAGGCGTACCGGATGTACCAGGCGCGGCTGCGCGAGGCCAACGCCCTGGACTTCGACGACATCATCATGACGACGGTCCACCTGCTCCAGGCGTTCCCCGATGTCGCCGAGCACTACCGCCGCCGCTTCCGTCACGTCCTCGTCGACGAGTACCAGGACACCAACCACGCCCAGTACACGCTCGTGCGGGAGCTCGTCGGGACCGGTTACGACGACCTCGGCCCGGCCGAGCTGTGCGTCGTCGGCGACGCCGACCAGTCGATCTACGCCTTCCGCGGCGCGACGATCCGCAACATCCTCCAGTTCGAGGAGGACTACCCGGACGCGACGACGATCCTCCTGGAGCAGAACTACCGCTCCACGCAGACGATCCTCTCGGCCGCCAACGCCGTCATCGAGCGCAACGAGTCCCGCCGCCCCAAGAACCTGTGGACCAACGCGGGCGAGGGCGCACGGATCACCGGCTACGTCGCGGACACCGAGCACGACGAGGCCCAGTTCGTCGCCGACGAGATCGACCGGCTCACGGACGCGGGCGAGGCGAAGGCCGGGGACGTCGCCGTCTTCTACCGGACCAACGCCCAGTCCCGCGTCTTCGAGGAGATCTTCATCCGCGTCGGGCTGCCCTACAAGGTCGTCGGCGGTGTGCGCTTCTACGAGCGCAAGGAGGTCCGGGACGTCCTCGCGTACCTCCGCGTCCTCGCCAACCCCGAGGACAACGTCCCGCTGCGCCGCATCCTCAACGTCCCCAAGCGGGGCATCGGCGAGCGGGCCGAGGCGATGATCGACGCCCTCTCGCTCCGCGAGAAGATCACCTTCCCGCAGGCCCTCCGGCGGGTGGACGAGGCGTACGGCATGGCCGCGCGCTCCGCGAACGCCGTCAAGCGCTTCAACGCGCTCATGGACGAGCTGCGCACCGTCGTGGAGTCCGGCGCCGGCCCCGCCGTCGTCCTGGAGGCCGTCCTGGAGCGGACCGGTTACCTGGCCGAACTCCAGGCGTCGACCGACCCGCAGGACGAGACCCGGATCGAGAACCTCCAGGAACTCGCCGCCGTGGCCCTGGAGTTCGAACAGGAGCGCGGCGAGGAGCCCGCGACCCTCGCGGAGTTCCTGGAACAGGTGGCCCTCGTCGCCGACTCCGACCAGATCCCCGACGAGGACGAGGAGGGCAGGGGCGTCATCACCCTGATGACCCTGCACACCGCCAAGGGCCTCGAGTTCCCGGTGGTGTTCCTCACCGGCATGGAGGACGGCGTCTTCCCGCACATGCGCGCCCTCGGCCAGACGAAGGAGCTGGAGGAGGAGCGCCGTCTCGCGTACGTGGGCATCACGCGCGCCCGCGAGCGGCTCTACCTCACCCGTTCGGCGATGCGCAGCGCCTGGGGCCAGCCCTCGTACAACCCGGCGTCGCGCTTCCTGGAGGAGATTCCGGCCACGCACCTGGAGTGGAAGCGGACCGGTCCGATGGCGAAGCCCGCCGGGCCGACCTCGGGGATCACCTCCTCGCGCTCGCGTTCCGGCCCCTCCGGGTTCGCCACCCGGCGCGCCGGCGAGAAGCCGGTGGTCTCGCTCCAGGTGGGGGACCGGGTCACGCACGACCAGTTCGGCCTCGGCACGGTCATGGCGGTGACCGGCGCGGGCGCGGACGCCCAGGCGACGGTCGACTTCGGCGACGAGAAGCCGAAGCGGCTGCTGCTGCGGTACGCGCCGGTCGAGAAGCTGTAAGGACGTACGCGCACGGAGGAGGGCCCCGGCTTCGGCCGGGGCCCTCCTCCGTAAGCGCGGGGAAGCGGTGGGCTCAGCCGGCGGTCGGGTCGAGGCCGTGGCTGCGGAACCAGGCGAGCGGGTCGATCGCGTAACCGCCGTTCGGCCGCACCTCGAAGTGGAGGTGGGGGCCGGTGGAGTTGCCGGAGTCACCGGAGTACGCGATGACGTCGCCGGCCTTCACGTGGCCGGAGCGGATCTTGGCGCTGCTGAGGTGGCAGTACCAGGTCTCGGTGCCGTCCGGGGCGGTCACGATCACCATGTTGCCGTAGGCGCTGTTCAGCTGGGTGCGGACGGTGCCGTCCGTCGCGGCCATCACGGGCGTGCCGCCGAACACGGGGAAGTCGATGCCGGTGTGCACGGACATCCAGTTGAGGCCCGCCTGGCCGAACCGCGCGCTGAGCCGGTGGAGCTTCACGGGCAGCGCGTACTTGGGACGCAGCGCCTCCTTGCGGGCCGCCTCCGCCTCGCGCTTCTTCTTGTCGGCCGCCTGGCGGACCCGCAGGTCGATGCGTTCCTGGGTGCGGCTGGCGCGGGCGCCGAAGTCGCGGGCGTCCTCGCTGAGCGCGGCGAGCTGGGTGTCGAGGGCCTTGTTGGCGGCGACCTGTTCGGCCGGGACGGAGTCGGCGGCGGCGAGGGCGGTCGTGCCGCCCTTCTGCTCGCCCTCCGCGCCGGGGCCGGCGAGTCCTCCGACGGAGGCGGCGGCGATGCCGGCGGCCCCCACGACACAGGCGGAGGGGACGGCGACGGTCAGCAGCGCGGACCGCTTGGCGGGGGTGCGGCGGCGGCTGCGGCCTCCGGCGGAGGAGCGGCGCGCGGGGCGGCCTGCGGCGGGAGGCGCGGTACGGAGTTCCGCGGCGGGGCCTTCGTGGGGGGCCTCGGCGCAGTCGTAGGGGTCTTCGCCGGACACGCCGGCCTCGTCGTCCCCGAAGAGGGCTTCGGCGCCGTCGGTCTCTGCGGTCCCGCCGGTCTCCGCGGTCCCGCCGGAGGGGAGGTCCGCGTACGCCTCCGTCTCGGGGTCGTACGGGAAGGCGAACTCGGCGGTGTGCTCGACCGGGCTCTCGGCCGGGTGCTCGTTCCGGCCCTCGGCCTGCGGGGTGTACTGGTGGGGGACGACCGGTCCGGGCTCCGGGGCGGCGTGGTTCCACGCGGTCGCGTCGTAGGCGCCGGTCTCGGTCGCGAAGGCGGGCGCGGCCCACTGGCCGGTGGTGCTGTAGGTCTCGTAGCCGTACGCCCCCTGGGCGGCGTACGCGCCGGAGTGGAGGGTCTCGTACTGCCCGGTGTGCTGGGCCTCGGTCCAGGCGGAGGCGTCCCACTGGCCGGTCGTGTCGTACGGCGCCGCGGGGGTCGCGTACGAGCCGGTCGCGTCGTGGGGGAGGGCGACGTTCCACTGGCCGGTGGTGTCCCACTGGCCCGTGGCGTCCCACTGCCCGGTCGTGTCGTACGACCCGGTGCCGTGCTGCCCGGTGTCGTACTGCCCCGTCGTGTCGTACGTGCCGGTGGCGGCGTGCGGGCCGAAGTTCCACTGGCCGCTGTGGTCGGCGTGGCCGTCGGGGTAGGCGCCGAACAGCGGGTCTACGGCGAAGCTGCCAGTGGTGTGGGCGTCGTCTCCGACGTACCCGGCGTGGGGGTGCTGGTCGTTCACCAACGTCTCTCTCGCCTCGGCAGCAGGACCAGTCCGGGGCGGGCCCGACGAGGGGTGTCCCGGGGGTAAGCAGTGGCGCGACTGTACCCGGCGGTATGCGCGGCGGACAATCTTCGGAGGGGTTTGCACCCGCAGGAAACGGGCAATCGGTCGTGTTTCGCCAGCTCGCGGGGAGAGCCTTGGCCTTGTGTTCGAGAAAAGTTCGAACGGGAGTGTCGCGCGGTCAGGCGACGGAGGACGCCCCGGGCTCCTCCCGCCCGGCCGGGACGTCGGTCCCGTCGGCGTCGAGCGCCTCGCGGACCCCGGCGGCCACCGCCGGATGCACGGGCAGCGCGAGGTGGCCGATGCCGCTGACGCGCACGTTGTGCGCGGACAGGTCGGGGTGGTCGAGGCGCGCGGTCTCCACCGGCACCATCACCCGGTCGAGGTCGCTCCAGAAGCTCACGAACCTGGTCCGGCAGCCGGGTGCGGGTCCGGCCAGGTCCCGCAGCACCTCCGAACCGGGGCGCATCTGCCGTACCAGCGGGTGGGCGTCGGCGAGCCGGGCCACCGTGGTGCCGGAGTGCGGGGTGCCGAGCGTGACCAGGGTGCGCACCCGGCGGTCACCGCCGAGACGCTGTACGTAGTAACGGGCGATCAGCCCGCCCAGGCTGTGGCCCACGAGATCGACCTCGTCGTGTCCCGTACGGGCGCGGATCTCCTCCACCCGGCGGCCGAGGAGGGCGGCGGCGGCCCGCAGGTCGCAGGTGAGCGGCGAGTAGTTGAGCGAGACGATCCCGTCACGGCCGTGACGGACGAGGGAGCGGCGCAGCAGGACGAAGACGGAGCGGTTGTCGGCGAAGCCGTGCAGGAGGACGACGGGACGGCGGTTCCCGGTGATCCCGGCGGGGGGATCGGCGGCGGTGGCGGGGGAGAGGCGCTCGGCCACGATTCCGGTGGGATACAGGACGAGGTGGCCGGTGAGGATCGCGCACTCCAGCGCGGTGGCCTTCATCAGGGCGGTGGCCCTGGTGAACTCCGCCGCGACCCTGGTGAATTCCATGACCGGCCTCCCGGGCGGCGCGCGGGGCCGGACGGAAACGCCGGCGCACCGCGTTCCCCGCACCGCGGGCGGCGGTGCGGAGACACGACGGCCACGTCGCGGCTCCCTTCGCGACCGGCCCCGCCTGCGGCTGGTGGGCCCGGGAGGGCCCGGAGGCGGGGGACGGCGCGGAGCGAACATGTCCCACGTGTGATTTCCCCCTCTGTCGCCGTCGCGAAACAGCCGCTTGCGGGATGCTGGGGATAACGTTCGTTCACCTCCCCGGCAAAGAGGCGCGGGGGTCGCATGTGGAGGCAGTGATGGGTGTGACCGGTCCGATCCGCGTGGTGGTGGCCAAGCCGGGTCTCGACGGCCACGATCGCGGGGCCAAGGTGATCGCGCGGGCCCTCCGGGACGCCGGCATGGAGGTCATCTACACCGGGCTCCACCAGACGCCCGAGCAGATCGTCGACACCGCGATCCAGGAGGACGCCGACGCGATCGGCCTCTCGATCCTCTCCGGGGCGCACAACACGCTCTTCGCGAAGGTCCTGGAGCTGCTCAGGGACCGTGACGCGGAGGACATCAAGGTCTTCGGCGGCGGCATCATCCCGGACGCGGACATCGCGCCGCTGAAGAAGAAGGGCGTGGCGGAGATCTTCACGCCGGGCGCCACCACGACGTCCATCGTCGACTGGGTGAACGCGAACGTCCGCGTCGCCGCCTGACCCGCGCCGCGTTCCGCCCCTCGCCGCCAGGGCCCTCCCCCCGGGAGGGCCCTTCGGCGTTCCACGTCCCACCACCGTCCTCCGGCCGTTCCCCGCGGACCGCCCCGGACGGTTCAAGGAGACGGACGGTTCAAGGGGACGGTCGGTTCAAGGGGACGGTCGGGGCACGGAGTCCGGCCGGCGGGGCGGGGCAGGTGCCGGAGGCGCCGGTTCGGGGGCTCCGGGGGGTGGATCGCAGGCGCCGGGAGGCGTCAGTTCGGCGCGTATCGCCGCGCGCAGACGGAGGGTGGAGACCAGGCGCCGGAACGCCTCCGCCCAGTAGCCGTCCGCGCCGGGGACGATGTCCTCCGCCCCGTCCGGCCGGGCGGCCAGGGGTTCGAGCCACCGGGCCGCCTCCGGATCGAGGCAGCGCTCCGCCAGTCCCATCACCCCGCTGAAGCTCCAGGGGTAGCCGCCCGCCTCGCGCGCCGCGTCGAGGGCGTCGACGACCGCCCGGCCGAGCGGTTCCGCCCACGGCACGGCGCAGGCGCCCAGCAGCTGGAACGCCTCCGGCAGCCCGTGCGCCGCGACGAACCGGGCGACCCAGAGGGCCCGCTCCTCCGGGGGCAGCAGCGACAGGAGCTGGGCCCGTTCCGCGAGCGACGGGGTGCCGGGGCCCGTGGCGGGCGGGACCTCGGGCGGACCGAGCAGGGCGCGCGACCAGGCCGCGTCCCGCTGCCGTACGGCCGCCCTGCACCAGGCCGCGTGCAGTTCGTCCCGCCAGCCGTCGGCGACCGGCAGGGCCACGATCTCCTCCGGGCCGCGCCCGCCGAACCTGGCCGGCCAGCAGGAGAGCGGGGCGGACTCGACGAGCCGGCCCAGCCACCAGGACCGCTCGCCCCGGCCCGCCGGAGGGGTCTCCACGACGCCGTCGCGCCGCATCGCCGCGTCGCACTCGTGCGGGGCCTCGACGCCGATCGTCGGCGTGTCCGCCGTCCGGTCGGGGCCGACGCAGGCCACGGCCCGTGCCGCCATCCGGTCCGCGAAGGCGGAGGCCGGCAGCGCGGAGAGCAGTTCGGCGGCGGTGGCCCGGACGTTCCGGCTGCGGTCGCCGAGGGCCTCCTCCAGGAACGCCTCGTCCGCGTCGGAGAGTCCGGTCCGCAGCGAGTCCAGGAACATCAACCGGTCCTCCGCCCGCTCGGTGGTCCAGGTGGAGGCGAGCAGGGCGAGACCGGCGGCCGGGTCCTCGGTCCGTACGGCGGTGAGCAGGGCGACCCGTTCGGCGAACAGGCCCTCGCCCCACAGGGCCCGCACCCCCTCCGCGTCCCGGGGGGACGGAAGGCCGCCGCCCGCCCCCGTACCGCGGAGGGCGAACTTCCACTCGGGGTTGAGCCGGGCCAGCCACAGGCCGCGCGGCCCGGCGAGGCGGAGGGCGTGGGGCCGCAGGTCGGTACGGGCCCGGGCCGCGTCGAGCAGGGCGGGCAGAACGGCGGGCGGCGCCTTGTACCCGTGCCGGTTGGCGAGGACCAGCCACTGCGGGAGCAGTTCGGCCAGATCGGGGTCGGTCCCGCGCCGCCCGGTGGGCGCGGTCCGTCCGGCGAGCAGCAGTCCGAGGCGCCGTCGGGCCGCCTCGGGCAGCGGTTCGCGCGGGTCCTCCGGCGCGGGCGCGGGCGGCGGCACGGCGGGGCCGGGGCGCAGGCCGGCCCTGCGCCGCACGGTGTGCAGCGCGGCGGCGTCGAGCAGCGCGTGCGCCGCCGCCTCCCCGTCCGCCGTCCCGCGCGCGAGCCCGGTGGGCGTCCGCCGGTCCGTCCCGAGCAGCGCCGCGGTGACCAGCTCCTCCCAGGCCGTTGCGGTGGTGTCCCCGCCGGGGACGGGGGAGCCGGTGGTCGTGGCGGTGTCCATCAGGCTCCTCCGGGCGGTCGGTGGTGCGGTGGGCGGTGCCGCTCCCGTGGGCCGGTGGGCGGCGGTCGGCGGGCGGGGGGCGTCATACGAGGGGGACCGTCTCGGCCGGGGCCTCCGGTGACCAGGCGGCGAGCGGGGTGAAGCCCCGGTGCCCGCACTCCCCGAAGACGGTCACCGGAGCACCGCCCGACAGTGCGACGAGGCGCCAGAGGCCCGGCCGGGACTGGGCGGCGGGCGCCAGGGGCAGGGCCTCGCGGCCGTCCGCGTCGGCGAGCTGCCAGCCGTACTCGGCCCGTGCCGGTACGACCCCGCTCAGCGTCACGGGCCACGCCTCCAGCCACGGGTCCTCGCGCAGCGCGCGCCCGTACGCGTCCAGTCCCTCGCCGACCGGGCCGCCCGGCGGCGGTCCGGCGGGGCCGGCGACCGGGACGAAGCGCTCGCCCGGCTCCGCCCGCAGCTGTCCGGAACCGGCGTGCGGGGTCAGCTCGCCGTCGAGCACCGCGCCCACCGGGAGTTCCAGCCGGGGCGTCCGGCCCGCCGCCCCGTAGGAGAGCAGGAGCGCCGTGCGCCCGCCGGTCGTGCCGTGCAGCCAGGTGCGCCGGGTGATCAGCCGGGTGTCTCCCGTGTCGTACCGCGCGAGGACCAGCCAGTGGTCGCGCACCGGGGCGCCGGCGACCGGGGCGGGGAGGCCGACCCGGGTCCGCACGGTCGTCGCGAAGGGCGCGGGGAGCCGGTCGGCGGCCGGCCAGGCCCGGCCGAGGAGGTGGGTCAGCGCGCTCTCCTCCAGGAGCCGCACGGGCCAGCCGGGACCGGACCCCGGTATCGCCCCCAACTCCCTCGCCCTGCTCGCCAGTCCGGGGGCCTGGGCGTCGACCATGCGGGCGGCCGTCTCCTCCCACGGCCCGGCTCCCGCCCGCTCGGCCGTCGCCAGGCCGCCGCGTATCAGGTCGGCGAGCCGTTGCTCCAGCTCCCGCGCGCCCGAGGTGATCCGGGCCGCCCTCCGCTCGGCCCGGCGGCGGGCGGCCGCCGGGTCCGCCGTGTCTCCGGCGGATTCCCCGGTGGCTTCCCCGGCGTCCCGGGCCGCGTTTCCGGGGCGTTCGCGCCGCTCCTCCTGCCACCGCTCCACCCAGTCGGGCGCGGCGGCCTTCCCGAACGCGGCCCCGTCCGACGCCAGGAGCCGGAGCAGGCCCAGAACGTGTCCGCACGGGGACGTGCGGCCGGGACAGTCGCACGCGTGCGCGGAGCCCGCCGTGTCGGCGGCCGTCCGGTACGCCGGACCGCCGCCGTCCCGGCACACGCCCCACACGACACCGTCCCCCCGCCCCGTGTCCGACCACGGCCCGGCCGTGCCGAACGCGCTCTCCGCTCCACGTGAAACCTCGTCAGGAGCCGGTTCCGGCACCTGATCGACCGCCCGACGCACCCCCATGCCATCCATGTCCACGACGGTAGGGGGCACCACTGACAACGGCCCCGGCCCGCCCTCGGCCCCGGCCCCGGCCACGATTCCGATTCCGGCTCCGGCTCCCCTCCCGGACCCCACCCCGGTCTCGATCCCGGCCCCGATCCCTTCCCCGGCCCGGGAGTTCAGGCGGGCGGAAGGCCCGGAGGAATTTGACTTTGCCATTTCTTTACGGTTCTCTGCGCGGAACGCACCTCGTTTCCGCGTCCAGGGGGATCCTCGTGAAGCGCACCGCCCGCACCGCCGTCCCGGCCCTCGTCGTCACCGGCCTCGTCCTCGCCCTCGGCGCCTGTTCGGCAGCCGCCGAGAAGGCCGTCGACCAGGTCGACAAATCCGTGAACGAGACCTACGAGATCACCTACGAGGTCACGGGCAAGGGGATCGAGTCCATCGAGTACCACGCCGGCGGCGGCACCGCGATGAAGCCGGAACTCGCGTCGGAGAAGAAGCCCGTCACTCCGTGGAAGAAGACGGTGACGCTGAAGGGCGTCATGCCGCCGGCCGTCATGCCGGTCTCGCTCGACCCCGCCGACCTCACCTGCAAGATCCTCCACGACGGCAAGGTCATCAAGGAGGCCAGGGGTGAACGGGCGATGGCGGGCGGCTGCGTCGCCGTCTCCCCCGTGGCCGGCTGACCCCCCGTCACCCCGGGCGGTCCTCCCACCCCTTCCGACCAGCGGCGACACCTCACTGTCAGTGCCATGGTGCACGGTGGATCGCACAGCAGGTCGAACGATCTGGAGGGGGAGTCATGCCCGTGCCCGAAACCATCGCGCAGCCCGGTTCCGGTGTCGAGACGGACGCCGGGGCGGGACGGCCGCAGGCCTCCGCCGAGGTCCTGCGTCCGCACGCGGAGCACGCCTTCGCCGGTGAACTCGCGGCGCTCGCCGCGGCCGACGACCGGCCGAGGCCCGCCCGCTGGCGCCTCTCGCCCTGGGCCGTCGCCACCTACCTCCTCGGCGGCACGCTTCCCGACGGGACCGTCGTCACACCCAAGTACGTCGGTCCGCGCCGCATCGTGGAAGTCGCCGTCACCACGCTCGCCACCGACCGGGCGCTGCTGCTCCTCGGTGTGCCCGGCACCGCCAAGACCTGGGTCTCGGAACACCTCGCCGCCGCCGTCAGCGGCGACTCCACCCTCCTCGTCCAGGGCACCGCGGGCACCCCCGAGGAGGCGATCCGGTACGGCTGGAACTACGCCCGGCTCCTCGCCCACGGCCCCGACCGCGACGCGCTCGTGCCGAGCCCCGTCATGCGCGCGATGGCGCGGGGCATGACGGCCCGCGTGGAGGAACTCACCCGCATCCCCGCCGACGTGCAGGACACGCTCATCACGATCCTGTCCGAGAAGACCCTGCCCGTCCCCGAACTCGGAGAGGAGGTGCAGGCCGTGCCCGGCTTCAACCTCATCGCCACGGCCAACGACCGCGACCGGGGCGTCAACGAACTCTCCGGAGCGCTGCGCCGCCGCTTCAACACGGTCGTGCTGCCGCTGCCCGCGACCCCCGAGGAAGAGGTCGACATCGTCGCCCGGCGCGTCGAACAGCTGGGACGTTCCCTGGAACTGCCGGTCCCGCCGGACGGCGCGGACGAGATCCGCCGGGTCGTCACCGTCTTCCGCGAACTGCGCGACGGGGTCACCACCGACGGGCGCACCAAGGTCAAGTCCCCCTCGGGGACGCTCTCCACGGCCGAGGCCATCTCCGTCGTCACGGGCGGTCTCGCCCTCGCCGCCCACTTCGGCGACGGCGTCCTGCGCCCCGCGGACATCGCCGCCGGCGTCCTCGGCGCCGTCGTCCGCGACCCGGCCGCCGACCGGGTCGTCTGGCGGGAGTACCTGGAGACGGTCGTCCGGGAGAGAGACGGCTGGAAGGACTTCTACCGCGCCTGCCGCGAGGTGACCGCATGACCCCGCCCACCGCCGGGACCCGGGCCCCCGGCCGGACGGACGGCCCCCTCCTGCTCGGCGTACGGCACCACGGGCCCGGGTCCGCGCGGGGGGTGCGGGCCGCGCTGGAGGCGGCGGAGCCCGCCGCCGTGCTGATCGAGGGACCCGCCGAGGGCGACGCGCTCGTCGCGCTCGCGGGGGAGCCGGGTATGCGGCCGCCGGTCGCGCTGCTCGCCCACGCCGTGGACGATCCCGGACGGGCGGCGTTCTGGCCCATGGCCGAGTTCTCGCCCGAGTGGGTCGCGATCCGCTGGGCCCTGGACCGGGGCGCCGCCGTCCGCTTCATCGACCTGCCCGCCGCGCACACCCTCGCCGCCTCCGACCCCACCTGGGGCGACGGCGAGAGCGAGGAGGACCAGGTCGCCGGGGACGGACCCCCGTGCGCCTCCGCCGCTCCCGGACCCGCTCCCGGTCCCGCCGCGGAAGGACGGGGAGCCGGGTCCGGGGCCGGAGCCGCCCCCGGCCCCGGACCCGGACCCGCCGGACCCGGACTCCCCGCCGCCCCCGCCACCGGGGTCGGCGGGGGCGGTCCCGGGCCCCGGGCCGACCCCCGGATCGACCCCGTCGCCGAACTCGCCCGGGCCGCCGGGTACGAGGACGCCGAGCGCTGGTGGGAGGACGCCGTCGAGCTGCGCGGCCACGGCGACCCCGCCGCGCCCTTCCAGGCCCTCGCGGAGGCCATGGGCGCCCTGCGGGAGGCGTACGGGCACGGCGGGTACCCCCGCGACCTCGTCCGCGAGGCGCACATGAGGCTCCGGATCCGGGCCGCGAGGAAGGAGTTCGGGGACTCCGTCGCCGTCGTCTGCGGCGCCTGGCACGTCCCCGCCCTCGCCCGGCGCACCACCGTCGCCGCCGACCGGGCCCTGCTCAGGGGCCTGCCCAGGGTGAGGACCGAGACGACCTGGGTCCCCTGGACCCACCGCAGGCTCGCCCGCCGCTCCGGCTACGGCGCGGGCATCGACGCGCCCGGCTGGTACGCGCACCTGTTCACCGCCCCCGACCGGCCCGTCGAGCGCTGGATGACCCGGGTCGCCGGGCTCCTCAGGGCCGAGGACCACCCGGTCTCCACCGCCCACGTCATCGAGGCCGTCCGGCTCGCCGGCACCCTCGCCGCCCTGCGCGGCCGCCCGGGTCCCGGCCTCGAAGAGACCACCGACGCCGTCCGGGCCGTCCTCTGCGAGGGCTCCGACGTGCCCCTCGACCTGATCCGCGACCGCCTCGTCGTCGGTGACGTGCTCGGCGAGGTCCCGGCGGGCGCCCCCGCCGTCCCCCTCCAGCGCGACCTGGGCCGACGGCAGCGCGCCCTGCGCCTCAAGCCCGCGGCGGAGGAGCGCGAACTCGCGCTCGACCTGCGCAAGCGGACGGACGGCGACCGCAGCCGCCTGCTGCACCGGCTGCGGCTCCTCGGCGTCCACTGGGGCGAGCCGGCCGTCGGCCGGACCGGCACCGGCACCTTCCGGGAGACCTGGCGGCTGCGCTGGGAGCCCGAACTGCACGTCCGGGTCGCCGAGGCCGGCGTCTGGGGCACCACCGTCGAGTCCGCCGCCACCGCCAGGGCCGGGTCCCGGGCCCTGGCGGCCACCACCCTCACCGACGTCACCGCCCTCGCCGAGGACTGCCTCCTCGCCGGGCTCACCGGCGCCCTCCCCGTCGTCATGCGGGCGCTCGCGGACCGGGCCGCGCTCGACACCGACGTCGTCCACCTCGCACAGGCCCTTCCGGCCCTCGCCCGCGCCCTGCGCTACGGCGACGTCCGGGGCACCGACACCGCGGCCCTCGGCGAGGTCGCCGCCGGCCTTGCGGAGCGGATCTGCGTCGGCCTGCCGCCCGCCTGCGCCGGACTCGCCCCCGACGCCGCCGCGCCCCTGCGCGAACGGATCGACGAGGTCCACCGGGCCCTCGGCCTGCTGCCCGGCGCGGCCGGGCTGCGCGACCGCTGGGCCGGGGTCCTGCGCGGGCTCGCCGCGCACGACCGGGTGCCCGGTGTCCTCCGGGGCCGGGCCGCCCGGATCCTCCTGGACGAGGGGCGGCTCCCCGGCGACGAGGCCGCCCCCCTGATGAGCCGCGCCCTCTCGCCCGCCACCCCGCCGCCCGACGCCGCCGCCTGGATCGAGGGCTTCGCCGGCGGCGCCTCCGGCGGCGGGCTGCTCCTCGTCCACGACGAGCGCCTCCGCGGCCTCTTCGACGCCTGGCTCGCCTCCGTACCGGCCGGGGCGTTCACCGACGTCCTGCCCCTGCTGCGCCGCACCTTCTCGGCGTACGAGCCGGGGGTCCGCCGCACCCTCGGCGAACTGGCCGCCCGGGGCCCGGGAGCCGGCGGTCCGGGCCCCGCCGCGCCCGGCGTGCCCGGCTTCGCCTCCTCGCCCGACCGGGAGCGCGCGGACGCCGTCCTGCCCCTCCTCCACCTCGTCCTCGGCACGGAGGTCCCCGCATGAGCACGCTCCCGGACGCCCCCGTCTCCCCGCGCCCCGCCCCCGCCCCGCACCGCCCCCCGGACCCCGCCGACGAGCGGCTGCGCCGCTGGCGCCTCGTCCTCGGCGGCGACGCCGACGGCACCGGCCGCGCGCTCGCCGGAACCGACGCCGCCGTGGACAGGACCCTCACCGCCCTCTACGGCGCAAGCCCCGGCGACCGCGCCGGACTCGGCCGCACGGCCGGACTCGGCGCCTCCGCCCCCTCCGTCGCCCGCTGGCTCGGCGACATCCGCGCGTACTTCCCCGGCAGCGTCGTCCAGGTCATGCAGCGCGACGCGATCGACCGGCTCGGCCTCGACACCCTCCTCCTGGAACCGGAGACGCTGGCGGCCGTCGAGGTCGACGTGCACCTCGTCGGCGCTCTCCTCTCCCTCCGCGGGGCCATGCCCGAGACGACCAGGGAGACCGCCCGCGCCGTCGTGCGCAAGGTCGTGGACGACCTGGAGAAGCGCCTCGCCACCCGTACCCGGGCCGTCCTCACCGGCGCGCTCGACCGGTCCGCCCGGACCGGTCGCCCCCGCCACCGGGACATCGACTGGAACCGCACCGTCCGCGCCAACCTGAAGAACTACCTGCCCGCGCACCGCACGGTCGTCCCCGAGCGGCTCGTCGGCCACGGCCGCGCCTCCCGGGGGGTGCGGAAGGAGGTCGTCCTCTGCGTCGACCAGTCCGGCTCCATGGCGGCCTCCGTCGTCCACGCCGCCGTCTTCGGGGCGGTACTCGCCTCGATGCGGACGATCGCCACCCGGCTCGTCGTCTTCGACACCTCCGTCGTCGACCTGACCGACCGCGTCGAGGACCCGGTGGACGTCCTCTTCGGCACCCGCCTCGGCGGCGGCACCGACATCAACCGCGCCCTCGCCCACTGCCAGTCGCGGATCACCCGTCCCGCCGACACCGTCGTCGTCCTCGTCAGCGATCTGTACGAGGGGGGCATCCGCGACGAGATGCTGAAGCGGGTCGCGGCGATGAAGGCGTCCGGCGTCCAGTTCGTGGCGCTGCTCGCCCTCTCCGACGAGGGCACCCCCGCCTACGACCGCGACCACGCGGCGGCGCTGGCCGCGCTCGGCGTCCCGGCCTTCGCGTGCACCCCGGACCTGTTCCCGGAGATCATGGCGGCCGCCCTGGAGAAGCGGCCCCTGCCGATACCCGCCGCCTGACCGCGCCCGGACCCCGGGCGGTCGGACACCCGGACTCCGGGCGATCGGGTGCCCGGCCCCCGGCCCCCCGGTCACCCGGTTCGCGGTCCGTCCGTCGTCCGTCCGCCCCGGGCGGCGCCTGCGGAATCCGTCGCGTGACCCGTCCGCACGAGCGTCCGAGGGGCGACTGAGTTCCTTGTCACAGGGGCCTCCGGACGCCCTCCGCCCCGTCCCTCCGCGCGGAAGGGGTGGTCGGGAGGCCGGGCCCCGCCTGGGGCGACCGCCGGAACCGGCCGCCCGGGGACCCCCGGGGACCGCCCTTCCGCCCCCACGGCCTGTGACCCGTATCACCGCTCTCGCGCGATCCGCGATTTAGGGACCCACGGCCCGCGGCGATAACCTGCGAGACGGACATGCCGCGTCCACGGACACCGTGTACGCCTCCCTTGTGACAGAGCAGTCACGTTGCCCTTCGCGGCACGCCCACGCAGACAACGAACCGCGATCATCAGAAAAGGGACGGACGCGCGTGGACCTGTTCGAGTACCAGGCGAGGGACCTCTTCGCCAAGCACGGTGTACCGGTGCTGGCCGGTGAAGTCATCGACACGCCTGAGGCGGCGCGCGAGGCCACCGAGCGTCTTGGCGGCAAGTCGGTCGTCAAGGCGCAGGTGAAGGTCGGCGGCCGCGGCAAGGCCGGCGGCGTCAAGCTGGCCGCCACCCCGGACGAGGCCGTCGCCCGCGCGACGGACATCCTCGGGATGGACATCAAGGGCCACACGGTCCACAAGGTGATGATCGCGGAGACCGCTCCGGAGATCGTCGAGGAGTACTACGTCTCGTACCTCCTCGACCGCACCAACCGCACCTTCCTGGCGATGGCCTCCGTCGCCGGCGGCATGGACATCGAGGAGGTCGCCGCGACGACCCCCGAGAAGCTCGCCAAGGTGCCGGTCGACTCCAACAAGGGCGTCGACATCGTGAAGGCCCGCGAGATCGTGGCCCTGGCGCAGTTCCCGGCCGACGTGGCCGAGAAGGTCGCCGAGGTTCTCGTGACCCTGTGGGACACCTTCGTCGCCGAGGACGCGCTCCTCGTCGAGGTCAACCCGCTGGCCAAGGTCGCCTCCGGCGACATCCTGGCCCTCGACGGCAAGGTCTCCCTCGACGAGAACGCCGACTTCCGCCAGCCGGAGCACGAGGCCCTGGAGGACAAGGCGGCGGCCAACCCGCTGGAGGCCGCGGCCAAGGCCAAGGGCCTCAACTACGTCAAGCTCGACGGCGAGGTCGGCATCATCGGCAACGGCGCCGGCCTGGTCATGTCGACCCTGGACGTCGTCGCGTACGCCGGTGAGAACCACGGCGGCGTGAAGCCGGCCAACTTCCTCGACATCGGCGGCGGCGCCTCCGCCGAGGTCATGGCGAACGGCCTGGAGATCATCCTGGGCGACCCGGACGTCAAGTCCGTGTTCGTCAACGTCTTCGGCGGCATCACCGCCTGCGACGAGGTCGCCAACGGCATCGTCCAGGCCCTGGAGCTCCTCGCCTCCAAGGGCGAGGAGGTCACCAAGCCGCTGGTCGTGCGCCTCGACGGCAACAACGCCGAGCTGGGTCGCAAGATCCTGTCGGACGCCAACCACCCGCTGGTGCAGCGCGTGGACACCATGGACGGAGCGGCCGACAAGGCCGCCGAGCTCGCGGCTGCGAAGTAAGGGACGAGGGACACCAGAGCCATGGCTATCTTCCTCAACAAGGACAGCAAGGTCATCGTCCAGGGCATGACCGGTGCCACGGGCATGAAGCACACCAAGCTCATGCTGGGTGACGGCACCAACATCGTCGGCGGCGTGAACCCGCGCAAGGCCGGCACGACCGTCGACTTCGACGGCACCGAGATCCCGGTCTTCGGTTCCGTCGCCGAGGCCATGAAGGAGACCGGCGCCAACGTCTCGGTCCTCTTCGTGCCGCCGGCCTTCGCGAAGGCCGCCGTCGTCGAGGCCATCGACGCCGAGATCCCCCTCGCGGTCGTCATCACCGAGGGCATCGCCGTCCACGACTCCGCCGCGTTCTACGCGTACGCCGTGGAGAAGGGCAACAAGACCCGCCTCATCGGCCCGAACTGCCCCGGTCTCATCACCCCGGGCCAGTCCAACGCCGGCATCATCCCGGGCGACATCACGAAGCCGGGCCGCATCGGCCTGGTCTCGAAGTCCGGCACGCTGACGTACCAGATGATGTACGAGCTCCGTGACATCGGCTTCTCGTCCGCCGTCGGCATCGGTGGCGACCCGGTCATCGGCACCACGCACATCGACGCCCTGGCGGCCTTCGAGGCCGACCCGGAGACCGACCTGATCGTCATGATCGGCGAGATCGGCGGCGACGCCGAGGAGCGTGCGGCCGACTTCATCAAGGCCAACGTCACCAAGCCGGTCGTCGGCTACGTCGCGGGCTTCACCGCGCCCGAGGGCAAGACCATGGGCCACGCCGGCGCCATCGTCTCCGGCTCCTCCGGCACCGCCCAGGCGAAGAAGGAGGCCCTGGAGGCCGCGGGCGTCAAGGTCGGCAAGACCCCGACCGAGACGGCCAAGCTGGCGCGCGCGATCCTCGCGGGCTGACGCCGCCGCACCGCACAGCGAGTGGGCCCCGCCCCTCCCGGCCCGTCCGGGCGGAGGGCGGGGCCCACTCGCGTGTCCGTACCGCGACGGGCGCCCCGCGACGGCCGTCCCGCCGCCGGGGCCCGCCCGCGCCCGCGGCGGCTATCCGAGCACCGGGACCAGCCGTTCGGGGCCGGGGTGGGGCTCGGAGCGCAGCTTGTCGCGGAGCTCCAGGTCCTCCGGGCGGAGCTTCTCCGGGCCGCCGCGCACCGGCACGCCGCCGACGCTCTCGCCGGGGGCGTTCACGGGGATGTACCGGGTCGGCGCGGTCACCACGGTGAAGCCGGTCATCGCGACGAGGACCGCCGTCGCGCAGACCACCGCGCGCGTCCAGGCGCGGGCCCGGTGCTCCCCACCGGTCCGGACCGAGCGGGCCGCCGGGAGCTCCGCCGTCGGCGCCTCCGTGACCGGCGCGCTCAGCCGCCGGTGCAGGTCCTCCGGCCCGGCGAGCCCGGGGACCCGCTTCCCGAGGACCGTACGGGCGTGCAGCAGGCGGTGGGCGGCGGCGGGGGTGCTCGCCTCCGTCTCGGCCGCGGTGTCCGGCAGGTCGAGTCCGAGTCCGTCGTAGAGCAGCACGGTGCGGCGGTATGGCGGCGGCAGTTCGAGGAGGGCGGAGAGCAGCGCCCGGCGGTCCGCCCCGGCCGGCGGGGTGTCGGGGTGCCGGTGGGCGCGGCGCAGCCGGTGCCAGGGGGAGAGGGCGTACTCGTGCGCCGCCGCCCGCACCCAGCCCACCGGGTCGGGGTCGACGGCGACCTCGGGCCAGCGCTGCCACGCCTGCTGGAAGGCGCGCTCGACGGACTCGCGGGAGAGGGCGCGACGGCCGGTGAGCAGGTACGTCTGGTGGGCGAGGGCGGGCGCGGCGTACGCGTAGAGCGCGTCGAACGCCTCCTCGGGGGTGAGGGCGGGCACGGCGGGGCTCCCGCCCGGCTCCGGGGCGGGGGCTTCCGGGGCCACCGCTTCGGGGACCGCCGGTCCCGGGCCGGCCGTTCCCGGGGCCGCCGTTTCCGGGGTGGCCGGTTCCGAGTTCGCCGTCTCCGGCACCGCCGGTTTCAGGCGTTCCGACGGGGCGAGGACGGCGTCCCGCGCGGACCCGGAGAAGGGCTCCGGAGCCGGCCCGGAGACGGAGACGGAGACGGCCCCGGGCGTGGCGGAAACGGACGCGGAAGCGGCCCCGGGCCCGGAAGCGACCTCCGGCGTGGGCCCGGAAACGGGCGTGGAAGCGCCCCCGGGCGTGGGCGCGGAAGCGGGAACGACCCCCGGCGCGGACCCGGAAACGGGCGCGGGAGCGGAGACGGAGGCGCCGGCCGGAAGAGAAGTCGGCGGGGTGGGGCCCGAAGGGGTGAGGACCGCCCCCTGGAGTGCCGTCTCCGCCTCCCGGGTCTCCGGGCGCGCGTCCGGCCGCGCTCCCGGCTCTTCGCCCCCGACGGGGCGGGAGAGGGGGAGGGGACCGCCGGACCCGCACGCGCCGAGCAGCCTCGCGTACGCCTCGCGTTTGCGCCCCCGGGGCGCCGAACGCCCCGTCTCCCACGCCTTCACCGTGGCTTTGGTGACGCCCACGGCCTCGGCGACCTGCTCCTCGCTCAGGGCGAGGGCCTCGCGCAGCCTGCGCCGCTCCTTGGGGGGCGGAAGGGCGGCGGGAGGAGAGGAATCCGCGGTGCTCCGGCTCATGGGCGCGTACCTCCCGCAGAGCTTTTCTGGGCGGAAAAGAACATAAACGTATATTGAGCGACACCACGGTTGTTTGCCTGTTACGCGGAGAAAGCGCGTGTCGTTGGCAGCATGTCCCCCGTGACCCATGCGACCGATCACCCCCTGGTCCAGGGCGGCCGCTCCGCCGCGCTCGCCACCGCCTGCGTCCGGGGCGGGGTCGCCGCCGGACTCGGCCTCGGCGTCCTCGCGGTCCTGGTGGTCGCGGCCTGGATCAGCTCCCCGTTCCCCGACGGCGGTCCCGGCGGGGCCCTCCACGTGGCCGCCGGGCTCTGGCTGCTCGCCCACGGGGTGGAGCTGGTCCGTACGGACACCCTGTCCGGCGTGCCCGCGCCCCTGGGCGTCGCCCCCCTGCTCCTGACCGTCCTGCCCGTCTGGTTCGTCCACCGGGCCGCCCGCGACACCCTCGACACGACCCGCGACCGGGACCGGCCGCGTCCCTCGCCGAGCGGTGCGGTCGCCTCGGTGGCCGGGGGATACCTGCTGGTCGCGGCCGTGGTGGTGGTCTACAGCGAGAGCGGTCCGCTGCCCGCCGAGCTGATCACGGCCGGACTCCGGCTGCCCGCCGTGGTGGTCGGCGCGGCCGGGGCGGGGGCCTGGACGGCGCTCGGCCGCCCGCTGCCCGGGGTGCGGCAGGCGGTCGCCCTGCGCGCGGCGGGACTCGGCCTCCTGACGCTGTTCTGCGGCGGCGCGGCGGCCGCGGCGGTCTCGCTGGTCTGGCACGCGGGCCGGGCGCAGGCGTCGTTCCTGGGCCTCGCGGGGGAGTGGTCGGGGCGGGCGGCCCTCGCGCTGCTCGTTCTGGCGCTGCTGCCGAACGCGGCCGTGTGGGGTGCCGCGTACGGCCTCGGCCCCGGGTTCGCCGTCGGTACGGCCGCGCTCGCGACCCCGCTGGGCCTGACCGGGGACCCGGCCGTACCGCCCTTCCCGCTCCTGGCCGCGCTGCCCGCCGAGGGGCGGGGCGTGTGGTTCCACTGGGCGGTCGCGGCGGCCCCGGCCGCCGCCGCCGTGGTGCTGGGCCACCGGGTGGGCCGGGCGGCGCGGGCCTGGACGGTCCGGGACGCGGTGCTGACGGTTCTGGGCGCGGCCGCGCTGTGCGGGACGGCCGTGGCCGTCCTCGCGACCGCGGCGGGCGGTCCGCTCGGCTCCGGCCGGCTGTCCGCGTTCGGTCCGGTGTGGTGGCGGGCGGGGGCGGCGGCGGTGGTGTGGGCGCTCTGCGCGGGCACGCCGACGGCCCTCGGGGTACGGGCCTGGGTCCGCCGGACGCCCCGCGCGGAACGCCGGGCGGCCCGCGCGTCCTCGCCCGTGCCCGCCCCCGCCCCGGACACCCAGGAGACGCAGCGGCAGCCCTCCGGGGTGTGGAGCCCGCTCCGTACCCGGGACCGGGCGGAGGCACGGAGCCGGGCGGGAACGTGGTTCCGGGCCCGTTCCGGGCGCCGGGGCCCGGAACGGGAGCCCGGCCGGGACGCCGGCCGGTGGACCGGGGCGGACTCCGGGTCCCGCCCCGCCGCCCCCGGGCTCCGGGCCGTCTCCGGGCTCCGGTCCTTCCTCGGGTTCGGGTCGCTCCCCCGGGCGAGGGCCGGGGCCGCGCCCGGAGCCGGCCCCCGGGTCCCCGGCGCCGGCCCGGGGCCCGAGGGCGAGGCGTACGACGATCCGTACGGCGACCCCTTCGACGGGCCCGGCTACGAGCCGTACGACTACCTCCCGGCCGCCTGGGAGCCCTCCCGGGAACCGGGACCGGGCCCGAAGGCGACCCCGGAGCCGGCCCCGGACCGGGCCGTGGACCCGCGCCCGGAACCGGACGCGACCCCGCCCCCGGCCTCGAAGCCGAAGCCGAAGCCGAAACCGGACACGGCCCCGGCCCCGGCCCCGAAGTCGATCCCGCATTCGACCCCGACCCCGACCCCGGACATCACCCCCGGTCCGGGCCCCACCGCCTAGCCGAAGGACCTACTCCCGGACCCCGAGGCCCGCCCGCAGCGGCTTCGGCAGGAGGTCGTTGCAGGCCAGCCGGCCCGCGTGGGTGAGGGCGTCGTCGCGGCACTCGTAGAAGTCGCGGTAGACGAGCTGGAAGGTGAAGCCGGCGGCGACGATGCCCAGGGCCACGACCGACGCGACCAGTCCGCTGATCGCGGCCGTCCGCATCGTCCGCAGCGGAACGGCCGCGCCGGGGGCGTCCCGCTCCGGTCCCGTCCGCCGCCCCGGGTCCGCCGGCCGGGACGCCTCCTGTGACGTCGGCGACACCCCGCCGGCCCCGCCCGGCGCCTCCCCGTCCCGCTTCGGCCCGGTGCGCAGGGAGCTGATCCCCCAGTAGAGACCGAGGGCACCGAGGAGCAGGGCCGGTTCCGGGAACCCGAAGAGGGCGAAGAAGAAGCCCCACATGCCGGCGAGGATCGCGTACCGCGCCCGCCGCTGCGCCGGGTCCGTCGGGTCCCAGCGGAGCCCCGGGCCGCGCTTCGGCCCGCCCTGGCCCGGACCGCCCTCGGGGTCGCTCCGGCGTTCCGGGCCGCGGCCGAAGCCGTCCTGGGAGGGGCCCGGCTGACGCGGGCTCCACCGGCCGTCGGACGGGCCCGGCGCGTCCGGGGCCCCGGACGCGTCGTCGTCCGGGCCCTCCGGTCGCCGCGGCTGCCACGGCTGGTCCGGCCTGCCCTCGGGCGGCGGCGCGAACGGGTTGTTGTCGTCCGTGGACTGGCGTTCCGGCATCTGCTGAACGTCTTCCCTCTGTCGTCTCGACCACGACCGCACCCGTGGTCTCCGCTGCTGTCTCGTACGCCGCACGTCCGTCGCCCCGGCGTCGTCTCCGGCCGGTACGCCCCACCGTGCGCTCCGGCGTCGGACCCTGACGCTACCGCCCGGCTCCGCCCCCGTCCCGTGGGGGCCGTCCCGTGTGCCGGTATCGTTGCTGCCGGTCGAGCCGTTCGTAGGGTTCCCCGTACCGAGCGATGCGATTCGTTCGTACGACCGCACAAACACCACGGAAAGAGTGACCCAGTGGCTGCCGCCCGCCTCGTCGTCCTGGTCTCCGGGTCCGGTACCAACCTGCAGGCCCTGCTCGACGCCATCGCCGCCGACCCCGGGGGGTACGGGGCGGAGGTCGTCGCCGTCGGCGCCGACCGCGACGGGACCGTCGGCCTGGAGCGCGCCGAGCGCGCCGGGCTCCCGACCTTCGTGTGCCGGGTGAAGGACCACGCGAGCCGCGAGGAGTGGGACCGCGCCCTGACGGAGGCGACCGCCGCGTACGCGCCGGACCTCGTCGTCTCGGCGGGCTTCATGAAGATCGTCGGCAAGGAGTTCCTCGCCCGCTTCGGCGGCCGGGTCGTCAACACCCACCCGGCCCTGCTCCCCAGTTTTCCCGGTGCCCACGGGGTGCGTGACGCCCTCGCCTACGGCGCGAAGGTCACCGGGTGCACCGTCCACTTCGTCGACGACGGCGTCGACACCGGCCCGATCATCGCCCAGGGCGTGGTCGAGGTGCGGGAGACGGACGATGAAGCCGCTCTGCACGAGCGCATCAAGGAAGTCGAGCGCTCGCTGCTCGTCGACGTCGTGGGGCGCCTCGCCCGGCACGGCTACCGCATTGAGGGACGAAAGGTTCATGTCGGTGAACACGGACACCGTTAAGCCCATCCGCCGCGCGCTGGTCAGCGTCTACGACAAGACGGGACTCGAAGACCTGGCCCGCGGCCTGCACGAGGCCGGTGTCGAGCTCGTCTCCACCGGCTCCACGGCCGGGAGGATCGCCGCTGCGGGCGTTCCCGTCACCAGGGTCGAGGAGCTGACCGGCTTCCCCGAGTGCCTGGACGGGCGCGTCAAGACCCTCCACCCGCGCGTGCACGCCGGCATCCTCGCCGACCTGCGCCTGGAGTCGCACCGCGAGCAGCTCGCCGAGCTGGGCGTGGAGCCCTTCGACCTGGTCGTGGTGAACCTCTACCCGTTCCGCGAGACGGTCGCCTCCGGCGCCACCCCGGACGAGTGCGTCGAGCAGATCGACATCGGCGGCCCCTCCATGGTCCGCGCCGCCGCGAAGAACCACCCGTCCGTGGCGATCGTCACCAGCCCCGAGCGGTACGCCGACGTGCTCGCCGCCGTCCGGTCCGGCGGCTTCGACCTGACCGCCCGCAAGCGGCTCGCGGGCGAGGCGTTCCGGCACACCGCCGCGTACGACGTGGCCGTGGCCTCCTGGTTCGCCGACGACTACGCGGCGGCCGACGACAGCGGCCTCCCCGGCTTCCTGGGCGCCACGTACGAGCGGAAGAACGTCCTGCGGTACGGCGAGAACCCGCACCAGGGCGCCGCGCTCTACGTCGACGGGACGGGCGGCCTCGCCGAGGCCGAGCAGTTCCACGGCAAGGAGATGTCGTACAACAACTACACGGACACCGACGCCGCGCGCCGGGCCGCGTACGACCACGACGAGCCCTGCGTCGCGATCATCAAGCACGCCAACCCGTGCGGCATCGCGATCGGCGCGGACGTCGCCGAGGCCCACCGCAAGGCGCACGCCTGCGACCCGCTGTCGGCGTTCGGCGGCGTCATCGCCGTCAACCGCCCGGTGACGGTCGAGCTGGCCGAGCAGGTCGCGGAGATCTTCACCGAGGTCATCGTCGCCCCGGCGTACGAGGACGGCGCCGTCGAGATCCTCGCCCGGAAGAAGAACATCCGCGTGCTGCGCGCCGAGGGCGCCCCGGCCAACCCGGTCGAGGTCAGGCCGGTCGACGGCGGTGCCCTCCTCCAGGTCACCGACCGCCTCCAGGCCGACGGCGACGACCCGGCGCACTGGACCCTCGCGACCGGCGACGCCCTCTCCGCCGAGGAACTGGCCGAGCTGGCCTTCGCCTGGAGGGCGTGCCGCGCGGTCAAGTCCAACGCGATCCTGCTCGCCAAGGACGGTGCCTCGGTCGGCGTCGGCATGGGCCAGGTCAACCGCGTCGACTCCGCGAAGCTGGCCGTCGAGCGGGCGGGCGAGGAGCGGGCACGCGGCTCCTACGCCGCCTCCGACGCCTTCTTCCCCTTC
This sequence comes from Streptomyces sp. NPDC041191, assembly GCF_055591945.1. Lineage (NCBI taxonomy): Bacteria > Bacillati > Actinomycetota > Actinomycetes > Kitasatosporales > Streptomycetaceae > Streptomyces > Streptomyces sp. NPDC041191. The sequence goes on along the minus strand of NZ_JBVIZC010000002.1, from coordinate 69,520 downwards.
CCCGACGGCCTGGAGATCCTCACGGCGGCCGGCGTGAAGGCGGTCGTGCAGCCCGGCGGCTCGGTCCGCGACGAGCTGGTCGTCGAGGCCGCGAAGAAGGCGGGCGTGACGATGTACTTCACGGGGACGCGTCACTTCTTCCACTGAGCCGCCGACAGGCGACCGGGCGTGAACGGACGGCCCGCCGGTTCCCCGGAACCGGCGGGCCGTCCGCGTCGGCGCCCCGGCGGGTGCATCCGCCGATCGGGTGGTCTCTGTTCTAATGGGTTGCTCTTTTGTCGACCACTGGTGGTGGGGGCGTGGTGTTGGACGTACAGAACAGGTCCGCCGGGGAGGCCGTCACCGGCGCCCCCGGGGTCGCGGCCGCCGAGCCCCCGGAGCGGCCCGCCCCCGTCCCGCTCCGTCCGTACCTGATCCTCGCGGCCGTCCTGTGCGCCCTCTTCTTCCTGTACTCCTGGGTGCAGTACGCGCAGTTCCGCACCCCCTCCTGGGACCTCGGGATCTTCGGGCAGTCCGTCCGGGCGTACGCCGAGTTCCGGGCCCCGGTCGTCGACATCAAGGGTCCGGGCTTCCCCATACTCGGGGACCACTTCAGCCCGGTCACCGCCCTGCTGGCGCCGCTGTACTGGATCTGGCCCTCGCCGGTCGCCCTGCTCTTCGCGCAGGCCGCGCTCTTCGCCGCCTCCGCCGTCGTCGTCGGCCGCACCACGCAGGAGGTCCTCGGCAGCCGCGCCGCGGGCATCGCCCTCACGGCCGCGTACGGGCTCTCCTGGGGACTCCAGGAGGCGGTGCGGTCCGACTTCCACGAGATCGCCTTCGCCGTCCCGCTGCTCGCCCTGGTCTGCCGGGCCCTGCTCCTCGGCCGCTGGACGGCCGCCGCCGCCTGGTCCGCCCCGCTCGTCCTGGTCAAGGAGGACATGGGGCTCACCGTCGCCATGGTCGGCGCGGTCCTCTTCCTCAAGGGGAGCAGGCGGCTCGGCGCCGCCCTGGCCGGCTTCGGCACCGCCGCCTTCGCCCTCACCGTCCTCGTCCTGATCCCGGCGGCCAGCAGCCTCGGCCGGTACGACTACTGGTCCAAGATCGAGAAGACGGGGGAGGGGGCCGATACCTCCTTCGGGCAGCTCGTCGCCGGCGCCCTCGCCTCGGGCGAGCGCTGGGAGATGGTCCTCCACCTCCTGGCGATCACCGGCTTCCTGGCCCTGCGCTCCCCGCTGGTCCTGCTCGTCCTGCCGACCCTGGGCTGGCGCTTCCTCTCCCAGGACCCCAACCACTGGGGCATGCACTGGCACTACAGCGCCATCCTCATGCCGGTCGTCCTCGCGGCGCTCGTGGACGGCGTCCGCGCGGTGCGCACCTCGCCGCGCGCCTGGCTCGCCTCGTACGGGAGGGTCGCCGTCCCGGTGGCGACCACGGTCGCGCTGGTCCTCGCCGTGAACCTCCCGCTGCGCGACCTGCTGAAGCCGGAGACGTACCGGACGGACGTCCGGGCCGAGCAGGCGCGGGCGGCGGTGGACGCGGTCCCGGAGGGGGTGAGCGTGGAGGCGGACGTCTCGCTCCTCGCCCACCTCACGGCGGACCGCCGGGTCTACTGGGCGGGCTCCTCGCAGGAGGTCGATCCGGACTACCTCGCCTACGACCTGCGGGGCTGGTCGCAGCAGATCTCGGACCCGGCCGAGCTGGCCGCGCAGCTCCACCCGGGCGCGCGGTACGAGATCACGCACCGCTCGGAAGGTTTCGCGGTCCTGCGGCGGAGGTGATCCCGGGGCCGGGGGAAAACCCGGTCCGGAGGGAAGCCCGGTCCGGGGGAAGCCCGGTCCGGAGAGAAGCCCGCTGGTTCCGGGAGGAATTCCGGGGCCCGGGGAAAACCTTCCGGACCCCGGGGAGATCCCGGAGGTGCCGGGGGAACGGCCGAGGGCCGCCCGGCGGTGTGCCGGACGGCCCTCGGAGCGGCGGGGAACCCGCCGGGAGCGCTACTTCTTGACGACGAGCGTGCCGGCGGCACGGTCGTGCCAGCCCTGCAGCTTGCCCGAGTTGTCGAAGAACGGCGACAGGTAGACCAGGAGCTGGCCGATGCCGCAGAGGACCGCGCCGACCATCGGGATGATCCAGCGGATGAAGCCGCCGCCGACGCCCGGCTTGCCGCCCGTGGCCTCCTTGACGACCCGCAGCCCCAGCGCCATCTTGCCGAGGGTGGCGCCGACGAAGGCGATCATCAGCCACTCGTAGAGCATGGTGGCGATGAAGATCAGGAAGAGGAAGCCGAAGAAGGCGGCGAATATGCCACCCGCGGCGGCGGCCTGGTCGTTGATGCAGGTCTGGTAGGCCGGGGTCATCGGGTCGAGCTTCGCGCAGTCCTCGATGGACTTGGCCGCGCCCATCACGCCGGCCAGGCCGACCAGCGACAGAATCCACGAGATGACGCCGATGGCCACGCCGTCGATCAGGCGCGCGGCGAACCGCAGACCCATCGAGGCGACCTGCACGGTGCCGAGACCGTGCAGGTTGATGTAACCGTTGTTGGCCTGGAGCGTGCCCGGAGCCTGCGGGTACGCGCCCGGCTGCTGGGGGTACCCGTAACCCTGCTGCGGGACGCCCTGGGGCGCCTGCTGGGGGTAGCCGTAGCCGGGCTGCTGACCCTGACCCTGGTCCTGGGGCTGTCCGTAGGGGTTGTTCGGGTCGCCGAAACTCATCGCGCGATTCCTCCGTGATTTTTCTGTGCGGGGACGACGCGGCCGCGCGGAGGACCTTCACGACTATCGAGCGGATTTCCCCCCGGCACTTTCCGCGGTAGTACGCCGGTCATCGTCGTCGCAACCTCGACTTTTTGTCCAGTCGTCACGAGACGGAGTTGTACGAGTGCAACCTTTCGCCCGTACCGCCCGCCGTCCGGCGACCGCGAATTGGAACATGACGGGTGGCATCCGGGAAGATGGCCCCATGAGCGCCCAGATTCTCGATGGCAAGGCCACCGCGGCCGCGATCAAGTCCGACCTGACCGTCCGTGTGGCGGCCCTCAAGGAGAAGGGCGTCACGCCCGGACTCGGCACCCTCCTGGTCGGTGACGACCCGGCGAGCCAGAAGTACGTGGCCGGAAAGCACCGCGACTGCGCGCAGGTGGGACTCGCCTCCATCCAGCGCACCCTGCCCGCCACCGCCACCCAGGAGGAGATCGAGGCGGTCGTCCGGGAACTCAACGAGGACCCGGAGTGCACGGGTTACATCGTCCAGCTCCCGCTGCCCAGGGGCATCGACGAGAACCGCGTCCTGGAACTGATGGACCCGGTCAAGGACGCGGACGGCCTGCACCCCACCAACCTCGGCCGCCTCGTGCTCAACGAGCCCGCCCCGCTGCCCTGCACGCCCAACGGCATCATCACCCTGCTGCGCCGCCACGGCGTGAAGATCGACGGCGCCGAGGTCGTGGTCGTCGGGCGCGGCGTCACCATCGGGCGTCCCATGCCGCTGCTCCTCACCCGCCGGTCCGAGAACGCGACCGTGACCCAGTGCCACACCGGCACCCGGGACCTCTCGGCGCACCTGCGCAACGCCGACATCGTCATCGCGGCGGCGGGCGTGCCGCACCTGATCAGGCCGGAGGACGTGAAGCCGGGCGCGGCCGTCCTCGACGTCGGCGTCTCGCGCAACGCCGAGGGCAAGATCCTCGGTGACGTGCACCCCGGCGTCGCCGACGTGGCCGCCTGGATCTCCCCCAACCCGGGCGGCGTCGGACCGATGACCCGGGCCCAGCTCCTCGTCAACGTCGTCGAGGCCGCCGAGCGCGCGGCCGCGGCGCTCTGACATGGGCTCCGGGAACCCGGAGTCGACCGGTGACCGGCCCGGGACGAGGCGCGGCGTGCGGCGGCCCCCGCCCACCGTCGTCACCGCCGGCACCGCGCGCCCCGAGGGCGGCGGCCGGGCCGCCGCCGGTGACGCGCCCGCGCCCGCGCGCCAGTGGCCGCTGCTCGTGGTCCTCTGCCTCGCCGGGGCGGGGCTCCTCGTGGTGGGCACGGACGCGTTCCCGCAGTCCTTCCGGGTGGGGGCGATCCTGGTCGGGGCCGGGCTCCTGACGGGCGCCGTGATGCGGCGCGTGGTGCCCTCCGTGGGCATGCTGGCGGTCCGGTCCCGCTTTACGGACATGATCACGTACGGGGTGATGGGCGGCCTCATCGTGCTGCTCGCGCTCATGGTGCAGCCGGGGCCCTGGCTGCGGATCCCGTTCCTGGAGGACGTCCTCCACCTGACGGTGACGTAGGTCCCGCCTTCCGGTTCGCGAGGTGTGCGGCGCCCGCCCTCTCCCCCGTGGGAGGGCGGGCGCCGACGTGATCAAGGGTCATGTACGCGCCAATGGTGGGACAAGGCCCGTCGGCGCGCTGTGGCACGGAAGTGACCATTCCGCTACGTCGGCCGCGCATCCGGGGCGCGCGCCGTCCCGGAAGCTGCCATCCTTCGACGTGGCGGGCGGAGCAGGGGACGGGGAACGGCGAACAGAGGGCGAGGGGACGGCACATGCCTGGCTGGAAGGCGCTTCCGGACGGACTCGACCCGGAGACGCGCGCGCTCACCGAGCGGATGCGCCGCCTGATCGACCGCAGCGGCCTCGGCGTCGTGGCCGTCGCCGAACGCACCGGACGCGAACGCTCCCAGTGGGACGCCTACTTGAGCGCCCGCCGGCCCGTGCCGCGCACGGCCGTGGCCGCCCTCGCGGAGGTCACCGGCGCCGACGCGGGGGAGCTCGCGGCCCAGTGGGAGCGTGCCGAACGGGCGAGGGGCCGTTCCGCTTCCGCCCCGGGCCCGGGCGGTGGGGCACCGGACGGCGGAGGGCGGTCGGGCGAAGGCCCGGACGTCGGGCACCCGGTCTCCGGAGGGCGGTCGGGCGAAGGCCCGGACGCCGGGCACCCGGTCTCCGGAGGGGAGTCCGGTGGAAATCCGGCCGGCGAATCCCCGGGCGCCGCAAGGCGGTTCGACGGGCCCCCGGGTGCCGTGAGGCCCGTCGCCGGAGAACCCGTCGCCGGAGGCCCCGTCGTCGGAGAACCGTGGGGCGCGGCGGGTTCCGGTGGTCACGACGACCGCACCCTGCGGATCCGGCACCTCGGCGGCCCGGTTCCGGAGGAACCGTCGGACCCCGCACCCGGGCGCGTGCCCCCGCCCTCCTCCGGGCCCGCCGCGCCGCCCCCGACCGGTGCCGCATCCCCGCCCCCGCCCCCGCCCGGCGAAGCCGCACCCCCGCCCGCCCCCGCTCCCCGCCGCCGGGCCGCGACCGTGCTCCTCCGCGTGGCCGGGGGCCTCGGCGCCCTGCTCGTCGTCGCCGCCGCCCTCCTCCTCGTGGACCTGGGCGGCGGCGGGACCGACGGCACGGACGGACGCGCGGCCGCCCCGTCCACCACCCCGGCCCCGAGCCCCACGCGCCGTACGGACCTCCCGGCGGGGGTGGAGTGCTCCGGTGCCGACTGCGCGGGCCGGGACCCCGAGGCGATGGGCTGCGGCGGCCCCCTCGCCACCACCGTCGCCCGCGCCCGCGTCGGCACCGCCCGGGTCGAGGTCCGCCACAGCGCCGTCTGCGCGGCCTCCTGGGCCCGGATCACCGGCGCCGCCCCCGGCGACAGCGTCACCGTCGAGGTCGGGGGCGCCGTCCGGAGCGCCCTCGTCCCGGAGGCCGCCGACGGGGCGACGGCGCGGACCGACGCGTACACCCCGATGCTCCCCGACGCCCCCGGTGCGGCCGTACGGGCCTGCGGTGCCCTCGCGGACGGCAGCGAGGGCTGCGCGAAGGGCCGTTGAGGCACCCGCCCGCGCCCCGGCCGTCTTCCGCGCGCCGCCGGCCGGCCCGCCGGCGGAGCGCCGCCCCCCTTCACCGCGCCCCGCCGGCCGGCCCCGGGCGAACCGCGCGCGGACGGGTGGCAGTGAGCCGGACCACAAGGAGGTGGGGGTTCAGGGGGGCCGGGGTCGGATAGCCTGACCGCTGGATATCTCTTCACATCGAGACACCGATCGATCAAGAGGGGTATCCCGCACCAGGGGCAGGGACCCCCACCGCCAGCTGTCTTACGGAGATCGCCATGACCCGCACTCCCGTGAATGTCACCGTGACCGGCGCGGCCGGCCAGATCGGCTACGCGCTGCTCTTCCGCATCGCCTCCGGCCACCTGCTCGGCGCGGACGTGCCGGTCAAGCTGCGCCTCCTCGAGATCCCGCAGGGCGTCAAGGCCGCCGAGGGCACCGCCATGGAGCTCGACGACTGCGCCTTCCCGCTGCTCAAGGGCATCGACATCTTCGACGACCCGAACCAGGGCTTCGAGGGCGCCAACGTCGCGCTGCTCGTCGGCGCCCGCCCCCGCACCAAGGGCATGGAGCGCGGCGACCTGCTCTCCGCCAACGGCGGCATCTTCAAGCCGCAGGGCAAGGCCATCAACGACCACGCGGCGGACGACATCAAGGTCCTCGTCGTCGGCAACCCGGCCAACACCAACGCCCTGATCGCCCAGGCCGCCGCCCCGGACGTGCCGGCCGAGCGCTTCACCGCGATGACCCGCCTGGACCACAACCGCGCGCTCAGCCAGCTCGCGCAGAAGACCGGCGCGTCGGTCGAGGACATCAAGCGCCTCACCATCTGGGGCAACCACTCCGCGACCCAGTACCCGGACATCTTCCACGCGGAGATCGCCGGCAAGAACGCCGCCGAGGTCGTCGACGACGAGGCGTGGCTGGCCGACACCTTCATCCCGACCGTCGCCAAGCGCGGCGCCGCGATCATCGAGGCCCGTGGCGCGTCCTCCGCCGCCTCCGCCGCGAACGCCGCCATCGACCACGTCCACACCTGGGTCAACGGCACCGCCGAGGGCGACTGGGTCTCCATGGGCATCCCGTCGGACGGCTCCTACGGCGTCCCCGAGGGCCTCATCTCGTCCTTCCCCGTCACCTGCAAGGACGGCGCGTACGAGATCGTCCAGGGCCTGGAGATCAACGACTTCTCCCGCGCCCGCATCGACGCCTCCGTGCAGGAGCTCGCCGAGGAGCGCGACGCGGTCCGCGAGCTCGGCCTCATCTGAGCCCGGCGCCTTCCGGCTCCGCGATTCCGGCGCCCCCGGCCCGTACGACCGACCGTACGGGCCGGGGGCGCCGTTTTTCCGTCGGCGGAAGGCTCCGGCCTCCCCTATGCTGTGCCCCCGGCGCCGATCGAACAGGCCGGTGAACAGGGACAGTTGCGTACCATCGGGGGAGTTTTGGCACAGTCGTCCGTACCCCATCAGCCCGGCCGGCCGCCGGACGTACCGCCGTCCGGCGACCCCCCGGCCGCCGATCCGCGCCGCGCGCCGGCCGCCAGCGAGGCGACCCGGCTGCTCTGCGCCGGCACGTACCTCGACGAGGGCTTCCGCGACGCGGTCATCGAGGAGCTGTACGTCCACGAGGAGCGGTTCGCCGCCCCCTCCCTCGGCTACGACGCCGCCCGCGTCCTCGCCCACGCACTGCGCGCCCGCCGCGTCGAACTCGGCTGGGCCGCCTGCGTCCTGGCCCTCTGGATCGTCGCGCTCCCGCTCACCAAGGGGCTGGTCCTCCTCCTCGTCGTGCCCTTCCTGGTGCTCGGCCTCGCCCGCCGGGTCCGCGGCCGGACCGCCGCCGCCCCCGTGTACCGCGTCGTCGCCGCCTTCCTCCTGCGCTGGTACGGGCGGCTCATGCTCCTCCAGTCGGTGCTGCTGCTCCTCCTCCTGGCCCTGGCCACCGAGGAGGCCCGCTGGGAACTCCTCGGCGACCTCTCCGAGGCGGGCGAGATCCTGAACCTCGCCGCCGTCCTGGTGGCGGGCGGACTGCCGGGCATCGGCGCGGCGGAGGTGTGGATCACCCTCGCGGTGCCGTTCCTCGTGGCCTGGGCGGTGGCCGGGCGGCGCGGCCAGTTCGCCCGCGCGCTCACCCAGGAACTCTCCCGGGAACGCTTCCCCGACCTGCGCGCCGACCCGGCCGAACGGGCCGAGGGGCCCCGCTTCCGCCGGCTGCGCGACCGCATCCGGATCGAGCAGCACGCGCGGCTCGTCCTGTACGGGGCCGACGACCCGTTCTGCGGCGCCGGCGAGCCGTACGAGCCCTGGTCGCTCTCCATCGAGCTGCGCCCGCGCCGGGACCTGGACGGCGGGGCGCCCGAACCGCTCGACAACAGCGCCGTCATGCGGCACGTCGTCCCGCTCGTGGAGGCGCTGCGCGTCCCCTCCCCGCACGGCTCGCCGCGGCTCCGGGACGCCGTACGGGACCGGTTGCGCGAACTGGAGATCGACGAGGTCGTCTTCCTGCCCGTCGACGGCCTCCCGGCCCGCACCGCGGCCCCGTACACCCCGGAGGGGTTCGAGGCGCACCGGTCGGGCTCCATTGAGGAGGGCGGCGAGACCCGCCGCCACTTCCTCCGCGTCCGGGTCGGCGGCTGGGGCGAGGAGATCGTCACGACCGTCTTCGTCCGCGTCCACACGCAGGGCGGCATGCTGATGCTGGAGGTCGCCCCGCACGTCCTGCGGCCCGTGAAGCCGCTCTACCGGCACGCCGACCGGATCGCCCACCGCTACCGGCACAACCACCGCTTCGGCAAGGCCGTCTGGGCCCTCGGCCGGACCCCGCGCTCCGCCGGGGACGCCGTGGTCACGCTCTGGCGCGGACTCGTCCACCTCTGGCAGGTGCTCACCGGCGGCCACACCCGCGCGCTGCCCGAGGGGCCGGCGGCCTCGGTCCGCGAACTCGGCTCCGACGACGACGCCTCGCTGTTCCAGGAGATGGACATCAGCCGCTACCTGAAGAGCGTGCAGGACCGGGTCGCGAACGGCGTGACCACCGCCCTCCGCGAAGCGGGGTACGAGACCGCCGAGTTCGAGCAGAAGATCGTCCACGTCGCCGAGGGCGGCACGTTCATCGAGAACTCCAGGGGCAATGTCACCCTGGGCCACCACAACACCGTCACCAGCAGGACCTTCACCACCACGACGACCGGAGGCGACCGTGGCTGACCACGACAACTCCCCCCGCCCCGGGGGCATCCACGTCACCAACACCGAGGGCAACGTCACCATCGGCGACCACAACACCGTCATCAGCACCGTGGCCGGCGGCCGGCCGGCCCGCGACCCCGGCCAGGAGGAGCTGCTTCGCGCCGTCCGCAGGCTCCGCGCCGACCTGGGGGGCGTCGTCCCCTCCGAGGGGACGGCCGCCCTGGACGCCGAACTCTCCGATGTCCAGGACGAGATCGAGGGCACCGGCCGCGCGGACACCGGCCGCCTGACCCGGCTGCGCCGCGCCCTCGCGGACGCCGGGGCCGTCACCGGCGTACTCGCCTCGGGCGTGGCCGTGACGCAGGCCGTCGCCGCCCTGCTCGGAGGATGAGGTGAGCGGCCACGGGGGCGGCGGGGCGGGCGGGCTCCGCTGGAACGACGAGACGCAGCGCTGGGAGACGGGGAACGGCCCCGGTGCACCCGTGACCGGGAACGGGGCCGGGAGCGGTGGCGGGTCCGGCCCGGTTGTCCCGCCGCAGCCATCGCCACCGGAGTACGCGCCCGCGTACGGGCCGGCGTACGCGCCCGCGTACGGGCCGGCGTACACCCCGGTCCACGGGCCGGGCGCGGACGGCCGGCCGTACGCCCCGGCCCTCCCGCCCCCGCCCTCCCGTCCCCGTCCGCGGGCCGCGGTCGCCGCCGGGGTGGCCGTGGCCGTCCTGGCGGCGGGTTCCGCCGGCACCTGGCTGGTCTGGGGGAGGGACGACGGGAAGCCCCCGGCGGCGGGCCCGCCCGTCTCCGCCACCGCGGCGACGGAGGAGCCTCCACCCGGTCCGACCGGGGACACGCCGTCGCCCTCCGTCTCCGCCACCGCCACGTCCACCCCCTCGGACGACGTGCCCCCGCCCGGCTACCGCGCCGTGAAGGACCTCAAGAGCTTCACGATCGCGATCCCCGAGGGCTGGAACCGCACCGAGTCCGACCAGGGCGTCTTCTACAACGCGCCGGACGGCCGGAGCCTGCTCCAGGTCTTCGTCGTCACCGAGCGGGGCCTGACGCCGTACGAGGCCCTGCGCGCGGTCTCCGAGAACAGCAGGACCGCCAAGCCCGGCTACGAGGAGATCGGCCTCGAACGGGTCACCGGCGATCCGGACGCCCCGGCCGACGCCGCCGAGCTGGTGTACGCGTACTCCCGCGAGGGAGGGCGCCGCAAGGTGGTGGACCGGGCGTTCACGGCGGAGGACGGCAACCACTACGCGATCCTGGCCGCCGGCCCGGAGGCGGACTGGCCGAAACAGCGCGAAGTGCTCCGCGTGGCCCTGGACTTCTTCCGGCCGGGTCCGTACTGATTCGGGCCCGTACCGACCCGGGCCCGGCCCGTACGGCTCCGGCCGGGCCCGGGGCCCGCCGGCCCCCTCGCGGGAGCCGGCGGGTCGCCGGGAGGGGCCCTACGCGGAGCGCGGGGCGTAGTGGCCGGGCGCCATCCGGGTGGTGACGCCGATCCGGTTCCAGGCGTTGATGGTGACGACGGCGGCGATGACCCGGGCCAGCTCGGTCTCGTCGAAGTGGGCGGCGGCCCGCGCGTACACCTCGTCGGGGACGAAGCCGTCGGTGAGGACGGTGACGGCCTCGGTCAGGGCGAGCGCCGCCAGCTCCCGGTCGGTGTAGAAGTGCCGCGACTCCTCCCAGGCGGAGAGCTGCACGATCCTCTCCACGCTCTCGCCCTCCGCCAGGGCGTCCTTGCTGTGCATGTCCACGCAGAACGCGCAGTGGTTGATCTGCGAGGCCCGGATCTTGATCAGGTGGTACAGGACGGGGTCGATGTCCTTCGCGGCCGCCGCCTCCAGGCGGGTCATCGCCCGGTAGAAGTCGGGGACCCGCTCGGCGAGGAGGAGCCGGGGCGCGTGCTCGTGGGCGGTTCCGGCCCGTCCGGCCGGCGCGGCGGACTGTCTCGTGGTCGTCATGGTTTCACGGTAGGAGCCGGGTGGCGCAGGGGTATGGTCCATTTCCATGGCGAACGACTGGTCCACTTTCGGGGCCGACCTCCATCTGGAGCTGCGGGGGCCGCGCCTGCGCGCGGGCCTCACGGACGCCCTGCGGGAGGCGGTGCGCGGCGGACGCCTGGAGGCGGGCACCCGGCTGCCGTCCTCCCGCTCGCTCGCCGCCGACCTGGGCATCGCCCGCAACACCGTCGCCGACGCGTACGCGGAGCTGGTCGCCGAGGGCTGGCTGACCGCCCGGCAGGGTTCCGGCACCCGGGTCGCCCACCGCACCGCCCCGCGCGCCCCGGCGCCCCGGTCCCGGACGCGCGCCCCCCGGCCCGCCGCCCCCGCCCACGACCTCAAGGCCGGCACCCCCGACCTCGCCTCCTTCCCCCGCGCCGACTGGCTCAAGGCGTACCGGCGCGCCCTCACCACCGCCCCCCACGCCGCCTTCGGGTACGGGGACCCGCGCGGCCGGGACGAACTGCGCACCGCGCTCGCCGGATACCTCGCCCGCGCGCGGGGCGTGCACGCCCGGCCCGAACGGATCGTGGTCTGCGCGGGGTTCACGCACGGCCTGTCGCTGCTCGGGCAGGTGCTGCGGGCCCGGGGGGCGCGAGCCGCGGCCGTGGAGTCGTACGGGCTCCGGCTCCATGCCGACGCCCTCGGCCGGGCGGGGCTCGACACCCCCGTCCTGCCCTTCGACGGGGCCGGCACGAGCGTCCGGGAGCCGGCGGACCTCGACGGCTGCGGGGCGGTCCTCATGACGGCGGCCCACCAGTTCCCGCTCGGCGGCGCCCTGCCGCCGGACCGGCGCGCGGCCGTGGTCGACTGGGCGCGCGGAGCGGGCGGCTTCGTCCTGGAGGACGACTACGACGGGGAGTTCCGCTACGACCGGCAGCCGGTGGGCGCCCTCCAGGGCCTCGACCCCGAACGGGTCGTTTACCTCGGGACCGCCAGCAAGTCCCTCGCGCCCGCCCTCCGCCTCGCCTGGATGGTCCTGCCGGAGGGCCTGGTGGACGAGGTGGTGGAGGCGAAGCGGGCCGCCGACCAGGTGTCCGCGGTGCCGGACCAGCTGGCGTTCGCGGAGTTCCTGGGGTCGGGGGCGTACGACCGGCACGTGCGGGCGATGCGGCTGCGCTACCGGCGCCGCCGCGACCAGCTCGTGGCGGCGGTGGCCGCCCGCTCCCCGGAGACCCGGATCGCCGGGATCGCGGCCGGCCTCCACGCCGTTCTCGTCCTCCCGCCGGGCACCGAGCGGGAGACCCTGCGCTCCGCCGCCTGGCACGGGCTCGCCGTCCGGGGCCTGGACGACTACCGCCGCCCCGGCGCGTCCCGGGCGGCGGACGGCCTCGTCGTCGGCTACGCCACGCCGTCGGACAGCGCGTGGCCGGGAGCCCTGGAGGCCCTTCTCCGCACGCTCCCCCTCCGCGCCGGATAGCGGGCGGACCCAGGGCCGGGGCCCGGCCGGAACGGGCGGCCGGGCGGACGCGCGCCGTCCCGGGGGGCGCGGAACGGCTCCGGTCGGCGGGGCCGGGAACCACCGGCCTACACTGTGCGGTCGCGAGCGGCGCGAGCGCGCCGGCCGCGAGCGCGAAGGGGAGGGCGCCGAACATGCGGAGGCTGAGGTCGAGCACGGTGGTGCTCGGGGGGATGGGTGTGCTGGCGGCGGCGATCACCTCGTGCGGCAGCGAACCGGACAAGCGGTGCGTGGACCCGGTGACCCGGGAGGAGCTGCCCAACTACCGCTGCGACGGCGGCGGGCGGGGCGACGACGATGACGACGGCGGCACCCGCGGCTCGTACTACTACGGCGGTTCCGTCCGCGACAGGAAGGTCAGCGGCGGCAGCTTCGACAAGACCGCCGTCGACACCGGCGGATTCGGCTGCTCCGGCTCCAGCGGCGGCTGAGGCGGACCCGGCACCGTGGAACGCCACACCATCGAACCCCGCCCCGACTGGCAGCGGATCGTCGAGGAGCAGGGGCTCGTCTACCCGCTGACCCGCCACCCCGACGGCTCGCTGCGCCCGTACTGGGACGAGAGCGCGTACTACTCCTTCTCGCTGCCCGAGGTCGAGGCCCTGGAGGAGACCGTCGAGGAGCTGCACGGGATGTGCCTCGCGGCGGCCGCGCACATCGTCGAGCGGGAACGTTTCGCCGACCTCGGCATCACCGATCCCGCGCTGGCGGCCCTGGTCGCCGAGTCCTGGCGGCGTCGCGCCGAACTGCCCACCATCTACGGCCGGTTCGACCTGCACTACGACGGCACGGGCCCGGCCAGGATGCTGGAGTACAACGCCGACACCCCCACCTCGCTCGTGGAGGCCGCCGGCCCGCAGTGGTTCTGGATGGAGGAGCGGTTCCCCGGCGCCGACCAGTGGAACTCCCTCCACGAACGGCTCGTGGACGCCTGGAGGCGACAGGCCCACCTCCTGCCGCCCGGCCCCGTCCACTTCGCCCACTCGGACGGCGACGAGCTGGGCGAGGACCTGATGACGGTCGCGTACCTGCGGGAGACCGCCCAGCAGGCCGGCCTGGAGACCGAGGCGCTCTCCGTCGAGCGGATCGGCTGGGACCGGCTCTCGCGCCGCTTCGTGGACGACCGGCTCCGCTTCCTCCGCAGCTGCTTCAAGCTCTACCCGTGGGAGTGGCTGACCACCGACCGCTTCGGCCCGCACGTCCTGGACACCCTCGACAACGGCGGCGGCACCGGCACCACCTGCTGGATCGAGCCCGCCTGGAAGATGCTGCTCTCCAACAAGGCGCTCCTCGCGATCCTGTGGGAGCTGTACCCGGGCCACCCCAACCTGCTGCCCTCCTACCTCGACGGCCCGCGCGAACTCGCCGCCACCACGGGCTGGGCCGCCAAACCGCTGCTCGGCCGCGAGGGCGCGGGCGTCACCCTCCACGAGGCCGGCACGGAACCCTTCGCGCGGGACGGGGAGGCGTGCTGCTACCAGGCCCTGGCCCCGCTCCCCGACTTCGACGGCAACCGGGTGGTGCTCGGCGCGTGGGTGGTCCGGGACGAGGCGGCGGGCCTCGGCATCCGCGAGTCGGCCGGGCCCGTCACCGACGAGTACGCCCGCTTCCTGCCGCACGTGATCCTGTGACGGGGCGGGCGGACCGGCCCGGCCGCCCCGCCCGCCCCGGGAGCGGGGATCAGGCCGACAGCACCTCCCGCAGCTGTTCGAGACCCCAGTCCAGGTCCTCCTTCGAGACGACCAGCGGCGGGGCGATCCGGATCGTGGAGCCGTGGGTGTCCTTCACCAGGACCCCGCGCTCCAGCAGCCGCTCCGAGATCTCCCGGCCCGTCCCCCGCGCCGGATCGACGTCCACCCCGGCCCACAGCCCGCGCCCGCGCACCGCCCGCACCGCGCCGCCGCCCACGAGCAGCCCCAGCTCGGCGTGGAGGTGCTCGCCGAGCACCGCCGCCCGCTCCTGGTACTCGCCCGTCCGCAGCATCGCGATCACCTCCAGGGCCACCGCGCAGGCCAGCGGGTTCCCGCCGAAGGTCGAACCGTGCTCGCCCGGCCGGAAGACCCCGAGCACGTCGCGGTCCGCGACCACCGCCGACACCGGCACCACCCCGCCCCCCAGCGCCTTCCCGAGCAGGTACACGTCCGGGACCACCCCCTCGTGCTCGCACGCGAACGTCCTCCCCGTGCGGCCGAGGCCCGACTGGATCTCGTCCGCCACGAACAGCACGTTCCGCCGGCGCGTCAGCTCCCGCACCCCCGGCAGGTAGCCGGCCGGGGGGACCAGGACCCCCGCCTCGCCCTGGATCGGTTCGAGGAGCACCGCCACCGTGTTCTCGGTGACCGCCGCCTCCATGGCCGTCAGGTCCCCGTACGGCACGATCTCGAACCCCGGCGTGTACGGCCCGTAGTGGTCCCGCGCCTCGTGGTCCGTGGAGAAGCTCACGATCGTCGTCGTCCGGCCGTGGAAGTTGTTCGCCGCCACCACGATCTTCGCGTGCCCGTCCGGCACGCCCTTCACCTCGTACCCCCACTTCCGGGCCGTCTTCACCGCCGTCTCCACCGCCTCCGCGCCGGTGTTCATCGGCAGCACCGCCTCCTTGCCGCACAGCTCCGCGAGCCGCGCGCAGAAGTCGGCGAACCGGTCGTGGTGGAAGGCGCGCGAGGTCAGCGTCACCCGCTCCAGCTGGGCCTTCGCCGCGTCGATCAGACGCCGGTTGCCGTGCCCGAAGTTGAGCGCCGAGTACCCGGCGAGCAGGTCGAGGTACCGGCGGCCCTCGACGTCGGTCATCCAGGCGCCGTCCGCCGAGGCGACGACGACCGGAAGGGGGTGGTAGTTGTGGGCGCTGTGCGCCTCCGCCGAAGCGATCGCGTCTGCTGTCCTCGACACGGGGTCTCCGTTCGTCCTGCGGCCCGGGGCGGGTGTGGCCCCTTTTTCTATCGTCGGTCGGATGCCGGACGCGGAAACCTCGGCCGCGGCGCGCCCGCTACCCTGTCGGCACGCGCGGCGACTGGCGCACGGGGAAACGACCCCGGGGGAGCCGCGCGCGGCAGACCGCACGAGACGCCGCCCGCCTGGGCGTCCCGGGACCGACGTCCCGGCGGCGCCGCGCCCCGGGACCCCGCACACGCCCGGAGGACGCCACCGTGACCGTCACCACCAGCGAAACCGCCACCCGCCCCGCGCCCGCCCCGGCCGGAACCGCCGCCCACCCCGCGCTCGCCGCCACCGACCCCGAACTCGCCGCCCTCGTCGGTGCCGAGGAAGAGCTCCAGGCCGAGACCCTGCGCCTCATCCCCAGCGAGAACTACGTCTCCGCCGCCGTCCTCGAAGCCTCCGGCACCGTCCTCCAGAACAAGTACAGCGAGGGCTACCCCGGCCGCCGCTACTACGAGGGCCAGCAGAACATCGACAGGATCGAGGCCCTGGCCGTCGAACGCGCCAAGGCCCTCTTCGGCGTCGAACACGCCAACGTCCAGCCCTACTCGGGCTCCCCCGCCAACCTCGCCGTGTACCTCGCCTTCGCCGAGCCCGGCGACACCGTCATGGGCATGGCCCTGCCCATGGGCGGCCACCTCACCCACGGCTGGGGCGTCTCCGCGACCGGCTCGTGGTTCCGGGGCGTCCAGTACGGCGTACGCCGCGACAACGGGCTCGTCGACCTCGACGAGGTCCGCGAGACCGCCCTCAGGGAGCGACCGAAGGTGATCTTCTGCGGCGGCACCGCGCTGCCCCGCACCGTCGACTTCGCCGCCTTCGGCGAGATCGCCCGCGAGGCCGGCGCCGTGCTCGTCGCCGACATCGCCCACGTCGCGGGCCTGATCGCGGGCGGTGCCCACCCCTCCCCGGCCGGGCACGCGGACGTGATCTCCACGACCACCCACAAGACCCTGCGCGGCCCGCGCGGCGCCATGCTCCTGTCCCGCGAGGAGCACGCGAGGGCCCTCGACCGGGCCGTCTTCCCCGGCCTCCAGGGCGGCCCCCACAACCAGACCACCGCCGCCGTCGCCGTCGCCCTGCGCGAGGCCGCCCTGCCCTCCTTCCGCACCTACGCCCACGCCGTCGTCGCCAACGCGAAGGCCCTCGCCGACGCCCTCCTCGCCCGCGGTTTCGACCTGGTCTCCGGCGGCACCGACACCCACCTGATCCTGATGGACCTCACCTCCAGGGGCGTCCCGGGCAAGACCGCCGCGAAGGCCCTCGACCGGGCGGGCGTCGTCGTCAACCACAACACCGTCCCCCACGACCCCCGGAAGCCCTTCGACCCCTCCGGCCTCCGCGTCGGCACCCCCGCCCTCACCTCCCGCGGCCTCGGCACGGAGCACATGGACCGGGTCGCGGACTGGATCGACCGGGGCGTCGCGGCGGCCCGCCGGGGCGACGAGGAGGCCCTCGCCGCGATCCGCCACGAGGTCGCCGACCTGATGGCCGCCTTCCCGGCCCCGGGCCTCCCGGTCTGACCCCCGGCGGGACCGGGCGGGGGCGCCGCGCGCCGCGCCCCCTCCCGGTCCCGCCCCCGCTCCCGCCCCGCCCGGGACACCGGCAGTCCGGGGCACCCTCCGTACCTGAGAGAATGATGTGCATGGCCTTTGACAGCCCGCCCGTCGCCCACCACCACCCCCAGGGGAATGGCTCCGCCATGCAGCATCGTCCGCGCGTGCTCTCCGGAATCCAGCCCACCGCAGGCTCGTTCCACCTCGGCAACTACCTCGGCGCCGTGCGCCAGTGGGTCGCCCTGCAGGAGACGCACGACGCCTTCTACATGGTCGTCGACCTCCACGCGATCACGGTCCCGCAGGACCCCGCCGAGCTGCGCGCCAACACCCGGCTCGCCGCCGCCCAGCTCCTCGCCGCCGGCCTCGACCCGGAGCGCTGCACCCTCTTCGTCCAGAGCCACGTGCCCGAGCACGCCCAGCTCGGCTGGGTCATGAACTGCCTCACCGGCTTCGGCGAGGCGTCCCGCATGACCCAGTTCAAGGACAAGTCCGCCAAGCAGGGCGCCGACCGCGCCACCGTCGGCCTCTTCACGTACCCGGTGCTCCAGGTCGCGGACATCCTGCTCTACCAGGCGAACGAGGTCCCGGTCGGCGAGGACCAGCGCCAGCACATCGAGCTGACCCGCGACCTCGCGGAGCGGTTCAACGGGCGCTTCGGCGACACCTTCACGATCCCCTCGCCGTACATCCTGAAGGAGACGGCGAAGATCTACGACCTCCAGGACCCCTCGGTCAAGATGAGCAAGTCGGCCTCCACGCCGAAGGGCCTCATCAACCTCCTGGACGAGCCGAAGGCCACCGCGAAGAAGGTGAGGAGCGCCGTCACCGACACCGACACGGTGATCCGCTTCGACCCGGAGAACAAGGCCGGCGTCTCCAACCTCCTCACCATCATGTCCACCCTCACCGGGACGGCCGTCGCCGACCTGGAGAAGAGCTACGAGGGCAAGATGTACGGCGCGCTGAAGACGGACCTCGCCGAGGTGATGGTGGACTTCGTCACGCCGTTCCGGACCCGCACCCAGGAATACCTGGACGACCCGGAGACGCTGGACTCGGTCCTGGCCAAGGGCGCGGAGAAGGCCCGCGCGGTCGCCGCCGAGACGCTCGCGCAGACGTACGAGCGCATCGGCTTCCTGCCCGCCAAGCACTGATTCCGGGGACGCTGGCCACGAAGGCGGTGCAGGCCGCACACTGGCGGCTGCACCACCGCACACGAGTCGCCCCGGGGCGACGGACGACGGAGGAGAACGACGTGGGGACCGTAACGCTCGGCGTTTCGATCGCGGTCCCGGAGCCCTACGGCAGCCTGCTCCAGGAGCGGCGCGCCGGCTTCGGGGACCGGGCGGCGCACGGCATCCCCACCCACGTCACCCTCGTCCCGCCGACCGAGGTCCCGGGGGAGCGGCTGCCGGAGATCGAGGCGCACCTCGCGCGCGTCGCCGCCGGCTACCAGCCCTTCCCGGTCCGCCTGAGGGGCACCGGGACCTTCCGGCCGCTCTCCCCGGTGGTCTACGTGAAGCTGGAGGAGGGCGTCGCCCCCTGCGACCGGCTCCAGCGGCGGATCAGGGACGAGTCGGGGCCGCTCGTGCGCGAGCTCCAGTTCCCGTACCACCCGCACGTCACCGTGGCGCACGGCATCTCCGAGGAGGGGATGGACCGGGCGTTCGAGGAGCTGGCCGGGTACGAGGCGGCCTGGACCTGCCGCTCCTTCGCGCTGTACGAGCAGGGCGCGGACGGGGTGTGGCGGAAGCTGTACGACTACGAGTTCGGCAGCGGCCACTCGATCCGCGCCGTCCCGGCACAGGGCGGCAGCCCGGTGGACGCCCCGACGACGACACCGGCGGCCGGCTGAGCGCCCCCGCCCCCCGGGGCGCCTTCCCCCGTAGGGGCCCGCAGGGAACCCGTAAGGGAAACCCTCCTCACACCGGCAGCCGCCGGAACAGCGGTCTCGGGACGTGCCGGACCGCCGCCATCACCGGCCGCAGCACCCCCGGCACCCACACCGTCTCCGCGCGCCGCCGCAGCCCCCGCTCGATCGCCGTCGCGACCTCCTCCGGGGTGCTCGCGAACGGCTCCCCGGGGCGCCCGCCCGCCCTCCCCGGCCGGACGGGGCCGGGCCGCACCACCATCACGTGCACCCCGGTGCCGTGCAGCGCGTCCCCGAGGCCCTGGGCGAAGACGTCGAGTCCCGCCTTCGAGGAGCCGTAGATGAAGTCGGCGCGCCGGGCCCGCTCGGCCGCCACCGAGGAGAGCACCACGAGCGAGCCGTGCCCCTGCGCCTGGAGCGCGCCCGCGCACACCAGGCCCGCCGAGACGGCGCCGGTGTAGTTGGTCCCGGCGACCCGGACGGCTGCGGCCGGGTCGGTCTCGTCGCGCGCCTGGTCGCCCGGGACGCCGAAGGCGAGGAGCACCATGTCGACGGGCCCCTCGGCGAAGACCCCGCCGAGCCGTTCCCCGTGCGACGCGGGGTCGAGCGCGTCGAAGGGGACCGTGCGCACCTCGGCGCCGAGCGCGCGCAGCGAGCCGGCGGCGGCCGTGAGCGCGGGGGAGGGGCGGCCGGCCAGCCGGACCGTACGGGTGCGCCGGGCGATCAGCCGGCGGGCGGTGGCGAGCCCGATCCCGGAGGTGCCGCCGAGGACGAGCAGGGACTGCGGCGCGTGGAAGACGTCCTGCACGGTGAACTCCTCCTGGGGTCCGGGACGGCGGGAAGGGCCCGGACGGAACGGCCCCGGCCGGTGACCGCCGCGCGGTCGCCGCCCCGGGCACGGGTCCCGACGGCCATGAAGGCGACCGTATATCCGCTGGTGCGGCTTATGTCGGTATTGCCGGGCGGTTCGGCGAAACGGGTGATGAACCGATCGAAGGACCATCGGAAGACAATCCCCGCCCCCTCGCCATGTCGGTCGCGCATACACGGACCGGAGCGGGGGATTCTCGTACTCCGGTCAACCCGCGGCGCACGGATCGAGGGGAACACGCACGACATGGACTGGCTGACCACGCTCCCCGTCATCGGCCCCTGGGTCGCCCGCCTCATGCGCACCCACGCCTGGCGCTCCTACGAGACCCTCGACAGGGCCCACTGGACCCGGCTCGCGGCCGCCCTCACCTTCCTCTCCTTCCTCGCCCTCTTCCCGCTCATCACCGTCGGCGCCGCGATCGGGGCCGCGCTCCTGAGCGACGGACAGCTCGACCGGATCGAGGAGAAGCTCGGCGAGCAGGTGCCCGGCATCTCCGACCAGCTCGACATCGGCGGGCTGGTCGCCAACGCGGGCACCGTCGGGGTCGTCGCCGGCGCCGTCCTCCTCTTCACCGGCATCAGCTGGATCGGCTCCATGCGGGAGTGCCTGCGCGCGGTGTGGGGCCTCGACGACGTCGAGGCCAACCCGATCGTGCTCAAGGGGAAGGACGCCGTCGTCCTCGTCGGGCTCGGCGGCGTCGCCCTCGGTTCGTTCGCCGCTTCCTGGCTCGGCTCCACCGCGATCGGCTGGAGCGCCGAGCGGCTCGGCATCTCCGAGGGCGGGGCGGGCGGCGTCCTCCTCCAGACCGCCGCCGTCCTCGTCGCCGCCGTCGCCGACTTCCTGATCCTGCTCTACGTCCTGACGCTGCTGCCCGGCGTGGAACCGCCCCGCAAGGCGCTCGTGGTGGCCGGGCTCATGGGGGCGGTCGGCTTCGAACTGCTCAAGCTGCTGCTCGGCGGGTACATGAGGGGGGTCGCGGCGAAGTCGATGTACGGGGCCTTCGGCGTCCCGGTCGCCCTGATGGTGTGGATCAACCTGACGGCGAAGCTGCTGCTGTTCTGCGCCGCCTGGACGGCCACGGGAACGCCCGGGAAGGACGGGGAGCCCGACCGGACCGACGACCCGGACCGTCCCGGCCGACCCGGCCGTCCGGACCCGGACTCCCCGGACGGCGGGGGAGGCGTCCCGCTCGCGAAGTCCCCGGACGGGGAAGGGGACGCCCGCCCGCCGGGGCCTCCGGGACGGACGGGCGGCTCCCACCTGGCGCGGGCGCCGGGCCGGAGGCCCTCGGGCCCGGGGGGCGCCTTCCTCGCGACGCTCCTGGGCCGTTCGGGGCCCTCCGGCCCCCTGTGGTTCTGACCGGCCCGGGGACCTTCCGCCCTTCGCGGCCCCGGTCGGCCCGGGAGCCCGCCCGCCGTGGTCCCGGCCGTTCCGGCGGTCTTCCGCCTACGAGGTCTTCCGGCCGTCCGGGGAGTCCCCGTCCGCCGGAACGCCCGCGTCCCCGGCGCGGCGGCGGAGCGCCCCCGGCGCGGCGGACGGCCAGCGGCGGTTGACCAGGAAGACGCCGCTCGCCAGGAGGACGACGGCCCCGCCCGTCACGGCCAGCGCGATCCCGATCCCGCCGGATCCGCCGGCGACGGTCGCGTGGGCGGCCTCCGGCGCGGTGCCCTTGCCGGAGGCCGGATCCGACGCGGCGGAGGGACCGGTCGTCGCCGTGCGGACCGAGCGCGGCGGCACCAGCTCGCCCACCGGCTCCACCTTCCCGATCGCCGCGAACCCCCAGTCGAACAGCCGGGCGGTCTCCCGGTAGACGGCGTGCTGCTCCTTCGAGGAGGGGTTCATCACGGTGACGAGCAGGACCTTGCCGTTCCGCTCCGCGACCCCGGTGAAGGTGGCGCCCGCGTGCGTGGTGTTGCCGTTCTTCACCCCCGCGACCCCCTGGTACGGGGGGACGCCGAAGTCGCCCGTGAGCAGCCGGTTGGTGTTCTGGATCTCGAAGGTCTCGCGCTTCTTCTCGCCCGGCTTCTGTATGCCGGGGAAGGCGGCGCGGGGCGTGGCGGCGTACTCGCGGAAGTCCGCCTTCGTCATGCCGTTGCGGGCGATGAGCGTGAGGTCGTACGCGGAGGAGACCTGGCCCGGGGCGTCGTAGCCGTCCGGGGTGACCACGTGGGTGTCGAGCGCCTGGAGCTCGACCGCGTGGTCGTTCATCTCCTTCACGGTCTGGGCGAGGCCCTTGTTCATGTTCGTCAGGACGTGCACGGCGTCGTTGCCGGAACGGAGGAAGACGCCGAGCCACAGGTCGTGGACGCTGTAGGTCTGCTTCTCCTTGACGCCGACCAGGCTGGAACCCGCCCCGAGCCCCGCCAGGTCCTGCACGGTGACCAGGTGCTTCTCCTTCTTGTCGAACTTCGGGAGGAGCGTGTCGGCGAAGAGCATCTTGAGGGTGGACGCCGGGGCGAGCGGCCAGTGCGCGTTGTGCGCGGCCAGGACCTTCCCGCTCTCCGCGTCCGCGACGATCCAGGAGCGGGCCGACAGCTCCTTCGGCAGCACGGGGACGCCGGGCGCGAGCCGCACCTGTGTGCCCGGCATGCCGAGCAGGGCGCCGCCGACCCTGGACATGGAGGCGGGGGGCCTGGGCTGCTTGTCCTGGGAGTCCTTGCCGTCGGCGTGGGCCGCGGGCGCGGCGAGGACGAGCGGGAGGAACACGGCGGTGGCGGCGGCGACCGCCCGGGCGGTCATCTGGGAAGCGGACACACTCGTGAAATTACAGGCACGGAACAGATATCCGAACCCGGGTGGTCCGTTCGATCCGCTCCGTCCACCCGGACGCGGGGCGCGCGGGGCCGGTGGTGATACTGGGTGCATGAAGCTCAGCCGTCGCGTCTCCTGGTTCCTGCTCGCGTTCGGGGTGTGGAGCTGGTTCATCTGGGTCACTTTCGTCAAGAACCTGTGGAAGGACGGGAGCGGTCTCGCCTTCGACGACGCGGGCGACCCGACGGCCTACTTCTGGGTGCATCTGATGCTCGCCGTCACGTCCTTTGTTCTGGGGACGGTCATCGGCGGTATCGGGTTGCGCGGGGTGCGCGCCGCGCGCCGCGCGGACGTCTAGAAGAGACCTCGGGAAGAAGGGGTACCGGGACGTGATCGTCCTCCTGCTGGTCGTGGTCCTCGCGCTGCTCGGCGCCGTCCACGGATACGTGTGGCGGCGCCTGGTGCGCGACGTGACGTCCCCCGGCGGCCTGCCGCGCCGCCTGGGCACGGCCGCCGCCGTGGTCCTGCCGCTGCTCTCGCTCGCGGCCCTGGTCTCCTCCCGGGCGGGCGTGCCCTTCCGGCTCCAGCAGGTGCTCGCCTGGCCCGGCTTCCTGTGGCTCGCCGTGCTGCTGTACCTGGTCCTGGCCCTGGTGGCGGGCGAGGCCGTCCGCCCCGTCCTGCGCGCCTGGCTCGCCCGCCGCGCGGGCGCGACCGCCCCGGCCGCCCCCGCCCCCGTGCCGGCGCCGGTCGCCGCGGAACCGGCGGGCGTCCCGGCGGGCCCTGCCGCCGGAGCCCCCGCCGGAGTCCCCGCCGACGCCCCTCCGGAGCCCTCCGCCGGGCCTCCCGCCACCGCCCCGGCCACCGCGTCCGCCGACGTCTCCCGCCGTCTCTTCGTCTCGCGCGCCGTCGGCGGCGCGGCCGCCGCCGTCGCCCTCGGGACCGTGGGGTACGGCACGTACGGCGTCCTGCGCGGCCCCCGGGTCGAGCGGGTCACCGTGCCGCTCGCCAAGGTGCCGCGCGCCGCGCACGGTTACCGGATCGCCGTCGTCTCCGACGTCCACCTGGGGCCGATCCTGGGCCGCGCCCACACCCGGCGCATCGTGGACGCGGTCAACGCCACGCAGCCCGACCTGATCGCGGTCGTCGGCGACCTCGTGGACGGCACCGTGGCGGACCTCGGCTCCGCCGCCGAACCGCTCGCCCGGCTCCGCGCCCGCCACGGCTCCTTCTTCGTCACCGGCAACCACGAGTACTTCTCGGGCGCCGACGCCTGGGTCGACCACGTACGGGAACTCGGTCTGCGTCCGCTGCGCAACGAGCGCGTGGAGATCGCGGCCGGCTTCGACCTCGCGGGCGTGGACGACGTGGCGGGCGAGAGGGAGGGCGGGGGTCCCGACTTCGGGCGCGCCCTGGGCGACCGCGACCGGAGCCGCGCCGCCGTCCTCCTCGCGCACCAGCCGGTCGTGATCCACGACGCCGTGCGCCACGGCGTGGACCTCCAGCTCTCCGGCCACACCCACGGCGGCCAGCTCTGGCCCGGCGGCATGATCGCCGGACTCGCCAACCCGACCGTCGCGGGGCTCGAACGGTACGGCGACACCCAGCTGTACGTGTCGCGGGGCGCGGGCGCCTGGGGACCCCCCGTCCGGGTCGGCGCGCCCTCCGACATCACCCTCGTCGAAATCGCCTCGAAACAGGCGTGATCCGACGTGGTCACTCACCGCACCGAGAGCGATACGTGCTGCTCATCGACTTAAAGTCTCATATCCCGGACATATGCCTGTGATATGAAATTTTTCTCTTCCGCTTGCGAAAACGGTGTGATGGGATGACGCCATCGCGACGGTTTTCGGGGGATGTCGTCGCAACTGGGGTGGTACCAAAAAAAGGAAGCACGGCAATGCGGTCGACGGTCCGTCTGCGGATCCTCATCACTTGTGGAGTACTGGTGGCGGCCGGAGTGGGGGGCTGGCAACTCCTGCCCTCCAACGGCGTCAAGGCGGATCCGATCACCGTCGGCACCACCGACGAGGTCACTTCACTCGACCCGGCCGGCGCGTACGACGCCGGTTCCTGGGCCATGTACAGCAACATCTACCAGTCGTTGCTGACGTTCAAGCCGGGCTTCACCACGCCGGTCCCGGACGCCGCCGAGAGCTGCAGGTTCGTGGGCACCGCGCTCACCACGTACGAGTGCACGCTCCGCGACGACCTGACGTTCGCCGGCGGGCGCAAGATCACCGCCGAGGACGTCAAGTACTCCTTCGACCGGATGATGCGGATCAAGACGGACGTCGGTCCGCAGCCGCTGTTCCCGATGCTGAAGGGCGTCGACGCCGCGGGCCGCGTCGTCACCTTCCACCTGAGCGGCAAGGACGTCACCTTCCCGCTGAAGCTGGCCACCGGCGCCGGCTCGATCGTGGACCGCGAGCAGTACCCGGACAAGAAGCTGCGCGAGGGCGGCACGGCCGAGGGATCGGGGCCGTACGTCCTCAAGGAGTACAAGCCGGGCGAGTCCGCCCTCCTGGAGCCCAACCCGAGGTACAAGGGCGCCGTCACCAAGACCGGCCGGCCGGTCCTCGTGAAGTACTACGCCAAGTCCGAGGACCTCGCCAACGCCTGGAAGGCGAAGCAGGTCGCGGTGACGCACCGCGAGCTGCCGCCGGCCTTCCTCTCCACCCTGGAGAGCACGGACAGCGTCCGGGTCACCGAGGCGGAGAGTGCCGAGATCCGCAACATCAACTTCAACGTCCGGCCCGGCTCGCCCATGGCGGACAAGGCCGTACGGCAGGCCGTCGCGGCGGTCATCGACCGCCCGGCGATCACCACCGGGGCCTACAAGGGCACGGTCGAGCCGCTCTACTCCCTCATCCCGCAGGGCTTCGTCGGCCACAGCACCGCGTTCTACGACCTCTACCCGGAGCCGAGCGCGAAGAAGGCGAAGCAGATCCTGAAGGACGCCGGGGTCAAGACGCCGGTGAAGTTCACCTTCGGCTTCCGCAAGGGCGACACCTACGCCACCGAGACCACCGAGATCAAGCGGCAGCTGGAGGAGACCGGCCTCTTCGAGGTCGAGACCGTCGAGGTCAAGTGGGAGGACTTCCAGAAGCAGTACGCGAAGGGCACCTTCGACGTCTACACCGTCGGCTGGCTCCCCGACTTCCCCGACTCCGACAGCTTCACCGCGCCGCTCGTCGGCACCGACAACACCCTGCACAACGGGTACTCGAACAAGAAGATCGACACGCTGATCGCCTCCACGCAGCAGTTCAGCGACCGCTCCCGGGCCACCACCGACTTCAGGACGATCCAGAGCGAGGTCGCGGCCGAGGTCCCGCTCGTGCCGCTGTGGCAGAAGAAGGACTACGTCCTCGCCACGGACGCGGTCGCCGGCTCCCAGTACCTGACGGACGGCACCGGCATCTGGCGCCTGTGGGAACTCAGCTGGATCTGAGGCCCGGCGCGGAGGGCTGCGGCGCGGGGGCGGGACCCGGAGGAATCCGGGTCCCGCCCCCGTACGCGTTCACGGCCGCTTCGCGGCGGCCCGGCCGGGCCTGCCCGAGGCCGCCATGCCCGCCGCCGTCGGCATGAAGTCGGCCAGCAGCTCGTGCGTCTCCTTGACCAGCGGGCGCAGGACGCGGAAGCGGGAGAGCGAGATCGCGCGGGCGGTGACCGGCGCCAGCCGCTCCACGAGCCGCCGGCTGTTGGCGGCCCCCTCCGAGCGGTCGTACACCCAGAACAGCACCAGGCCCATCTGCTGGAGCCACAGCAACCGGGGCAGGGCCTCGGACAGTTCGGGGTCGACCTTCACCGAGGCGCCGGAGATGACGCGCCGGTGCACCTCGATCACCGCCTCGCGCGGGCCCTCCGACTCGGGCGAGAACGGGCTGAGCGGACTGTCCGGGTCGGCGGCGTTCTTGAAGAACTGGGCCGCGAACTCGTGGTACGGCTCCGCGATGTCGAGCCAGCTGAGGAGGACGCCCCGGATGCGGGCCGCGAGGTCCTTCTCGCCGCCCGCCAGGACGGTTTCGACGGCGGCCTGGTGCTCCTCGGCGATCCGGTCGTAGAAGCCCTGGACCAGGTGCTCCTTGGACGAGAAGTAGTAGTAGGCGTTGCCGACGGAGACCCCGGCCTCCTGGGCGACGGCCCGCATCGTCGTCTTGTCGTAGCCGCGCTCCCTGAACAGCCGGAGCGCGGTTTCGAGGATGAGCGTGCGGGTCTGCTCGCTCTTGGGGGCCTTCTTCTCTTCCTTCGCGTCCTTCACGGCGCCGAGCCTAACCGGGCGGACCGGGGCGGCGGCGCCGTCCGGCCCCGCCGTCCCCGTCACCGGGTGAACCTCCGCACCCCCGGCACCAGTGCCGTCCCCAGGCAGCAGCCGCCCACCGCCACCGCGGCGGCGGCCAGCGGCACCCCGGGGCCCCAGGCGGAGGCGGCGAGCGGGGCCAGGGCGTAGCCGAGGGGCATCGCGCCCAGCGAGAGCAGCCAGTCGTACGAGGTGACGCGGGCCAGCGCGTGGGCGGGCACCGCGCGCTGGACGGCGGTCTCCCAGACGGGGGAGAGGAAGCCGAGCCCCGCCTGCGCGAGCCCGTACGCCGCGATCGTCACCGGCGCGGGCGCGTCGGCGGCCAGCAGGGCCAGCGGCAGCGCGTACGTGGCGAGTCCGAGGTTGGCCGCCAGGACCGGGCGCCGGGGGCGGGCCCGGTCCGCGAGCAGCGCGCCGAGGAGGAAGCCGACGGCGCCGGTCTGGAGGAGGGCGACCCAGACCGCCGCCCCGCCGAGGCGCTGCACGGCCAGGGCGGGTCCGAGGGTCATCAGGACGGCGGCGGCGCCGTTCCAGGCGCTGTGGCCGATCAGGCTGGTCCAGTACCAGTCCCGGGAGCGGACCTCGCGCCACCCCTCCACGAGGTCGGCGCGCAGCGAGCGGCGGGGGAGCGGCACCCGCTTCGTCCGTACGGCGGTCAGGAGCAGGGCGGCGGCGCCGAAGGTGGCCGCGTCCAGGACGAACACCCAGCCCGCGCCCGCGGTCAGCACCAGCGTGCCCGCGAGCGCCGGACCCGCGAGGCGGGTGGCGCTCTGGGCGACGCCCATGGCCGCGTTGGCCCGGTGCAGCGCCTCCGCCGGCACGGTGCCCTTCACCAGGGGCGCCCCGGTCGGCACGGCGAAGGCGCCGGCGGCCCCGCCGAGGGCCTCCGCGACCGCCAGCACGGCCAGGCTCGGGGCGCCGCCGAGGAGCTGGACGCCGACGAGGAGCTGGGTGGCGCAGCGTACGAGGTCGGTGGTGAGCGCGACCGTCCGCGCGTCGAAGCGGTCGCCGACGACTCCGCCCACCGGCAGCAGGAGCAGTTTGGGGACCATGGCGCAGCCGAGCACCAGGGCGAGTGCCGAGGTGGAGCCGGTGGCCTCCAGGACGGCGAGGGCGAGGGCGGCGGGTAGGGCGGCGTCGCCCAGGAGCGAGAGGGCCCGGCCGGTGAACAGGAGCCGGAAGGAGCGGGTGCGCAGGGGGTGGGGGACGGGGGCCGGGACGGCGGGCGCGGCGGACATGGCCCGAAGGGTATTTCCGTACCGAATGATTCGTCAACGAAATATTTGCCGCCGAATTACCTTGGGGGAGTGGCGCGCACCTCCCCGACGTACGATCTGACCATGGACCCGACCGAAGAGGCCGGCCCCGCGGACGCGGCCCCCGCCCCCTCCGGGCGGAGCGACTGGACCGACGCGCACGTGGCCCGCTGGCAGCCCGTCCTGCCCGGCCTCGACCCCGTGGTCGAGGGCGCCGTCACCCGGATGAAGAAGCTCTCCGTCCACCTGCGCCGGGTCAGGGAGCAGTCGCTCGTCGACTTCGACCTGGAGCGCCACGAGTTCGACACGCTCCACAAGCTGGCCGGCCGCGGCGGCAGCGCCGCCCCCTCCGAACTGGCGCAGGACCTCGACCTGGCCCCCGCCTCCGTCTCCGGGCGCCTCGACGCCCTGGAGCGGCGCGGCTTCGTCCGCCGCATCCGGTCGACCGCCGACCGGCGCCGGGTCGTCGTCGAGCTCACCGGCCCCGGCCGCGAGACCTGGCTCGGCGCCATGGACGTCCTCGGCCACGAGGAGGAGCGGCTCCTCGGCGTCCTCGGCCCCGCCGAACGCGTCCTGCTCAACGACATGCTGCGGCGGATCATGGTCGCCGCGGAGGCGGGGGAGAACCCGGCTCCCCCGCCGGAGAACCCGGCGCCCCGGCACGGCTGACCCGCGCCGCCGCCCGGGGCCGGGCCCGGGGCCGCCACCGGCCCCGGGGCGTCACACGCTCAGCGTGCGCGCGTAGTTGATCTGGCCCATCACCTGGTGGAAGGTGTCCGGGGTCGTCGCCGGGACCATCGTCACGTGGTGGCGTCCCCCGCTGGTCACCATGATCTGGACGAAGCCCGTCGTCTGCTTCTCCTTCATCAGGAGGAACAGCAGACCCACCAGGCAGAACAGCGCGAAGACGATCGCGAGCACGATGGCGACCGTCGGGATCTTCTCCTCGACCCGCGACATGTCCGTCGCGTTCCACACCGCGCCCTTCAGGGGCATCGTCCCGGCCGGCGTGATGATGTGGTCCCCCACGACGGTGATGTCACCGAGCGCGAGCAGCGGCATCGCCCCGGCCGCACCGGGCGGGAACGGCGCGAAATGCGGCGGCACGGGCACGCCCCCGGCCAGGGTCGGCGGGTGGGACGGCCCGGTCTGCGGGTAGCCGTACCCCGGAACCGCGTCCTGCGGGTAGCCGTACCCCGGAGCCCCGGGCGCGCCCCCCTGCCCCGGTCCCCACGTGTACTCACCGTCCGCGTAAGGGTTCGGCTCGCTCATCAGTCCCCGCTCTCCACGACGTCACCTGCGAAAGGAAAAGCCCGCTCCCGCACGCCGCAGCGTACAGAAGCGGGCATCCCGCCGCGTCCGGGCTCAGAAACGACGCGTGATCAGCGCGCGCTTCACTTCCTGGATCGCCTTCGTGACCTCGATGCCGCGCGGGCAGGCGTCCGTGCAGTTGAACGTCGTGCGGCAGCGCCACACGCCGTCCTTGTCGTTCAGGATCTCCAGGCGCTGCTCGCCCGCCTCGTCGCGCGAGTCGAAGATGAAGCGGTGCGCGTTGACGATCGCGGCCGGACCGAAGTACTGGCCGTCGTTCCAGAAGACCGGGCAGGACGACGTGCACGCGGCGCACAGGATGCACTTGGTGGTGTCGTCGAAGCGCTCGCGGTCCTCGGCGGACTGCAGGCGCTCACGGGTCGGCTCGTTCCCCTTGGTGACCAGGAACGGCATGACGTCCCGGTACGCCTGGAAGAACGGCTCCATGTCCACGACCAGGTCCTTCAGGACCGTCAGGCCCTTGATGGCCTCGACCGTGATCGGCTTCTCGGGGTTGATGTCCTTGATCAGCGTCTTGCAGGCGAGCCTGTTCTTGCCGTTGATCCGCATCGCGTCCGAGCCACAGATGCCGTGGGCGCACGAGCGGCGGAAGGTCAGGGTGCCGTCGACGTCCCACTTGATCTTGTGGAGGGCGTCGAGCACGCGCTCCTTGGGGTCGATCTCGATCCGGAAGTCCTCCCAGACCGCCGCGTCCGAGATCTCGGGGTTGAAGCGGCGGATCCGCATCGTGACCGTGATGTACGGCGAGGCGGCGGAGTCCTTCTCCACCTTGTCCAGTACGGGGGTAGCCATCAGTACTTACGCTCCATCGGCTGGTAGCGGGTCTGGACGACCGGCTTGTAGTCGAGACGCACGGTCTCGGTGCCGTCCTCGCCGACCTCGCGGTACGCCATCGTGTGGCGCATGAAGTTGACGTCGTCGCGGTTGGGGTAGTCCTCGCGGTAGTGACCGCCGCGGGACTCCTTGCGCGCCAGGGCCGAGACGGCCATGACCTCGGCCAGGTCGAGCAGGTTGCCCAGCTCGATGGCCTCCAGGAGGTCGGTGTTGAAGCGCTTGCCCTTGTCCTGGACGGACACGTTCCGGTAGCGCTCGCGCAGCTCGGCGATCTTCTCGACGGCCGTCTTGATGGTCTGCTCCGTGCGGAACACCATCACGTTGGCGTCCATCGTCTCCTGGAGCTCGCGGCGCAGGTCGGCGACCCGCTCGTCGCCCGTGGAGTTGCGCAGCTTCTCGATCTGCCCGACGACGAACGCCTCGGGGTTCTCGGGGAGCTCGACGAAGTCGGTCGTGGCGGAGTACTCGGCCGCGGCGATGCCGGACCGCTTGCCGAAGACGTTGATGTCGAGCAGCGAGTTGGTGCCGAGGCGGTTGGCGCCGTGCACCGACACGCAGGCGACCTCGCCGGCCGCGTACAGGCCCGGGACGACGGTGGTGTTGTCCGACAGGACCTCGCCCTGGACGTTGGTCGGGATGCCGCCCATGGCGTAGTGCGCGGTGGGCTGGATCGGGATCGGGTCCGTGTACGGCTCGATGCCGAGGTACGTACGGGCGAACTCGGTGATGTCCGGCAGCTTGGCGTCGAGCTGCTCCGGCGGGAGGTGCGTCAGGTCCAGGTAGACGTGGTCGCCCTCGGGACCGCAGCCGCGGCCCTCGCGGATCTCCGTGTAGATGGAGCGGGAGACGACGTCACGGGACGCGAGGTCCTTCATGACCGGCGCGTACTTCTCCATGAAGCGCTCGCCGTCCTTGTTGCGCAGGATGCCGCCCTCGCCGCGGGCGCCCTCCGTGAGCAGGATGCCCATGCGCCAGATGCCCGTCGGGTGGAACTGGAAGAACTCCATGTCCTCCAGCGGGATGCCGCGGCGGTAGCAGGCGGCCTGGCCGTCACCGGTCAGGGTGTGCGCGTTGGAGGTCACCTTGAAGAACTTGCCGGTGCCGCCGGACGCGTAGATCACGGCCTTGGCCTGGAAGACGTGGATCTCGCCGGTGGCCAGCTCGTAGGCGACGACGCCCGCGGAGTGCTTGACCCCGTCGACCTCGGTGATCAGCTGGTCCAGGACGTAGAACTCGTTGAAGAACTCCACGCCCTCCTTGACGCAGTTCTGGTACAGCGTCTGGAGGATCATGTGGCCGGTGCGGTCCGCGGCGTAGCAGGACCGGCGGACCGGGGCCTCGCCGTGGTTGCGGGAGTGGCCGCCGAAGCGGCGCTGGTCGATGGTGCCGTCCGGGGTCCGGTTGAACGGCAGGCCCATCTTCTCCAGGTCGAGGACGGCGTCGATGGCCTCCTTCGCCAGGATCTCGGCGGCGTCCTGGTCGACCAGGTAGTCACCGCCCTTGACCGTGTCGAAGGTGTGCCACTCCCAGTTGTCCTCCTCCACGTTGGCCAGCGCGGCGGCCATGCCGCCCTGCGCGGCGCCCGTGTGGGAGCGGGTGGGGTAGAGCTTCGTGAGCACGGCGGTGCGGCTGCGCTTCGTCGCCTCGATGGCGGCGCGCATGCCGGCGCCGCCGGCGCCGACGATGACGGTGTCGTACTTGTGGATCTTCATGACGTGGTTTACCTCAGCCCCGTGCCTAGCGGATGTTCGGGTCGAAGGTGAAGATCACCAGCGTGCCCAGAAGGATGGTGAACACCGTGGCGGTGTACAGCAGGCCCTTGAGCCACAGGCGCGTGCCGGCCCGCTCCGCGTAGTCGTTGATGACCGTGCGGAGGCCGTTGGCGCCGTGCAGCATGGCGAGCCAGAGCATCAGCAGGTCCCAGACCTGCCAGAACGGGGACGCCCAGCGGCCGGCCACGAAG
This sequence comes from Streptomyces sp. NPDC041191, assembly GCF_055591945.1. Classification (NCBI taxonomy): domain Bacteria; kingdom Bacillati; phylum Actinomycetota; class Actinomycetes; order Kitasatosporales; family Streptomycetaceae; genus Streptomyces; species Streptomyces sp. NPDC041191. The sequence continues at coordinate 37,419 of NZ_JBVIZC010000002.1, read as the reverse complement.
GCGAAGCCGATCTTGGAGACGCCGCCGTCCAGGAAGAGCTGGATCAGCAGGTGGCCGAGGACCAGGACGACGAGGACCACGCCGGAGAGGCGCATGAAGAGCCACGCGGCCATCTCGAAGTTGCCGCGAGTCGCGCGCGGGGTCCTGCCCGTGCGCTTGCGGGGGGCCTCGATGTACGGCGCGGGGTTGTCCACGTCGTAGGGGGCGCCGTCCTCGACGGGGCCGATCGCGGAAGTGGTGTCAGTCGACATGTCTGGCGTCAGCTCCCGAACAGTTCACGTGCGGCGTGCCCGAGCACGGGGTAGAGCGAGCCCGCCATCAGCACGACCCAGATGCCCACGACGGTCCAGAGCATCTGCTTCTGGTAGCGCGGGCCCTTGGACCAGAAGTCCACGGCGATGACCCGGAGGCCGTTCAGCGCGTGGAAGAGGATGGCGGCCACGAGGCCGTACTCCAGCAGAGCGACGATCGGCGTCTTGTAGGTCGCGACGACCTCGTCGTACGCCTCGGGGGAGACGCGGACGAGAGCGGTGTCAAGGACGTGTACGAACAGGAAGAAGAAGATGAGGACGCCGGTGACTCGGTGAGCCACCCAGCTCCACATTCCTTCCCGGCCGCGGTACAGCGTTCCAGCCGGCACGGAAAAACCCTCCGGGAGCGGGGATCAGGGTCGGCCGGCTTCTCTGTCGGTCTGACCCGGCCGGGTACGGTCCACCGGCCCCGGTCATCGTAGCGACGAGTCGTCGGTTCGCTCGCGCGGGGTCCATAGGTGTGATCAAACAGGCACGGACGGGCTATCGCGGGGCCCGAATCGTCGCGTTCCGGGCGTCCTCACGGCTCGGAGCGGCCGGAAACGGTTCTTTCGGCCATCCGGAAGGCCAGCCGGGCGCGGGCGAGCCGGCGCAGTTCCTCGGCCGCGATCACCCGTTCCTCCTCCGGTTCGTTGCCGAGACGTGACCGGATGCCCGTCAGGACCCGGTCCAGCCGTTCCCCGGGACGCACTCCGTCGAGGCTGATCACGAACGCGTGTCCGAAACTGCTCTCGTACGCGGCGTGCGCGGCCCGCAGCGCGGTCCGGGCCGCGGGCGGGGCGCCGGGGTGCGGCGGCGCCGGGCACTCGGCCGCCAGGGCCCCGTCGAGATCGGTGCGGGACAGGTCGTACCCGGCCTCGTCGGCGGCGGCGAGCAGCGCGTCCACGGTGGGGTAGGGGCGGTGCGCCACCACCCGTTCGGCCCAGCGGAGGCTGCGGCAGCAGGAGAGCAGCAGCTCCACGGCCTCGGCGGGGGAGGCCGCGTTGAAACCGGCGAGGCCGTCCGGGCGGGACGGAAGGGTCCCCCGGGCGGATATGGCGGGCGTGTCCCCGGGCCCCGGTGTCCGGCAGGGGGCGTGGGTGTCGCTGGTCAGCGTGGGCTCCGGTGCTCCGGGATGAATGGGGTGGGCGTGACGCAACGTTACCGACGGGCGGGGGAAAGTGTCCGACGGATGCGCGATTTTCACCCGGAAGGGAGAGTTTCGGAACAGGCGATGGACGCTCGGGTCCCGATGGCCCCGTCCTGGGCGGCCGACGGACCCCGGGCCGGCCGCCTCCCCCTCGGGCGGCGCGCTCCCGGTCGTTCGCGCCATCCTCGGAGGGCGGGCTTCCGGTCGCTCCCCTCCCCGGCGGAGGATGGGCTTCCGGCAGCTTCTCCGTTCCGTCCCCCGAGGGGCCGGACCGCTCGCCCTACGGAAGGATTCCGATGACGCGGTACTCCATACGGGGGCCCCGGCGGGGCCCCGCCCTCCTGGCGGCCTCGGTGGCGCTGGCGGCCACCGCGGCCTGTTCCGGCGGCGGCCCGTCGGGCCCGTCCGGCTCCCCCTCGGCCGCCCCGCCCCCCGGCGCGGGCACCGGCGCCACCCCCACGGGCGCGTCCCCCTCCCCGAAGCCGACGCCCACCCCGACCCGTGCGTACCCCCTCTCCGCGGCGCCCCGCACGGTTCCGGCCGTCCGCGCCCACGAGGCCGCCCGGGGCCCCGGCTGGAAGCCCGCGGGCGCCGGCGGGGTCGTCGTCGCCGCGAACGGCGCGGGCCTCGCCGACGAGGGGAAGCTGCTGGCCGGGGAGCTGGGCATCCCCTACCGGGGCGCCGTCGCCGCCGGACCCGGGGACGTCGAGCTGGCCCTGGGCGGGAAGGGCGCCCCCGAGTCGTACACCCTGACCGTCCGGGACGGCCGGGTGCGGATCAGCGGCCCGGACGAGGCCGGGGTCTTCTACGGCACCCGCACCCTCAAGCAGTCGGTGCGGGCGACCGGCGCGATGCCCGAGGGGACCGTCACCGACCGGCCCGCCAAGCCGCAGCGCGGCCTCAACCTGGACATCGCCCGCAAGCACTTCACGGCCGCCTGGATCGAGGACCGGATCCGGGAGATGGGCGACCTCAAGCTCAACCAGCTCGGACTGCACTTCTCCGACGACCAGGGCTTCCGGATCGAGTCGGAGAGCCACCCCGAGGTGGTCTCCGCGCAGCACCTCACCAAGGCCGAGGTCCGCCGCATCCTGGCCCTCGCCGCCGAACGGCACGTCACCGTCGTCCCCGAGATCGACTCGCCGGGACACCTCGGCGCCGTCATCGACGCCCACCCCGGCCTCCAGCTCCGCAGCGCGAGCGGCCGGGCGCCGCGCGGCGCCGTGGACATCGCGGACCCGGAGTCGGCGAGGATCGTCGACGACCTGCTGCGCGAGTACTCCCGGCTCTTCCCCGGCGCGTACTGGCACCTCGGCGCCGACGAGTACGTGGCCCTCATGGCGAAGGACCCCGAGGCCACCTACCCGGAGCTGGCGCGGGCCGCGAAGGCGAGGTACGGGCCCTCCGCCCGCGTCCAGGACCTGGCCACCGGCTGGCTCAACGACCGCGCCGCCGTCGTCCGCCCCACCGGCAAGACCCTCAAGGCGTGGAACGACGGCTTCTTCACGGGCGGGGTCGTGGACGCGGCCCGTGACCTGGAGGTCGAGTACTGGACCGGCAAGGAGATCGGCGCCCGGCAGCCCGTCTCGTACCTGAGCCGGGGCCGGAAGATGGTCAACCTCAACGACGAGTACCTGTACTACGTCCTCGGCCAGCCGAACGACTTCACCTACCCCACCGGCCGCCGGATCTACGAGCAGTGGACCCCGCTCGTCGTGCGCGGCACGAGCCCCGTCCCGGCGAAGTACGACGCCCAGATCCTCGGTGCCCGGTTCGCCGTCTGGTGCGACCTGTCGAAGTCCCAGACCCCGGGGCAGGTGGCGAACGGCATCCGGCTGCCCCTGGCGGCGCTGTCCCAGAAGCTGTGGAACCCGTCCAAACCGACGATGAGCTGGGCCCGGTTCCAGGAGCTGGCGACGAAGGTACGGGGCTGAGCTGGGCTTTTGGCATGGACGTACCGACTTCGCATCGCGTACGTTCCCCCGGCGGCGGCCGTTCGGCCGCCCGGCGCCCCGGGGGAGGGGCGCCGTCTCGTTCCTGGGGGGAACAGCTTCCGTGCTCCGCAATCCCAACGGCCTCTCGTACGCCGTCGTCATGCTGCTCGGCGTGACCGCCTTCGTCGACCTGCTCGGCCTCTACGCCACTTTCGTGCTCCGGACGGCGGTCTCGGGCGCCTCCGGGGGCGACGTGGCCCCGCTGGACGACGCGGTCGTCTTCCTGGGCGTGGTGGGAGTGCTCCAGTTCCTCGCGTTCCTCGTGACCGGCATCCTCTTCCTCGTCTGGTTCCACCGGCTGCGGCAGAACGCCGAGGTGTGGGCCGGGGACCTGCAGGAGCGGAAGCCGGGCTGGGCCATCGGCGGCTGGTTCGTCCCGATCGCCAACTTCTGGATTCCGCGCGGGGTCGCCGCGGACATCTGGCGGGCGAGCCGCGCCGAACCCTCGGCGGCGGACCGGCCGGGCGAGTTCAGGCTGCTCAACTGCTGGTGGGCGCTCTTCGTGGCCAGTGCGTTCGCGTCGCGGGCGGCGGGCAGGATCTACGACCGGGCCGAGACGTTGGAGGCGTACGCGTCCGCCACGAACTGGCTCCTCGCCAGTGACGCCCTCGACGTCGCCGCGGCCGTCTCCGCGATCCTCTTCGTCCGGCGCCTCACCTCCCTGCAGCACGCCAAGGCCACGGGCCTGGTTCCGGCCGCGCGGTAGGGGGCGCCCGGGGCGGGACCGCCGCCGAGACCAGGGTCCGGACCAGGGTCCGGACCCTGGCTTCCGGCTAGGACCCCGCCCCGGTCTCCGTCTCCGTCTCCGGCGCCTGGATCGCGAGCGACGCGACCGTCTCCGAGATCTCCCGCTCCGCCCGCTCCTTGTCGAGGCCGAGCCCGCTCAGGACGCCCTGCCCGTCCTCGTGCTCCAGGAGCGCGAGCAGGATGTGCTCGGTGCCGACGTAGGGGTGCCCGAGGCGCAGGGCCTCGCGGAACGCCAGCTCCAGGACCTTCTTCGCCGCCGCGTCGTACGGGACGAGGGCGGGCGGCTCCTCCACGGCCGGCGGCAGGGTCGCCGCGACGGCCTCGCGGACCCGCTCGGGGGACACGCCCCGCGAGGCGATCCAGTGCGCCGCGAGCCCCTCGGGCTCGGCGAGCAGGCCGAGCGCCAGGTGGGCGGGGGTGATCTCGGCGTTGCGGGCGGCCGTGGCCTCGTTCTGGGAGGCCATGACCACGTTCCGCGCCCGGGGGGTGAAGCGGCTGAACCCGGCGTTCGGGTCCGCCTTCTCCGCGTCGGGCTCCTTGGGCACGAACCGCTTCTGGGCCGCCTGGCGGGTCACGCCCATGCTGCGGCCGATGTCGGTCCAGGAGGCGCCGGAGCGCCGGGCCTGGTCCACGAAGTGGCCGATGAGGTGGTCGGCGATGTCTCCGAGGTGGTCCGCCGCGATGACCGCGTCGGAGAGCTGGTCCAGCGCGTCGGGGTGGACCTTCTTGATGGCCTCGATGAGTTCGTCGAGGCGGACGGGGATCTTCGGACGGACGGGATTCGTCATGACGCAACCGTAGGTTGACAACAGAAGGGTGTCAACCGTTGGTTGTCAGTTGGTGGGGTGTGCGCTTCCCGGGGCCGGCGAAGGGGGCGGGAAAGGGGCAGGGAAGGGCGGGGAAAGTGGGCGAAAGGGGGCGGAAGAGAAGACGACCGGGGCCGCCACCCCCCACAGGAGAGGCCCCGGTCGTCGTCGACGGAGCCGCAGCACGGTTCCGTACTCCTTTCAGCGCCGGGGGAGGACTTTCTGTCACACCCGGTCCGGTCACCGGATGGTTGCGAGTCGCGCCCGGTTCCGGGGGCGCGTGGACGCGGTGCCGGGACACGACGTAGCGTGCGGGTGCGCCGGGGTCCGCGCGCCCGCGATCCGCGGGACGGTCCCTGGGCGGCGTGGCGGCGACGACCGGCCGTGACGACGCGAACGACGGACAGGGTTTGGGGAGTGCTGGGGGACGACGCGGAGCTGACGGCCGCGGTGCTCGCCGCACAGCAGGGGGACGAGGACGCCTTCCGCGCTGTGTACCGCGCCGTGCACCCCCGGCTGCTCGGCTACATACGCACACTGGTCGGCGACGGCGACGCCGAGGACGTGGCCTCCGAGGCGTGGCTCCAGATCACCCGCGACCTCGACCGCTTCGGCGGCGACGCGGACCGCTTCCGGGGCTGGGCGGCCCGGATCGCCCGCAACCGCGCCCTCGACCACATCCGGACGCGCGGCCGGCGCCCCGTCGTGGGCGCCGACGAGACCGAACTCACCGACAGGCCGGCCGAGTCCGACACCGCGGACGAGGCGATCGAGGCCCTGGCCACCGGACACACCATGGACCTGATCGCCCGGCTCCCGCGGGACCAGGCCGAGGCCGTCGTGCTGCGCGTGGTCGTCGGGCTGGACGCCAAGAGCGCCGCCGACACCCTGGGCAAGCGCCCCGGCGCCGTGCGCACCGCCGCGCACCGGGGCCTCAAGAAGCTCGCCGAACTCCTCGGGACCGACGGCGGGGGCGTGGCCCCGCTGGACGGCGTGCCTCCGCAGCGCGGCCGGAGGCCGGGGCCGATCGCCCCCGACGGTGTGACGCGAACACGGCCGCGTACGCAGAAGGACATGTGATGGCCGACGACCGGTACCCGTGGCTCGATCAGGAGGCCGCCGAGCGACTGCTCCGCGGCGACCCGGTCGAACCCGCCGCATCCGCCGGCGACTCCGGGCGGGTCCGGGCGGCCCGCCTCGCCGAAGCGCTCGACGCCGTCCGCACCCCCACTGCCGGGGCCGAACTGCCCGGGGAGGCGGCGGCGCTCGCCGCCTTCCGGGAGGCGTCGGCGGCCCGCGCCTCCGCCTCCGCCGGCCCGGGTCGGGTACGGCTCGCCCGCCGCGCCTCCCCGCCCCGCCGCTGGGGCCGCTCCACCCGGTACGGCCTGGCCGCCGCGATCGCCGCCGTCGCGGTCGGCGGGGTCGCCGTCGCGGCCGGCACCGGCGTCCTCCCCCTGACCGGCCCCTCGCCCGCCACCTCCGTCACGGCGCGGGACACCGCCCGGCCGCCCGCCTCCCCGGGACCCGGGACGCTCCGGGACCCCGGAACCTCCGGGGGTCTGCCGCGCGGCGGCGACCGCACACCCGGCGCGTCCCCCTCCGCCGGTACGGACGCCGGTACGGGCGCGGGCACGGGCGGCGACGGCACCGCGTCGTCCCGCACTCCGGCACCGGACGGAACCGGCCCCGGCGAGCCGAAGCGGAACGGCACCCGGGGGCCGGACGGCGGCGCGGCGGACCCGGACGGGGAGGACGGCCCCGGCCGTACGGGCGGCCAGGACGACACCGGTGGCGCGGACGCCCGGGAGAAGGCCCTCAAGGCGTGCCGGGCCTACCGTTCGGGGAAGCTCGACGGCAACGGCCGGCGGCAGCTCGCGGGCGCCCTGCGCAACGGCGAGACCCTGCGCCGTTACTGCGACCGGATTCTCGCCGGCCCCGCCGGGAACACCCCTCCGGACACGTCCCGGGGCGACACGGAGGACGGCGGCGGGCGCGGCGGCGACCAGGAGCCCCCGGCCTCCGGGAACGACGGCGGACGCGGGAACGGGAACGGGAGCAGTCGCGCCGACGCCCGGAACCCGGCGGGACCCTCCACCGGCCGGCCCGGAGCCTCCCCGGCCCCCGCGAGGGCCGGAGGAACGGGAACGCCGGTGGGTGCGGGAAAGCCCGCTGGGGCGGGAACGCCCGCAGGACCGGGAACGCCCGCAGGGACCGGGAAGCCCGGGAAGGCCGCGAAGGCCGCCGCCCCGGCCCACGCGCCGGGGCCGGTGTAACACTTCCCGGCCCGGCGGCGCAGTAAGGGATGCCGACTGGTCATCGGCCGTGCGGCGAGCCGGGTTCCCCCCGTACCTGCGGCTCGTCGCACCCGGCGCGGGTGGGACACGTTCCCCCGGTCCCACCCGCGCCCCTTCCCTTCCGGCGCCGCTACCAGTGGACGACCACCTTGTCCCCGACCCTCACCTGCTCGAAGAGGGCCGCCAGCTTGGCCCGGTCCCGGACGTTGACGCAGCCGTGCGAGGCGCCGGCGTAGCCGCGGGCCGCGAAGTCCGCCGAGTAGTGCACGGCCTGGCCGCCGCTGAAGAACATCGCGTACGGCATGGGCGTGTGGTAGAGCGTCGACGTCCACGCGCGGGCCTTCCAGCCCACGCGGAACGTGCCCTCCCTGGTCGGGGTGTTCTCCGAGCCGAAGCGGACGTCCATGGACGAGACGACCTTGCCGTCGATCATCCAGGCGAGGGTCCGGCTCTCCTTGCTGACGCACAGCACCCGGCCGGTCAGGCACGCCGGGGCCGGGGCGTCCAGGGCGTTGGTGGTCGACGGCTTCAGCTCGTCGGCGGTGGGCTTCCGGCTCGCCGCGAGCAGCCGTTCCCAGGTCGTCCCGTCCACCGTGCCGGTGCGGGGCAGTCCCTGCTTCTTCTGGAAGCCCTTGACCGAGGCGGCCGTCATGGTCCCGTAGAAACCGGTGGGGGCGCGGTCGAAGACGCCGAGCTGCCGCAGCCGCGCCTGGAGCTCGCGCACCTTCTCGTTCTCGTCCCCGTCGTCCATCAGGACCCGGGCCCCCGGCTTGCCGTCGGCCGCCGGGGAGGAACCGGACGGGGCAGGACCGGACGGGCCGGGAGACGGGGTGCGGGAGGAGGCGGCGCCGGGAGCGGCGGGCGCCGACGCCTTCGCCGGAGGACGCGCGGAGCCGCCTCCCGCGCCCCCGGCGCTCCCCGTACCGGCCGCCTGGGCCGTACAGCCCGCGGCGAGCGCCACCGAGACCCCTGCCAGTACCACTCTGCGCACGACACCCCTGCGCACGACACCCCTGCGCACGACGCCTCTGCGTATGACGGCCACGGACCGCTTCATCTCTGCCCCCCGGAAAATCCTTCTGTACGGAAGGGGATGCTTCCCGCACGCGTGCGGTTGCGCACCGGGGCCGCGAACCGTCCGCCGCGCGGGAGGGGCGGCCGTGCCCCGGCGCCCGCTCTTCCACCCCGTGGAACACGGCGGCGGAGTGTCGCACCCGCGTGCGAGACTCCGCGCATGCTGGGTGTCACCGATCTGCCGACCTATCTCGCCGGCCTCGTCCTCATCATCCTCCTGCCGGGGCCGAACTCCCTGTACGTCCTGTCCGTCGCCGCCCGCAGGGGCGCCCGGACCGGGTACCGGGCCGCCGCCGGCGTCTTCACCGGCGACGCGGTCCTCATGACCCTGGCCGCCCTCGGCGCGGCCTCCCTGCTCCGGACCACCCCGGCGCTCTTCATGATCGTGAAGTACGCGGGCGCCGGGTACCTGGCCTGGATGGCGTACGGGATGCTGCGGGCGGCCCCGGCGATGTGGCGCTCGCGGGCGGAGGCGGCCCCGGAGGAGCCCGCGGGCGCCCCGGCGGCCCCCGCCGAACGCCCGTACCGGCGCGCGCTGGTCATCAGCCTGCTCAACCCGAAGGCGATCCTCTTCCTGCTCTCCTTCTTCGTGCAGTTCGTGGACCCCTCCTACGCCCACCCGGCGCTCTCCTTCCTGCTCCTCGGCACCCTGCTCCAGCTCGGCAGCTTCCTCTACCTCACGGCCCTGATCCTCGGCGGCACCCGCCTCGCCGCCGCCTTCCGCCGCCGTCGCCGGCTCTCCGCCGGGGCGACCTCGGCGGCCGGCCTCCTCTTCCTCGGCTTCGCCGCGAAGCTCTCGCTCGCCGGCGCCGCTTGACCCTCACACCGTGTGAGGCCGTTCCGTAGGGGTCGTCATGTTCACCATCGGAGACTTCGCCCGGCACGGGCGGGTGTCGGTCCGGATGCTGCGTCACTACGACGCCGTCGGACTGCTGCGCCCGGCCCGGGTCGACCCGCACACGGGCTACCGCTTCTACGCCGCGGACCAGCTCGCACGGCTCAACCGCGTCATCGCGCTCAAGGACCTCGGCTTCACCCTCGAACAGGTGGGGGCCGTCCTCGACGAGCGGATCGACGCGCACGAGCTGCGGGGCATGCTGCGCCTGCGCCGGACCGAGCTGGAAACGGCCATGGCGGAGGCGCGGGCCCGGCTCGACCGGGTCGACGCGAGGCTCCGGGCCATCGAGAGCGAGGGACGCATGTCCACCCAGGAAGTCGTCGTCAAGAAGATCCCCGCCGTGCGGATCGCCGAACTGAGCGCGGTCGCCGCGAGCTTCGGCCCACAGGACATCTCCCCGGTCATCGGGCCGCTGTACGAGGAGCTGTGCGGCCGGCTCGAGGGCGCGGGCCTCACCGGCTTCGGCCCGGGCATCGCGTACTACGAGGACGCGGGCCGGGGCGACGGGTCGGTCGTCGTCCACGCCGGCACGACCGTCCCCGAGGGCACGGCCGTGGAGGGCGTCCTCGTGCACGTGCTCCCCGGCATCGAGGAGGCCGCGACCGTCGTCCACCACGGTGCGATGGACGACCTGCTGCCGACCGCGCAGACCCTGGCGACCTGGATCGACACCCACGGGTACGCCTCCGCCGGGTACGCCCGCGAGCTGTACCTGGAGTGCCCGGACGACCGGACGCGGTGGGTGACCGAACTCCAGGAGCCGGTCGTCCGCGCCTGACCGGCCGCGCCCGCCCCCCCGGCGGCCCCGGGACCCCCGCACGGGTCCCGGGGCCGCCGCCCCGCCCCTCCCGGCTACCGCTTCAGCGCCCTGCGCAGCCGCAGCGCCCGCCGGGCCAGGCGGCGGACCTTCGGGTGCCGGGGGAGGGGCAGGCCGCCCGGGAGGTTCAGGACGGTGAGGCGGCGCAGGCCGAAGTGGTGCCGGGTGCGCCCGGCGAGCGGCCCCGACAGGTGCCGCACCGCCGCCTCCCGCAGCTCCGGCCGGATCTTCGGCTGCATCGCGTACCCGACCGCCGCGACCAGGTCGTTCAGCTCCTCCGTGCCGATCCCGCCGCCTCCCTCCGGACCGTCGTCGAACAGCGGCGGGACCACCGCGTCCACGACCGTCAGCGGGACGCGGTTGCTGTTCTGGAACGGGGCGAGCCGTTCCAGCAGGGCGCGCGTGCCGACCCGGGCGACCGGCAGCCCGTAGAACGTCCGGGCCGTGAGCAGCGCCGTCGAGAAGCAGCCGACGACGAGGGCGGGCCGCAGCTCGCGGTAGAGCACCTCCGCGAGGACGGGCCGGTCCTCGACCGTCAGCTCCGCGCCCAGCTTCTTCGCCGCCCGCACGAGCGCGCGCGACCAGGAGTCCGGGGCCGTCGGGTGCGGTTTGAAGACGAGCCGCCGGTGGCCCCGGGCGACCGCGCCCCGGACCATCCGCAGGTGCAGCTCCTCCTCCTCGGCGGCCGTCAGCAGGTTCAGCGCCGCCAGGTACTGGCCGAGGAGCAGCGCCGGGCCCCCGCCCTCCTCCGGGACCGCCCCGGCGGCGGGGGGCCCCGCCAGCTCCTCGACGCACCGGGTGAACGCCTCCGTCGGCACGGTCTCCGGCACCGCCCCGAACTCCCCGAGCAGCAGCGGTGCGAGTCCGGGGACGAGATCCAGGTGGAGCAGCCGGGACACGCGCCCGCCGATGAGCGGGTCGATCTTGTTGCGGGTCGGCCCGTAGCTCATCAGGCCGTCCGCGTACACGGTGATCGACGCCTCGGGCAGCAGCTGCGCGACGGCGAGCGCGGGCGTCACCTGGATCGACTCCAGGGCCAGTTCGACCCGGTCGTCCCCGAGGTCCCAGAGCGTGCGCAGATGGCGCTGGAGGAGCGGCAGGTCGCTCGCGCGGGGGGTCCAGCCGCCCGGGTGGAGCGGGGAGATCGTCTCGTTCCAGGAGAGGACGGAGTCGAAGCGGTCGCGCAGCCGCGCGAAGCCCTCGGCCTCGTCCGGGGCGGGCGTCGTCTCCGGCACGGGCGCGTTGTTGGTGACCAGGAGGAGGCGCCGGTCGGCGGGGCCGAAGCGGCCGCTGTCGATCGCGGCGGCGAGCGTCACCACCCCGTAGAGGGTGGAGGCGCAGAAGATCTGGGTGGTGCGGCGGGGGCTCACGCGGCCACCTCCGCCGGGGCGGGGGCCGCCGGTCCGGCCGGTCCCGACCCTGGCCCCGGCCCCGACCCTGGTCCCGGTCCCGCCGGTCCCGGTCCCGCCGGTCCCGGTCCGGCCGTTCCCGGTTCCGCCGGCGGCGGCGCCGGCCGGCGGCGGCGCAGCCGGCGCAGCATCGCCGCGCGGTCGCCGCCCATCGCCGTCAGGGCCTCGTCGAGGACGTCCTGCGGCATCCGCCGCAGGGCTCCCGCGCTCATCGCCCTCAGCCGGCGCGCCACCTCCGGCTCGAACCGCTCGGCCGAGCCGTTGTGGTGGGCGATCACCGCGCAGTAGGTGCGCACGGCCTTCGGCAGGAGCCGGTCCGCCTCCGGGTCCCGCGCCGTCTCCTCGATCACCCGGTCGAAGGCACGGACGAAGTCCAGCTGCCGGACGTCGCCGATCTGGGTGAGGGAGGTCGCCACCCCGCGCCGGTAGAAGACGCCGAGTTCGCCGACGGCCGCGAAGGACTCCGCCTCGCGGTGCAGCCTCCAGATCCACGGCCGGTCCTCGGCCGTCCGCAGACCGTGCGGGAAGTGCAGCAGCCCCCGTTCGAGGAGCCGCCGGTGGTAGATCCCGGCCCAGGCGTACGGGTAGTCGACCGAGGTCGTCCGGTGCGACGGCAGGATCGCGTCCCGGGGCCGCAGCACCTCGCCGCGCCGGGGGACCGGCACCCGGCGGACCGTCCGGTCGCGGCCGGTGACGGAGACGTGGTCGGTGCGCAGGAAGTCGCAGCCCAGCCCCTCGGCCGCCACCACGAGCCGCCCGTAGTACCCCGGGGCGAGCCAGTCGTCCCCGTCGAGGAAGGCGACGTACTCGCCGCGGGCCGCGTCGAGGCCGGTGTTCCGGGCCGTGGCGAGGCCCTCGTTGCGCGCGTGCCGGATCAGGACGGCACCCGGGACCTCGCGCGCGGCCCGTTCGAGGAGCTCCGGGGTCCCGTCCGACGAACAGTCGTCGACCAGCAGGAACTCGAAGTCCTCGCGGGCGTTGGCACGCAGGCTCGTGAGGGTGTCGGGAGCGTATGTCTGCACGTTGAAGAACGGCACGACGACGGAGAGCTTGACCACGCGGCCGACGCTAGGGTCCGCCCCGGCACGCCCCCCGACCGGCGGAGGGATGTCCGGTGAACACCGGACGTCGGACTGGTGAAACGCCATGCCCGCGGAACGCGAACGCGCCCCGCACAAACGGGTGTTGGCCCACTTCAGCTCGCGGCGGCGCCCTGTTCACCGGCTGTTGCGGCCCAGTTGGGCCGCGCAGCGGAATGCCCTTCTAGCGTCCTCGGCGTGCCAGCAAGTACCAGAGAAGCGGTGCGGGTCGCCGTGCTCGCCGACTCCGACACCCGGTGGAAATGGGGCGCCCTCACCGCGCGCCGCATCACGACGGCGACCGCCGCGCCGACCGGTTTCGTCCTGCGCGGACGGGCCACTCCCACGGCCCGCCAGCTCGCCGAGACCGGGGCGTCCACGACCGCCCCGCGCGAGGTGACGGGCGTGGAGTTCCTGCGCGCGGTGCGGGACGCGGAGGCGCGCGGCGAGGGGTACGACGTCCTCGTCCTCGCCCTCGTCGGCGGCACCGTCCGGGCGGTCCTCCAGGGCCTGGCCGACCTGCGCCCGAAACGGCGCCCGGTGATCGTCACCGGCTACGTCGGCGTGGTCTACGAGAAGCTGACGGACGGCCTCCTGCTGCGTCACGGCGCCGACGTCGTCCTGGCCAACTCCCGGCACGACGCCGACCGCTTCCGCGCCGTGTACGAGGGCGTGGGCGCCAGGGCCGACGCGGTGGTGGAGGCCGCGCTGCCCTTCCTCGGCGGCGCCCCGTACACCCCCCTGGCCGGCCGCGACACCCTGGTCTTCGCCGCCCAGCCCTCCGTCCCCGCCACCCGCGCCGAACGCGCCTACGTCCTGCGCCGGCTGGTCGGCCACGCCCGCCTCCACCCGGGCCGCGAGGTCCTCCTCAAGCTCCGCTCCAAGCCGGGCGAACACACCACGCACCTGGAGGAGTTCCCCTTCCAGAAGCTGGTCCGCGACATCGCTCCGCCCCCCAACTTCCGCCTGCTGTACGGGCACATGGGCGAGGTCCTCGACCGCACCGACCTGCTGGTCACCGTCTCCTCGACGGCCGCCCTCGAAGCCCTCCACCGGCGCGTCCCCACCGCGGTCCTCACCGACCTGGGAGTCCGCGAGGCGCTCGGCAACCACCACTTCGTCGGCTCCGGCCTGCTCACCTCCTTCGACCGGCTCGACCGGGGGGCCGTCCCGGAGCCCGACGAGACCTGGCTCGCCCGCCAGGGCGTCGCGTCCGACAGCCCGTACGAGAAGGCGTTCGACGCGGCCCGCGACCGGGTCGCGGAACTCCTGGCGCTTCCCGCGCTGCCCCCGATCACCCCCTACTACACCGCGGAGACGGCCCCCGGCTACCTGCCCGGGATCCTCGCCCGCCACCGCCTGGACGTCACCGCGCCCGCACCCCGCGACAGCGGGCTGCGCCGGATCGTCCGGGAGGCCGCGCGGGGCGCGTACCGCCACGGCGTGCAGCGCGTCGCCCCCGTCGTCCGCCGCCTGGGAGAACTCTGATGACCTCGACCGCGCAGCCGACCGACGCACCGGACGCGGAGCCCGTCGCGGTCCCGGCGGCGCCCGCCGCCGGGACCGCCCCCACGGTGCTCGCCGTCGTCCCCGCCCGGGGCGGCTCCAAGGGCGTGCCCGCCAAGAACCTCGCCCCGGTGGCCGGGGTCCCCCTGGTCGGCCGCGCCGTCCGCGCCTGCCTCGGCGCCCGCTCCGTCACCCACGTCCTGGTCTCCACCGACGACGACGCCATCGCGGCGGCGGCCCGCGCCGCCGGCGCCGGGACCGTACGGCGCCCCGCCGGGATCGCGGGCGACACCGCCACCAGCGAGGCCGCCGTCCTGCACGCCCTGGACGCCTTCGAGGCCGCCCACGGCCGCCCGGCCGACGTGGTCCTCCTCGTCCAGTGCACGAGCCCCTTCCTCACCTCCGCCGAGATCGACGGGACCGCCGGCCGGGTCGTGTCGGGCGCCGCCGACGCGGCCTTCACCGCCGCCCCGTCGCACGGCTTCCTCTGGCGCGAGACCGAGCGGGGCGCCGAGGGCGTCAACCACGACAAGGCGCACCGCCCCCGCCGCCAGGACCGGGAGCCCGAGTACCTGGAGACCGGCGCCGTCTACGCCATGGCCGTGCCCGGCTTCCGCACCCACCGGCACCGCTTCTTCGGCCGCACCGCGCTCGTCGTCACCGACCCCGCCCGGGTCCTGGAGATCGACGACCCCCACGACCTGGCCCGTGCCCGCGCCCTCGCGCCGCTCCTCGACACGCCCGTCACCCCCGGCCTCGCCGACGTGGACGCGGTGGTCCTGGACTTCGACGGCACCCAGACCGACGACCGGGTCCACCTCGACGCCGAGGGCCGCGAGTTCGTCTCCGCGCACCGCGGCGACGGCCTCGGCATCGCCGCCCTGCGCCGCGCCGGCCTCCCCGTCCTCATCCTCTCCACCGAACAGAACGCCGTCGTCGCCGCCCGCGCCCGCAAGCTGAGGATCCCCGTCCTGCACGGCGTCGACCGCAAGGACCGCGCCCTCAAGGAGTGGTGCGAGACCGAGGGCATCGACCCGCAGCGCGTCCTCTACGCCGGCAACGACGTCAACGACCTGCCCTGCTTCCACCTCGTCGGCTGGCCCGTCGCGGTGAGCAGCGCCCACGACTCCGTACGGTCCGCCGCCCGCGCGGTCACCGTCACCCCGGGCGGCGCCGGAGCGATTCGCGAGATCGCCGCCTGGCTCCTCGGACCCGAGCTCGACACCCCCAACCCGCCCCACCCGTAAGGAACGATCATGAACACCCGTCTGCGCACCCTCGGCACCAAGACCGCCGGTCCTGGTCACCCCGTCTACGTCTGCGGCGAGATCGGCATCAACCACAACGGCGACCTCGACAACGCCTTCAGGCTGATCGACGTGGCCGCCGAGGCCGGCTGCGACGCCGTCAAGTTCCAGAAGCGCACCCCGGAGATCTGCACCCCGCGCGACCAGTGGGACATCGAGCGGGACACCCCCTGGGGCCGCATGACCTACATCGACTACCGCCACCGCGTGGAGTTCGGCGAGGACGAGTACCGCGCCATCGACGCGCACTGCAGGGAGCGCGGCATCGACTGGTTCGCCTCCCCCTGGGACACCGAGGCCGTCGCCTTCCTGGAGAAGTTCGACGTCCCCGCCCACAAGGTCGCCTCCGCCTCCCTCACCGACGACGAGCTGCTGCGCGAGCTGCGCGCCACCGGCCGCACGGTCATCCTCTCCACCGGCATGTCCACCCCGAAGCAGATCCGGCACGCCGTCGAGGTCCTCGGCAGCGACAACATCCTGCTCTGCCACGCCACCTCGACCTACCCGGCCAGGGCCGAGGAGCTGAACCTGCGCGTCATCCAGACGCTCCGGGAGGAGTACCCGAACGTCCCGATCGGCTACTCCGGCCACGAGACCGGCCTCCAGACCACGCTGGCCGCCGTCGCCCTCGGCGCCGCCTTCGTCGAGCGCCACATCACCCTCGACCGCGCCATGTGGGGCTCCGACCAGGCCGCCTCCGTCGAGCCCCAGGGCCTGACGCGCCTGGTCCGCGACATCCGCACCATCGAGACGGCCCTCGGAGACGGCGTCAAGAAGGTCTACGAGTCCGAGCTCGGCCCGATGAAGAAGCTCCGCCGGGTCCAGGACACCGTCGCCGCATGACCGGGCAGCTGGCGTTCGTCGAGAGCCCGGTCCAGCTTCTGAACGTCCTGGAGTGGGCGCACACGCGGAGCCCCGGGGGCCGCGCGGCCCCCTCGACCGGGGGACCGGCGGACGCCGCTTCCCCCCTCACGGTCGTCGTCCTCTCGCCGACCGACCCCATGTCGCGGGGCCAGCTGCGCCGGATGGCCCGGCTGGCCCGCGACGAGGGCCTCGCCGTCCACTGGCAGGAGGCCCGCGGCGGCCGGGGCGCCCTCGTCCGCACCCTGCGGCGGCTGGCCGGGCCGCTGCGCTCGGCGGAGCGGGTGATCATCGGGGACCCGTTCTCCCGGTACGTCCAGCTCCTCCTGACGCTCTTCGCCCCCCGGCACCTGACCGTGGTCGACGACGGCACCGCGACCATGGAGTTCGCCGCCCGGCTCGGCAGCGGCGAGCGCCTGGTCCGCTGGCACCGCGCCGGCGGCCTCGGCCCGCGCGAGCTGGTGCTCGCCCCCGTGACGGCGCTCGCCCGGCGGCGGCTCGCCCCGGCCGGGAACCGCACCGTCGAGGTCTTCACCTCGCTGCCCGTGGAGGCCCCGGAGGGCGTCGCGGTCACCGGGAACGGTTACGCCTGGACCCGGTCCCGCTTCGGCCCGCCGCTGCTGACCGGCGGCGCGGACCTGGTGGGCACCTCGCTGGTGGAGACGGGCGTGGTCGACGCCGACCACTACGTCCGCGTGGTCGGCGGGCTCGCCCGCGCCCACGGCGCCACCCGCTACTTCGCCCACCGCAGGGAGGGCGCCGGGAAACTGCACCGGATCGCGGTGGAGACGGGGCTCCAGGTGGTCCGGCCCGAACTCCCCCTCGAACTGGTCGCCCGGCGGGGCCCGGTCGGCCGGACGATCGTCAGCTTCCCCTCCACCGTCGTGCACACCCTGCCCCTCGCCCTGGCCGGGACGGGCGTGAGGGTCGCCGTCTGCGAGGTCGCGCCCGCGTGGCTGCGGGCGACCGCGTCACCGCGCGCCCAGGGCTTCCTCTCCGGCGTGACGGGCACGGCGGCCCGCGAGGTGGACCGGCTCGAATACGGATGAGCGGCCGACCCGGACCGGGGCGGACGGCGGGAGGCACCCGAGGACCGACGGGGCCGAGGCGCACCGGCTGGAACCAGCGGAAGCCGCTCTGAAAACGGGTGAGCTTACCCACAAGGAGGACCCCTCAAGCCCCGGAAACAAGGGATCTTTCCCCTAACGGGTTGAACTTTTCGTGATCAACGGGCAGTTGACCACCCCGAAGGCATACCCTTCAAAAGGTGAACCAGCCCAAGTCCCGTGAGCCAGGCTCCGCCACCCTGCCCGGAAAGCTGTCCGCCTCCCTGCGCGCCGAACTGATCGCGTTCCGCAGAGACCTGCACATGCACCCCGAGCTGGGAAAGCAGGAGTTCCGTACGACCGCCGCGCTCAAGGCCCGCCTGGAGGCGGCCGGACTCGCGCCGCAGGTCCTTCCGGCCGGGACGGGACTCGTCTGCGACATCGGCACCCCGGACCCCGCCCGTCCCGTGCTGGCCCTCCGTGCCGACCTGGACGCGCTCCCCATCCCCGACATCAAGACCGTCGCCTACCGCTCCACCGTGGCCAACCGCGCCCACGCCTGCGGACACGACGTCCACACCACCACCGTCCTCGGTGCCGGTCTCGTCCTCGCCGACCTCGACCGGCAGGGGCTCCTCCCGAACGCCGTGCGGCTGATCTTCCAGCCCGCCGAGGAGGTCCTCCCCGGCGGCGCCGCCGACGCGGTCGAGGCGGGCGTCCTGAACGGCGTCGGCCGGATCATCGCCGTCCACTGCGACCCCAAGGTCGACGCGGGGAAGATCGGCCTCCGCGCCGGTCCCATCACCTCCGCCTGCGACCGGCTCGAAGTGACCCTCGACGGCCCCGGCGGCCACACCGCGCGGCCGCACCTCACCACCGACCTGGTCACCGCCGCCGCCCGCGTCGCCACCGACGTCCCGGCCGTCCTGGCCCGCCGCGTCGACGCCCGCTCGGGCCTCTCGGTCACCTGGGGCCGCATCGAGTCCGGCCACGCCCCCAACGTCATCCCGCAGCACGCCGAACTCTCCGGCACCGTCCGCTGCCTCGACCTGCCGGCCTGGCGCGACGCGCCCGACCTGGTGCACGCGGCCATCGACGAGATCGCCTCCCTGCACCGCGCCAAGTCGACCGTCACCTACGTCCGGGGCGTCCCCCCGGTGGTCAACGACACGGACGTCGCCGAACTGCTCCGCGACGCCATGACCGCCCGGCGCGGGCTGCACGCGATCGAGGACACCGAGCAGAGCCTCGGCGGCGAGGACTTCTCCTGGTACCTGGAGCACGTCCCCGGCGCCATGGCGCGCCTCGGCGTCCGCACCCCCGGCGACACCCGGGTCCGCGACCTCCATGCCGGCGACTTCGACGTGGACGAGAGCTGCATCGAGACCGCCGTGGAGCTCTTCACGGCGGCGGCCCTGATCGACGGCCTGCCGCAGCCCTGACCCCCGAACAGCAGGCCGGACGGGCGGGCGGCCCGGACCCACGGGCCGCCGCCCGGCTCCGGCGGGACGGCCCCCGGCCCCGGGCCGCCCCGGTTCCGGCACCGTCCGGACGCCTCCCGTCCGACCGCCTCCCGTCCGACCGCCTCCCACCCGGACGGCTCCCGCCGAGTCCGCCCGCCCGGTTCACCCGTCCGGCCCGGCGCCCGCGTGTCGTGCGCACGCCCCGGTCCCGGCGCCGCCGCCCGCCGGTATAACCGGCGGTACCGGCCCGAACGCCCTCGGTGGCCCGGGACCGACCGGTTCGCGACGATCCGATAACGACTCATGAACGGGTCTTTAACTGACATCTACGCGCGTTACGATCGCCGCGAAACCAGCGCCGGAAGAGGCGCTTTCGGTCAGTCTTGAAGGGACCCTCCTCTTGCGCCGGATCACCAGGATCACGACCGTGGGCATCGCCTCCGCGGCGCTCGCTCTCTCCGCCACCGCGTGTGGCAAGTCCTCGTCGGGCTCCGGCTCCAGCTCCAGCTCGGACACGAAGTCGGTCACCGCCGCCATCGCGTACGACATCGGCGGCCGCGGCGACCAGTCCTTCAACGACGCCGCCTACGCGGGCCTCCAGAAGGCCGAGAAGGAGCTGGGCGTCAAGGGCAAGGAGGCCGAGCCCTCGGCCGGTGAGGGCGACGCCGACAAGGTGCAGCGCCTCACCGCCCTCGCCCGCGGCGGCAACAACCCGGTCATCGGCGTCGGCTTCGCCTACGCCCCGGCCATCGAGAAGGTGGCCAAGGCGTACCCGAAGACCACCTTCGGCATCATCGACGACACCTCGGTGACCGGCCCGAACATCGCCAACCTCGTCTTCAACGAGGAGCAGGGCTCCTACCTGGCCGGCGTCGCCGCCGCCAAGGCGTCCAAGACCGGCATCGTCGGCTTCATCGGCGGCGTCGAGGTCCCGCTGATCAAGAAGTTCGAGGCGGGCTTCGCGCAGGGCGCCAAGGACACCAACCCCAAGGCGAAGGTGCTCGTCCAGTACCTGACCCAGCCGCCGAACTTCGACGGCTTCTCCAAGCCCGACCTCGGCAAGGCCGCCGCGCAGGGCCAGCTCGACAAGGGCGCCGACGTGATCTACGCCGCCGCCGGTCTGGCCGGTTCCGGCTCGATCGAGGCCGCCGCGACCGCGGGCAAGTGGGCCATCGGCGTCGACTCCGACCAGTACAGCCAGGCGGGTCTGGCCAAGTACAAGGACCACATCCTGACCTCGGTCACCAAGGACGTCTCGGACTCCGTCTTCAACCTGATCAAGTCGGTCAAGGACGGCAAGCCGCAGACCGGTGAGGTCCGCTACGGCCTCGCCCAGGACGGTGTCGGCCTGGCCGACTCCAACCCGGCGTACCAGAAGATGACCGACGTCACCGCCGCCGTCGCGAAGGCGAAGAAGGACATCGTCGACGGCAAGATCACGGTCAAGACCGCTCCGTAAGGAACCGCAGGTCAGCGACCGCTGGGCCCGGTCACGGTGGGACCTCCACCGGGGCCGGGCCCCGTTCCCGTACGGATTTTCATTCTCCGGCAGTGCTACGCGTGTAGATGTCTCCTCGGCACGATAGCTTCGCCCCGCCCTGCCCTCCCGCTCCCGCTCCTTCCGGCCAAGGAGAGTGCGTCATCAACGCGTCCAGCCCCCCCGCCGTAGAACTGCACGGCATCACCAAGCGATTCCCCGGCGTCGTCGCCAACAAGGACATCGCCATCACGGTCCGCAAGGGCACCGTGCACGCCCTCATCGGCGAGAACGGTGCCGGCAAGTCGACCCTCATGAAGATCCTCTACGGCATGCAGAAGCCGGACGAGGGCACCATCGCCGTCGACGGCGAGCAGGTCACCTTCTCCAGCCCCGGTGACGCCATCGCGCGCGGCATCGGCATGGTGCACCAGCACTTCATGCTCGCCGACAACCTCACCGTCCTGGAGAACGTCGTCCTCGGCGGCGAGAAGCTCCACGGCATCGGCGCCGGGGCCCGGAAGAAGATCCGGGAGATCTCCGACCAGTACGGCCTCGGGGTCCGCCCGGACGCCCTCGTCGAGGACCTCGGCGTCGCCGACCGGCAGCGCGTGGAGATCCTCAAGGTCCTCTACCGCGGCGCCCGCATCCTCATCCTCGACGAGCCGACCGCCGTGCTCGTCCCGCAGGAGGTCGACGCGCTCTTCGACAACCTGCGGGAGCTCAAGTCCGAGGGCCTGACCGTCATCTTCATCTCGCACAAGCTGGGCGAGGTCCTGAAGGTCGCCGACGACATCACCGTCATCCGCCGGGGTACCACGGTCGGCACCGCCGACCCGAAGACCGCCACCACCAAGCAGCTCGCCGAGCTGATGGTCGGCAGCGAGCTGCCCTCGCCGGAGACCCGCGAGTCGACCGTCACCGACGTGCCGATGCTCCGGGTGGAGGGCCTGACCCTGTCCGAGGCCGGCTCCACCGGTGCCGCTCCGCTGACCAGCGCCGCCCCGCCGGACCCCGCCGGTTCCGCCGCCGTGCACGAGGAGGCCGCGGGGGGCCGCAAGCTCCTCGACGACGTCTCCCTCACCATCCACAAGGGCGAGATCCTCGGCATCGCGGGCGTCGAGGGCAACGGCCAGACCGAGCTGATCGAGGCCCTGATGGGCATGTCCGTCCCCGACGCGGGTGTCATCACCCTCGACGGCACGGACATCACCAGGGTCTCGGTGCGCAAGCGCCGCGAGGGCGGCATCGGCTACATCCCCGAGGACCGGCACCGCCACGGCCTGCTCCTGGAGTCTCCCCTCTGGGAGAACCGCATCCTCGGCCACGTCACCGAGGCCCCCAACTCCCGGCGGGGCGTCCTCGACCCGAAGGCCGCCCGCAAGGACACCGAGCGGATCGTCCGCGAGTACGACGTGCGCACCCCCGGCATCGACGTCACCGCGGCCTCCCTCTCCGGCGGCAACCAGCAGAAGCTGATCGTCGGCCGCGAGATGAGCCACGCCCCCAAGTTCCTGATCGCCGCCCACCCCACCCGCGGCGTGGACGTCGGCGCGCAGGCGCAGATCTGGGACGCGATCCGGGACGCCCGCCGCGAGGGCCTGGCGGTGCTGCTGATCTCCGCCGACCTCGACGAGCTGATCGGCCTCTCCGACACCCTCAAGGTCATGTACCGCGGCAGGCTCGTCGCCGACGCGGACCCCGCCACCATCACGCCCGAGGAGCTGGGCTCCGCCATGACCGGCGCGGCCACCGGACGCCTCGAAGGCACTGAAGAGCACTCCGGAGACGGTGACGCCCGATGATGAAATTCGACAAGGACAAGCTGATCATCGGGGCCGCCGGCCCGGTGCTCGCGCTCGTCTCCGCGTTCGTGCTCACCGTCCTGGTGCTGCTCGCGACGGGCCTGGACCCGATCGAGCCGATCACGCTGATGATCGACAACGCCGCGTACTCCGACATCCAGGTGCTGATCGTCAACCAGGCCGGGATCTACTACCTGGCGGCCCTGGCCGTGGCCATCGGGTTCCGGATGAACCTGTTCAACATCGGCGTCGACGGCCAGTACCGGCTCGCCGCGATGGTGTCGGCCCTGGTCGGCGCCTCGATCGAGCTGCCCGGCCCGCTGCACATCCTGGTGATCGTGCTCGTCGCCATGCTCACCGGCGCCTTCTGGTCCGGCATCGCCGGCGTCCTGAAGACCACCCGGGGCGTCTCCGAGGTCGTCTCGACGATCATGCTGAACGCCATCGCGACCTCCCTGGTCGCCTGGCTGATCCTGCCGAAGAACTTCGGCGTGCAGCCCGCGGGCTCCAACAACCTCACCACCGGAAAGATCGCGGAGTCCGGCTGGTTCCCCGGCATCGACATGGGGGAGGGCAACGGCGTCGTCTACGGCTTCACCTTCGTCGCCCTCGCCCTCGGCGTCGTCTACTGGTTCGTCCTCAACCGCACCCGGTTCGGCTTCGACCTGCGCGCCACCGGCGCCAGCGAGTCCGCCGCCCAGGCCAGCGGCGTCGACGCCAAGAAGATGGTCCTCACCTCGATGCTGCTCTCGGGCGCGCTGGCCGGTCTCTCCGGCATGCCGACGCTGCTCGGCGAGTCCCACACGTACAGCCTCGACTTCCCCACCGGTGTCGGCTTCACCGCCATCACCATCGCCCTGCTCGGCCGCAACCACCCGGTCGGCATCCTGTTCGCGGCCCTGCTCTTCGCGTTCCTCGACAAGGCGTCCTCGACGCTGGACACCGAGGGTTACCCGAAGGAGATCACCCAGATCATGCAGGGCATCATCGTGATCGCCGTGGTCGTCTCCTACGAGCTCGTCCGCCGTTACGGCCTCCGCCGCCAGCAGCAGAAGGTCGGCGAGGAACTCGCCGCCGGCGGCGCCCTCAAGACCGACAAGGAGGTCTCGGCATGAGCACCGCCGCCGCCACCAAGCCGAGCGCCGCGCCCAAGGGCGGCGGGCGCCGCAAGCTCACCCTGCCGTGGATCCTGCTGATCGTCGCGGCCGGACTCGTCCTCTTCTCCCTGGTCCGGGTCGTCTCCGGGGCCGACGACCTCACCTCCGTGGGCCAGGTCTCCGGCGCGCTCCAGCTCGCCGTCCCGATCGGCCTCGCCGGTCTCGGCGGTCTGTGGGCCGAGCGCGCGGGCGTCGTCAACATCGGCCTCGAAGGCATGATGGTGCTCGGCACCTGGTTCGGCGCCTGGGCCGGCTACCAGTGGGGCCCCTGGACGGGCGTCCTGCTCGGCCTCGTCGGCGGCGCGCTCGGCGGTCTGCTCCACGCGGTCATCACCGTCACGTTCAACGTGAACCACATCGTCTCCGGCGTGGCGATCAACATCCTCGCGGTCGGCTTCACCCAGTACCTGTCGAACTTCACGTTCGCCGAGGCCGAGGGCGGCTCCTCCAAGCAGTCGCCGCGCGTCGAGGAGATCACCAAGATCACGGTACCGGGGCTGTCGGACTGGCTCCAGGACCTCCAGGCCAAGCACTGGTTCCTGGTCTCCGACCTCGCCGGCATCCTCGGCGGCCTGGTCACCAACCTGTCGCTGCTCACCGTCGTCGCGATCCTGCTGATCCCGGCCACCTGGTGGGTGCTGTGGCGCACGGCCTTCGGCCTGCGGCTGCGCTCCTGCGGCGAGAACCCGGTCGCCGCCGAGTCCCTGGGCGTCAACGTCTACAAGTACAAGTACATCGCCGTCACCGTCTCCGGCGCCCTCGCCGGCCTCGGCGGCGCCTTCCTCGCGATCGTCGCCACCGGCATCTACCAGGAGGGCCAGACCGGCGGCCGCGGCTACATCGGTCTCGCCGCGATGATCTTCGGCAACTGGATGCCCGGCGGCATGGCGCTCGGCGCGGGCCTCTTCGGCTTCACCGACAGCCTCAAGCTGCGCGGCGGCGCCGAGAACGTCCACGCGCTGCTGCTCCTGGTCGCGGTCCTCCTGGTGATCGCCGCCCTGTGGCAGCTCTACAAGAAGAAGTACGTGGCCGCGGTGGTCTCCGCCGTCTTCTCCGCCGGGTTCTTCCTCTGGTACGGGCTGACCGACGAGGTCCCGAGCCAGTTCGTCGACGCCGCCCCGTACATCACCACCCTGCTCGTGCTCGCCCTGTCGGCGCAGCGCCTGCGGATGCCGAAGGCGGACGGCCTTCCGTACCGGAAGGGGCAGGGCAAGTGAGCGCGGACCCCTCCGGCACCGGTCTTCCCGAGTCCGGCTGGGAGGCCCTGCGGGTCGCGGCGCGCGAGGCGATGTCCCACGCGTACGCCCCCTACTCGGACTATCCGGTCGGCGCGGCGGCCCTCGTGGACGACGGGCGGACGGTCTCCGGCTGCAACGTGGAGAACGCCTCCTTCGGCATCGGCCTGTGCGCCGAGTGCGGGCTCGTCTCGCAGCTCCGGGCGACCGGCGGCGGCCGGCTGACCCACTTCGTCTGCGTGGACGGCCGGGGCGAGTCCCTGGTCCCGTGCGGCCGCTGCCGGCAGCTCTTGTACGAGTTCGGCGGGCCCGAGCTGGTCCTGGAGACCCCGGCCGGGTTCCTGACCCTGGCCGAGATGCTCCCGCAGGCGTTCGGCCCGGACCACCTCAGCACGTAGCACTTCGGAGCGGCCCTTCCGGCACGATGGGGAGGGCCGCTCCTCCTTTCCCCTTCTATGCGCGTAGAAAGAGGCACCACCCCATGGACGTCATCTCCGTCATCCGCACCAAGCGGGACAAGGGCGAGCTGAGCCCGGAACAGATCGACTGGGTCATCGACGCCTACACCCGCGGCGCGGTCGCCGACGAGCAGATGTCCGCCCTGGCCATGGCGATCCTGCTGAACGGCATGAACCGCGACGAGATCGCCCGCTGGACCGCGGCCATGATCGCCTCCGGCGAGCGCATGGACTTCTCCTCGCTCTCCCGCCCCACCGCCGACAAGCACTCCACCGGCGGCGTCGGCGACAAGATCACCCTCCCGCTCGCCCCGCTCGTCGCCGCCTGCGGCGCGGCCGTGCCGCAGCTCTCCGGCCGGGGCCTCGGCCACACCGGCGGCACCCTCGACAAGCTGGAGTCGATCCCCGGCTGGCGCGCGCTGCTCTCCAACGAGGAGATGCTGCACGTCCTCGACACCACCGGCGCGGTCATCTGCGCGGCGGGCGACGGCCTCGCCCCGGCGGACAAGAAGCTGTACGCGCTCCGCGACGTCACCGGCACGGTCGAGGCGATCCCGCTGATCGCCTCCTCGATCATGTCCAAGAAGATCGCCGAGGGCACCGGCTCGCTCGTCCTGGACGTCAAGGTCGGCACCGGCGCCTTCATGAAGACCATCGAGGACGCCCGCGAGCTGGCCTCCACCATGGTGCGGCTCGGCACCGACAGCGGCGTGAAGACGGTCGCGCTCCTCACCGACATGTCCACCCCGCTCGGCCTGACCGCCGGCAACGCCCTGGAGATCCGCGAGTCGGTCGAGGTCCTCGCGGGCGGCGGCCCGGCGGACGTCGTCGAGCTGACGCTCGCGCTCGCCCGCGAGATGCTCGACGCGGCCGGGATCAAGGACGCCGACCCGGCGAAGGCCCTCGCGGACGGCTCCGCGATGGACGTCTGGCGCCGGATGATCGCGGCCCAGGGCGGCGACCCGGACGCGGCCCTCCCGGTCGCCCGCGAGCAGCACGTCGTGACGGCCCCGTCGTCCGGCGTCCTGACCCGCCTGGACGCGTACGACGTCGGCGTCGCCGCCTGGCGCCTGGGCGCGGGCCGCGCCCGCAAGGAGGACCCGGTGCAGGCGGGCGCGGGCGTCGAGCTGCACGCCAAGCCGGGCGACACGGTCACGGCGGGGCAGCCCCTGATGACCCTGCACACGGACACCCCGGAGAAGTTCGACTACGCCCTGGGCTCCCTGGAGGGCGCCTGGGACATCGCCCCGGCGGGCACGGACTTCACGGCCTCCCCGATCGTCCTGGACCGCATCGCGTAACGGCCTCGGCATGTGCCGATGACACCTTCGGGCGAACGGGACCGGTGGACCCCCACCGGTCCCGTTCGGCATGCTGGGATCGGTGACGACCGACCGAGGAGCACACCATGAGCGCACTCGCTGCCGAGCCCGGGCAGGGCTGGGACGACGTCGTCCGCCTCTGGCACGAGATGGACGGGCCCGAGGGCTGCAAGGTGGAGATCATCGAGGGGATCATCACCGTGGCACCGTCACCCGCCAACCAGCACAACAGCATCGCGGAAGAGATCCAGCGCAGGCTGTACCGGGTGATCCCGGACGACCTGGGCGTCTATCAGACGCAGGCCGTCGCGATCCCCGCACGGGCGGGTATGTACATCCCCGACCTGTTGATCGTGCCCAAGGCGGCACTGCGAGAGTCCGACGGCCACTCCGTCCCGGCCGTGGAGGCGGAACTCGTCGTGGAGATCACCTCGAAGTCGAACGCGAACCACGACCGGATCGCGAAGGCGGCCGGCTACGCGACAGCCGGCGTGCCGCTCTACCTCCTGGTCGACCGCTGGGCGCCGGGCGGGCCGACGGTCACGCTCTACGGGCAGCCCGCGTCCGACGTCTACCGCGTCCTCCGTGCCGTCCCCTTCGGCGAGAAGATCCACCTTCCCGCCCCCTTCGACCTCACCCTCGACACGGGCGAGTTCCCTACCGGCTGACCCCCAACAGCCCCGGCAGCACCCGCATGTCCTCGAAGACCACCGTCCCCGGCCCCGCCAGCCGGTCCGCGCGGGTCAGGCCGCCGCAGTAGCCGAAGGCGCGCATGCCGGCCGCGCGGGCCGCCTCCACTCCGTACGGGCTGTCCTCCACGACGGCGCAGCGTTCCGGCCGGGCCCCCATGACGGCGGCGGCGTGCAGGAAGAGGTCCGGGGCGGGCTTGCCCCGGGCCACGTCACGGGCGCTGAAGATCCGGCCCTCGAAGCGCTCCAGGAGCCCGGTGCGGCCGAGGTTGCGCCGAATGTCGGAGTGGCTGCCGTTGGAGGCCAGGCAGTACGGGACGGACAACGTGTCCAGCACGCCGGCGACGCCCTCGACGGCGGTCAGCTCCGCGTCCAGGGCGTCCTCGTACCGTTGCCGGAAGGGCTCGTGCCAGCCGGGCTCCAGGGGGCGACCGATCCGCTCCTCCAGGATCGCCGTCAGCACCTCGTGGGAGGAGCCCACGAACCGCTCGACGATCTCCGCCTCGGTGAACTCCGCCCCGAGACCGGAGAACACCTCCCGGTCCACTCGGCAGTAGATCCGCTCGCTGTCCACCAGGACGCCGTCACAGTCGAAGATCACCAGTTCGACAGGGTCGAGATTCATGATCGACAGCGTACGCAGGGTCCCTCCGGTGCTTCCCCGCCCCTCCTTGCCCGGTCACACCGGGCGGCTCCTCGCCGTGCCCCCGATGGCCTCCGCGCGCGGCTCACCGCCGCACCGCCCGCCGCCGATCGCTCCCCGGACGGCACGTGGGTCACGGGGAGGGCCCGGGCCCGGACTCCGTCGGGCCCGGCCCGTACGGCGGCCCGTTACCGCTGTTCCGCCGGCTGCGCGCGTTGGCCTCGGCGACGAGGGCGCTCAGCAGCTCCGCGCCGGTGAGGCGATGCAGATCCGCCGGTACGACCTCCCACGCGGGGCCGCCGCAGAGGGGGCGGAGCCGGAGGTACGCGCCCCCGGCCCCCGTGACGCGGCCCACGACGTTGCGGGCGGTGTCGAGGACGACCGCGCCGACGCGGGGGACGCCGTCGCCTTCGCGGGTCACCGCGCGAGCCCGTTCGTGATCACGGCGGCGAGCGCGTGGGCGACGGGCGCGGAGCAGACGCCGAGGTGGACGAGGGCGTAACGGGCGTCCTCCTCGCGCTCGTCCGGCCACGGGGTGCGGACGTCCAGGGCGGGGAGCTGGACGCCGGCCCGGGAGAGCGCGGCGGCGAGGGCGTCCCGCGCGTCCAGGGCCTCCCGGATCTTGGGCGTGGTGGTGGTCGGCTGGTGCGGGGCGGGTGTCATGGGGCTCACTCCTCGTGGGTCGGTTCGGTCGTTTCCCGGACCCGATGACATGCGGTGGATTACGCTGCGTAGCCCAGGTGTGACGAGGATGTGCTTGGAGGTGGGCGGGCCGGCTGTGGACGGGGGTGTGCTTCCCCGCCGTGCTGCACCGGTTCCACACCTTCCACAGCCCGTCGTACGGTCCACCCGCGCGAGCGACCCGGAGGGAAGAGCGTTATGCCGCAGCGACGAGTGGTCAGCGGCCGCAGCCAGGAGCCGCGCCAGCGGTTCGCCGAGGAGCTGCGGATACTCCGGACCGGTCGCAAGCTGAGCCTGCGGCAGCTCGGGGAACGGGTGGGCTGGGACTGGTCCCTGTTCGGGAAGATGGAGAAGGGCGAGACGCTGGGCAGCCCGGACGTGGTCCGGGCCCTGGACACGTTCTACGGGACGCCGGAGCTGCTGCTCGCCCTGTGGGAACTGGCGGCGGGGGACAAGTCGCAGTTCAAGGAGCGCTACCGGCGGTACATCACGCTGGAGTCCGAGGCGGTGAGCCTGTGGCACTTCGCGGTGAGCGTGATGCCGGGCTTGTTGCAGACGCCGGAGTACGCGCGGGAACTGCTGGCGGCGGGCGGATACAAGGGCAAGGAGCTGGACCAGCAGGTCGAAGCCCGAATGGGTCGGAAGGTATTGCTGGAGGGGGAGGACGCACCGCCGTTCCGGACGATCCTGTCGGAGGCAGTCCTGCGGACACCGCTGAGGGACGCGGGGGAGTGGCGCACGCAGCTCGAATACCTGCTGGAGGTGGCGGAGCGCCCGGACGTGACGTTGCAGATCCTCCCTCTGCGCGCTGGTGTGCACGGCCTGAACAGCACGGACGTGTGGTTCCTGCGATTGCAGAGCGGGCGCACCGTCGCGTACACGGAAAACGCTCGTCATGGCGAGCTGATCGAAGAGAGCACGTCGGTCGAGCCCTTGCAGCGTGCGTACGATGTGATGCGCGACCGGGCGCTTTCTCCGGCTGAGTCGCAGAAGTTCATCCTGGCCTTGTTGGAGGAAGTACCGTGCGACGACGCATCGACCTGAGCGCCGCTTCTTGGCGCAAGAGTTCCTACAGCAACTCCGACGGTGGTGCATGTGTCGAAGTCTCCGACGACTTCGCCCCCGTCGTCCCGGTGCGGGACAGCAAGGCTCCGCGCGGCCCGGTCCTCGTGTTCCCGGCGGGCGGCTGGTCCTCCTTCGTCGCGGCGGTCAAGGGCGGGTGCCTGAACGGCTGAGTGTGTGGCGACGGCCCCGCGGACCTTCCGGTTCGCGGGGCCGTCGGCGTATCCGGGTCTGCTGCTGCCGCAGGATGCGGGGTTGTGCGGGTCGTGGTTCCTGCGACTGCCGGGTGGGCGCACCGTGGCGTACACGGAGCACGGATACGGAGGCGAACTGTTCGAGTGCAGCGCGGTGGTGGAGCACATGCGGCGTGCGTACGATGCGATGCGTGACGTGACTCTTTCCCTTGCCGAGTCGCGGAAGTTCGTCCTGCGTATGTTGGAGGAGCTGTTGTGCGATTCATCGACCTGAGCGCTGCGAGCTGGCGCAAGAGCAGTTACAGCAACCAGGACGGCGGCGCGTGTGTCGAGGTCTCCGACGACTTCACCTCTCTTGTCCCGGTGCGGGACAGCAAGGCTCCGCGCGGTCCGGTCCTCGTGTTCCCGATGGGTGGCTGGTCCTCCTTTGTCACGGCAGTCAAGGGCGGGCGGCTGAACCGCTGAGCGTGTGGTGACGGCACGGCGCTGTGAACCTTCAGAGCACGAGGATCGAGCGCATGCGGCGTGCCTACGATGTGGTGCGCGACATGGCCCTGTCCCCTGCTGAGTCGCGGAAGTTCATCCTGCGCATGTTGGAGGAAGTGCCGTGCGAGCCGTTGACCTGAATGCCGTGACTTGGCGCAAGAGCAGTTACAGCAACCCGGACGGTGGCGCGTGCGTCGAGGTCTCCGACGACTTCACCTCGCTTGTCCCGGTGCGGGACAGCAAGGCTCCGCACGGTCCGGTCCTCGTGTTCCCGGAGGGCGGCTGGTCCTCCTTCGTCGCGGCGGTCAAGGGCGGGCGCCTGAACGGCTGAGAGCGTGTCGACGGCCCCGCGAACCGGAAGGTTCGCGGGGCCGTCGTCGTCGGGCCGTGCCGCCCCGCTCCACCCGCCGGCCGCCCCGACCGGAGGCGTCTCCGATGAGTTTCCGCCCCCGGGCCGGTCACATCGGGCGTGGACACCAGCCAGCCGGGCGCCGGCGAACCGGACACCGGCCGCCCCCTCGTCGTGACCCTGACCGCCCGGCCCGGGCGGGAGGAGGTCGCCCGCCTCTGCGCGCGGCTCGCCGCCGCCCCGCCCGCCGGGGTGGTCTGCGAGGCCGGCGCGCTCGTACGGGCCGACCTCGCCGCCGTCGACGCCCTCGCCCGGCTCGGGCTCGCGGCGGCCCGGCACGGCCACCGCATCCGCTTTCGCGGAGTGGGGCCCGACCTGCGGGCCCTGCTCCGGCTCGCCGGGCTGGAGGAGACGCTAGGCCCCTAGCCGCTCCGGCAGCTCGAAGAGCGGGAACCAGCGCGGGGTGTCCAGGAAGAAGTCCATCCCGGCCACCTTGCCGTCCCGCAGCTCCAGGACGATCAGCGCCCACGGGCTGTAACCGCCCTCCGGGTCCGGGTGGTAGTGCGCGAAGGCCGGGGAGCCGTTGGCCACCGTCGGGACCAGCTTCGAGCCGCGGCACACGTCGCCGACGCCCAGCATCCAGCCCACGATGTCGTCGTGGCCCCGGAGCCACAGGTCGTACGGCGGCATGGTCATCGTCGCGTCCTCGTGGAGGAGCGCGGTCAGCGCCTTCATGTCGTAGCCCTCGAAGGCGGCCACGTACCGCTCCAGGAGCGCCTTCTGCTCCTCGTCCAGCGGGTCCGCCGCGTCCGAGGCGGCCGGCGCCCGCTCGGCCAGGGTCGCGCGGGCCCGCTGGAGCGCGCTGTTGACCGAGGCGACGGAGGTGTCGAGGAGTTCCGCGACCTCGCTCGCCCGCCAGGCCAGCACCTCGCGCAGGATGAGGACCGCCCGCTGTTTGGGCGGCAGGTGCTGGAGCGCGGCCACGAACGCGAGCCGCACGGTCTCCCGGGCGACGGCCGCCTCCGCCGGGTCCGCCACCGAGGGCAGCACCCGCCCGTCCGGCACCGGCTCCAGCCAGGTGATCTCGGGCTGCTTCACGAGCTGTGCCCGCGCCACCGGCGTCGGGCCGGTCAGGTCCATCGGCCGCGCCCGCCGGTTGCCCGCGTTCAGCGCGTCCAGGCAGACGTTGGTGGCGATCCGGTACAGCCAGGACCGCAGCGAGGAGCGGCCCTCGAAGGAGTCGACGGCCTTCCAGGCGCGGACCATGGTGTCCTGCACCGCGTCCTCCGCCTCGAAGGACGAGCCGAGCATCCGGTAGCAGTAACCGGTCAGTTCACGGCGGTACTTGTCGAGTTCCTCGGTCGTCACGACCGCGGCGTCGTTCATCGGGTCACACCCCACTCACCCCTCACCGGCACCCGTCCGGTGCCGGTGAGAGGGAAGTTACCGGGTCCGGCGCTCCGGCCGCACGGGTTCACCGGGGTAATCCGGCCGGAACGGGCCCGGGAGTCCGGGTAGCCTCGCCCCGTGACGGATCAGGAGCAGTACGTCCGGTACCGGGAGGACTCCAAGGTGCTGGCGGCCATCGGGAAACATGTCGACGCCCAGGTCGGCCGCGTCACGGTGCGCCTGCCCGGGGCCGTGGCCGAGGCCGCGGTGGCCGCCTGGGAGCGTGACGAGTCGGACGACGTCGACGAGGAGACCCATGAGCAGTACGAGCTGCGGAGCCGGGCCGGTGACCTGGCGCTGATCGGCCTGGCGATCTCGGAGCGCGGGCGCCGGGAGGGCGAGGAGGTCGTCGTCGACCTGCACGTCCACTCCGCGGGGGCGGCCTGGCTGGCGTCGCAGTAGTCGGGCCGGGGCGGCCACCGGCCTGCCGCCCCGGCGGTGCCGGCCCGGGGGGGGGGGGGGGTCTTCCTCCGGGGAGAGGGGGGGGGGGGGCGTCCGGGGCGCGGTCCCCGTTTTTTTCCTGCGCCGAAAAAATCCTTCCCCCTTTTTCCCCAG
>NZ_JBVIZC010000002.1:0-5106 GCF_055591945.1 Streptomyces sp. NPDC041191 | reverse complement strand
TTCCCTTTCCCCCCCGAGGGTGTGTCTTTGTTGCGTTCGCGGGGTTCGGGCCGGGGCCCCCACCGCCCCGCCTCCCCGTCGGCGCAGACCAGGGCCGGCCCCGCGCACCCCCCCCGGGCCGGTGGAGCGGGAGCCGGCCGGGATCAGGTTCCCGGCTTGCGTCCGTAGACGAAGACGTCGTCGCCGTTTCGCAGCAGGTTCCAGTACGCCTTCGCGTCGGCAGGCCGCATGTTCACGCAGCCGCCCGAACCCGGCGGGTTCCACATGGACTTGGTGGTCGAGTGGAACGCCTGGCCGCCGTCGAAGAACTGCGAGTACGGCATGGAGACGTGGTAGATCGTGGACCAGTGGTTGATGTTCCGCCAGTAGATCTTCTTCAGGCCGGTACGGGTCTCGGTCCCGTCCTTGCCCGTGCGCACCGGCACCGGACCGTACTTCAGCTTGGCGCCGTCCTGGATCCACGTGAGCTGCCGCGTCAGGTCCACGCAGGCGATCCGGCCCTTGTTGGTCGGGCACTTGCGGTCCTTGTTGGGGTTCTTCCCGGCCGCCCTCTGCTGCAGCATCGTGTTCATGGTGCGCCAGGTGACCGTCCCCGCGTACCCGGCGGCCGGCGTGATGCCGTGCGTCCTCTGGAAGGACTGGATGGCCTTGCAGTCGGCGGCCGACTGGCGTCCGTCGGCCGTCCGGCCCAGGAACTTCTCCACCTGCTTCTGGTACGGCCCGGTCGTCACGTTGCAGGACGCGGCCTCCGCCGTCCCCGCGCCGAGCGCCACCGTCAGCGGCACCACGAGCGCCGTCAGGCCGGCCGTGACGGCGGCTCTGCGGCCCGTCCGCCGTATGTATTCCCTCATGATCGTCAACACCCCCTGGAGTTCTGCACCTCAAGACGCACGGAGGAGTCTGCCGGTTGCGGTCCGCCCGCCGGAAGACCGCGCCGGTCGCGTCAGGCCGCCGCCGGACGGAGCCGCCGCTCCTCCACGCGCGCGCTGTGCGTGCCGTACAGGGTGATCGAGACGACGCCGAGGACCGCGACCAGGCCCAGCAGGACCGTGCCCGCCCAGCCGCCCGCGTGGAAGGCGACCGCGCCGAGCGTGCCGCCCGCGCTGGAGCCCAGGTAGTACGCGGACTGGTACAGCGCCGACGCCTGCGCCCGGCCCGTCCGCGCCGTGCGGCTCACCGAGGAGGAGGCGACCGCGTGGCCCGCGAAGAAGCCGGCCGTGATTAGGACCAGGCCCGCCAGGACCGCCGGCAGCGCGTCGGAGAGCGACAGGAGCAGACCGGCGGCGGTGGTGGAGACCGCCAGGTAGAGCGCGCCGCGCCGGCCGAGCCGCCCGACGAGCCGTCCGGCCGCCGCGGAGGAGACCGTGCCCACCAGGTAGACCAGGAAGATCGAGCCGACGACGCCCTGCGGCAGCGAGAACGGGGCCTCCGCCAGGCGGTAGCCGATCACCGTGTAGACCGCGCCGAACACCGTCATGAACAGGGCGCCGATCGCGTACAGCCGCGCCAGGAGCGGGTTCGCGAGGTGGGTGCGCACGGTCCGGGCGAGCGTCTTCGGGCTCAGGGTGCCGGGGGTGAAGTGCCGGGCCTTCGGCAGCAGCGCCCGGAAGGCCAGCGCGCACGCCAGGGAGACCAGGCCGACGGCGGCCAGTCCGGCCCGCCAGCCCCACAGCTGGGCCACCCAGCCGGTCAGCAGCCGGCCGCTCATCCCGCCGATCGAGTTGCCCGCCACGAAGAGGCCGATCGCGCCGGCCAGGGCCCGGGGCCGCACCTCCTCGGCGAGGTAGGCCATCGCGGAGGCGGGGAGGCCGGCGAGCGCCGCGCCCTGGAGGGCGCGCAGCGCGATCAGCGACTCCAGGTTCGGGGCGAGCGGCACGAGGAGCGCGAGGGCGACCGCGGCCGTCAGGGAGGCGGTCATCGTCGCGCGGCGGCCGAAGCGCTCCGAGAGGGCGCTGAGCGGCAGGACGCAGAGGGCGAGGGCGCCGGTGGCGGCGGAGACCGTCCAGGAGGCGGCGGAGGCCGTGGCGCCGAACGCGGCGGAGACGGCCGGGAGGAGCGCCTGCGTGGAGTAGAGGAGCGTGAAGGTGGCGAGGCCCGCGGCGAAGAGCGCGAGGCTCGTCCGGCGGTAGGCGGGCGTGCCCGGGGCGAGGCGGGTGTCGGGGGTGGGGAGGCCGGCGGTCGCGGTGGTGGCGACCGCCCTGGTACTGGCGGAAGGCATGCCACGAACGTAGGCCGACGGGTTTCATGCGTCCAATGCACGGAACTGCTGTAATCGTTCCCATGGAGCATGAGCACAGGTCACGGCCCCGCCTGTCACCGAACAGTAACGAAGAAGACATGGGGTCGCTGCTGGCGCCCCGGCTCGCGTACTTCGCCGCCGTCGCCCGCCACGAGCACGTGACCCGGGCGGCGGCCGAGACGGGCGTCCCGCAGTCCACGCTCTCCCGGGCGATCGTCCGGCTCGAACAGGACCTCGGCGTCACCCTCTTCGCCCGCCGGGGCCGCACGGTCGCCCTCACCCCGGCGGGGCGCCGCTTCCTCACGGCCGCCGAACGGGCCCTCGCGGAGGTGGAGCGGGCCGCCGACACCGTACGGGCCGACGCCGACCCCGCCTCCGGACGGGTCGCCTTCGGCTTCCTGCACACCATGGGCTCCGAGACCGTCCCCGGGCTCATCCGCGCCTTCCGCGTCGACCACCCCCGGGTCCGCTTCACCCTGGTCCAGAACTACGGCGAGGCCATGATCGAACGGCTCCGGGCCGGGGACCTCGACCTCTGCCTGACCTCACCGGTGCCCGACGCCCCCGACCTGGTGGCCCGGCGCCTCGACGAGCAGCGGCTGCGGCTCGTCGTGCCGGACGACCACCGGCTCGCCGGACGCCGGCGGGTGCGGCTCGCGGAGGCCGCCGACGAGACCTTCGTGACCCTGGAGCCGGGGTACGGGCTGCGCCGCATCACCGACGACCTGTGCGCGGAGGCCGGGTTCAGGCCCCGGGTGGCCTTCGAGGGCGAGGAGGCCGAGACCCTGCGCGGCCTGGTGGCCGCCGGCCTCGGCGTCGCGCTGCTGCCCCCGCCGGCCGTCCCCCGCCCCGGCGTCGTCGAGCTGACCGTCACCGCCCCGCGCGCGGTCCGCGAGATCGGCGTCGCCTGGCTCGACGGCCACCCGGACACCGCCCCGGTGGCCGCCTTCAAGAAGTTCCTGCTCGGCCGGCGCGGCCACCTGCTGCCGAAGGAACCCCCGCGCTCCTCGTGAGCGGGACGCCCGGCTCACCGCCGTCGCGCGCTCCCGAACCCCACCGCCAGCGGCATCCGCAGCCCCAGCGGCGGGGGCGCCGCCATCGCGTCGGTCAGCGGCCGGGCGACCGGCCGGGCGAAGAGGGAGCCGAGGACGAAGTCCGCCGCCAGGGCCCGCACCTCGGCCGCGTACTGGCGCAGCGCGTGGCCGTCCGAGTGCACCTCGAAGCGGCAGGTGTCCCGGTTCGCCTTCTTCGCCCGCTCGGCGAACCGGAACGACAGCTCCGGGTCCGTCCGCGCGTCGTTCGTGCCGTGCACCACGAGCACCCGGCGCCCCACCAGCTGCCGCACCGGCTCCGGCTCCGCCGCCACGTCGTCCTCCGGCAGCCACGGCGCCAGGGCCAGGACCGCGCCGACCGCCTCCTGTCCGGCCGCCCGCAGCGCGGCCCGGCCGCCGAGCCCGTGCCCGGCGAGGCAGACGGGGACGTCGCCGTAGCGCCGTACCGCCTCCGTGACCGCCCAGGAGGCGTCCGCCGCGAGGTCCGCGTCCGTACCGTTCCAGCCCCGCGCCCGGTAGCGCACGACGTGCGCGGCCAGCCCCTCGGACCGGCCCGCGCGCTCCAGGGCGCGCCCGAGCGGGAGCATCGCCGCGTGGGCCCGCAGGGAGGCCCGCCGCCCCGACATCGGCTCGCCGTCCGGCAGGAGCAGCACCACGCCGCCCACCGCCGACGTGCGGGAACCTCCAACGGGCCGTCCGAGCCGGGGTCTCCGTGCGTCGGGCGGTCCCACGAGTGCGAAGTGCGCCATGACAGAACAGTCTCAGAATCGGAGGTGTACGCCAGTGGTACGCGCGATCTCTGTTACGTATCGTCCCGGCGGGCGAACGCCCCTGCCGTTCCGTCCCGTTCGAAACAGGAGACGGCGCCGATCGTCTCGAACCCCCTCCGGGCGTACCAGCGGTGCGGCCAGTCGTCCGGGTCCGCGGTCAGGAAGCGGGTGGCGCAGCCCGCCCCGGCGGCCAGGTGCAGCGCCGTGTCCAGGACGGCCCCGGCGTGCCCCCGCCCGAGGTGGTCCCCGTCCGTGACCAGGTCCTCGATCTGGGCCACCCCGCCCGCCGGGTCCAGGTACAGGTCGGCCCACCCGGCCACCGCGCCGTCCGCGTCGTGGGAGGCGAGGAACCGGACGTCCTCCGCGCCCCGCCGCCGGGCCGTCCGCCGCTCCACCAGATCGCGGACGTGCGCCGCCGGGGCGTGCGGCGCGATGCGGCGCCAGGACGCGGCGACCGGTCCGCGGAGCGCGTCCAGGTCCGTCTCCCGGGCCCCGCCGTGCGCCGGGACCGGCCCCGCGTGCCGCATGAGCAGCGTGACCGAGTGCCGGTACCCCGCCCGGACCATCGGCTCCCGGCAGGCCGCGGCGACCTCCTCGCGCAGGACGTACGCGTGGCGGTACGGGAGGTGGCCCATCAGCGCCTCGACCCGGGCGGGCAGCGCCTCGGGACCGGTCTCCCCGTCGACCAGCACGTGGTTGTTGCCCCGGGACAGCGCGTACGCGTCGTCGAACACGGCGAAGCCGCCGGGGAAGCCGACGGTGCGGGCCGCCTGGCGGCGGTGGAAGGCGGCCAGGAAGCCGTGGACGCGGCGCAGCTCGGCGCGGTGGGCCCCGGAGGCCGGTGTCGGGGTGGTCATGGTCGCAGGCTAAGCGCTGTCCCGTAGGGCGTGGTCGTTCGGGGCTCGGCGGTCGGCCGGGGAGGGCGCGTGCTCCGCTCCGAGCACCGGGAAGGGTGCCCAGCGCCGCCGAACCGCTCGAACGACAAGCTCATCCCTTGATGAACTCGATGATCTGCGGGGCGATCTTCCTCGGGGCCATGACGACG